>NZ_JBDTTP010000011.1:0-76658 GCF_039930565.1 Flavobacterium sp. | reverse complement strand
ATATACAACAAATTTAAAAAATTAAAAGTGTTGCATTAAGTTATTGAATTTACGATTGATGTTGCGACCAATGGTCTTACTTATTCGGATCGACTTATTGAATGGTTTGGTTATGATCCTTCCAACCATGATTACACTCAGGTTATACCCATAATTGCGGATAAAGATCAACAAAGAGTAGCCAGCGCTGTTTTGTGGGCTTTAAATTCTGAATCAGGAGGTGATTATGATGAAATTTATACCATAATTAATGCTAAAACCGCACAAAAGCGAGTCTTACATGCTCAGGGAAAAACCATATTTGATTTGGATGGTAAACCAATTAGGATAAATGGAACTGCTCAGGATGTGACCTTACAGTATGAAGTGCAAAGTGCTCTTGAGCAAGAAGTGCAAAACCGCACACAAGAACTTGACAAGGTTGTTAAAGATCTTAAGCAATCGAATGTACAACTTTTACAGTCTAATGAAGAGCTGGCTCAGTTCGCCTATATTGCTTCTCATGATTTACAGGAGCCTTTACGAAAAATAAGTACTTTTTCACAAATGCTTGAAACGAGCCTTGGGGAAAGTGCCGGAATTACGGGCAAGAATTATATAAACAAAATCATGCAATCTGCCATACGCATGAGAACTCTTATCAATGATGTATTGAATTACTCAAAGCTTGCCAAATCTGAAGAAAAGTTTGAAAAAGTTAATTTAAACGAAATTATTGAACATCTGATTTTGGATTACGATTTATTACTGGAAGAAAAACACGGTAAAATTTTAGTGGATGATTTGCCGGTAATTGAAGCTAATCCTGTTGAGATGATGCAACTTTTCCGCAATCTTATCAGTAATGCACTTAAATTTTCCAAAAGCGATATAAGTCCTGTTGTAAGGATAACTCTGGGATCAGTTTCAGATAATGATGTAAAGAATATTTCGCCTGGAAGATCTGTATCAGAATTTTGCAAAATCGAGGTTAGGGATAATGGTATCGGTTTCGAGCGGGAATATTTTCAGCGTATATTTAATATTTTTCAAAGACTACATGCCAAGACTGAGTATGAAGGAACAGGTATTGGACTTGCAATGTGTAAAAAAATTGCCCAAAACCATGATGGTGATATTTATGCAGAAGCTGTATTGGGTGAAGGAGCCTTATTTAGTATTATATTACCGGTGGAAGGTAAGTTGAAACAATAAATCCGGTTTTCAATTCCTCACCAGAAAACGGAATATGACTAACTATAGGGTTAACGTGAACTAAAGAATTTATTTCAAAACTATTAAGAAATTAGATATGAATAATTTACAAGTTGCTCAGGGAGATATGAGAAGTGGCTATGGTTATGGATCAATTGGAGTTTTTATTTCCGGGCTAGTCTGGTTACTTTCTGGCCTTATGGTAAATTTATATTCATCCCATAATGGTATTTGGACTTTAATAATTGGAGGGATATTTATCTTTCCGATATCCACTTTAATTGCAAAACTAATTGGTATTAGAGGAGGGCATGATAAAAATAATCCTCTTGGCAAACTTGCCATGGAGGGCACAATTTGGATTATAATGTGTATACCTTTGGCTTATGGTTTGTCATTAATAAAAGCGGAGTGGTTTTTTCAGGCAATGATAATGATAATTGCTGGACGATACCTGACATTTGCAAGTATTTATGGTATGCGTATTTATTGGGTTTTGGGAAGTATTCTCGGAATAGCATCGTACGCTCTCTTTAAATTGGAAGTTGATGCATATGTCTCCGCATTGACAGGTGGTTTAGTTGAAGTACTATTTGGTGCAATGATTTATATCCAATACAAAATAAAAGGGAAATAGTTAATTTAAGTTTTTCTTTTCTTAAAAGGCATGAATTTCTATCTGCAAAAAGAAGGATTGTCAATAACAATTTTCTATTGACAATCCTTCTTTTAAAATTTTGTATCAAATTTATTGTACAGTAATACTCAGGCTGCTTATAATATTTTTAGCTGATGTAGCTGTATACAGTACAAATTCACCAGATTCGATTTTCCAATTGGAAGTTTTTGCGTCATAAAAAGCCAGGTCTTTTACTTTAACTTTTAGATCAATTGTTTTTTGTTCTCCAGGTGCCAGAAATATTTTATCAAATGCTTTTAATTCCTTTTTAGGTCTTAAAACAGAAGGAGTAGTTTGACCTGCATACAATTGAACCACTTCTGCGCCATTGGTTTTTCCCGTATTCCTGATATTGAATTTCACTACTATATCATCATTCGCACTATACACTTTTTTATCGGTAGTAACATTTGAAATTTCGAAAGAGGTATAAGACAGACCGAATCCAAATGGGTGTTGAGGCTCAATTTCTTTAGTGTCGAACCAGCGGTATCCTACTAAAATATCCTCATCATAATTCACTTTAAGGTCATGTCCCGGATATGCTCCTAAGGCATGAGCTGGTGATTGGCTTAACGTAACAGGAATTGTGAAAGGTAATTTTCCCGATGGAAATTCTTTTCCGCTTAATACATCAACAACAGCATTTCCGGCTTCCATTCCACCATACCATCCCCATACTAATGCGGGAACACGAGATTCAATACCTGCTAATTCTAATGGTGAACCGGCAATTATTACAACAATAGTTTTAGGATTTGCTTTGGCTACTTCCTGAATTAAAGTTTCTTGTCCGTAAGGCAGACGCATATGTAGTTTGTCAAATGATTCCGAATCAAAATCATGGTTCAAACCTGCAAAAATGATTGCCACATCAGATTTTTTGGCTTGGGCTACTGCCTCATCGATTAATTTCCAATCTACATTATCAGTATTCAATTGACCTTTGCTGCTTCTTTCAGCTACGTAGGATTGTTTTTCATAACCTTGTGCAAAATTTATTTGCATCGATTTGCCATATTTTTTGGTCATAGCCTGAAGAGGCGTTATCTCATAAAGAGCTTTGATTTCTGAACTAAATCCGCCACTGCAATGTGTACGTGTTGCATTATCACCAATAATAGCTACTGATTTTAAAGCGCTCATATTTAATGGTAAAATTGCCTTTTCATTTTTCAGTAAAACAACTGCCTCTACAGCAGAACGATAAGCAGCCAGTTGGTGTTCTTTAGTATTTAAAGAGCCTTTTTCTCGAGTTTTGGGATCCAAAACTTTCGTTTTAATCATGACTCTCAGAATATTTGCTACCTTTTCGTTAACTATAGTTTCTTTTATACGTCCTTCTTGTACTGCTTTAATTAAAGGGTCTGCAAAATACCAGTCGTTATAATTTTCTTTTTCGGTTCCCATTTCTAAGTCCAAACCGGCCAAAGCTGCTTTTTCAGTACTGTGAACAGCATCCCAATCAGACATGTAGACTCCTTTGAATTTAAATTCATCTCGTAAAATAGTTCGGCCCAAATAACTGTTTTCAGTACAATATTCGCCTCGAAATTTATTATAAGCTCCCATAACTCCCAATGCTCCTGCATCAACAATTGAAGATTTAAAACCAGGTAAATAAATTTCACGCAAAGCCCTTTCGCTCATATTTGCATCAATCACAAAACGATTTTCTTCCTGATTATTGGCTACATAATGCTTCACACAGGCAGCAACATCCTTTGTTTGCAAAGCTTCAATGTAATTTATTGAAAGTTGGGAAATAAGAAAAGGATCTTCGCTCAAATACTCAAAGTTTCGTCCACAAAGTGGAGATCGAATGATATTGATCCCTGGGCCAAGCAACACATCTTTTTTGCGAAAACGTGCTTCTTCCCCTAAAACGAGACCACGTTGTTTAGCTAGTTTTAAATTCCAACTTGCAGCCATAGCTGTTCCTGGAGGAAAACAGGTAGATGAATCATTAGTTTGTCCTGTATATTTCCAGTCATGACGATTCATTTCTGCTCTTACTCCATGAGGACCATCAGACAAAGCCCATTCCGGAATTCCAAGGTGTTTTATTTCTGAGGTGTAAAATTTAGAGTTCCCATGCAACATACCAACTTTTTCTTTCAAAGTCATTTTTTTAATTAACTGTTGAATTCTTTTTTCTGTCGCAGTATCAGTTTGGGAAAAAGAACTTTGAAAAAATACTGAAAACAAAACGATAGCGATAAATTGTAATCTCATTTTAGATGTTTTAGGAAACCTTTTTGGTTAAATTTAATAATTTGATTTTTAATATAAATTGAAATAAATTCGATTTAACAAGTTTTCAAAAATAGAGCAATAGGGGATATAGTAATCCTACAAATCGAGCATTTTATGAAATAAATGATGCAGAATTTAATGAAAACATCAATTATTCAACTTTAATAAAAATTGATCAAACATATTATTTACGATGCTAATATTGATAATTTAATTAATAATCTTGCAGCTATTTATTTTTAAGGATTAGGAACCATTAAATGATTGGTTGCTATTTCCCCACTTGGTATTGGCCAGATATAATTACTGCTGGTTGGCAACACCAGGGGAGCTGTTCCAATAGAGCCTTTTTTGGCGGGTAATGTTTGCACTTTTCTTTGTAAATCCATTAATCGGATACCTTCGCCTAAAAACTCAATATCTCTTTCTTTTTGTATTGTTGTAATCAGGGCTTCTTTTGTTGCTATGTCGTTTGCCGGAAAAACATAACTAGCGTCTGAACGATTCCTTACCGCTTGCAATAAAGCTGTTGAAGTTGCCAGGTCATCAGTATATGCAGCTGCTTCTGCATAATTTAACAATACTTCTGCATATCGGATCACAGGTACATAATCCCTGAAAGGCGCAGTTGTGATATTGAATTTTTTTAATACTTTTTGATTTGCTGAGCTCGTACCTATAAGAGTAGAACGTGCATCAGTTCCGGAATTAAAGGCAGGATTGCTAACGATTCCTTCAGCAGCCAAAAAGATAATCGGCTGTGCTAAATAATTATACGCCAAGGCATATTGTGCCGAGGGTGTTTCAATGGAAGAATTTGCAAAAGGAATAGAAAAAATCGCTTCAGTTCCAGTGTAACTTCCTCCAAAAATTGTTGCAAAATTAGTCTCTAATTTATGGGTTAGATTACCTTCGGTATATTGAAAAGGCATTGTAGCAGAAACTATTTTTTTAGATTCTGTAATTACCGCATCAAAATTATTCTGAACAAGTAAAACCCTTGTTTTTAAAGCAATTGCCGTACACTTTTTAGCTCTGGAAGTATTAAGTAATGGAGTGGCATAACTAACAGGTAAATCTGTTTCGGCTTCATCTAAATCTTTTAGGATTTGTGTATAAACCATTTCTACCGAACTTCGGGCCAAATCATTATTTCCGGAAGTCGTTATTGGTGTTAATCTTAGAGGCAGGCCCAATGCATTTTTATCCTGATTGTAAGGTTTTGCATAGGTTTGAATCAAACTAAAATAACAAAACGCACGAATAAATTTGGCTTCAGCAATGTACTTTTTAGCCAAATCGTTTGAAATAACAGTGGTTTCATTCATTTTGCTAATTAAAATATTAGAGGCATTGATTGCAGTGTATCCAACCGACCAGACATTGTTTACGAAATCATTTGTTGATGCTACATTTTGATTCCATACCGCTGAACCTGTTGCTGCATTTCCGTCATTTTGACCAAACTGATCTGCTCTTTGTTCATTAAAAACAATAAATCTGCCACCATAGAAACTTTGATTTTGCAATTGTTTGTATAAGTTATTGGTCTGTGCCAAAATTTTTTCAGGAGTACTAAAAGCAACAGATTCCGGAATACTGGTTTCAGGCCGTGTATCTAATAAGTCATCATTGCAGGCTGATGTAAACAGTAGAATAAACCAGCAGAGTAAAATATATTTTTTCATTTCTTTGTTTTAATAATTAAAATACAATATTTAAGCCTAAAGTATACACCTGAGCGTTTGGTGGAACATTTTGATCTTTTCCAGAATTAATAGAGTTTCCGTTAATAGAAACCTCAGGATCAGATCCTCTGTATTTAGTAAAAGTGTACAAATTGTTACCTTGCAAATACACATAAATAGAGGTGAAGGTGTTTCTTAGAAAAGAAAGATTAGTAGGTACATTATATCCTAAAGACACATTTTTGAATTTCACATAAGAACCATCTTCGACTTTTGAAGTACTTGAAAACGAAAAACCTGCCGAAACATTATCACCATAATACAACTTTTGAATATCGGTTATCTGGCCTGGAGTCGTCCATCTGTTTTTTATAAACTCCCCATTATTAAAATAACGCTGATCTGAGTTGGTTGCCCGAGTTCCATTATAAAGTTTGTTTCCCTGAGCAAAAGTCAGGTTTATACCTAAAACAAAATTTTTATAATTAAATGTATTATTTAATCCTCCAAATAATTTTGGTAATGAAGGACCTTGCATAACGCCATCTTTATAGTTATCTATCGCAGGAGCAGCTGTACCATCAAGATAGGTCCATTTTGGAGAACCAATATGATTATATTGCACTTCCCTGCCTTCACTGTTTATAAAAACCATTTGGCCATTTTCCGGATTTACACCTTTGTTAGGCACTGCAAAAACAGATCCGACAGAATAGCCCACTCTGGTCATATTTTGGACTCCAAATACACTTGGTACAAATACATCACTGGCTAATGAAGTTACTTTGTTTTTTAAGGTGGAAAGATTCAAATTTACATTCCAATTAAAATCTTTTGTATTCAGAACAAGTGCATTAATTCCTAATTCAAAACCTGTGTTGTACATACCGCCAACATTTTCGTTGATGTAATTATTTGGGATTCCTGCTGAAAGTGCTTGTGGGGTTTTTAGAATAAGATCTCTAATTTTATTATTGAAATAATCAAGTTCTACTGAAACACGGTTATTCAGCATAGCGAAATTCACTCCTAAATCGAGTTTTGAACTTGTTTCCCATTTTAGGTTAGGATTGGCAGTCTGGGAATATCCTAAAGTTGGAGTTCCTCCATAAGTAGATGAATTATACGTTCCGATAGCAGGATAATTTCCTATTTCGCTATTTCCTACAATACCATAACTGGCTCTCAGTCTTAAATTATCTAAAAAGGCATTTATTTTTGAACCCTTAAAAAAAGGTTCTTCTGTCAGGTTCCAACTTACTGAGCCTCCTCCAAAATTACCATATTTATTTCCTTCTGATAAAGCTGATAAACCATCAATTCTATAATTCAAAGTCAGGAAATATTTGTTTTTAAAATTATAGTTTAGATTGGTAAAATAGGATAGTAAAGCATTTTCCGAAAGGTCATTACCTATAGGCGAAATATTGGCATAGCTTCCCTGATAGTTCTTATAATAAGGGTCTGTGACATTACTTTGAGAGGCTCCCCAACTATTAAGAGTCGTTTTAATTCGTTCATAACCCAGCAAAATTGCAAAATTGTGGTTTTCACTAAAAGAATCTTTGTAGGTAAGGGTATTTGCCCAATCTGTTCTTGATAAATCGGTAGCAATATTGGTTGCGATACCGTTGTAAGAAGCGCCCCCTCCATGAATTGGATTTAGAAAAAGTTTGTTTTCCAAACCAATAGTGTTTAACCCGAAACTGGTTCTAAAGACCAAATTCTTATTTATATCAAACTCTCCGTAAATATTACCTAAAAGTGATTTACTAAGCGAAGTAGTCAAATCAAGTTCCTGAACCATAGCTAAATTATAGGCATTAATAGTACCGATAATAGACGGAATATTGGCGCCATAACCAACACTTATTCCATTTTGAATGCTATAAGATCCATCAGGTTTGTAAACAGGTACGTTTGGAGGCAAAACATACGTCATTCTTCCTAATGGTTCATTGGTAATGTATTCTGTGTTATAAGTTGATGAAGACAAGGTATTACCGGCAACAGCACCAGTATTTGGGCCGACATTTTTTGCATTGCTATAAGAAACATTGGCACCAACCTTAATAAAACTATTTACCTCATGACTAATGTTTAATCGTGTCATGTAATTTTGAAAAGTATTGTTTTTTATAAAACTATTTTGATTAGTATAATCTACTGAAAAATAATATTGAGTTGTTTCATTAGCACCGGAAATGTTGATGTTGTGATTGCTCGAAAAACCTGGCTCGTACGCAACATCATACCAATTAGTATCTACTGTACTACCATCAGGATTTGTAGTCAGGAAAAAACCAGGAGCTTTACCTGCATTAACCAAAGCTTCATTTTTTATCATGGTATAATCTTCTGCATTTAATAATTTAGGCAGATTATAAGGTGTACTCCGACTGAACCAGCTATTGTAATTAAATTTCGTTTTACCTTTTTTACCTTTTTTTGTTGTAATTACCATAACACCATTTGCGGCTCTGGAGCCATATATCGCAGCAGCTGAAGCATCTTTCAATACATCTATAGACTGAATATCATTAGGATTAATTCCCGAAAGTGGATTATTACCAACAAACCCACCCAAAGATCCCGTAAAAACCGCGACACCATCTACTACAATCAAAGGAAAAAGTCCGGATGTAATCGTGTTTAATCCGCGAACCCGAATGACAGGCGTATTATTTAATACACTTGTTGACTGGATAACATCTATTCCTGTTCCCTGACCGCCTAATAACTGATCAAAACTGGTGGAAGGGCGGTTCTGCAATTGCTTTGCTGAAACAGTAGCAACAGAGCCTGAAAACTCCGATTTTTTTTGAGACAAATAGCCGCTTGAAATCAGTACTTCATCTAACTGATTTGAATCTTTAACTAACCTTACTGTTAATAAATCTAATGAGTTTATCAAAATTTCCTGAGCTTGGTATCCCATAAAACTCAATTTTAGTGTAGAGGGCAATTTTTGATTCTGAATAACAAATTCGCCATTTTCATTGGTAGTAGTTTCCTGGGTTTCTGACTCAACTCTTACTCCAATCATTGGCAAATCGTTTTTTGCACCAATGATTATTCCTTTCAAATTTTGCTCCTGAGCATATGTTTGTGCAGTAAGCAAAAAGAAAAAACAGATTAGCAACTTTAAATATTTTTTTTCTCGTAACATATTATAAATGTTGATTTAACTAATAAATACTTAATGTACTTTCTTAGCGTTATTTTTTAGTTTAATATTTGATGATTATCAGTATAAAATTTTTGCTCTTTTTTCAAATTTATTTCCTCATAATAATTTTCGTTATATTTTCCGGCAATAACAAGAGCTCCCGCTACCAAAACAAGATTTTTTATAATGTACTGACCTGCCAATGTTGGTTCGTAAGGGAAGATTTCGAAACAACTGGATTGTAAAATGAAAAACGGAGTGAGTGTGGCTATCATGTGTAATAAAAGTAATAGTACAGTTGCCGGAATCAATTTTCTGATTAATAAACCTAAACCGATTAAGACTTCACAGATTCCAAGAGTCGGAATAAAAAATTCGGGATTAAACCAAAAAACGGTTTTCTCTACCAAATCACCAGCGGGGCTCATTCCAAATACTTTCAAAATTCCAAACCAAATATAAATTATTGATAGGGCAGTGCGCATTAAGTTGACACTGTGTTTTGCCATTTTATTACTTAACATGAAATAGAAAAAATTAAAAGAAGTTTTCATTTTTTTTAAAGTAATTATTACCATAATATATTTTTATTAAAGTGTTGTCAGCTTCATTTTTTTTCCTGGACTAAAGCGATAAGAGTATCCTAAATTAATTGAATAGTCAGCAAAAGCGGCATCTCCCTGAACATGGACACGTTTTGCAGGATCAGTTATAACAGAATTTTGCAAATCCTGATTCGCAATATCGGCAGCACTCTGAATACGGTTTTTTACAATATTGTAAGGCAAAAACAGACTAAGGTTATGTTTTCCTATGCGATATGAAAATCCATATTCTACCGCTACTACATATCCTGGACGGCGATACGCAACTTGTCCTCCAAAAGCATCGTAGGCTGGAATACCTTCAACTCTTCCTGCTAATGAAATATTAAAGTTTTCTTTTTTGTCTATTGAAACCGATAAACCTGCTCTTGCAAAATATTGGTCTGGTGAAGCATAAATTTCATATCCTTCTAAACCTGCTTTTGGCGGTGATTTAAATGTGCCATTTGATTCCTTAGGGTTAAAAAGATAATATCCATTTGCAAATCCGTAAAGACGCCCGGTTAATTGTCTGAATACTTGTAGCTCTGCTGAAATTCCAACACCGCCATCACCTGGCTGAATTGCCTGATCCATTACTACACTTTTTGTGGTTCCGTCCGTTTGGGGTGCATCATCCATTTCATCATGGCTTCCGGTATTTAATTTCAGTCCTAATCCTACCATTAAGTTAACTTTATGAGCCGTTTTTGGATCAAAAAACCAATAATTCACACTTAGTCTGATATCTCCAATACCTTGAGCATATACGCTGTATCTAAGAGTATCTTTTACGGGTGTTGTCTGTCTCAAAACCTGAGAACGTTCATTATGCACATAAGGCAAAGTGGCGTTTATTTGTATTCTATCTGTTATTCCGTAAGAAATATTAAAATCTAAAGCATGCGAATAAATGTTCACAGCATTGCCTATCTCTACACCATTTTCGTCATGACCGCCACCTGTAGTTTGACGTTCTAATTGTTCTTCCTTTCCAACAAAATGTCTCCAGGAATGAAAATAACGATAATTAGTTCCTACTTGAAATTCGCCACTTTCTAAATTATAAGAGCCGGCAGCATTCATATTAAGCCCTCCCATTTGTCGAACAGCTACACAACCCTGAGCTGTAATTTTTTCTGTTCGGCATACAATTAAGATAAAGGCTATAAAAATAAATGTATTATATAATGATGAAATTTTTTTCATGATTTTTTTTGTTTTGATGGACGTAAAATTGCCAGATACTTATAGACTAATCAGAATTGCAAATCATTTTAATCTGATTCTTTCTATGACAAAACTGATAGACTGATAATCTGACCAATAAAAAGGACTTGTCCTAATGGGCTTTATTTTACAAAGAATAATAAATGAAAATAGCTAATAGTAAATTGTAAAGAACAATTTACCTTAGTTTGAAACACATGATAGATAGTATAAACAAGTAGTATAACTAATTGATACTTCCTGAAATTGTTTATGGACAATATCAGGATCATATCAAATTGAATTACTAATTAACAGTTTACAAAAACAATACTTAGAAGACCTTTGGCCTTGAAAGTATTGTTTAAGAATTAAGATCTACAATTGAAAAAAACTGAAGGAGGATTCAATTAAGAATCAACACGAGTAATTAATACATTGTGAGACAATAAAACTTCTAACATGTTTGTTCAAACTTTAATTAATTCTCACGCTTTGTAAAAACGAATTATTTTTAGTGACCAGAAGATAGGTTTTTCCTTTAACCTTGATTTTTTCCATGTTTTTAACATCGCCAGGAGTGAAAAATCCGCTATCAACCGCTGATATCGACCTAAATTTTCCTTTGCCATTTCCTTTTAACAGTAATCCATGACCGGCATCATTTCTTGGTGTTTCCACCTCAGAATTAAACATATTTCCGGTAATTAGCGCATCGAGATTTCCATCATGATCATAATCATCTACCATTATTTGATTGATGCACGTAAGCTGTGCTTCAACAGGTAATTGATGAATTACGAATTTGCCATTTTTGTTTTCTAAGTATATACTGGCAAACGATTTCACTTTATAATGTAAAGCTTCTTTAAGTGATTTTTCTGTATAAACATCAACCAAAGTAGCTTCAGAAAAACTTTCATAATCTTTGAATTTTTTCTTGATATTTGGAATCTGCTGAGACGAACAGCCACGGCCACGTACAGGATATTGCTTTCCGTCATTGTAATAACTTAACACAATATCTTTGTGTTTATCATTGTCAAAATCTTTAACAAAAATATCAAAGGTTTCATCAGGAGTAGCTTTGTATTTGTAGTTTAGGCCATTATTTCCCACGATATAATCCATGTCGCCATCCTTATCAAAATCAGCTTGTTGAATGCTCCACCACCAGCCGGTTGTATCATCATTAAGTCCCAGGTTTTTAGTAACTTCTTTGAAACCTGATTTTGTGTTTTGAAAAACGCGGATTGGCATCCATTCGCCCACAACAATAATATCATCTAATTTGTCATTATTAAAATCGGTAATTACGGCACTTGTTGCCATTCCTAAATTAATAAATTCTTTAGGGGACTTTTTAGAAATTTCAAATTTAGGTTGTGTTGCTGTACTTATATTGTGCAACAAATATGTTGTAGTTGGTGAAGGATATTGTCCGGGAACTTGTCTCCCTAATACCAAAAGATCTTGTTTTCCATCTTTATCATAATCAATAGGATATACTTTTGAACTACTGGTTAACATCGTTGGTAATACTCCTTTTGTCGCTTTGGTAAAATCTCCTTTTCCGTTATTTAGATATAATCTGTCTTGCAATTTTGGGTCATTTACTAAAAATTCGTAACCTCCGCTGACTACATACAAGTCATTATCTCCATCATTATCAGCATCAAAAATTAACGCTCCGGTATCTTCACTAGCTTTATCATCCTCTAACGCCTGAACTTTCTTTTCTGCAAAGCCATTTTTAGACTGCATAAATATTTTTCCGGCGTAGGTTGCAGAACCACCAATAAAATAATCATCGAGACCATCTTTATTTAAATCACCTACAGCAATTGCAGGTCCAAAAGTAGACATTTTATGAGGCAGTAATACCTGATCTTTAAAATCATCATAAATATTTTCTTCGTGCTTAAAAACCGGAAAAATAGTGTTCTCTGTTGCAAATAAATGAGCTTTAGGAGCTGTTTCTAGTGCTGTTTGCTCTTTAGCATCCTGTTCTTTAAAGTGTAATGTTTGGTTTGCTTTTACATTATATAATTTTTGCACTTTGCCATTAGTCCAAACTACTTTTACTTCGTCGATTGTTTTTTCCTTTGCTAAACCAAAATGCACTTCAGGAGCTACTGATGACTGAAATCCTCTTGTTAAAGTAAGCTCCTGCATTTGGGTTCCTTTTTTTGTTTTGATATAAACACGATTCCCTAAACCAAAAGTATTTTTAGAATTTCCTTTGAAATCCATTTTAATGTAATTATTGATTTTAGAGCTTGAGTTTTCGAATACCGATGCATAATCATCGATATTATTTACCACCAAATCTAAATCACCATCGTTGTCTAAATCAACATACGCCACACCATTTGAAAATCCTTTATACTCAATTCCCCATTTTTTATTGACTTGTTCAAAATTTAAGTTCCCTTTATTCTGATACATGAAATTATCAATTTTCTCTGAAGGAATTTCCTGAGATTTTTTAAGTAGGTCTTTTGGCTGTAAATTTAATCCTTCCAAACTATGGAAGAAGTCATTATTATTAATCTCTCTTCTTGTTCCATTAGTTATAAACAAATCCTTATTTCCGTCATTGTCAAAATCTGCAAATAAAGGACCCCAGCTCCAATCAGTAGAGGATGTTCCGGTTATACGGGATATATTGCCAAAATGGGGTATACCGTTTTCATTAACTCCTGTATTTAGCTGCATACAATTGTGCATATACTGATAATTAAAACCAACATCAACCACATCCCAAAAAAGTTTGGGATTCATACTGGACATATTCGCTTTTTTACGACGATTGTCCTTCGCATCCATATCTACCTGAAACAGATCTAAATTGCCATCGTTATTAAAATCAGAAATATCAACACCCATTCCATAGAAAGAATTATGGGCTGTAGCTTGCTTTATAACTTCCTTAAAAGTGCCATCCTGATTGTTTATATACATAAAATCAGGTGCGCTGAAATCATTTGAAACATAAATATCAGGCCAACTGTCATTGTTTAAATCACCAATTGTGGCACTTAAAGATAATCCATACGCTTTTACACCTGCTTCTTTGCTAACATCAGCAAAATGATTCCCATCGTTACGATACAGATGTCCTGATTGGGAGTCTTGCACGTTAAACATCATTTGCGCATAATCACTAGGTACTGAACCAAATTTTGTAGGTGGATAATTGGCGACAAATAAATCTAAATCGCCATCCTTATCATAATCAAAGAAGCTACTCTGAATGCTGTTTCCATCATCATCAATTCCATATTCCTTGGCTTTTTCTGTAAAGGTTCCATTACCATTGTTAATATATAATTCATTATTTTTAGGTCCAAACTTTCCACTTACACTACAATAAATATCTAAAAATCCATCAATGTTTACATCAGCCATAGTTACACCATTATACCAGCGGTCATCACCTCCAACACCTGCCTTTGACGTAATGTCTTCAAATTTTAGATTTCCTTTATTTAAATACAATTTGTTTGATATCTGATTTCCAGTAAAATAGATGTCTACCAGACCATCATTATTGATATCGCCGGTAGCAACTCCTCCTCCTAAATAAATATAACTATAGGTAAAGTAATTTAGGGAATCATTTTCTGTCAAATTATTGCTAAAGTCAATTCCCGTATCAGCTCGATCTAAAGTAGAAAATATCTTCTCATTCGAATCTTTTGTAGAACAATTAACAAGCAATAATAAACTTAGCAGGCTAAAAATAGCTATTCTCATTTTTTTATTTTTTATTTTATAATATATCTTTTTTTTTCAATATTTAATCTTTTATTTTACCCGTATCAGATACAAATAGAAGATTTCGCCCCAGCAGTTGGAAAAACAGTTTTTTTAATATTCACTTTTGAAAAGCCTTTTTCACCTTCAAGAATTTTAATGTATTGATTTGGGGATATATTTTTAAATACTTGTTTCTTCTGGCTTTTTGGCCAAATAATTTCGATTTGATCGATGGTTGTAGCTTGGCCAACTCCAATTTCCATTCTTAAAGCAGATGCACCAAAACTACCGCCTGAATTTAATATTCTATATACAGATCTGGAAATACCATTTTCCCTGAAACTTACTTTTACTTTTGTTCCAATTGCAGAACGATTACTGTCTGTACCTTCTAAAAGTAATTTTATCCATCGATTGTTGTTTTGACCAGGATTGAGGTATAGTGAGTTATTAAAAGAATCTCCAAAATAAGCGCCTCCAACCTCTATAAAAATGTCAGTGTCTCCATCATTATCCACATCATTAAATGCTACACCATGACCTTTCTGCAAATTTCCTACACGGCCAGATACAGTAACATCAGCAAATTTTCCATTGCCCATGTTCCTGAATAACTTATTGGGAGTTAGTGAACTATATTCGGGATTTCCTGTACCTAAATACATATCCAAAAAACCATCATTATCAATATCACCAAAATTTGAACCCATAGCAAATACGGTCTTATTTAAACCTGATTCTCTGGAAACATCAGAAAATGTACCATCGTGATTGTTGTGGTACAAATATATTTTGCTGCTTTTATTTGGTATATTCAAGGCTTCCATTGCAGTTTCTCCTGCAACAGAACCCTCAAATTGATAACCACAAACGAAAATATCCTGCCATCCGTCATTATCATAATCCCAAAACCATGTTGGAAAAGTTTTTACATTAATTACTGCCAGACCTGCTTTATCAGTAACATCTAAAAATTGCGGAATACCTTTTTTAAGTCCTGTATTTTGTAATAGTATTTTCTTTTTGTTCATTCCTGAAAGAAATAAATCTATATCACCATCATTATCATAATCTGCTGATGTTACTCCTTTTATAAAACTCACAACATCACATTTTGCTTCATGAGCAACATTTGTAAAAGTTCCGTCCTGATTATTCAAATACAATTCACTAGGGTAGGACTGATTACCTGAAGATTCATTTCCTATAAATAAATCTAGATAGCCATCATTATTAAAATCATTCCATGTAGCCGCTTGAGTTGGAAATTCTGAATATAGTCCACTTTTGATTGTTACATCAGTGAAAGTATCATTACCATTGTTGCGTAACAATGAATTAGGTTGTCTTCCATATTTGTTCATCCATGCTCCTCGTAGAACAAATATATCAGTATCACCATCATTGTCATAGTCAGCTTGAATCATATTTAAACCTCCTTTAAAACGGCCGATTTCAGATGTTTTTGAATGATCTTCATAACTTCCTTTTTTATTGTTTTGATAATAGTGCATAACTCCATCCAAACTCCAATCAGAAGTTATAATATCTAAATAATTATCATTATTGAAATCATCAATTATAACACCTCCAGACGTGTTTCTAGTAGCTATGCCTACATTTGACGCAATATCTAAAAATGGTTTTATGCTATATCCGGAATTATCTTTATTTAAATTAGGTATTAACCATTGTTTAGGAACATCTAATGGATAGCTGCCTATAGTCATGTATGCGATATTCAACAGCCATCTTGATTCATAATCATTAGGGTTCATATTCAATAATTTTGTGTAAATTTCAATTGCTTTTTGAGAACCTTGCCGTATTATATGAATTCCATTTTTTTGTATGGGCATAATACATGATTCAGGATTATGGTGGTTAACACAATTTTGCTTTTCTCCGAGTCTCATATAGGCAATTGCTAAGAATTTTAGTGATTCAGGATTATCTTTTGCACCTAATTCATTTTGTTTCCTAATTGCACTTTCCAGAAGTTGAACAGATTCAGTTTCTTTTCCAAGATTTAATAATGCATTTCCTTTCTTTAATTCATTGCTTATTTTAAAGAATCCGTCATATGAATTTTTTATTATTGAATCATAATAAGAAACTTCTGCTTTTGATGCAAATGGGTTATTTTTTACATTATACATTTCTTTTCTAGCCGCTAAAATCTTGATCATTTTGTCATTTGGATTAGAAAAATATTCGCAAGATTGTGTCAAAAGAAATGTTATAAATACTAATAATAACGGTTTAATTTTCATAATTTGTAATATTAAGATTTACAATAACTTTTATAATCTGAAATTAGTAGAAGTTTCCATTATTTCTTTTTAGTTTTATTTCCTATATGGATATTATAAAACTTCCAAACTTCATGAGCTACATTTCTACCAAGTTTTAAACCTTCAACATTATCAGCCTGAATATGATAACCTCCCATTACTCTGGAAATTCCAGCCATATTAGCCGTTTCTGTAAACGTTGGAAATTTCAGTACAACAGGTTGGCCAATGTTATCTGGTTCTGTCATTGATCCTGGAGTACTCCAGGTTGCTGATTCTCCAAAGTGATCACTTCCGGTCCATAATTTCAGGGCTTCGCCACAACCTCCACTAATGGTACTATGTCCAGAAACATAACCCGGAAAAGCGGGGCATAAAAAAATATCTGGTGAATAAGGTCTCCAATCCTGTCCTTTCATCTCTATATTTCCAAATCCAGGTCCTCCCCAGGCTTTTATGTTTATATCTTTATAATAATAATGAACTAAAGCATAGGGACGTGCAAAATCATAAAACATTTTTGTATCCCAGCATGCTATAAAACAATCCATAGCAGTTACCTGATTATAAAAAAACATTTTTACATCCTGATCTAAAGTATGCTTATCACGTCTTGAAACATCTTGTGCAAACTTTAACCAATGTCCGGCTTGTTGTACTGATTTTGGACCATCACGCATAAATTCTACCAATGCTTTTTGTTCGTTAGTAAGGTTATATTGGTAATCAATAAGTTCCTTAACTTCATTTTTAAGTTGTTCTGAATCCAAAGAAGGTGGGGGTATAGGACGAAACTGATCTCCTGATTTTAATCCAACAGGTTTTACTTTGTTCCAAAATGGGGTTGCACAACCTGGCGCAAATTTACCGCCTTTTCCGTCTGAGAAATATTTTGGCTGCCAATGAATTACATCCAGCATTTCATCTGCAGAATTAACCGGGTTGTAATTTACATAATTAAAATACGGAGTGCCATTTGAACCATTTTCTTCTCCATATTGATTTGATCCATCATGTTTTCTTGCTTCAATAACTGCTTTTGCTGCTAAATTACCTACTCCTTCAGGTGTGTTGGGATCTAATGATTTATTATTAGGATCGAGCCCCAATTGAATCATGTAAGCTATAAACAAATCCTTGTCTGAAAAATAATATTCACATAATGCATTATATGCAGCATAACTTATCGCAATCTCTTTATTTTTGAGTGTTTGTTCTTTAACAGGTCTTCTCTGTATATCTTTTAAGTAGACAGGAATTGCCTTTTGATCATAACGACTCCAGGCATCAAAAACAGCAACGAACGTTAATCCTAAAAAACGAGAAGTTACGGTTGGTCTTGGCTTAAATCTTTCGGTATCATTACCGGTTGCAACAACTGCAATTTGTGACCACTGATAGGCTATGTTATTTTCTCCTGTTGGTTCTTTAATTTTATTTTTACTCTCTTTGGTTTGAGCCAATACACTTGTGGTTAAAGTACTATATAGTAGTACTTTAAATAATATTTTATAAATTTTCATTTGATGGTTTTATATGGTTTTTGATAGCTTTATTCAATTAAAATTAATTGAGTACTGGATGTTAAATTTCATAAAAGGCAATTTAATCTTATGGTATAACTAAAGATTTAATCCCATCAGATCATGATTAAAAATCGTGTCTATTTATATTTAACAACAAGAAATACTATACCATATCAGGAGGAGGATAATTTGTGGCAAAATATCCGGATAGAAGGTCTACTTTTGGATTGTAGGAATTTAAGGTAAGAGGGAAAACTAATTTAGAAGTACTAAGGACTAAATTAATAGTATAATTAGGAATATAATCCTGAATAAAAGATTTCATTAATTTTTTACTTGGATTTTCTTTATTTGAATCAACATCAAATATTTGACTATCGACAATTTTTTTTAAATCCTTGCTAAAAAAATCTTTATTAGAGTTTTTTAGACAGTATAATTTTAAAACGTTGTTTATAATTCTTTTCTTGAAAACATGATATGTCTTGTTTTTAATTACCAAATCTTCATTAACGTCTTCAAATCCAGAATCTACAACATATGCATAAGGATTAATGTTAACCTCAATGACTTCAAAATTTGAGTTATCACTTTTCTCCATAGAATTTACCCACAATTGCTTTTGTTGTTCAGCAAACATGAGATAAAATCCTAAAACATTGTATAACAATGTTACGATTAAAAAAAGTGATGCAATTTTTTTCATATTGAATGAACGATTCTATACTTCTTTATTATAGTAATTTAAATTTAGTGTTTGTTTTACTACGTTCTATTAAGCTATTCATTTTTTGATTTTATAATCTCTGATAAAATAAATAATAATTGGAATAATATCATTATTAAAATAAGTATATGCTTAATCCTAATCAAAAGCAGAGTCATTGTATTTTAAAGGACTCTCTTTTTGGTTATATTATTGCCTTATTTTTGTTGATACAGTCCATATAAATAAATTTTTAATACATTAGATTGTTATATCAGTATTTTGAATATAAGTGCTAAAAAAGGTTTTAAAAATGAGATATATTGATAAACAGCGCATATTAAATGCGCTGTTTTTCAATACTAACTCAAACTAACAAAATTTTAATCTAGTAACCAGGGTTATTATCACTTGGTTTGATATTTGGATTAGAAGTTGTCTCTCTATTTGGTATTGGCCATAACTCGCTTTTACCAACTTGAAAACCATACTTAACAAGTTCAGTACCTGCTTTATCCCATCTTATAAGGTCATCAAAACGAAGTTGCTCACCTGCAAATTCAACCTGACGTTCATGCACAATAGCATTAAAAACATCATCTTTTGAAAGATTTGTTGCTAATAATGGTACGTTTGCTCTGAAACGAACTTCATTAATGTAACCAATAGCTGTTGACTGTACGCCTCCGGCTCTTTGATTTTCGCATTCAGCTTTCATAAGGAGTACATCAGAGTAACGCATCACTTTAAAGTTAATGCTTGAATCATTTACTTCAAATTCTCGTTGATAATAGTTCTGATATTTATACCATCCAGCTTTTCTCCCTTGTCTTTCCGCTGCGGGCATAACAAAACCTCCACCATATACATCACCTGGAAAAATGAACGTAGCTTTATAGCGTTTATCGCCTGGCTCATAAGCTTTTACTAAATCCTCATTTGGATAAACATTAAACCAATCTTTGGCAGCCATACCATATTCCTGACCTCTAAGTGTAGTTTCAGCATAGCCTGTTCCTTCAATTCCAGAATTGCCATCCCATTTATTACCTGTTCCTAACTTTTCATCAAATTCAACCTCAAAAATTGATTCTGGACCATGTTCAGTATCATCTCTAAAGTTATTGAAGAAATTATTTTCCAAAGTAAACCCTGTCACATTGTTAAAGGCAGTTAGTGCTTCATCATATTTCTTTTGATACAATAGCGCTTTTCCTAAATAAGCAAAAGCAGCTTCTTTAGTAGCTCTTCCTTTTTGTTCTACAGATTTACTTAATAGATTTTTTGAGGCAAAATCAAAATCATCCGTAATTAATTTATACACTTCTTCTTTAGGGCTTCTTGCAGCACCAATTATCGTTTGTTTTGTGTAAATAGGTAAATCACCAAAACGAGGTACTAATAAAAAATAATAGTAGGCTCTCATAAAATGAGCTTCAGCTAAAAATTTATTTTTTTGTTCTTGTGATAACTCTGTGTTAGGCAGCGCTTGAATTTTTTCTTCATTTTGTAATACAAAATTAGCTTTAGAAATTCCTAAAAAGCAGGCTTCCCAATACATCTGAATAATATCACTACCTCCATCAAAACTAAAATTAGTAAAAGGTACTTTGTTTCCTTCTAATTGTGAATTAGCTTCGGCATCATGTCCCATTAGATCTAAAGCAAAAAAGCTATGTCGTGCATAAAGGCCTAATACTTGTAAATTTGCATAGGTTGCATTTACCGAAGACTGAACCTGAGCAGGAGTTTTAAAAAATGTTTCAGGAGATAACTCATTTGGATTAGTTAGTTCTAAATCCTTTGTGTCACATGAATTTATTGCTAAAATTCCAGACACTACTATAACTATATATTTTATTTTTCTCATCATTTTTATTTATTAAAATGCAACTTCAAGACCGAAAATTACTGATTTTGGTTGTGGATACCTGCCTAAATCAATTCCATTTGAACTAGGACTTCCATCAGCGCGAGCAACTTCAGGATCTAAACCAGAATAGTTAGTAATAGTTATAAGGTTTTGTCCACTTACGTAGAATCTTATATTTGAAAAATGGTTGTTAAATGTATCTCCAGACAATGTATATCCTAAAGTTACATTTTTCAATCTTGTAAAAGAACCATCTTCAATATAACGTTGGCTCGCCTGTGCGTAGTTTTGACTTGCACCACCATATCTAGGCAACGTTGCAGATGGGTTGCTTACTTCACCATTTGAACCTATTATAGCTCTATCCAAAACCTCTGTACCAGAATTAAATAAACGTGACATACCATTTAAGTCAAAAACATTTGCGTTAAATATATCATTTCCACTAACTCCTGTTATAAAACAGTTAAAGTCGAATTTTTTATAGGCTGCTGTTAGGTTTAGACCATAAGTAAAATCAGGATATTGACTTCCAATATTTGTTTTATCCTCTGAAGAAATTATCTTGTCTCCATTGCGATCTACAAATTTTATATCACCTGGTTTGTAAACTGTTTGACCAGGAAGAAGATAGGCATCAACCTCAGCCTGGTTTTGATAAATCCCAGCAGTTTCATAACCCCAGAAATAGAATAATGGCTGGCCCACTTCTATTCTGGAAAAATTTTCGATTCCTGCTCTTCCTGACGGTCCGTATACCTGACTTTGTGCACCTGGCGCTAAATGAACTACTTCATTTTTGGTCACACCAAAATTAGCTGTAGCAGACCAGGTAAAATCTCCTTTTCTGTCATTATAACCTAATGTTACTTCATATCCTTTTACATTTATGTCTGCAATATTTTGTGTTTGAACACCTCCTATAGCACCAACAGAAGCAGGAATTGGAACGTTATAAAGCACATCAGAACTTTTGTTGTTAAAATATTCAAAAGAACCTGTAAATTTTTCATCAAATAAGCCAAAATCCAAACCTATGTTTCTATCCTTTTTAGACTCCCATTGCAAATCTGGATTAGCAATACTACCTGCAGTAGTTCCTACACCATTTGCTGCATCGATTGGATAATTAAAGGTATTGTTTAAACTTGAACTATATCTGTAGTCATTAATTCTGTCATTACCTGTAGTACCCAATGTACCTCTAAGTTTTAATGTGCTAAAAATAGAATTAGCCATAAAATTTTCTTTAGCTATATTCCAGCCTAAAGCAACAGAATAGAAATTACCAAAACGTTTATTAGCTCCAAATCTGGAAGAACCGTCTCTACGTCCTGAAACAGCAAGCAGGTATCGATCATCATAATCATAGTTAATACGAGCTACATATCCCAAAGTATTAGTTTCACTACTACCAGAACCTAAATTTGCTGCATTAAGTGATAACACGTCTATTTCATCTGAAATGGCATTACGGCTTCCAGCATTTACATTTCTGTTTTTACTGTCAACTTTAGTTATAAGTCCCAATACTTCAATATTATGTTTGTCAGCAATAGTAGTTTTATACGTTAAACCATTATCAAATACAATAGTTTGACCCTGAGATTCATTATTTGTAGTTTGAGAGTAAGCTTGATTAGCCGTACCATCTGAAAAACTAGGAACAAAAGTATGATCTCTACTGGCGTAGTAATCTAAAGAAACTTGAGATCTGTATTTTAATCCTTTAATAATTTCTAATTCAGCAAAGATATTTCCTATAATAGAAACGCCATTAATTTTTTGATAACCATGTTTGGCAACACGTACTGGATTTTCAGCGTCTTGTAAATCACTTCCTTCACTACCTTGATAACCTCCTTTGTTATTTGCATTGTAAACAGGTAAATAAGGAGCCATTTTAACGGCATGCTCTAACAATGTTCTACCTCCGGAAGCACGCTCTGGATCACGTTCGCTAAATGTTACACCAATATTACTTCCTACGGTTAATTTACCAATACTTTGTGTATTATTAGCCCTGAAAGAATAACGTTCATAACCTGTACCAATAAGAGTTCCTTCTTGTTTTAAATATCCGGCAGAATAGCGGTTTGTAGAAGTTTCTGTGCCACTTGAGAAACTAAGATTATAATCCTGCATAAGTCCAGTTCTAAAAATTTCATCCTGCCAATTGGTATCTGTATTGCCAAACTGAGCAGCTCTGGCATTTAAATTAAGACCTTGATCACCAGCAAACTTAAGGTATTGTTCGCGATTTAAAACATCATACCTTTTAGTAACTGTTTGAGAACCTACATAAGTACTAAATGTCAATTGACCAGGTCCTTTTTTTCCTTTTTTTGTTGTTACCATAACAACTCCATTAAATGCTCTTGCGCCATATAAGGCTGTTGTAGAGGCATCTTTTAAAACTGACATTGATTCAATGTCATTAGGGCTAAGACCTGATAAGTTGCCTACTAGCACACCATCAACAACGTATAGAGGGTCACTACCATTCATGGTAGCTAAGCCACGAATAACAACACTTGGGTTCGTTCCCGGGGCACCATTTACTACACTAACTCCAGCAGCTCTACCCTGTAAAGCAGACTCTGCATTAGTAATTGGTACTGCAACGATATCTTTTGCATTAACTACTGAAATTGCACCGGTTACTTTAGCTCTCTTCTGAGTACCATAAGCTACTACAACTTCATTTAAGGTTTGTGTAGATTCTGCTAATTTAACATCAATTGTACTCTGACCTCCAACGGTTATCGTTTGTGATGTCAAGCCAACATAGGAATATGTTATTTTATCTGTAGCGTTAACCCCTTTTAAAGAGTATTTACCATCAAAATCTGTTGACGCGCTATTTTTTGATCCTTGTACATTAATACTAGCACCAGGCAAAGGAAATCCTGCTGAATCGGTAACCACACCCTGTATGGTCTTTGATTGTGCCATCACATTTTGACTGCTAACTATTAGCAATGCGATTATTGCAAATTTTAATTTTAACATCATAGTTAATTGGTTTTTGTTTAGTTTAAAATAATTGTTTGGTTGTAATTTTTTCATTTATCATAATTATATTTCCTTTAACTTAAAATCTAATAATATATAAGATTTTATATTCCGAATCCTGATTGGTATTTTGATTAGAAAAAGGTTTTAATAAAAATAAAGTGTGGTTTCATTTCATTATAAAATCGTTTTTTAAAATGTTAATAATTATTTCTAAGAGGTTGATAATGTTAAATCCAAAAATATAGTGTTAACATAAATTTCACATACTACAAATGATGCAAAAACTATCACTTTTGTAGCATAAGAGGTAAAAAACTAGTAAATGCGGTATTTTATGCTAATTTAAAACTAAAAAATATAAATAAGGTATTGGTAATAATGTAGTATTATTTTTTTAATATAAAGAAAAATAAAACACTATTTATGCATAATTAATAATTACTTATGAATTTAAATAAGATTAATTATTGAATAATATACTAGTTTTTTTATCAATATTTTTAAGATAAATAATAGGGCTTAAAAACTTAAATATATGCTGATTTTTATCTGTTAAACAAAAAAGACGACACAAGCCGTCTTTAATAATAAATATTTTTAGACAAGTAGAAGTTATTGTTTGTTATTATGTGTTGGTAAATATCCGTATTTTTCTTTATAGCATTTTGTAAAATAGGATGGAGAACTAAAGCCAACTTTAAAACTAATTTCAGTTATATTATCATTACCCAATTCAATTAATTCTTTAGCTTTTTCTAAACGGACATTACGTATAAATTCATTTACCGATACGCCTGTTAGGGTTTTAATTTTCCTATACAGCTGGCTTCTGCTCAAAAATACCTTCGAAGCCAAAACCTCGACACTTAACTCAGATTCGCTGATATTTTCATTAATGTAATTCAGAATATTTTTTATAAATTCATTGTCTAAGCTGGTTGTTTTTTCTTTTGCTTTCGGACTAATTCCATTATAGAATTTATTGAACATAATTTGCCTGCTGTTGATTAATTGTACCAGACTGGATCTTAAAATATCCATATCAAAAGGTTTACTCAAATACATATCTGCACCAGAATCAATACCTTCTAATTTATCCTTAATTAATGCCTTTGCAGACAACATCATTAATGGGATATGGCTGGTTTTTAAATCTGCTTTAATATTTTTACATAATTCCAGACCACTCATAACAGGCATAATTACATCAGTTAAAATCAAATCCGGTAACTTCTGGAGAGCTAGTTCTAAACCAACCTGACCATTCTCTGCTACTATTACTTTGTAGTCTTTTTTCAGTTCATTTTTTAAATAATTTCGTAATTCTACATTGTCTTCAACAATCAAAATGGTATAAATTCGATCTTGTTTCTCTTCAGTGTCTTGTAATTGAATTTCATCTCTTTCAACAATTGGCGTAAAACTTATTTTTTTCTCTCTTTTAAATTCCTTAAGAAGTATTTCATTCTTATTAAAAAACTCTTTTCCAATAGGAAACATTAGCTTAAAAGTGGTACCAACTCCCAATTCACTTTCTACCTCGATTATTCCTTTATGTAATTCTACAAATCCACGAACAACTTCCAACCCTATTCCTGTACTTCCATAATAGGCCTTATTTAAATTATTTACCTGATAGAAGCGGTCAAAAATTCTTTTAATGTCTTTTTTATCTAAACCAGTACCCGTGTCTTCAACAGCAATTTCAAAAGAAGGATGGGTAACTGAGGAATTTATCAAAGGAAAATGTTTTAGCTCTTCATTAACTGCTATTTTTATCATTATTTTACCATTATCAGGGGTAACCTTGAAAGCATTAGAAATTACATTAAAAATAATTTTCTCGAACATTTTAGGATCAATCCAGTCTTTTAATGATGGTTTATTAGATTCAAATTGTAACTGAATTCTGCGACTGAAAGCTTCTTCATCAAAATAACTGACAATCTCCCTGGTAAAATTAACTATCTCTATTAATTGTAATTGCAGGGTCATTTTATTAAATTGTAGCTGATTAAAATCCATCAACTCATTAATTAACCTTGAGAGTCTGTCTGAGCTTTTTTGAATAGTCTGCAATTTATTTAATACACCATCGGGTAACTCCAGGCTACTATTCTTGATTATATCTGCTAAAGGATTTAAAATTAAAGTAAGCGGAGTTCTGAACTCATGCGAGATATTGGTAAAGAATTGTAATTTTTTATTATTTAATTTTTCAATTTGAAGCGCTTTTTTCTGTTCAAATTCTATCATTTGTTTTTGTTTAAAACGATTTTGATAGTATTGGTTAGCGAAATAAATCGCTGCTAATAGCAATAGGGAATAAAATAAATAGGCAAAAGGCGTTTTCCACCAGGGTGGTAAAATTTCAATTTTTAATTCTAATGGATTTTGACTCCAAACGCCATTCTTTTCGGCGGCTTTCACCTTGAAGATATAGTTACCCGGCGCTAGGTTTGTATAAGTTGCTGAGGGTTTATTGCCAACATAATTCCACGAATCCTCAAATCCTTCTAAATAATAAGCAAATTCATTTTGAGCAGGAAAAGAATAATTAATGGCAATAAAATCAATTGTAAATACAGATTGATCATGTTTTAGGATTATTTTTTTTGTTTGCGATATAACTTTTATTAATGGTGAGTTTTTTTCAAGTGGCCCTACTGATTTATTAAAAAGCTTTAGATCAGTAAAGTAAATTGGAAGCTGTTTTTTACTTTTGATTAAATTACGTGGATTAAAGTAGTTTAAGCCTTCATAACCACCAAAATATAGCAGCCCATTTTCATCTTTAAGAACAGAATTATTATTAAAATCATTTCCCAGTAAGCCATCATATGTAGAGTAATTAACAGTGTTTTTGTTTTTTATATCCAGTTTTGTGATTCCCTTTTTTCCACTTATCCAAATACTTCCATCATTAGACTCTACAATGGATGAGATTGATTTTTCATGAAGTCCTTTAAAATTTATATACCATTTTAGGCTATCAGCTTTTTTGTTGTACGAAAATAATCCAGCACCATCAGTGCCAATCCAAATTTCCTTATTTTTAGTTTCGTATAATGTATTAATAGTATGCGTACTTTTATGATTTTTAAGTTTTTCAGACATTTTGTCTCGAAAAGAAATCACAGAAAAAGAAACAAAATCATTTGTATTAACCTTGAATAAACCAGTTGTTGAACCTACCCAAACTGCATCATCTGAATCTACCATCACTTTTCTGATATCTGCATTCATTAGTCCATTTGCATAAAATGGTTTAGAATTACAATGATGAAATTGACCATTGGAAGGTGTGTAATAGTGTAATCCTTTCGAAAATGTACCAATCCAAATAATGCCCCTGGAATCTTCAGCAATACTCATTATATTGTCAGAAGCTAAATTAGGAGTGTTTTTTGTATTGTAATTAATAAAGCTTTTGCTTCCTTTTTTTAAAACAAAAATCCCCTCATTCCAGCTTGATAGCCAAATATTCTGTTTTTTATCAATAAATACTTTGGTGATATTATCATTGGTTAATCCAGAATACAAACTAGTGTCAGATTTGGTAATATGTTTGAAGATTTTAGTTTTGGTATTGTACACATCGACCCCGCCGCCTTCCATTGAAATCCATAGATTACCCTGATTGTCTTTTGCAATACCTGTTACACAATTGGTTTGTAATGATTGCGAATTACCGGTCAAACTCTCTAAAACACTTACTTTACTATTTATTTTATCAAAAATACCTAAGCCTTTGTTGTAGTAGCCCAGCCAAATTCTATTTTCTTTATCTAAAAATAACGACCATACAGAATTTGAACTTAAACTACGAACATTATATTTACTGTTTACATATTTTTTTTGAACTACCCCTTGATCATTTACAATAATTAACCCATCATTTTCTGTTGCGCAAAGAATTGTTTTACTATCTGATGCCAGTATTGACATAATTCTTTTTTGGGTAATAGGATAAGAAACAGCCTGTTTGATTTTAGAATATAAATTTACCTTAACAAGTCCTTTATATCCATTGCCAATCCATAAGTTTTGGTTGCTGTCAAAAAACATTGAAACAATGGTTCCGGATATTGCCTGATTATCTTTGCCAATGTTTACTTTTTTAATTATATTTTTTATTGGATCAACTACCTGCAAACCTAAATTAGTTCCTAGATAAATAGTTCCTTTTTTATCTTTTGATAAGCAATTTATAAGATAATTTGTTTTATTTGAAATATCTGACCTGAACTGAGTGATTTTTCCTGACTTAATATTTAGTTTCAATAAACCACTATTAAATGTTCCCAAAAAAAGATTGCCATTATTATCCTCAATAATGCTTTTCACAGAAATGACAGTTTCCTTTCTGATTTTTTTTTGAATATCAATATTTTCAAAAGTATTTAGATTTCGATTATAAAGGCACAATCCCTCATCAGTACCTATCCACAACCGGTTGCGGAGATCTACGTAAGTTGTATAAATAAGATTACTATTAATAGAATTATTTAGATTTGAGTTTTGCTCATATGCTACATAATTTGTTCCATCGTATTTATATAATCCAGCCCCATTTGTTCCAATCCACATAATGCCAAACTGATCCTGTGTAATAGTATAAATGCCACTTTTTGAAGTTTCATTATCCAATAAACGAAATTGATAGTTTTCAAATGTGTTTTGAGAAAACATTTTATTAAGTATAAAAAATAAGATGACAATGACTCTAAAACAACTTTTTTGGGACATTATAAAATGATTAGAAAATAAATTAAATATATACTTTTTAATTGAGAACCAATTGTTTTTATTGTACGAATACAATATTAGCTATTTCAAACTTAAAATACTAGTATATTTTGGTGATTACTTGACAATTAGAAACAGGTTTTTATTCTACAGGCGTTTAAAGTCATGAATAATGATTTTGGCTAAATTGTGTTTTTGTAGTTTGCCAATATAAATTTGGATTTGGAAGAATTTGGATATAATTAAGGTAAATAAAGCATTTGTCTACTATCGGTATGAATTTTAAAAATATGCAGTAGAACTTAAAGAATTATAAAATAATTTAAAAAGTATAAAAATATTATATTAAATTTATTTTATTTCTGATAAAACAGTTTTAGTCTGTCTTCCTTCCTTTAGGTCTTTTTCAATTTGAATTTCCATTTTTTTATCTATTACGTAAAAGCATAATAAAACTGCGCTTATAATAAATATAAAGCCAGGATATATACTTACAGAAAGTTTAATGCCCTCTACAGCTGCTGGTACCTGATTAATTTCTTCAGCAACATAACCATAGTTGGATAAAAAAGCAGCTCCTAATGCACCTCCTATACTTATTCCTATTTTTAGTCCGAAAATCATTGCTGAAAAAACAGTTGCAGTTGCTCTTCGATTATTTTTCCATTCGCTGTAATCAGCAACATCAGCTATCATAGCCCATAATAATGGTATTGTTATTCCGTAAATAAATCCATGTATTAATTGGGTCAGAAAAACCATTAGAATAGCTGTTCTGCTGTAAAAATTAAAAATCAATAAGCTAATTGCAGATAAAAAAATAAAAGTGATGTAAATATTTCTTTTGCCAAAGGAATCTGCGAGTGATTTTGAAAACATAATTCCAAAAATCATAAAAATGATACCCCCGGCATTAAAAAGACTAAATGCTGAAGTTGGTGCATCATTTGGCCACTGAAAATCTACAAATCCCATTTCTATTAATGAATTATTCAGCTTATCAATAAATGTGGTAAAACCAATGTTATTCAAAAAAGCAGTTTGTGCAACAGGATCTAAATAATATTTAAAATAAAAAACATACATTCCCCCTTTTAATGACAAAGTTATAAATACCAAAATAGTAACCAGCAGCATAACTAGCCAAGGTCCGTTTTTAGACAAATCAATAAAATCTTGCTTAACGGATGATTCCTGACTTTTTGCAGGTATGATTCTTTCTTTTGTGGTAAAAAAGGTAATTAGTAAACAAATAACTCCTACAACCGCAAATACTAGCATTGTATTTTTAAAACCAACGGCTTTATCGCCATGTCCTAAAATTAAAACCAAGGGCAATAAAAGTGACTGAATTATAAATTGCGCTATCATTACAGCTACAAAACGATAGGAGGACAGACTATTTCTTTCTTTCATGTCACCAGTCAAAACACCACTTAAGGCAACATATGGCAAATTGTTTGCAGAATAAATTAAAACTAAAAAAAAGTAAGTTAACAATGTATATATTATCTTTCCTGTTGCTCCAAAATCCGGAGTCAAAAAAGAAAGTACAGCTGCAATTCCAAAAGGCAAAGCGGTCCATAATATCCAAGGTCTGAACTTTCCCCATCGTGTTTGAGTACGATCAGCAATGACTCCCATAATAATATTAAAGAAAGCACCAATAAAACCACCAATAAAAATGATAATACTAGCTGTTCCTGCCGGGATTTTGTAAACATCAGTGTAAAAAAAAGCTAAAAAAGTCAGCAAAGTCTGAAAAATCAAATTTGCAGCAAAATCACCTAAACCGTAACCTATTTTTTCTAGAACTGAAAGCTTTTGCGATGTATTACTCATAATATACGGGTTGCTTTTTTTTGCTTACCCATCGTTTAGATTGGAATGTTTTTAATATCATTTTTTATCAAAAACTAAAACGTTTTAGTTGATCTCATTTTAACAAAATGCGAAACATAAAAATAGTTTGAAAGTTGAAATAAGATTGTCATTTTTGAAGCTTTTAATAGCATATTTGAAGCATTATTTAGTTTCCGTAAATCTATTAAATATAAATTGCTATTTTAGCGTTGCAATTTAAAAAAATCAAAAAACCACCATAGTTATTCTATCTTTTATATGCGTATTCTATATCTTTTATTAATTATCACTTTTTTTTTTACAAGCTGTAACACTAAACATAATGATCAAGAAAATCATAAATTCACGAATGATTTAATCAATGAAACTAGTCCGTATCTTTTGCAGCATGCACATAATCCAGTAGATTGGAAAGCATGGAACAAAGAAACTTTAGATAAAGCAAAAGCAGAAAATAAACTTATTATTATTTCTGTAGGATATTCTGCTTGCCATTGGTGTCATGTTATGGAGCAGGAAAGTTTTGAAAATGAAGAAGTTGCAAAATTAATGAATGATAATTTCATAAGTATAAAAGTAGATAGAGAAGAGCGTCCGGATATTGATCATATATATATGAATGCAGTGCAATTGATGACAGGAAAAGGCGGATGGCCATTAAACTGTATTGCAATGCCAGACGGGCGTCCTATTTTTGGCGGGACTTATTTTACTAAGGAGGAATGGATAAAAGCTTTAACAGATCTCTCTGATTTATATAAAGAAAATCCTAAAAAGGCGAGTGAATATGCGGATAAATTAGTTGATGGAATTCAAAAATCACAGTTGATTACAGTCAATACAAATGAAATAAATTTTAAGAAATCAGATGTTTCAGATGCAGTAAAATTGTGGCAGGGCCAATTAGATTATAAAGAGGGGGGCTTACTGGGAGAAAACAAATTTCCAATGCCTGGCTCCTTGAGCTTTCTGCTTCGTTATTGTATTCAGAATAACGACAAATTAATTCAAAAATATGTACAGACGACACTGACAAAAATGGCTGATGGTGGAATTTATGACCACATTGGTGGAGGTTTTTCGAGATATTCGGTAGATCCTGAATGGCATATCCCACATTTTGAAAAGATGCTTTACGATAATGCACAATTAGTAAGTTTGTATTCTGATGCTTATTTGGTTACCAGAAATGAGTTGTATAAAAAAACTGTATATGAAACCCTGAGTTTTATAGAAAAAGAATTAATGGCCTCAAATGGAGCTTTTTATTCTTCTTTGGACGCCGATAGCAAAAACAAAGAAAAAAAACTGGAAGAAGGTGTTTATTATGCATGGAAGAAGGAAGAATTACAAGCGGTGTTAAAATCTGATTACTCTCTTTTTCAAGAGTATTTTAATATTAATGAAAATGGTCTATGGGAAAATAAAAACTATATTTTATTTAAAAACCAATCCAATAAAGATTTTGCTCTCAAAAATAAATTGACACTGAAAGAACTAGATTCCAAAATTAAAAACTGGAAACAAATACTTTTAACTGTAAGAAGCAAGAGATCCGGACCTCATTTAGACAATAAAACATTAACTTCCTGGAATGCTTTGATGCTAAAGGGTTATGTTAATGCTTATCGAGCATTCAAAAATCCGCATTACAAGGAAATTGCTTTAAGAAATGCCAACTTTATTCTAAATAATCAACTACAAAAAGACGGAAGTTTAAATCACAGCTACAAAGAAGGTAAAAGCAGTATTTTTGGTTTTTCAGAGGATTATGCTACAGTTATAGATGCTTTTATTGCGCTTTATCAAATTACACTAGATGAAAAGTGGCTCAATACGGCTAAGAAGTTAACAGATTATACCATTACTCATTTTTGGGATAAGAAATCAAATATGTTTTTCTTTACTTCAAATACTTCAACGAATTTAATTGCAAGAAAAATGGAAATCGCTGACAATGTAATTCCAGCTTCCAATTCAATTCTTGCTCATAATTTATTTTTACTAGGTCATTATTATTCTAATAATACTTATTCGAAAAATGCCCAAAAAATGCTAAATAATGTAAAAAATGACGCATTGGAATCACCAACAGAATATTACAATTGGCTGAATTTGATGCTAAATTATACTGATAATTATTTTGAAGTTGCTGTTTCCGGAAAAGATGCTGCTGTAAAAGCGAGTCAGTTGCAGAGTTATTATCTTCCTAATATCCTAATTGCAGGTGCAACTCAAGAAAGTAAGCTTCCTATTTTAGAAAATCGCTTTACAGAAAATGAAACATATATTTATGTTTGCATTGATAAAGCTTGTAAGATGCCTGAAACAGATGTTTTTATTGCTGTTTCTAAAATAAAAAATAATTGATTTTAGAATCTCAGATAATTATTTCAATCAAACTTTATTAAACAGTAACAAGTTTATATTCAAATTTATTTGTTGAATATTTTTTACTTAATTATTCTCTTAATCTTTAAAATTAAAGAACTAAAGAATCATTTTTATTTTATTTTTTTAATATTTAAAATAAATATAATGTTTTTTTACTCTATTTTATTTTACTATCTCGCAAAAAAAACACAAACAACCGGTTGTGTTTTTAATTGTTTTTATTATATTTGTAATAAATACACTTATTGTTAAAACAATAATTAATTCGATTTCAATAAACAAAGTTTTTATAAAATTTAATATCAAACATTATGCTGACTTAACGTCAGAATAAATGGGTGAATAATTTACAATAGAATTCCGATAGGAATAGTTACTACTGAGAAAGCAGCTTGTCTATTGAGATGTAATTTATGTAAACGCTTTTATTTATATTGAGTTGGTTTTTTACGTTAATATTGGTTTTAAGTGTGTTAATAATTAGTTTGTGACTATGTTAGTGTTAGTTTTTAAATTAAGGCCGTAAGCTTAATCCCTTTCGGCTTTTTTTAATTATTTTAGAATCATATCTTATTAATCGGATTACATGAAGAAAATAATAATAATAATTACGCTATTGATTGGAGTATGCGTAAACTCGCAAATAAAACTGCCTCGTTTAATTAGTGATGGTATGATCCTTCAAAGAGATACTAAGGTTAGGATTTGGGGTTGGGCTTCCTCAAATGAAAAAATTGAACTTGAGTTCAATCATAAGAAATATAAAACACTTACCAATCAGGATGGGAAGTGGATGATCGTACTTCCATCTCAAAAAGCAGGCGGTCCGTATGAAATGATTTTTAAGGCATCGAATACTATTGTAGTAAAGAATATTCTTTTTGGAGATGTTTGGGTCTGTTCAGGACAATCTAATATGGAGCTTCCTATGAATAGATTGAAAGATAAATACAAAGATGACATTTCGAAGGCAGATAATGCAAACATCAGGCAATTTTTAGTTCCGGATCAATATTACTTTGCAAATGAAAAAGAAGACTTTTCATCAGGTGAATGGATTGCTGCAAATCCTGTCAATGTTTTGCAATTTTCGGGTGTTGCTTATTTCTTTGCATTAGAAATATATGATAAGTATAAAATTCCGATTGGATTAATTAATAGTGCACTAGGCGGTTCTCCTGCAGAGGCTTGGATAAGTGAGGAAAGCGTTAGAAAATTTCCGGAATATTATCAGGAATATTTGAAATTCAAAGATGGAAAACTGGAAAGTGAAATTGATAATAATGATAGAAAAGTCAATAAAGATTGGTATCATTTACTTAATAATACGGATATTGGATTAAAAAACAATTGGTCAAAAGCAACATTAGATGATACTTCATGGAAAAATATGAATGTTCCCGGTTATTGGGCAGATAATGAGTTAGGCTATACAAATGGTGCTGTCTGGTTCAAAAAAGAATTTTCATTATCAGCAATTAAGGCAGAAAATGCCAAATTAATATTAGGAAGAATTGTAGATGCCGATTCTGTGTACGTAAATGGTCATTTTATTGGTACTACTTCTTACCAATATCCTCCACGAATTTATTCTTTTAATACGAATATTTTAAAAGAAGGCAAAAATCAAATTACTGTTCGTATCATAAATAATTCAGGTAAAGGCGGCTTTGTTACAGATAAGCCTTACGAATTAATAATAGCAAACGATACTCTTGATCTAAAAGGAATATGGAAATATGAACTGGGAGCCAAAATGTCGCCATTGCCATCCCAAACTTTTGTGAGATGGAAACCGGTAGGGCTTTATAATGCCATGATTGCACCTTTAAAGAACTATTCAATTAAAGGTGTTCTTTGGTATCAGGGTGAATCGAGTACCGGGAAACCATTAGAATATTCAGCGTTGATGGAAACTTTAATAGCAAATTGGAGGACACAATGGAAACAGGATAAATTACCTTTTTTACTTGTTCAGCTAGCCAATTTTATGGAAGTGAAACCTAATCCGGGAGAAAGCAATTGGGCTCAATTGAGACAACAACAAAAAAATCTACTTACAGTTCCCAAAACTGGTTTGGCTGTAACAGTAGATTTAGGAGAATGGAATGACATTCATCCTTTAAATAAATATGACGTTGGAAAAAGACTCGCCTTACAAGCAAGAAAAATAGCTTATGGTGAGAAAAATTTAGTTGCTTCCGGGCCTTTGTTTAAGTCAATGGAAAAAAAAGAGAACAAATTAATTTTAAGTTTTACCGATGTTGGAACAGGTTTGATAGCGAAGGATAGTGGTACACTAAAAGGATTTGCAATTGCTGGTAGTGATGGAAATTTTGTATGGGCAAATGCAACTATAGAAGGCGATAAAATTATAGTATGGAATGATGCTGTACCAAGTCCAGCCAAAGTTCGGTATGCATGGGCAGATAATCCGGAAGGAGCCAATTTCTACAATAAAGAAAATTTACCCGCTTCACCTTTTGAATCGAATCTTAAATTATAAATAATCAATATCATGGTTTAAAATAACACATCATAATTGATATGCTTATCATCAATCATATAATACAAAACAAATCATTAAAATGAATAATAAAATTGACCAATTAGCAGCAGATAATATACGTGCATTAGCCATTTCTATGGTAGAAAAAGCAAATTCAGGGCATCCGGGAGGTTCCATGGGAGGCGCTGATTTTATGCATATTTTATATACAGAATATTTAAAGTATGATCCAACTGATATGAATTGGATCTTTAGGGATCGTTTCTTTATGGATGCCGGTCACCTTTCAGCGTTAATGTATGCACAATATTATTTATTGGGAAACTATGAAAAAACAGATCTTCAAAATTTCAGACAATGGGGTTCAGTAACACCTGGCCATCCCGAAATTGATGTAAAAAGAGGAATTGAAAACACCTCAGGACCATTAGGGCAGGGGCATGCAATGGGTGTTGGAGCTGCAATCGCTGCTAAATTTTTATCTGCCAGATTTGATAATTTATTTGATCATAAAATTTATGGTTTCATAACAGATGGTGGTGTTCAGGAAGAGATTTCACAAGGAGCAGGTAGAATTGCAGGACATTTGGGACTTAACAATTTTATTATGTTCTATGATTCAAATGATGTGCAGCTTTCCTCAATGACAGATGAAGTAACAACGGAGAATACTGCAATGAAATATGAATCATGGGGTTGGAAAGTTATTACCATTGATGGACATAGTCATACTCATATTCGCTCAGCACTGAATGCCGCCAATGCCGAATTGGAAAGGCCAACACTGATTATCGGAAGGACTATAATGGGCAAAGGTTGTGTTACGGCTGATGGAGCAATGTATGAAGGGCAATGTGAATTGCACGGAAAACCTATTGGAGGAACAAAAGCGTGTTTTAAATCAACACTGCTTAATCTGGGGGCAAATCCGGAAGATTCATTTTCAATTTATGATGATGTTGCAGCACATTATGCTACCGTCTTAACTAAAAAAGCAGAAGAGGCAGCAAACAGAAAAGCAAATTTTTCAAATTGGGAAGCAAAAAATACAGCATTAGCGCAAAAGATTAATCAGTTTTTTGCAGGTGATTTGCCAGATTTGGATTTTAGCAGTATAATTCAAAAAGCAAATGCAGCAACGCGTGATGCTTCTGCAGCTGTTTTGGGATATCTGGCAGAAAATGTTGAAAACATGATTGTTTCTTCTGCGGATTTATCCAATAGCGACAAAACGGATGGTTTCCTAAAAAAATCATCTGTACTGAAAAAGGATGATTTTAGCGGTGGTTTTTTACAAGCTGGTGTTGCCGAATTAACAATGGCAGCAATTGCCAACGGTATTGCGCTTCATGGGGGTGTCATTCCTGTAGTAGCTACATTTTTTGTGTTTTCGGACTATATGAAACCAGCAATACGTCTGGCAGCTATTCAGGAATTGCCTGTAAAATATGTCTGGACACATGATTCTTTCCGGGTTGGAGAAGATGGCCCTACACACCAGCCTATAGAACAGGAAGCACAAATCAGATTGCTGGAGAAAATAAAAAATCATTCAGGTGATAAAAGCTTATTGGCTTTACGACCTGCTGATGCTGTTGAAACTTCTGTAGCTTGGCAAATGGCATTGGAAAACAAAAAAACACCAACAGGTTTGATTTTTTCCAGACAGGATATTAAAGATCTTCCAACCAGTGGAGGTTCTAGGTTTGAGGATGCTCTTCAGTCTAAAAAAGGAGGGTATCTGGTCAAATCCGTTCAAAATCCTGATATTACATTAATCGCAAATGGATCAGAAGTAGCCACTCTTATTGAAGCTGCATCTGAAATCGAAAAAACCATGCAAATTAAAATAAATGTAGCATCAATAATTTCTGAAGGACTTTTCAGATCTCAATCAAAAGAATACCAGCAAAGCGTAATTCCAAAAGACGGACTGGTTTTCGGGCTCACAGCTGGTCTGCCTGTTAATTTGGAAAGTCTGGCTGGAAACAATGGAAGAGTATTTGGTCTTGATCATTTTGGGTATTCAGCTCCGGCTTCGGTTCTGGACGAAAAATTTGGATTTACCAGTAAAAATGCTTCGGAAGAAATTATCAAATATTTAAAAGAGAATAATTTTAAGAGTCAGCTTTAATAAAATCGAAATTCAAATAAATATGAAAAAAATATTTTCAATATTCTCATTCTTTTTATTCCTTATTAGTTTCTCTCAGGATAATAAGAATCTTAAGCTTTGGTATACAGAACCCTCAGGGAAGACTTGGGAAAATGCCCTGCCAATTGGCAATGGCTTTTTAGGTGCAATGGTGTATGGAAATGTTGAAAATGAAATTATACAGTTGAATGAGAATACCGTTTGGAGCGGCGGACCTAATGAAAATAATAATCCGGATGCTTTAGCATCTTTGCCTGAAATCAGGAAAATGATTTTTGAAGGAAAACATAAGGATGCGGAAAAATTAGCCAATCAGACTTTTACAACAAAAAAATCACATGGTCAAATGTTTCAGCCTGTAGGAAATCTTAATTTGAATTTTGCAGGTCATGAAAAATATGCTAATTACAGACGGGAACTTGATATACAAAACGCAATTGCAAAAACCAGCTATGATGTTGACGGTGTGACTTATACCCGGGAGGCTTTTGTTTCATTTTCTGAAAGGGTTATTATAATTCATATATCAGCCAATAAAAAAGACAAAATTTCTTTTACTGCTAGTTACACTTCTCCTCACAAGGAAAAGAATTTTACAGTAAATGCATCAAAAGATCTTGAAATTACTGGTCGTACAAGCGATCATGAAGGAGTAAAAAGTTTAATTAACTTTAAAGGGATTACCCGAATTAAATTGGATGGCGGAAGATTAGAACAGACAAACGATTCACTTATTGTAAAAGACGCAAATGCAGTTACTATTTTTATATCCATAGCGACTAATTTTAATAATTATAAGGATGTAAGTGGTGATGAAGTGAAACGTGCGGCTGATTATATGAACAAATCGTATGGCAAATCCTATAAGTCTATCAAAAAATCACATATTGCAGCTTATCAGAAATATTTTAATCGGGTTAAGTTAGATTTAGGAGTTACTCCGGAGGCTAATTTACCAACGGATGTGCGATTGAAAAATTTCAGGAATACAAATGATCCTCAATTTGTAGCATTATATTATCAGTATGGCAGGTATTTGCTGATATCATCTTCGCAGCCAGGAGGACAGCCTGCTAATCTTCAGGGTATTTGGAATAATAGTCTTAAACCGGCGTGGGACAGCAAATATACAATCAACATAAATGCTGAAATGAATTATTGGCCGGCAGAGAAAACCAATTTGTCAGAATTGCACGAACCTTTTTTAAAGATGGTAAAAGAGTTATCAGTTACCGGACAAGAAACGGCGAAAATCATGTATGGTACAAGAGGATGGATGGCACATCATAATACCGATATTTGGCGTGTAACTGGATCAATAGATGCTGCTGCCTGGGGATTATGGACAGCCGGTGGCGGATGGACAAGCCAGCATTTATGGGAACACTATCTCTATACTGGTGACAAAGAATTTTTAACAGCTTCTTATCCGATATTAAAAGGTGCAGCATTATTTTACGTAGACTTTCTTGTAGAACATCCTAAATATAAGTGGCTGGTTGTAAATCCGGGCAATTCACCTGAAAATGCTCCTCAAGCTCATAATGGTTCATCGCTCGATGCAGGAACAACTATGGACAATCAAATTGTTTATGATGTTTTTACTACTACAATCAAGGCAGCAGAAATTTTAAAAGAAGATGCTGCTCTAATAGACACTTTAAAACAATTTCGAAGCAGGCTTGCTCCAATGCATGTTGGTAAACACAATCAGCTTCAGGAATGGCTTGACGATATTGATGATCCTAAAGATAACCATCGCCATGTTTCTCATTTATACGGGTTATTTCCTTCCAATCAGATATCAGCTTATAAAACTCCTGAATTATTTGCTGCTTCCAAGAATACTTTGCTTCAGCGTGGCGATGTTTCAACGGGATGGAGTATGGGCTGGAAAATAAACTGGTGGGCAAAACTTCAAGATGGAAATCATGCTTACTCTCTTATAAAAAATCAACTCACGCCTTTGGGAGTCAATCGTGAAGGGGGCGGAACTTATAATAATCTTTTTGATGCACATCCTCCTTTTCAAATTGATGGAAATTTTGGATGTACTTCAGGCATAACCGAAATGCTTGTGCAAAGTTCTGATGGAGCTATTCATCTTCTTCCCGCATTACCAGATGTTTGGCCAGAAGGCAGTGTTGAAGGAATTCGAGCCAGAGGCGGATTCGAAATTGTAGAAATGAAATGGAAAAACGCTCAACTTATCAAGTTAGTTGTTAAATCGGCATTGGGTGGGAATTTAAGACTGCGCTTGCCAAATAATCTGATACTAAAATCGGGCAAGCTGGAAGTTGCAAAAGGAGAAAATCCGAATCCTTTTTATTTTGTTGAAGAAACGGCAGCTGCCATTATCTCGGAGAAATCTACTATAAAACCACTGGAACTTAAACCTACCGTATTGGTTGATATTCCAACAAAAAAAGGGAATGTTTACACATTTATAAGTAAATAAATAATTTTTTAAAATTTTAAAAATGATAAAAATGATAAAAAAATTGAATCTGTTGTTTGCTTTTGCAGTACTGCTTTTTGGAATAAATACATATGCCCAAAATCCTAAGTTTCATATTTATCTGTGTATAGGCCAGTCCAATATGGAAGGGTTTGCTAAGTTTGAAGCTCAGGATACAGTTTCGAATGAACGTTTTAAAGTTTTGCAGGCAATTGATTGCGATAATCTTAAAAGAAAAAAAGGGCAATGGTATACTGCTGTACCGCCATTAAACAGATGTAATTCCGGTTTAAGTCCTGCCGATTATTTCGGTAAAGAAATGATTGCAAATTTGCCTAAAGATGTAACAATTGGCGTAATAAATGTAGCAGTTGGAGGTTGTAAGATAGAACTTTTTGATAAGGATAATTATCAAACTTATCTTAGTACAGCTCCTGATTGGTTAAAATCATTTGCTGCTCCTTACGAAGGAAACCCGTATGGGACGTTGATAGAAATGGCGAAAATTGCTCAAAAGACGGCGTTATTAAAGGAATATTATTGCATCAGGGAGAATCAAATACAAATGATACGCTATGGACAAAAAAGGTTAAAGTAGTTTATGATAACTTGTTAAAAGATCTCAAGCTTAATGCCTCAACGACGCCATTACTGGCAGGAGAAGTTGTACACGCCGATCAGGGTGGTGTCTGCGCCAGCATGAATACTATAATTGCCACTTTACCCCAAACAATTGCAAATTCCTATGTCATATCATCCAGCGGTTGTCCTGATGGCGATGATAATCTGCATTTTTCAGCGGAAGGATACAGATTATTAGGAAAGCGATATGCGACAAAGATGCTCGAAATCTTAAATAAGAAAAAGTAGTTTACAAATCCATATTAATTGTACTGCAGAATTTATCACGAAAGCAAGGCGAGTGCCTTATGAGTATGGTATTTTAGATCAAGTAACGACTCAAATGCGGGGCAGGCAGGATATATCAAAATTAATTGAACTTAAAAATGATTAAATTAAAAATAGTATTAGTTGCTTCTGTTATTTTGAGCTTTTGCTATGCATCTGCGCAACAAATAGTTGTAAAGTCGCCCAATAAAAAAATTGTGGGATCTCTTCATAGTATTGATGCAAATAAAAAAGGACAATGGTATTTGAAAGTATCTTACCAAACGGATAAAAGTACATCTGAAATACTCCCAAAAGTAGATTTAGGACTTTCAAGAAGTGATCAGGATTTTTTTAAAGAACTTCTTTTTTTAAAAGCCACGAAACCCAAACTGATAAAGGAGCATTATGAACTTCCTTTCGGTAAAAAATCAGTACGTGAAAATGCAGCCAATGAAGTTATTGTTTCTTTTGAAAATCCGAGTAAAGCAAAATTGAATCTTATTGTCAGAGCGTATAATGATGGAATTACATTTCGATATGAATTTCCAGAAAAGCAAGGCTCTTATAGTATTAATGATGAATTTACAGCTTACCAGATTCCAAAAGAAAGTAAAAGATGGCTGGAAAAATGGAATGCTGCGAATGAGGGTTTGTATGATGTTTCGAATAATGATAAGATAATTCAGCAAGAGTGGTGTTATCCGGCATTGTTTAATTCGTCTGATCAATCCTCTTGGTTTCTGTTACATGAAGCTGATTTAGATCGTACTTACTGTGGTACAAAATTAAGCAATACAACTGATATCAATAGTTATAAACTTACTTTTCCAGATCCAAAAGACGCCAGAGGAACAGGTGAATCAAAACCTCGTATTTCACTTCCATGGCAATCACCATGGAGAGTAATTACGATTGGCAGTTTATCTGATATTGTAGAAAGTACTCTGGTTGAAGATGTATCAACTCCAACTCTTTTTAAAAATACACAATGGATAAAGCCAGGCAAAGTATCCTGGAATTACTGGTCAAGTAATCATGGAACTAAAGATTATAAAACTGTATGTGAATTTGCCGATTTAGCTGTAAAAATGAATTGGCCTTACACGCTTTTAGACTGGGAATGGGATTCTATGTCTAATGGTGGAAATCTGGAAGATGCTTTAAAATACATACATTCAAAAGGAATAAAACCATTAATGTGGTACAATTCAGGAGGAAATCATACTTGGGTATCTTCTACGCCAAAAGACAGGATGCTTACTCATAAAAACAGAGTAGAAGAATTTACAAAACTCAAAAAATTAGGTGTAGCAGGAGTTAAAGTAGATTTTTTTGAAAGTGAAAAACAAGATATGATTCAATACTATCTTGATATTTTAGAAGATGCAGCAGAATTTGAAATGATGGTGTATTTTCATGGTTGTATCGTACCACGTGGCTGGTCACGCACCTATCCTAACTTAATGACTTATGAAGCAGTTCGCGGTGCAGAATGGTATAACAACGGTCCTGAATTTTCGACTACAGCACCAGAACATAATACAATTTTGCCTTTTACAAGAAATGTAGTAGGAGCAATGGATTATACTCCTGTTACTTTTACTAATTCTCAATATCCACATCTTACTTCTTATGGACACGAGCTGGCTCTTGCGGTAATTTTTGAATCTCCATTGCAACATTTGGCAGACAGACCGGAAGGATATTACGAATTACCCGATGAAGCAAAAACTTTTTTGAAAGAAGTACCAACAACCTGGGATAATACAAAACTTATTGATGGATATCCAGGTCAGGATGTAACGATAGCACGCCAAAAAGGAACTAGCTGGTATATTGGAGGAATTTCTGCTTCTGAGCGTAAAGAAATAACGAAAAAAATTAGACTGGAATTTTTAAAGGAAGGAATAATTTATCGCGCCGTTTTAATTGCTGATGGCAAACACGATAAGACCTTTGATTCAAAAGTAATGGCTGTAAATAAAAATTCAACAATTGATATAAAATTACTTCGCCGTGGAGGCTTTGCGATTTCATTAATTCCAATAGAATAACTGATAATTTAAATATATAAAAATGCAAAAGACTGTATACATTTTACTTTTAAGCTTTTTGTTCACTTCAATTAGTGCACAAGAGTATAAAAAGCATACTTTAAGTAAAGATAAATTATCTGTTGAATTATCTAATGGTGTGCTAAACATAATCCCTCTTACTGAAAAATCAATACGAATACAGTATCAAATAGGAAATGTAAAAGAAGCACAGGAGTTTGTTTTTATAAACAAATACAAAGTTCCAAAGTTTAAATTAAAAGAATCTTTAGATAATTTAAAACTTAGCACAAAAGGAATAACAGTTACCTTAAATAAAAAGACAGGGGTTATTGAATATAGTGATAAATCCGATAAAGTTTTTCTAAAAGAAAAAGCAAATTCAAGAATATTAAAACCTGCTAGTATTATGGGCGAATCTTGTTTTGTTGCAGAACAAGGCTTTGAATCTCCTAAAGATGAATATTTGTTTGGATTAGGACAGTTTCAGGATGGTTTTTATAATCTAAAAAATACAACCCGAAAATTAATCCAGGTCAATACACAGATCGCTATTCCATTTTTGGTATCTAATAAAGGGTATGGTTTGTTATGGCATCAGTATGGTCTCACTTATTTCAACCCGACCAATCAAAATATTACTTTAGTTAAAAATACTATAAATGAAGGTGAAAAACGCGAAGTTGAAGTAAGCACGACCTCAGGGACACAAAAAGTTTCGCAACAACAATCTGTATATTCCGGCAATTTCTCAATAGCTAAAGACGGAGAATATTCATTAATGCTGGATCTTGGAGACATGGATAGCCGGCATTTAGTTTTAATTGACGGTACAGATGTAATCAATCAATCTAATTTATGGCTGCCTCCGGCGGTGAGTAAATTGGTTGAGTTAAAAGCAGGTGATCACACTGTAAAAGTGGTTTGCAAAGCAAGTAATACACCCTCTCTTAGTTTGAAACTTTCTAATGACGAAACTGTTTTTAATTCTCCTAATGCCAAATCGCTTGATTATGTTGTTTTTGCAGGAAAAGATACAGATGAAATTATAGCGAATTACCGTAACCTTACCGGGAATGTACCTATGTTGCCGAAATGGGCCTTTGGATTCTGGCAGTGTCGTGAACGATATACTTCAGGAGAACATTTGGTTTCAACAATTAAAGAATTCAGAAAACGTAACCTGCCTGTAGATGTCATTGTACAAGACTGGCAATATTGGGGAAAATATGGTTGGGGCGTGCCTAAATTTGATGAAACTCATTATCCTGAACCTGAAAAGTTTATAAAAGAAATTCATGATTTAAATGCCCACTTTTCTGTTTCGGTTTGGGAAAATTTGAATAAGGAATCAGAAATTGGTAAAGAATATGTATCGAAAAACTTATTTATTCCTAATAGTCCGTGGGTAGATATTTATAACCCGGAAGCACAAAAAACACATTGGAACGCACTTGATAAAAATTTATTTTCACTTGGAGTAGACTCTTGGTGGATGGATGCAACTGAGCCAGAAAATGATGCGTTAAGAGGCAAACAAACTTATTTTGGATTAGGCGATTTTTATAGATTAACATATCCACTATTTGTTAGTAAAGCAGTTTATGAAGGTCAAAGAAATACCAATCCTGAAAAAAGGGTAACGATTCTTACCCGTTCTGCATTTTTAGGGCAGCAGCGTTATGGTACAATCAATTGGTCGGGTGATATAGGCTGGGACTGGGATACTTATAAACGTCAAATCGTTGCAGGTTTAAATTATAATGTTACAGGAATGCCTTATTGGACTACCGATATTGGTGGGTTTTTCCGTCCGGGATCAGGACAGTATAAAGATGAAAAATATCATCAAATACTGACTCGTTGGTTTCAATGGGCAGTTTTTAATCCGATATTCCGTATCCATGGCTATCAAACAGAAACGGAACCCTGGAAATATGGAGAAAAGGTAGAGAATAATATGCGTTCTATGATGAACCTTCGATATCAATTATTGCCTTATATCTATTCAGAAGCCTGGCAGATATCTAAGAACAATTCCACTTTGATGCGTCCATTAATCATGGATTTTAATGATGATAAAACTGCTGTAAGTCAGGCTTATCAATATATGTTTGGTAAAGCATTTTTGATAGCCCCTGTTACTGCTCCTGATGTAACGCAGTGGAATGTTTACTTGCCAAAGCAAAATGCGTGGTACGATTTCTGGACCGGCAAAAGATTTGAAGGAGGACAAACTATCGCATCACCAGCACCATTGGACAAAATACCGGTTTTTGTAAAAGAAGGTTCGATTGTGGCTATGGGAAATGTAATTCAGAATACGCAGGTTAAGCAGGATGAACTTGAAATTCGTGTGTATACGGGAAAAGATGGAAGTTTTATTTACTATAATGATGAAGGAGATAATTACAATTACGAAAAAGGAAAATATATAGAAATTCCGATAACATGGAATGAAAAGAACCAAACTCTGACTATAAGAAAACAAAGTGGCAACTATAATGGTCAGACAGCAGAATATACGATGAATATTATATGGATATCAGGACAACAGAATAATAATGCTGCCAAAATAATAAAATATACGGGTAAGCAAGTTCAGGTAAAGAAGTAAGATAAATTGAGAAAAAACAAATAACCATTATAACCAAAAAAACTATAACATGAAATCTAATATTAAGATTCTACTGATATTTTGTTGTGTATCGATTAAAATAACAGCACAAAATCCTATCATCACCCATATTTTTACTGCAGATCCTTCCCCAATTGTACATAAGGGCACTCTCTATTTATATACAGGACACGACGTAGCAACTACAGAAGACACTAATTACAAGATGGCCGACTGGCATGTGTTTTCTACAACTAACATGGCGACGTGGAAAGACCACGGAGCATTGCTTTCTCCAGGTACTTTTCCTTGGGCTACAGGAGACGCATATGCAGCTCAGTGTATTGAAAGAAATGGAAAATTTTACTGGTTTGTTTCTACTTTTCACAAGGATGATGGCGTAAGCAAAGGTGGTGCCGCAATTGGTGTAGCTGTTTCTGACTCACCTGTAGGTCCGTTTAAAGATGCAATCGGGAAAGCGTTAGTTATTAATGAAATGACTACAGATAATAAGCATTCGTGGGATGATATAGATCCTACAGTTTTTGTTGATGATGATGGACAAGCTTATATGTACTGGGGCAATGGAAGTTGTAAATGGGTCAAACTTAAATCGAGCATGACGGAAATCGATGGCGCTATCAATACTTTTAAACCTGAAAATTATATTGAAGGACCCTGGGTATACAAACGAAAAGGAATATATTATTTAGTATATGCCAGTAGAGGAGAGAAGGCAGAAACTATAGAATACTGTACTTCAGACAGTCCAACTGGTCCTTGGAAACATCAGGGTCAACTACAAGGGAGTGTAACAAACAGTTTTACAACACATCCTGGTATTGTTGATTATAAAGGCAAATCTTACTTCTTTTACCATAATGGAACTTTACCTACGGGAGGAAGTTACAGACGTGCTGTTTGTGTAGATTATATGTATTATAACCCTGATGGAACTATCAAAAAGATAGTACAAACCACTGAAGGGGTAGCAAAAATTAAGTAATTCAATTTTCATAATTAACTATTTCAATGAAAAATAAAATCATTTTAGTATTAGCGATTGTACTTTTTGGCATTAGCCTCAATAATGTAGTTGCACAACAGGATAAACAAGCTAAAAATCCAATTATTTTTGCTGATGTTCCGGATCCTTCAATTATAAGGGTGGGTAAAAATTATTATATGAGCAGCACAACAATGCACATGAGTCCCGGACTGCCTATTATGAAATCGACCGATCTGGTTAACTGGAAACTGATTAATTATGCCTATGATAGATTGGCTGATACCCCGGAGTTAAATTTGACTGAAGGAAAAAGCACCTATGGAAGAGGTTCCTGGGCAAGCTGTTTACGTTTCCATAACGGTATGTATTATGTGACAACTTTTTCCGGAACAACAGGAGAAACATATATTTTCAAAACAGAAGATATAGAAAAAGGAAATTGGCAAAGAGTTTCTTTTAAACCATCCTATCATGACCATTCCTTATTTTTTGATGACAATGGAAAAGCGTATTTAATTTATGGGGCCGGCAAAATTAAATTAGTAGAATTAAATGACGATCTCACGGGAATAAGGGAAGGTTCTGCTGAAAAAGTTATTATAGAAAATGCCAGTAAACCAGCTGGAGACAACATTATGTTAGGGGCAGAAGGGTCACAGTTATTTAAAGTAAATGGGAAATATTATTTATTTAATATTTGTTGGCCACAAGGAGGAATGCGGACTGTAGTTATTCACAGAGCGGACAATATCAATGGACCATGGGAAGGAAAAGTAGGTCTGCAGGATTTAGGCGTTGCTCAGGGTGGACTTATTGACACACCTGACGGACGCTGGTTCTCCTACCTTTTTCGTGATTTTGGTGCTGTAGGCCGAATTCCCTACCTCGTTCCTGTAAAATGGGAAAATGGCTGGCCAATATTAGGTGAAAATGGTAAAGTTCCGGAACAAATAGACCTGCCTGCCAATAAAAGTCTAATTCCAAATTTGGTTGATTCTGATGAATTTAATCGCAAGAAAGGGAAAGAGACACTTCCTTTAGCCTGGCAATGGAATCACAATCCGGATAATACACTTTGGTCATTAAAAGAAAGAAAAGGATTTTTACGCCTTAAAACCGGAAGACTCGATACTGATTTTGTTTCAGCAAGAAATACACTTACACAACGCACTATTGGACCTACAAGCTCAGGCTCTGTTTTACTGGATGTTTCAAACATGAAAGAAGGCGATTTTGCCGGATTAAGTGCTTTACAAAAAGACTATGGATTAGTAGGCGTGAAAGTCGAAAATGGCCAAAAATCAATAGTGATGGTAAATTCTAACAAAGATAAAGCTAATGAAGTACAGCGAATTGCTTTAAATCAAAACCAGGTTTATTTCAGGATTGATTGTGATTTCACCAATAAAAAAGATGAAGCGAACTTCTATTATAGTCTGGATGGAAAAATCTGGACTCCAATTGGTGAAACCTTAAAAATGAAATATACACTTCCACATTTTATGGGATATCGTTTTGGCTTGTTTAATTATGCTACAAAAAATGTAGGCGGATATGCTGATTTTGATTGGTTTAGAATAAAATATTAAAAAAACAAACATGATAAATAAAAATTTTAAAAGTAAATGCCTGATCAGATTGCGATTTTTCACACTGATTTTCATGTTTGCTATTCCTCTTTTGGCTAGTAGTCAAAATAAAAAGAAAACAGAAAAATCTGAATTAAAAGCACCTCAATATCGTAACCTTTTTAAGGAAGCAGGTTATAGTCAAACTGATATAGACAAGAAATTAGCCAAGGCTTATTATGATGTTTTCGAGGGACCAAACCGGGTGTATTTTGAAGACGGTGATGGTTTAGGATACGTTTCTGATGTAAAAAATAAAGATGCACGCACCGAAGGTATGTCCTATGGGATGATGATTGCCGTTCAACTTAATAAAAAAGAAGTTTTTGATCGTATCTGGAGATGGTCTGCCAAATACATGCAGCATCAGGACGGACCAAGAGAAGGTTATTTTGCCTGGAGTGTAAATCCCGAAACCAAAAAACAAAATTCGCCTGGTTCTGCTTCAGATGGGGAATTGTATTATATCACCAGTTTGCTTTTTGCCTCTAATAAATGGGGTAATGATACAGGAATAAATTATTACAGCGAAGCAAAAAGAATATTAGATGCCATGTGGAAAAAAGATGGCACTGGTAATATCTATAATCTTATAAATACGGAACATAAGCAAATATCTTTCGTGCCTGAAGGCGGAGGATATAAATGGACAGATCCTTCTTATCATCTTCCGGCATTTTATGAAATATGGGCTGTTTATGCGAAAGATGGACACGAGCAGTTTTATAAAGAATGTGCTGAGGTTTCCCGTAATTTTTTACATAAAGCCTGCCACCCTGTAACAGGTTTAAATGCAGATTATACTGAGTTTAGTGGTGAACCGCATTCTACACCATGGATGCCGGCGGCATTTCGTTATGATTCATGGCGTGTTCCTATGAATATTGCTATGGATTATACCTGGTATGGAAAAGATAAAAAATGGCAGGAAGATTATGCCAAAAGATTTCAAAATTTTCTTAGATCCAAGGGATTAGATACTTATGAAGATCAATTTAATCTGGATGGTTCTACTCCTGAGTGGATACTTCAGGCAGGTCCGATAAAAAAACTGAGACATTCTATTGGTTTGGTAGCAACGGCTGCTACTGCATCTTTAGTGAATCACGAGAAAGGAAATATGGACTTTGTTCATGCTGTTTGGAATGCTAAACTTGAACCTTATGAAGATGGTTATTTCGACCCATACTACGATGGTCTAATGTATTTATTCAGTATGATGCATCTTAGTGGAAACTATAAAATTATAACTCCGCAAGTAAATTAATTTGAACCTAAACTTTAAAAAAATGAACTATAAATCTTTAGTTATTATTGTATTGTCTATAGCAACAATAGAAGTTTCTATAGCACAAGTGAATGCTACTGTAGTGGATGATTTTAAAATTTCGGCTACCACACAGGAAGGAAAGCAATATCCGCAGGTAAATTCACAAGGAATGTTAAGAGTACAAATTACTGCTCCTGAGGCAAAAAGTGTTAAGCTGGATATTGGAGGCAAAAAATATGATCTTGTAAAAGATTCCAAAGGAGTATGGACAGGAGAATCAGCACCTCAGGATGAAGGATTTCATTATTATCAGTTAAATATTGATGGCGCTGATGTTCCGGATCCCGGCAGCATGTATTATTATGGAGCGAGCCGTTGGGGTAGCGGAATTGAAGTTCCTGCCAAAGACCAGGATTTTTATGCACTTAAAAATGTAGCTCATGGTCAGGTTAGAGAACATATTTATTTTTCTAAAATCAACAATACGATGCGTCGTTGTTTTGTTTATACTCCGCCAGGATATGACGGAAGCAATAAACGCTATCCAGTTTTGTACTTACAACATGGCGGTGGCGAAAATGAAACGGGTTGGTCAAGCCAGGGTCACGCTAATCTTATCATGGACAATTTAATTGCAGAAGGAAAAGCAACACCTTTTATTATCGTAATGGATAACGGAACCTGGACCCGACCAGTTCAATCTGCTGCAGTAACCCAGGAACAGCGTGAAAAAGGAGAGTGGCCTCCAAAAGGATGGGCAGATCAATTTTCTAAAACTTTAATTGGTGAAATTATTCCAATGATTGATGCCACATATCGCACCGTTGCCAAACAATCACACCGTGCTATGGCAGGATTATCTATGGGGGGTATGCAAACTCGTGTTATAACCCTGGCCAATCCTGATATTTTTGCTTATGTTGGAATGTTCAGTGGAGGAAGTATTAATGCGGATGATATTAAGAATGCTCCTCAATTTAAGGAAAAAACAAAACTTTTATTTGTGAGTTATGGCAGTCATGAACTTGACAACCGAAGAGAAGGTTTCGGTGGAGATCCAAAGGCAAATACAGAAAGTTTACAAAAAGAAGGTTTAAAGACTCATTTTTATATTTCTCCTTCAACAGCACACGAATGGCAAAGCTGGAGGAGAAGTTTAAATGAATTTGCTCCTCTTATATTCAAATAATTAAAAAAATATAAACCATGAAACAATATTCAATTATAGTGTTATTGATAGTAATTTTATCTGGCACTGCGGGTTTTGCACAAACAAGTCCAACTGCGATTGCTGAAGATTTTAAGCCATCTTCTGTTAATCAGCCTGGACAGGAATATCCTCAGGTGAATTCTCAAGGTTATGGAAGATTTCAAATAAAGGCTCCAGATGCTAAATCTGTTGTAGTCAGTTTAGGATTAGGAGGAGCAAAAGGAGGAACTGAATTGGTAAAGGAGCAGGACGGTTTTTGGAGAGGTACAACTGCAGGACCAATGGATGAAGGGTTTCATTATTATCATGTGACAGTTGACGGAGGTGTATTTAACGATCCCGGTGCATTGAATTTTTATGGTTCTACCCGCTGGGAAAGCGGTATAGAAGTACCAGCTCATGATAAAGATTTTTATGCGTTAAAAGAGGTTCCGCATGGCAATGTACAGCAAATCCTTTTTCCTTCAAAAAGTACCAATACATCAAGAAGAGCTTTTGTGTACACACCGCCTGGTTATCATAAAGATAAGTCAGCGAAATATCCTGTTTTGTATTTGCAGCATGGATGGGGAGAGGATGAAACTGCGTGGAGCAATCAGGGACGTGTCAATTTAATTATGGATAATATGATCGCAGAAGGCAAAATAAAACCTTTCATTATTGTAATGACTTACGGTATGACAAATGAAATTAAATTTGGAGGCATGTCAAGTTTCAAAATTGAACCTTTTCAGACTGTTCTGGTTGATGAATTAATTCCGTATGTTGATTCCAATTTCCGTACTGCAGCTAATCCCGCCAATCGTGCTATGGCAGGTTTGTCTATGGGCGGTATGGAAACAAAAACAATCACACTTAACAAACCTGACGTTTTCTCTCATTATGCGCTTCTTAGCGGCGGAACATACAGCCCTGAGGATATAAAGGATAAATCAAAAGCAAAACTTATCTTTTTAAGCTGTGGAAGCAAAGAGCGTCCTGAAGCTATCAAAGAAGCAACTTCAAAACTTAAAAATGCCGGTTTTAATGCTGTTTCCTACATTTCAGAAGGAACTGCCCATGAATTTCAAACCTGGCGTCGTAGCTTTAGAGAATTTGCGCCACTTTTATTTAAAAACTAATAATTTTAGATAGATAATTAGCACTTTTCTGAGGAGAAAATAAGTCTGTTATAAAATTTACCTGATATGTTTTTTAGCAAATGAATTGGCAAAAAAGCAACTTTAAAAAACTAAATATGAAAAGATTTCTTAGCATAAGTATTATAATTTCCGGTATGTTTTTTCAGTCAGTAAAAGGTCAGGAAAAACAGCAAATAGTCGAAGATTTTAAGCCATCATCTGTTAATCAGCCAGGGCAGCAATATCCGCAGGTAAATTCACAGGCGAGGGTTCGGGCAAGAATTTCAGCCCCTCAGGCCAATAAAGTACAGCTTGATCTTGGCGGCACTAAATACGATATGGTAAAAGACGAAAAAGGTATTTGGACAGGAGTATCCAATCCTCAGGATGAGGGATTTCATTATTATCAGCTCAATATTGACGGAGCTTCCGTTCCTGATCCGGGAAGTTTATATTTCTATGGCGCTGGTCGTTTAGGCAGTGGAATAGAGATTCCGTCAGTTGATCAGGATTTTTTCGCATTGAAAGAAGTGCCTCACGGTCTTGTTAGTGAAAATATATACTTTTCTAAAATAACAAATTCATTCAGACGCTGTTTTATATATACACCTCCGGGATATAATGAGAATATAAAAACACGATATCCGGTTCTTTATCTTCAGCATGGAAGTTTTGAAGATGAAACCGGCTGGGCCGTTCAGGGTAAAGCAAATTTAATTTTAGATAATTTGATTGCTTCAAAACAAGCGGTTCCAATGATTATTGTAATGGATAATGGATATGCGTATAAACCACAAATCAATACAGCTTCAGATAAAAAAGAACCTCAGGAATCTGTTTTTGAAGAGGTACTAATTACGGAAGTTATTCCTATGATTGACACTAAGTTTCGTACTATGGCCAATCGAGAACAAAGAGCAATTTCCGGACTTTCTATGGGAGCAAATCAAACAATGAGAATTGTAATGAACCATCTGGATAAGTTTGCTTATTACGGAGGATTTAGCGGTACTTCCAATTATCCAAGTTCAGATGAAATTGATCCGGCAAAATTTTTAGGAGGTAAGTTTAATGATGCAAAAACAATTAATAAACAGCTTAAAGTTTTATGGCTCGGATTAGGTACAAAGGAACCAAATCCTTTTCCTGGTTCTGTAGGTGCTTTCAGGAAAATGTTAGATAAGCAAGGAATTAAGTATACGTTTTATGAATCTCAGGCAACTGCACACGAGTGGTTAACCTGGAGAAGATCCTTAAACCAATATGCAAGCTTGTTGTTTAAATAATCCATATCATTCAATAATTAAATAAAATAATATTTAAGATGAAAAAAAATCTCTTGTCAATTTTTGCCATGGTTATTATGACCAGCAGTTTATTGGCTCAAAAAATAGAAAAAGAAGGTCCAAAAGGGTTTGATCAGATACGTGCAGGAATCCCAAATGGCAAAGTAGAGAGTTTGGAATATAATTCTAAAACTGTTGGTTCTACCAGAAAAGTAACTGTCTATACTCCTCCGGGATTTAGCAAAAATAAAAAGTATCCGGTTTTGTATTTGCTGCACGGGATAGGGGGTGATGAAAAAGAATGGTTAAATGGAGGCAGTCCACAAGTGATATTAGACAATCTTTATTCAGAAGGTAAAGTCGAGCCTATGATTATTGTAATGCCAAACGGCAGGGCCATGAAGGATGACAGCGCTTCAGGAAATATAATGGCACCGGATAAGGTGCAGGCATTTGCTGCTTTCGAAAAAGATTTATTAAATGATTTGATTCCGTTCATCGAAAAGAAATACCCAACTCTTAAGGATAGAGAACACCGTGCTATTGCAGGTTTATCTATGGGCGGTGGTCAGTCTTTAAATTTTGGATTAGGAAATTTAGATAAATTTGCATGGGTAGGCGGATTTTCATCAGCTCCAAATACGAAGGCACCTCAAGACTTGGTTCCTAATCCTGAAGAAGCAAAAAAGAAATTAAAACTGCTTTGGATTTCATGCGGAGATGATGACGGGCTTATTTATAATAGCAAACGTACTCATGATTATTTGTATAAAAACGATGTGCCTCATATCTATTACATTGAGCCGGGTGTTCATGATTTTAAAGTGTGGAAAAACGGTTTATATATGTTCTCCCAGTTCTTGTTTAAGGCAGTAGATCCTACAACTTTTTCAAAATATACTATTTTAGGATCTCCTGCAGAAACGAATATTAGAAATGCTAAATATCCTCAAATATTACCTGACAATAGAGTAGTTTTTAAAGTTAAGGCACCAGAAGCTGCAAAAGTGCAAATCGATCTAGGTAAGAAGTATGACATGTCAAAAGACACGGAGGGAATTTGGAACGTAACTACTGATGCTGTAAATAAAGGATTTAATTATTATTCGTTGCTTATTGATGGTGTAGCTGTTGCAGATCCTTCAAGCGAAAGTTTCTATGGTATGGGACGTATGGCAAGTGGAATAGAAATTCCAAATAAAGAAGGAGATTTTTATGTTTTAAATAATGTGCAGCATGGTGACATTACGATAAAAAAATATTTTTCAAAAGCAACTAATTCATGGCGTGAAATGTATGTTTATACGCCGCCGGGATATGATAATTCCAATGAAAAATATCCAGTTTTATACTTGTTGCATGGAGGAGGCGAAGACCAGAGAGGATGGGCTACCCAAGGCAAGGCTAACTTAATTTTAGACAATCTGATAGCAGAAAATAAATCAAAACCAATGGTAATTGCTATGCTTGATGGTAATATGGGAAATACTGGTGGAGTAGGAGGTTTTAACGAAAATGCATTAAAAGCTTTTGAAAATGAATTAAAAAAAGGCGCAATACCTTTTGTAGAAAGTAATTTTAAAGTAGCAACTGATGCTAAAAACCGGGCTTTGGCTGGTTTGTCTATGGGCGGATTACAAACCCTTTATGCCGGAATTAAAAACTCGGATATGTTTTCCAGCATTGGTGTATTTAGTTCAGGCTGGTGGGCAAACAACACCACTTTATCAGATCCTCAATATGAATTTATGAAAAATAATACGGCCGCTATTAATTCAAATATTAAACTATTTTGGATTTCAATGGGCGGTAAGGAAGATATTGCTTTTGAAAATTGTAAAATAATGATGGGTAAATTTGACCAAATTGGAATTAAATACAAGTACAGTGAATATCCCGGAGGACACAGCTGGCCAGTTTGGAGACATGATTTGTTTATGTATACACCATTATTATTTAAGTAGAAAGCTCATTTTATTTCAAATAATTTCAAAAGAAAATTATGAAAATCAATTGTCTATTTGTTATCAGTTTATTTACTTTTTTTAGTATAAACGCACAACAATATCCTTACAAGGATCCGTCTCTTAGTTCAGAAAAACGTGCCAAGGATTTAATTTCACGATTAACACTCGAAGAAAAAGCAGTTCTAATGTGCGATCAATCGGATGCGATACCAAGACTTGGAATTAAAAAATTCAATTGGTGGAGTGAAGCGTTACATGGGTATGCCAATAATGATAATGTTACCGTTTTCCCAGAACCTATTGGGATGGCAGCTTCATTTGATGACGAATTACTGTATCATGTTTTTGATGCTGTTTCTGATGAAGCCAGAGCAAAATACAACCAATGGATTAAAGATGGAAATGAGAACAAACGTTTTTTGAGTCTTTCGGTTTGGACGCCAAATGTCAATATTTTTAGGGATCCCCGCTGGGGCCGTGGTCAGGAAACTTATGGAGAAGATCCATATCTTACTTCCAGAATGGGTGTTTCTGTTGTCAAGGGATTACAGGGTCCGGCAGATGCAAAATACCGTAAGCTTTTAGCCTGTGCCAAACATTATGCTGTCCATTCAGGACCTGAATGGAGCAGACATGAGCTGAATTTAAATAATGTAAATCCAAGAGAATTGTATGAAACCTATTTGCCTGCATTTAAATCATTGGTGCAGGAGGCAGATGTACGTCAGGTAATGTGTGCATATCAGCGTTTAGACGATGAACCTTGTTGTAGTAATACTAAACTTTTGCAGCGTATTCTTCGTGATGAGTGGGGTTATAAATATTTGGTTGTTTCAGATTGTGGTGCGGTTACTGATTTCTATACCACTCATAAAGTTTCGTCAGATGCGGTTCACGCTGCTTCAAAAGCAGTACTCGCAGGAACAGATGTAGAATGTGTTTGGGAAAAATATCCTTTTAAAGAATTGCCAAATGCTGTTGCAAAAGACTTAATCAAAGAATCGGATATTGATAAAAGTCTGCTTCGTGTTTTAGTAGGCCGTTTTGATTTAGGCGAAATGGATGATGATGCTATCGTGCCTTGGGCTCAAATTCCACCATCAGTTCTTAACAGTAAAGAACACCAGCAACTAGCACTTGAAATGGCTCAAAAGTCAATGACGCTTTTGCAAAATAAAAACAATATACTTCCATTGAATAAAGCTGCAGGTAAAATTGCTTTAATCGGTCCAAATGCCAGCAACGAACCAATGCTTTGGGGAAATTATAACGGAACTCCAAATAAAACAATTACTATTAAGGCTGGAATTGAATCCAAAATTACAGCCGACAAAATATTTTATGATAAAGCCTGTGATTTAGTCGAGGATAAAGTAAATCAAAGTTATTTTGACCAAATTTCATTTGAAGGCAAAAAAGGAATGAAAGTTACCTATTGGAATAATCCAAATAGAGAAGGCGCTAGTGTTATATCTCAGCAAATTGTGAACCCTATAAAAATGACAACTGCTGGTCAGCACGAATTTGCTTCCGGAGTTAAACTTGAAGGATTTTCAGGAAAATATGAAACTGAATTTACTGCCAAAACAAATGATACGCTTGTATTTAAGACAGGTGCTACAGGAGCTTTTGAATTAAAAGTTGATGGAAAATCTATTGCTAAATATACCAATTGGCGTACTATTCCGAGTAATTTTCCTTTTGTTGTTGAAGCAGGTAAAAAATATAAAATCGAAATTCTTTTCGCCCAATCAAACAACTGGCAGGCAAATCTTGAATTTGATTTTGGAAAAGAATTTGATATAAATTTCGGAGCTTTAATTGAAAAATTAAAAGGAATAGATACCGTAATTTTTGCCGGTGGACTTTCGACACTGCTTGAAGGAGAAGAAATGCCTGTTTCTTATCCTGGTTTTAAAGGTGGCGACCGAACTAATATTGAGCTTCCAGCTGTTCAGAGAAAATGTTTAAAAGAACTTAAAGCGGCAGGTAAAAAAGTAATTTTCATAAATTGTTCCGGGTCAGCAATTGCCTTAACACCAGAAACGGCAAGCTGTGATGCCATTCTACAGGCATGGTATCCTGGGGAATCAGGAGGTCAGGCAGTTGCTGATGTTCTTTTTGGAGATTATAATCCGGCAGGTAAACTTCCCATTTCATTTTATAAAAACTCCGATAAGTTAGGTGACTTTGAAGATTATTCACTAAAAGGACGTACCTACCGCTATACAACAGATGTTTTATTTCCGTTTGGTTTTGGTCTGAGTTATTCTAAATTCAACATTGGTGTAGCTAATTTAAGCAAGACAAAGATAAAATCTAATGAAAATACGCAACTAACCTTTCCGATAAAGAATACTAGCAAACGTGACGGAACAGAGATTGTACAGGTGTATGTTCGAAAATTAGATGACACTGCTGATGCACCTTTAAAAACATTGAAAGCTTTTAAAAGAATTAATTTAAAAGCTGGCGAAAAGCAAAATGTAACGATTGATCTGCCAGCGGCTTCATTTGAGTTTTATGATGCTAAAACTATGGCAATGGCTGTAACCTCTGGTGAATATGAGCTTTATTATGGAAATAGTTCAGATGCAAAAGATTTAAAAAGAACTAATGTCACAATTCAATAAATATACTTAAAACTTTCGTGTGTTGCGCATTACACATGACAAAGGCTGGATAAATGATCATGATCCAGGAGCTGTTGCCGTTGGATGGTCTCGCATTTCCAATTTGGGTAGTGGAGATTAATAATGATCTTACCATTAGTAATAAATCTGGTGACATATGGAAAAGTTCATTTAATGGCAAAAGCATTTCGGTTATGGCTCCAAAGGAAGTAAATGCTGGAAAAATCGAGGTTAAGATTGATGGGAAGATTCATGGCATGACGGATTTATCCATTAAAGGTTCACGCAAATCGCAACAGCTAGTCTATAAAGTAAACGGACTTGCAGCAGGCAAACATAGTATTGAAATTATTAATAAGGAAATGGACCAGTAGCAATAGATGCATTAATTGTCAATGGTAAACAATAAAAAAAACATACAATATGAATAAATTTTATCACTTCAATTAATCCAGTTATTAACATTAAAATTTAACTATTATGATCAAGAAAACAGTAACAACTTTATTTATGGTAATGGTATTTGTTTCATTCGGTTATGCTCAGGATATTACCGGAAACTGGAAAGGAACGGTTATGGACCAATTTGAAATCAATTATACCTTTAAAGTTGAAGGTGAAAAATTAACAGGTTCGTCAAAAGGTCCAGACGGTAGTGATTCTCCAATATCCAACGGGGTAATTAAAGGAGAAGACATTTCTTTTTCTCTTGACATTATGGGCAATCCAACCAAAATTACAGGCAAAATAAAAGGAAACGATGCCGATAAAACAAAGGCTAAATCGATTGAACTTTTTTTCGTAGTCAATGGAAGTGATATGACTCTTGTTTTATCTCCGGTTAAATAATTTTCATCTGATTGCAATGGAGTTAGTTATATAGGTTCTGTTGCTGAATAAACACAAAACAAACCTGAATTTATTTGATTTGTGTCTTTTAAAAATTCAAATGCGGCAGGAAAAATTTAAATCAACCAAAGCATAAACAGACTTATTTTATAAACCTAAAAATAAAATTATGATTAATAAAAAATGGATTGCAAGCTTTATCTTGAGTGGAGTACTGACTGTTAGTGTTTTTGCTCAGGAAAATAGCAATTCTTCACCTCAAAAAACCTTAAAACAAGCATTTTCAGGGAAATTCCTGATAGGATGTGCTGATGATTTGAGATCGAATTCCGAGGCTTATCAGACAAGTATTAGAACGCAATACGACATTGTTACTCCAGAAAATTGTATGAAACCACAGCCAATTCATCCTACTGAGGATACATACAACTTCTTAACCACGGATGCAATGGTTGATTGGTGTGAGAAGAATGGTTTAAAGGTTTGGGGACATACTTTAGCATGGCATGGCCAGACGCCACAATGGTTCTTTCAGGAAAAAAATCCAGTGGCCGGAGAAACAGTTACCCCAGCAATTCCAACTGTAACTCCTACTGTAGCTCCTGTTGCGCCAGTAAGTGGTACTAATAATCCACGCCGCAATAGAGGTGAAATTACAGGCCCGCTGGCGAGCAAAGAAGTCGTTTTGGAACGTCTGAAGAAACATATTATGACTGTGGCTGGAAGATACAAAGGACGTGTTGTTGGCTGGGATGTATTTAATGAATCGATTGCCGACGGCGGTGACGGCAAAACAGAAAATCTTCGAACTTTTAGTTGGTATAAATACGTTGGCCCCGAAGTTATTACAATGGCTTTTAAATGGGCACATGAAGCAGATCCTAAAGCGCAGTTATATTACAACGATTATAATATCGAACAGGGCGCTGTAGAAAACAAAGGGAAACACGCAAGTTCTATGTTACTGCTCAAGCGACTCATCGCAGAAGGTGCTCCAATTACCGGTGTGGGAATTCAGGGACATTGGCACTTGGACACTAATCTTGCTGACGTTGAAAAAGCAATTGAGAACTATGCATCTTTGGGTCTAAGGGTTTCTATTACCGAACTAGATGTTACTGCAACAGGTGATAATAGTGGTGCCATGGGTGTAAACCAAGGAGATAAAAAAATACCGGCAGAGAACTATCAGAAACAGGCTGACATATATAAAAAGCTGTTCGAAATTTTCATGCGTCACTCAGATGTGATTGACCGTGTAACTTTCTGGGGCTTGAGCGATACTAGGTCATGGCGTAGGGGGCAGGATGCACTTTTGTTTGATGGAGAGTTGAATCTTAAGGCAGCCTACAATGCAGTCATTGATGCAAGCAATATTAAATAAATGCAGTTTTATAAGAGCAGGTTCAACTAAGGTTTAAAATTACCTTAAATACAGAAGGTTAATAAAAATACTGCTTTAACAATCATATTGAAAAAAATAAAAAATGAATTTAAAAAAACAATTCTCCTTGTTTGTTGTGTTTATGATAATTGGAACTTCAGCTATTCATTCACAGACAAACAAAAAATACCATACTTGGGCAACTACTCCTCCTCTTGGATGGAACAGCTGGGATTGCTTTGGCACAACTGTAACCGAACAACAAATAAAGGAACAAGCTGATGCAATGGCAAAAAATCTTCTGCCAAGTGGATATAAATACCTTACCGTAGATATTCAGTGGTACGAACCCGAAGCTAAAGGACATGCTTATGATCCTAAAGCAATTCTTACTATGGATGAATATGGTCGTCTGACACCTGGACTCAAAAAGTTTCCGTCAGCATCTGATGGTAAAGGTTTTAAACCGCTTGCTGATTATGTGCATTCGAAAGGACTAAAATTTGGAATCCATATTATGAGGGGAATTCCCCGTCAGGCGGTAGAAAAGAATACTCCTGTTTTTGGTACAACTGTTAAAGCTAAGGATATTGCATTAACCAATTCAACTTGTCCATGGAATCCAGATATGTATGGTGTTGATGCTGTTAAACCAGAGGGTCAGGCGTATTACAACTCCATAATAAATATGTATGCTGATTGGGGCGTTGATTATATTAAGGTAGATGATATTTCTCGTCCCTATAATGATATTCAAAAAGCGGAGATTGAAGCGATCCGTAATGCTATTGATAAAACAGGTCGCCCTATTCTGTTGAGTTTGTCACCAGGAGCTACACCAGTAGCCAAAGGAGAACATGTTATGAATAATGCCAACATGTGGCGCATCACTGATGATTTTTGGGACAGATGGGGATTACTAAAAGCAATGTTTGAGAGATTGGACGTTTGGACACCATTCAGAGGTCCCGGGCATTTCCCAGACGCTGATATGCTGCCTATAGGTATTGTTGACTTCAAACGTCCTACCAATTTCACCAAAAACGAGCAATATACACTTATGAGCCTTTGGGCAATTGGGCGTTCGCCACTTATTTTTGGAGGTGACATGACAAAGCTGGATGACTTTACCAAAGAGATGCTTACAAATCCTGAGATGTTAAAAGTAAACCAGCAAAGTACCAATAATCGTCAAGTGTCGCGGGATACAAACCTAATTGTCTGGACTGCCGATGTACCCAATAGTAAAGATAAGTATGTAGCACTTTTTAATGCACAAAGTAAAGGAGAAAATATCGATTTCAATAATGCGGATTATGCCAGTCCGGTAATTGCTGGTAAAGGAAGTTCCCAAAAAGTTGAGGTTTCTGTAAAAGATGGAAAGAGACTTGTTCTATTTGTAAAAGATGGTGGCAATGGTTCCGATTGGGATCATGTGGCTTGGGTAGATCCTATACTTCATGGACCAAAAGGCGATTTAAAGCTGACCAGTTTAAAATGGATAAACGCTACTTCTGGCTGGGGTGAAGTTCATGTAAATAGAGCTTGTGATAATCAGCCTCTTATTGTTAATGATAAAACTGTGGAGGGAATTGGAGCCCATGCTGAATCCATTATTATATATGAATTGCCAGAAGGCTATGATACTTTTTCTGCTACAGGTTTTGTTACCCAGGAAAAAGGTTCTGTTGTCTTTGGTGTTTTAGTAGATAAAGGAGGAGTTGATTTTCCTGAAAATAATGATGTAAAAGTTGATTTTGAAGCAATTGGCATAAAAGGTAAAGTGAAGGTCAAAGATTTATGGAATCATAAAGACTTAGGAACTTTTGAAAACAATTTCAGCTGCAAAATAATGCAGCACGGTGCAGGGCTATATAGTTTGACACCAACTAAATAAAATAGGATAATATGTAAGGACTAGTATTTATATATTTACAAATAGGTTGTTTTTTTTTAATCAAAAGAATTCCTCGAGGCTCTGCCTCGGGGTCATACGCAAAGATTAGTATATTTGTTTGATGAGTGAACATATTTTCAAACGGCATAATAAAAGCTTGTTGCTTTATCATTTGGTTTGTCCGATAAAATATCGAAGAAATGTTTTATCAGAGGCAGTCGAAATGAGTTTGGTTGAAGTTTGCAGAAATATTTCAGAACGGTATGAAATTCATTTTGTTGAAATAGGAGCAGATGAAAATCACGTACATTTTTTGATACAAAGTGTACCAAAGATTTCCGCTGAAATTATTGTTAGGACTGTAAAGAGTATTACTACCAAAGAGATTTTTCGATTGCATCCAGAAGTTAAAAGTAAGTTATGGGGTGGTAATTTTTGGACGAGTGGATATTATGTAAATACGGTTGGTCAGTATGGTAATGAGGATGTGATTCAAAAATACATTCAAAATCAAGGAGAAGAGAAGATTGTATACAAATCGTTTAACAAAAATCAGCTACGGTTGTCTTTTGAGTAACACGATACCTCGAGGCTCTGCCTCGGGGTAATTCATTTTATGATAACAAAACCATTATTCTTTATAAATATAATTTTCGTCATCTTAATATTTTTATCTGATTGTTTTTAGTGTTTTGTTTTTGAAAAAGGATTATAATTCTAATTCAATTTTTGAAATTTTGTTTAAAAAAAATATTTAATACACATTCTAATTAAATTGATTATCAGGCAAGTGCTGCTGTAAAACCAGGACAGATTGATCAGCCCAAAACATTCAAGTTTCTTCTATTGACAGATTTCAGGTTTATATAACTGGTATGCCCGAAGTGGTTTAAAATCCATCAGTAGCACCACAATGGAAATCGTTTGGAAATGGCAGCTTCCAAATGGTAAAAGGAAATGCTGTAAACATGAAATATTCTCAGAAAATAACTGCTTGTTCAGAACTATCTGGAGTGCAGCAAGGAACATTTTCTATCAAAAAAGGAGAAACCTATGTGTCTTACAACGTTAAGTATTGGGAAATTGATAACGAAATTTAGGATTTTGGAGTTGAAAACTACGAAGTGTGCGTAAGAGAATTTACGACTGCCATGCGTAAAGTTGATCCAACCATTAAACTAGCTGTTTGTGGTGGATTTGGGGATTATAAAGGTCTGATTGAGCGTTCAGGGAAATTTTTCGACTATATAATAATGAAATAATTAAAAAAATATTGCAAAATATTTGGTTAAATGAAACTTTATTAGTTACATTTGTAAAAAAATAAGAACGATGAAAGCTGATGCTAAATATACCACTGCCATTCATATCTGTCTTTACCTACATTTTAGGGGAGAGGCAATCCTTTCTTCCAAAGAAATTGGGGAGAGTGTTGATACCAATCCCGTTGTAATACGACGCATAGCCACAGCATTGCGTACTGCCGGTATAATGGAGAGCGTGGCTGGAAAACAGGGCGGTTTTCATCTTATCAAAAGTGTGGAAAAGATCTCACTATGGGAAATTTATCTTGCTGTGAGCGACCGTGAGCTTTTCAATAAGCCTAAGGTAAACCCCGAGTGCCCTGTAAGTAGGAACTTATCTAAATTGGTAGATGTACATTTCAACGCGGCTGAACTTGCAATGCGCCCTGTTCTTGAGAAGCAAACTATAGGAGATCTTTATACGAAACTTAAACATATCCTTGATTCAGAAAATCAATTCGGAGATATTATCCTGTAAATAAAAACAGATTAAAGAAAAAACAAACATAAATCAGCTATTTAAATGAAACTTTAAAAGTTTTATATTGTATATTTAATTAGCCTCACAATTAAAAAAGCAAATCTTTAAATGTAACAAATAAAGTTTTATTAATTATTAAATTTAAGTATCATGAAAAATTTATCATTCGTTTACCAAGGGGCATCCTTTAAAACTGACAACATTTTCAAAACTATTTTTTCCAGTATGACTACAGATCAGCTTGCCATAGTTGGTACAATAGCTACCCGATATTCGCTGGTTGTACTGCTATTAAGCTTTGGGATTTTTAAATTTTATGCCTTTGAAGCACAGGCAATACAGCCCCTTGTCGCAAACAGTCCGTTTATGTCATGGCTGTACAATTTATTAAGTGTTGGACAGGTGTCTGCAGTAATTGGTGCTGTTGAAATTGTGATTGCTGTTCTGATAGCCATAAAGCCATGGCAGCCAAAACTCTCTGCATATGGCAGTCTTGGTGCAGTTCTTATGTTTATCACCAGTCTTTCTTTTCTGATTTCAACACCGGGAATGTGGACAATCGAGGAAGGTCTTCCTGTACCGACTGACGGAGGTTTCATCTTAAAGGATATCGTGCTTCTTGGCAGTGCAATCTGGACGGCAGCTGACGCGCTTATTGCTTACAATAAGAAAAAAGAACAGCGCTAAAAAGCCCTATCCGTACTCTTAAGGTTTTTTAACGAATCCTTTAATCATGTACTAGCGTCATTCCAGTGTTGAATCTGTTCCAATGTTTTATAATATGATTTTCCGACCAGCAGTGACCATTATGATTACCATTATTAATACAAAAATATACTTATGAAAATCAATCCAAACCAATCCGTTGTGCTGCTTTTAATGTTTAGCATGCTAACGGTCACACTCTATTCCTGTCAGGATACAAAAACTAAGAGCGGGCAAAGTGAACAAGTTAAAAATGAGACAGTTTACGCCGAATTTGATGCCGACAACAATCTGATCCGCCCCATAAACTATAGGTCATGGGTTTTTGCAGGAACAGCTACTACCCCAAAATCACATGACCCTAAAGCTGTATTTCCTGATTTCCAAAACGTTTATATAGATCCTGTTGGCTATGCATATTGGAAAAAACACGGAACATGGAAAGAAGGTACAATTCTCGTAAAAGAACTATTGCGTTCTGGCGATACGATTTCATCTGTAGGAAATGGTTTTTTCCAGGGCGCGCATTTTGAACTCGCAGCTGCTGTAAAAGATAGCAAACGTTTTCCAGATATGCACGAGGGATGGAACTATTTCGGCTATGCGGATTTCAAAAAAAATAAGTTAAATGAAAATTCACCTCCATTAGGCAACCAGTGTGCGTCATGCCATGTTCAGCATGCCATTGACGGAGACGTATTCTATCAATATTATCCTGTTATCCTTGCCGCAAAAGGCTATGGTGATGGAAATCCTGAGAATGAGAATACGCGTGAAGGCCTGGTACCGTACTATAAATATAAAAGCCCGGTGGTAAGTCCAAAACCAGTCATTAAATAACTTCTTTCAGTCGCTTGCAAAAGGTGATACACCTTTTAAGCAGTAAAACCAATCACAAATAATATTGTACAACTTATTATGAGAGCTTACGACTCACTCTATTTGGATATTTTAAAAATAGGCAGTGCTAATGTTGAAAGTGGCCTGTCTTTTGTAAGGCTTCGGGAGAAACTGGAGCAAAAGGGGTACGATTTTGGCAATTATTACATTGAGGTAGCTGTCAAGACGTGGTTTTACGATACCTTCCATCATGCCCTGAACGATCATGGACCTATAGAATACGATGAGCTGGACAGCCACCTGGAATGCAATTTCGTAATGAAGGGCGACGCCTGCCTAAAACTTGTCTCTTATAACAATTCATCGTTTAATAATACGTTGACGCTTTATTCTGTCGTCCTGGCTGGGATAGCACTTATAGCCTCAATAATAGCTATTATTGTAAGTTTGTATTATTACTAGCTAATAGCTGAGCTGAGCCAGTCCAATTAGGATAGCATCTGTCAAGCACAAAGGAAGGTCTATGGAAAATATATGTAAATTGGGTTTTGGAGGTGGCTGCCACTGGTGTACCGAAGCTATCTTTCAGTCACTCCATGGTGTAATCAAAGTGGAACAAGGATGGATTTCCTCCAGTGCTCCCTATAATGATTTCTCTGAAGGTGTTATCGTATATTTCGACAATAATATTATTTCCTATGAAGTACTTATCGAGGTACACCTGCTGACCCACAGCAGCGGCAATGAGCACAGTATGAGGACCAAGTACCGCTCGGCCCTATATTATTTTGAAGATAAGGACATCGCAGGCCTTCAGGATAGCTTGTTACGCCTTTCAATTGAAAACAAAACCCATTATATCACTAAAATATTGTCTTTGCAGGAATTTAGGCTAAATGCAGAAAATCAGCTGAACTATTACAGTAAAAACAAAGGCGGACCTTTCTGTCAGCTTTATATCACTCCAAAACTCAATTTACTGAGGAGCAGGTTTGCAGTTAGGGTCAGAGAAGATTTTTAATTGCAGCGAAGGATTTTAATCTTTGCATCATTGCAAATTAAAACAAAAGCAAAACAATGAAAATCAACGAATGATTCATTATTTTTAAAAACACATTAAAATTTAATATCATGGAAAATATACGAAAAGCATATGTGGCAGGTGGCTGTTTCTGGGGCATGGAAGACCTCTTCAGATTACGCCCGGGAGTTACGGATACGGAAGTCGGCTATTTGGGAGGGCAAAATGATAACCCAACCTACAAGAATCATCCCGGTCATGCCGAAGGTATCGAGATTACTTATGACGCAGATATTACCTCTTATAAGGAACTGCTGGATTATTTTTTCACGTTACATGACCCGACAACTGTTGACAGGCAGGGCAATGACAGAGGTGCAAGTTACCGCTCGGCATTATTTATACAAAATGAACAAGAGACAGAAGTTGCCTTGGAGGTTATAGGTATTGTCAATGATTCGGAGCGTTGGCCTTCGAAGGTCGTTACTACCCTCGAGCCATTTACAAAGTTCTGGCCAGCGGAAGAGTACCATCAGGATTACCTGATTAAGAATCCAGGAGGTTATAGTTGCCATTTTGAGCGCTTCGGAACTTACCTGTAAGTTGACACATATTTCATCTCTCTAATAGAGTTTTCATAGCACAATAATACATTAAGAAGTGGAGTTTTAGGCATAGTAAATGTTCTAGCCACATTTGGGACCGGAGGCTAAGATACTACTCTCTATGATGCTGCTTAGGCAGCGGCTTTCTTTGTGCCAAAAGACAAGCGCAGCTGTTATTATGGGCGGGACACTCGTAATCGCCTATTTCAGATAGGATATGTAAACAAAAAATTAAATATGCCAGAAGTTAAACCCTCCCTGCTTGTCATTGCAGATATCAGCGGATTTACCCGTTTTGTCAACGAGACTGAGATCAGCCATAGCCGGCATATCGTTGCAGAATTACTGGAGTCTGTGATTGCTGCTGATTCTTTACATTTGACAGTGGCTGAGATAGAAGGGGATGCCGTACTATTCTACCGATATGGACGTATGGCATCCCGCGCTGCGCTGCTGCAGCTTGCCGAGAGTTTTTTTCTGGCTTTTCATAACCACCTGTCTCGATATCGGGAGTCAAGGGTATGTCGTTGCGGGGCATGTGCCACCGCTGAAAATCTTACCATTAAAGTGATTGCTCATGCCGGTCCAATAGAACTGCTAAAAGTACGCAGATTCCGCAAGCCATTCGGCATTGAGCTCATCCGCCTGCACAGGCTGTTAAAAAATTCTATTCCGCACCAGGAGTACCTGATGCTGACATCAGAGTTCAATGCCTACAATGAATTCAAATCGACTTGCGATCCCACCTGGCTGGATACCTTCCATGATCACTCGTACTATGAAGATCTGGGAAACCTGGCCTATACGTTTCATCCGCTGTCCCCGCTACGCTCAAAATTACAGCCTCCTAAACATCTAAATAAACCATTAGTCATGGCTGATCCTGTTGTGCGCGAGAAATTGCTGAACCATACTGCAGAAAAGCTTCATAAACTTCTTATCAATATTTCACTGCTTCCCGATTGGGATCAAGAAGTAAAGAAGGTGCTTTCCATAACAGAGCAACTCAACCGGGTTGGCACAAGGCATGTCTGCGTTCTTGATTCCCACAATCTTAAAATTGAAACTGTATCTAACCCCTGGCCGGATAAGATAGTCTATGCCCAGCAAATACGCAACGCGAAGGTTGTCCGCAAAATGCTCTATTACATTATTCTGGAATCTAGAGGTAATGATACCCATATTCGTGTAGAAGTACATTATTCACACTTTCCACTTATTGGTGGGTGGATTAATAATTGGGTACGTAAAAAAGCAGGCCTGCATGCTGAAAATATGCTTCGCTCGCTTAAGGCGTATAACTTTTAATTGCATCATTAAACTAATCACGTAAAAAATTACATTATGGAAATGGATTAACAGCCCATGGAACCGGTAAGACATGGAAGTATACCTGGGTTGTTGAAATTATTGCTGTTAAAGAATGCTTTAGATTTCAGTACAATTAGTGGTTCATGCCTACGGTGGCGGCAATGAGGAAAGGATATTGGTTTGCGATAAATTCCTAGATAAATAGAAAAACAAACCATATTTAAAGTACTATTGGCATTTTCATTCATTGATTTTATATCGCTACTAGATTTTGGCTACAACAAGACCGTTTTTGGCTACAGTTGCTTTTACATATAAGATGACCTTTACAATCTTAAACCACTATATTATGAAAAATGTTTTAGTTATCGGTGCATCAGGATTTGTAGGGAGTTATTTAACGAGACAATTATTAGCTGACAGCTTTAAAGTGCGGTGCCTGGCGCGAAGTCCTGATAAAATTAAATATCTTGCTGATGAGGGTTGCGAGATCATTAAAGGGGATATCTCAGATTTTAAATCTATTAATCAGGCTCTGGTGTCAATTGATACCGTTTATATCTGCATTCACACCCTTGCCCCCCAGCATGGCGATACTTCAGGAAAGGAATTTATGGACATAGAGTTAAATGGCTTGCAAAATATAGTCCAAGCTTGTAAAGCGCATGGAGTAAATCGGATTATCTATTTGACATCATTAGGTATTTCAGAAGCTAACAAGGACGCATGGACATCAGGAAGATGGAAAACGCAACAGTTTTTATTGAATAGCGGACTTGATGTAACAGTCATACAGCCAGGCATGATTGTCGGCATCGGCGGACAAGGATTTAATATGGTATTGGCAAACGCCCAAAAAAGCGTATCTTTTGTTCTTGGAAATGGACGAAATAAATTTCGATGTATTGCTATTGATGATCTTACCTACTATCTTGCTGGAGTACAAGATAAACCACAGGCGTATGGAAAATGTTATGAGGTGGGCAGTGATGATGTACTTACCTCGGACCAGCTAATTGATATGGCTGCAGATGTACTCGGTCGCACGCACCCCTCAAAAATTCATATTCCATTTGCATTGCTGCGTTTTTTTGCACCACTTATACAGGTAATTTCCAAGTCGCCAAAGGGAGCAATTAAAGGAGTACTTGATGGATTAGGCTCCGATATGGTAGGAAACCCTTCAGACATACGCCAATTATTAAGCCGTCCTACACTTTCTTATAAACAAAGTGTTGAACGCGCGCTCAAAATATATTTTAAAAACTAAGTTAATTATCCGATGGAAAGAAGAAATCCTTATCAGATTAAATCAATCAATGAGTTTCACAAGCTGCTAAACCTAGATAACCCTGAGCATCCATTGATCAGTGTAATTGAGATAAAGCCTTTTAAACAGATTCCGGTAAATCTGCCGGAATCAATTGTTTACGGATTTTACAGTATAGCACTAAAGAAGAATTTTAAGGGGTCTGTAAAATTTAAATATGGCCAGCAGGAATATGATTTTGACAATGGTGTCTTAAGTTTTATGGCACCCGGCCAGATATCCAGTTTAAATCCTGAAAAATACAGCAGTGCTGAACAGTCGGGCTGGATGCTCCTTATTCATCCTGATTTGCTTTGGAATACTTCGCTGACCCAAAAAATAAGAAAATTTGATTTTTTTGGTTATTCCGTGAACGAAGCATTGTTTCTTTCAGATAAAGAAGAATTGATACTGACTCAAATTATTCAAAATATTCAGCGAGAATATTATAATAATATGGATAAGTTCAGTCATGATATTATAATAACGCAGATTGAATCCCTTCTTAGTTATTCCGAAAGGTTTTATCAGCGTCAATTTATGACACGGAGAATCACTAACCACCAAATAGCAGACCGTCTTAATGAATTGCTTACAGACTATTTTGACGGATTGGATAATACGCAAAAAGGCCTTCCTTCAGTTAGTTATCTTGCCGAGCAGCTTCATGTCTCTTCCGATTACTTGGGCGGAATGCTAAAATCTATGACGGGATTAACCACACAACAGCACATACATGAAAAACTAATTGAAAAAGCAAAGGAAATGCTGTCGATTACAAACTACTCGGTTAGTGAAATAGCATTTCAATTAGGTTTTGAGCACTCTCAATCTTTTAGTAAATTATTTAAAAGCAAGACCAATCAATCCCCTTTAGCATTCCGACACTCTTTTAATTAAGGTTATTTACGGGATAATTATTTTAAATAACTATTACTCTTAAGGTTCAATTTATAATAAGCTATCAGCATGTTCTGGTCTCTGAAATAGAATTGCAAGATTCTGAATTTCAATTTATAAAAAACTCCAAAGCAAGTAGCTTTGGAGTTTTTGGAAGTTTTTTGAGTGTAAGAGTTCAATAGAACAATTGATATCTGTTTTGGAATTTTTTGAAAACTATAAAAATGATGAATATTTTGGTATTAATCTATCCTGCTCGAAAATTCATTAATTGGCAAACGGACTTTTAGTGCAGAAGCGAGATAATCATTAGAAGCATCTCGATATCCTAAAGAAATAATCACAGAAGCATGAAGACCTTTTTCTGACAAGGCTAAAACATCATCAAATACGTTCGGATCAAATCCTTCCATAGGAGTAGCATCTACTTTAAGTTCAGCAGCTGCGATTAAGGCAGTTCCTAACCCAATATAGGCTTGTTTACTAGACCAGACTGCGTTTTGCTCGGGACTTTGGGTGGAAAAAAAAGAAGTCAGAAGATCTCTATAGTCATTGAGAGCTCCGTTTCCCAAATTCCGTTGTTCTTCCATCATGGCCACATAATCTGCTATGTATTCGTTGGTTATTTTGTTAAATGCAGCAAAAACCAGCAAATGAGAAGAAGCCTGGATCTGTATATTGAATGACCCCTCCGCTAATTTTTGTCGTATTTCAGGATTTTTCACCACAATCAGGCGATAAGGCTGTATCCCGCAGGAAGAAGCGGTGAGGTTGATGGCTTCGATAATCTGGTCAATCTTATCTTCACTGACCAATTCTTCAGAGTATTTCTTAACAGCGTAGCGCCATTGTAAATTTTTGATTAATTCCATTTTTTATATATTTTAATTGCAAAGCTACAATTGATATATGTACATTTGTCACTAAGTGACAAAAAGTTATAGTGACAAATAGGTAACCACGTAAATGATATGGAACAGAACTTCGACCCAATAAAAGATTGCAGCCATAAAATATTGGCCATTAGTGATACGATGGACATTTTAAATGGAAAATGGAAAATGTCTATCATTGCTTGTTTGTGCTATAAGCCGATGCGTTATTCCGAACTACTGAAAGAGGTTAAGGGCATTTCCGGAAAAGTGCTTAGCCGCGAATTGAAAGATCTGGAAATAAATGAATTGATTGAGCGTATAGTTTTAAGTACCGCGCCTGTTGCGGTAGAATACAGGATTACACAATACGGTGAATCGCTTAAAGAACTTACCAATACAATCGCTGAATGGGGATTTATTCACAGGCAGCGTATTATCTCAGGAATGAAAAAGGAATGAGTCAGAATTTTATCAATCTTAAGATTTTTTTCTTTTGTGTTTGCTTCAAATTATTGAATTTTAATTAGTTAAATGGATGTTTGCTAAGCTTACTGGTTGATATTTATGATTCATAAAGGGCGATTTTTTTTAAATCCCAAATAGATAATAATAAACAATAATTTGAGGTTCGATATCCCCTTCAGGGTGGTTAAAAGAATGTCAAATTGAAAAAAGGAATTTTGATGTAAAAGTCAATTTTGGGCATACCATTGTAGATAAGTCGCCGTTAAGGGTGCAGCTGATATTGTTACGAGTATTTTTAGTTAAAAGATTGTCTAAACTCCAAAGGTGAAAGATTAGTTTTCTTTTTAAATAAATTACCGAATGTCTGCGGATATTCAAAGCCTAATTGATAGGCAATTTCACTCATTGACAAGTTTGTAGTCGATAGTTTTTCTTTTGCTTTGTCTATTAATTTATCCTGAATATGTTCCTGCGTACTTTTACCTGTTAATACTTTGAGCAGGCCACTTAAATAATTTGGCGAAACAGCTAATTTTTCTGCAATAAATTGTACAGTCGGTATTCCCTTTGTAAGCAAATCATCGTTGTTGAAATAGTCAATAAGAATATCTTCCAAACGATTTAAAATTTGATGGTTTATTTTTTTTCGTGTAAGGAACTGACGGTTGTAAAAACGGTCAGCGTAAGTTAAGAGCGTTTCAATTTGCGTAATTATTATGGTTTCGCTAAATTTATCAAGGTTGGCATGGTATTCTAGCTCTATATTTTGAATCAGGTTTTCAACAATGGTTTCTTCTTTTTCTGAAAGATGCAACGCTTCATTTACCCAATACCTAAAGTAATCGTACTGTACAATATTTTTTGCTAAGGCTGTATTCCATAAAAAGTCCGGGTGTATAAGCAGCATCCACCCTGTACTTGTAAAATCATCATCGGCATCAAATGAAAAAACTTGATTTGGAGCAATAAAAAATAAAATACCTTCATTAAAATCATAGGGTTCCTGACCATATAAATAATTGATATTTCCTGTGAAATTTCTTTTTAAGGAAACCATATAAAAATCAAATACAACGCTAATTTTTTTATCACTTGTAACCGGCTTAAAATTATCCAGGCTAATTAGGCTAATTAATGGGTGTTGTGGTTTCGGTATGCCTAAAATACTATGGTATTCAATGATTGTTTTAATTCTATAAGGTGTAGTTTTTTCCATAATATTTATCTAATAAACGGTTTTCCCTGAAAGGCCTGAAATAAAGTGAAGGTAACAAAAACAAAATAGAGCAAGCTGATTAAATAAACATCTCTTTTAGTGTTTGCTAAAATAAAAGTAAGCAATGGAATGATTTGTAAGGCATGCATTCCAAAAAAATGTGCCACTCTCAAATCACCATAATTTTTACTCCAATTTAAAACCGGTATACCTGGTGTATTATCTTCTGCACCAACGGTATGTTTAAAAAGCTTTATCATTACAAATCCCTGCAACATAAATAGGACCATCATTATTAAGCTTAATTTAAAAGCCAAAATCATTTCATCACTTGCATCAAATTGGCTTTGAGTAAAAAATAATGTGATAATAAAAATAGTATGAATTAAGACTACAATCAATGACAATCCCATTAACGCAAAAATAACTCTATCGAATGGTGTATCTATATTATAATGTGATTTTTTGCCACGAGATGCCTGCACAGTAATGAGCAGCAATTCAATAGAAGAAAATATAATAAAGCTCCAACAATAATTTGTTACTTGTCTTTGATTGTCTAAATACACAACATACAAAGCCATCGTAAATGCAAAAACGCCGAATGAAATAAAAAATTTGAAAGGCTTAGTCCAGGCATTTAGTCCTGTAACTTGGAGGCTGCTATATTTGCTAAGGATCAAGCAAATACAGCCTGCAGCAAGACAAAGTATGGAGTAGCTAAACAATAGCTCGTTTTTGGTTTTAAAATATTCAAAAAAGTTATTCAGCATTTTACTATTTTTAATTTATTGTTGATTGTATTTGATGGCAAATTCTTTTGCAAATTCTTCAAACTTTACCCTGCCCAGATTTGGTATATTTTTGTAATAATCCTCAAAAAGTAATCCGCTGTGCATGCTTGCATTCATTTCAGTAATGTCCTGAGCTAAAGTTGAAGGTATTCCAAACTGTTTTAAAGCACTCAGCATTTGTTTATCGCTTATTGTTTCCCATTTTAAATATGGTTTTCCAATTGCTTTTCCCAATATAGATGCTATTTCCTGACATGTTAAAACCTCACTTGCCACATAACGCACTTTTCTGACAGAGCCTGAAGCGGTTATTTCTTCTTCAATAGACGAAGCAATATCAGTAGGAGAAACCCAGGGCATTTTGTCTTTAGCACCATAATTTGACATAATCAGTCCTTTTTTTCCTTGAAAAAAGCCCTTTAAACCGTAATGTTTAATAGTCAATATTTTTCCGATAAAACTATCCAAAAAGCCTTTGCCTTGTATGGATTCTAAAAAATCGTATAAATTGTAGTAGAATCCCACAGGTCGCATAGTAGTAACAATGACATCATCAGGAAGTTCTTTAAAAACTTTTTCTGCTATAAAATGAAAAGCAAGAAGTCCGTTTCCAAATTCTAAATGAGCACCAATACTGCTTAAATGAATCACACGTTTTATTCCTGCCTGTTCAATAGCTTTACTGTAATTTTTGGCAAGCCTAAACGCTTCAGCTCTTGCGTCTAGATCAGGATCTTCTTTGAATTTGAAGGGAGGCAACATACAATAAACCACATCAGCACCTTGAAAAGTATGGGTTAAAAAATCTACATCTTCAATTGAGCCAATAGCAGAAATTGCTCCCAAATCCTCGATGTCCTTTTGTTTTGCAGGGTTGCTGCTGATAACTGTAACTAAATGACCTTTTTGCACTAACGCAATAGCAAGAGGCTTGCTGATATGTCCAAGTGAACCTGTAATAATAATTTTCATTTTTTCTATATTTATTTGTAATACAAAGATGTGCAACATACAAGGAACAGGTTTAACGAAATCTACTATTGTTTTATGAAAATGTAAGGTGTTGTTTTTTAATTGTCAAATTTTTTTCTATGATTACAGATTAAGGTTCTGTCGTATTTGGGAATACCTTTTATCTTTGCCTTTTTTAAATTCTTAAACTTATGAATGCGAAAGTGCATTGCTATCCAAAGACTATTACACTGCAGTGGTGTATTTTAAGCTTAGGTTTACATTAAGCTATAGGGATATTGATGAGATCATGAAAATGCGTGGAGTTCATGTTGATTGTGATACGATCCAACTCTGGGTTTATAAGTTTCTCTGGTATATAGAAGTCTGGTACAATAGAAAACTTTTACATCACTACAGGACATTTTTGATTAAAAATTAGGAATGGAAATACATCTTTATGAAATGTTTAGTAATCAAATGCAAAGTTTGCGTTACTATTAATCTTTTAACCATAAATTTCTAAAGACTTTGTTTTTATCATAATCTTTTGCCTGTCTTTCAATATTGAAATAACGACTGCCTCTGGGATCATTCCCTACTCCGGCCAAATAAGCCCAATTGCCCCAGTTGCTGCACACATCATAATCTATGAGCTGCTGCTCGAAGTAAGCAGCACCATAGCGCCAGTCTAGTGCCAGATCGTTACACAGATAGCTTGCTGCATTCTGGCGTCCGCGATTGCTCATAAAGCCAGTTAATCTGAGTTCGATCATATTGGCGTCAATAAAATCTACACCTGTTTTTCCTTCAATCCAGTTTTGGAGCTTCTGAAAATCTATTTTTGCAACTGCTGAATCGGTATTTTTAAGTCCGTTTTTCTGAAAAAAACTGTTGCGATATTTTTTCATCATAAATCTAAAGTAATCGCGCCAAAGCAATTCAAATACTAGCCAATAGGTCGATTCATTGGCAGTATAAAGGGATTCATATCTTTTAAGTTCCTGATAAATAAACCTTGGAGAAATACATCCCAAGGCAAGCCAGGAAGAAAACTTCGAAGAATAATCAGGACCTGTCATTCCGTTGCGGGTGTCTTTGTAGGTTAAAACTGACTGTGATTCAAAAAAATAATAATTTAGCCTCTTTAAGGCCTGCGATTCTCCTCCAATAAACCCAAAAGCTGCTCTTGAGTCCAAGCTTATTTCGTTTAAGCCAAGCTGCCGGAGATTTGGCAGATCAAGTTCAGGAATTTCAGGCGACTTTATATTTTCCGGTTTTTCATATGCAATGCGTACTGTAGAATCTCTTTCGGTTTTTTTTCTGAAATCAGTAAATACATCCGGTATATTTTTTATTGAAAAAGGCAGGTCCTCTGCATGGTACAAAGTACTGGTGCTAAAGGTTAAAAATTCACATTGAAGCTTCCAAAGCTCAGACTGAACTAAATTTTCAGTACACTTTTCTTCGAAAGCAACTTCCCGTTTTGCATACACTTTAGCAGCTTTGTAGTGTTTCACTACTTTTGGAATTTCAATTTCAGGCTTTCCTTTTAAAATAAGCAATCCTGATCCTAATGCTCTTAAATTAGTATCCAAATCAATTAAGGATTCCATAAGAAATTGGGCCCTGAAATCGCCTGTTTTTTTAAATCCATAGGCTGTTACTGCAAAATCTGAATCGTCGAAACAATAAACAGGAATAACACTTTCATTTTGTGAAACTGCTTTTAATAATGCTTCATTATCTGTTATTCGTAAATCTGTTTTAAACCAAACTACCACTGTTTTCATAAGTTATTTATATTTTTTAAATAATAATCAGCCTGTTTCAATATTGCAGCTTGTCTTCGGGCTTCATTTTATGCCATACTTTATACATCATTCCAATTCTTGGATTTTGTACCAGCTTTTCTTCCCGCTTCTCATAAAATTCCAATACAGGCTGTTAAAAGGACATGCTCTATCTCCTGTTTTTTT
>NZ_JBDTTP010000010.1:0-86752 GCF_039930565.1 Flavobacterium sp. | reverse complement strand
CATATACAACAAATTTAAAAAATTAAAAGTGTTGCATTAAGTTATTGAATTTACGCTTAACGACGACTGGATTGGAAAACCTTTTAAAGCTAGGTGAAACCTTTGATGGCGGTACTTTAGCTGATTCCAGAGAGATAATTGGTTTAATTTTCCCTGAAAATTTTATATTTTCAGAAAACAAAATCCGCACCGCCCGAGTGAACGAAATCATCAACTGTATTTATCTGGTAAACAATAGGTTACGGGCAAAAAAAAAAAAAACGGGACAAAAGATGATATTTTTCTTTTGTCCCGAGTAGTGACCTCGACTGGATTCAAACCAGTAACCTTCTGAGCCGTAATCAGATGCGCTATTCAGTTGCGCCACGAGGCCTTAATGCGGGTGCAAATATAGGCATAAATGTAACATCTGCAAAATAAAAATACTATAATAATGAAATAAAAACTGCTTTGGAAATTATCTATATGATTGTCAGAGCATTTCAAAATAAAAATATTTTATGCATTCATCAAATATTCTACAACCATCTAAATTTATACTTAGATAATTCCTAATTTAGATTTTAATTTCAAAAACAACAAACCAATTCTATAGGCATCTTGTGAAGAGGAATGTCGGTCACTCTTGGGAATTTTATATATTTCACATAAATCATTCAATGAAAATTCCTTGTCATTTATATCATTTAATTTTCGGTACATTACATCAATGTCCAAAGCCTCGTTTTTTAATCTTCCGCAATTTAATCTTTCAAGGCCTTCATTTATCATTTCAATATCAAAATTAATGTGATGGCCAACTAAAACCGCATTTCCGATGTAATCTATTAAAGACTGAATTGCGTCAGCTTCTTCCAGCTTTTTCATTTTGCTTTCTATAATAAATTCATTTGAAATACCATTTTCCTGATAATATTTTAATTGCAGTAAAACAGCTTCAAAACTATCCTGAATTATAATGCTATTGTCTACCACAGCAAATGAACCTATTGATAAAATCACATCTTTTTCAGGGTTCAATCCAGATGTTTCTGTTGATATCACTACAAATCTATTTGGCTTTGTTTCAAATTTATTGACGTAATTTTTCCAGAAATCCGGATATTCTTTATTAATATTTTTAATCCAATCTAGCATATTTATGAAAATTGTGTAAGTTGAAATTTGCTCTTTATCAATTCCTCAAGATCCCGCATCGGTGCTAATGCGTTTTTTAATTTTTCCTTGTCAGTTTTGGATAATTCCTTTAAGTTGATGTATTGTCCGGAATCATCATTTTTTAATCCCTCAATAGTTCTAAATTTAGATAAAGTAAGAAAAGCTTCGGCACAGCTCAAATATATTTCGGCATTCTTTGAATCAGAGATCGCCAATTGCTTAAATCTTAAATATGTATTTTGAATTCCTTTTATATTTAGGCTCAATATCAATAATCGCGCACCATCTATTAATGGCATTAATGCTTTTGTTTTAATATCAAATTTTGATTTATACAATCCCTCTTCCTCAACATTAAATTTCTTAAAAAAACTAAGTGGCGAATTCTTCTTTAAAGCATCATTTCCTAAAAAATCAAAAAATAACGGATTATTAATAGCATTTTTAAATATTACATTTTCTATGGCTTCCTCAATTTTAGGCTCCCCAAATACAATTTCATAATCAAAAAATATACTACTTAGATCATTACTGTTTTCACCTGGAGTATTCATCCAGCTGTTGTATTGTTTTGTCCAGTCAGTCAATGATTTACACCATAACATATTACTAGCCATATGACCATTTGGACAGAAATCATATCCTATTTTTTCTAATAATGATGTTGTTCTTTTGGCTAGTCTTAAAAAATAGTCTTTTACATCCCTGTATTTTTCGGCAGAGACATCCTCGAAAATTAAGATACTGTCCTGATCAGTAAGTAAAAGTTGTTCTTTTCTTCCCTGACTACCAATGCTTAACCATGCAAATCTGGCAGGAGGGGAGCCTAAATCAAGTATAGAAAGTTCTACACAACGTTTTATCAGAGCCAGATTTATTTCGTTGGCAATATTGCTGATATGCGAAATAGGAATGTTTTTTTGAATGGAGTTCTGAATCAAATCTGACAGGCGTTCCCGGATATTCTTTAAATCTTTCGGAAGCTGTGATCGCTTTATCTCCTTGATTAAAACACCAGGATTACTCGCTTGTGCAACAATTAAATCATGTTCAGAAATAATTCCTTTTACAACTGATTTATTTGTTCCGTCCTTGGTCACACATAAGTGTGTAACATTATTTTTAAGCATTAACAACTGGGCTTCAGCCAATGATACATTCTCAATAACTGTAACCACCGGGGAAGACATGATTTTATCAATAGTTTCTGTGATTGGATATCGTCCTGTTGCAATTTTTGAAGATAAGTCTGCATCTGTTAAAATTCCGATAGGATTATTATTTTCACAAACTACAATATTATCTACCATAGAATTGGTCATCAAGATAGCTACATCTTTAACAATTTGGTCTGCTGTAGTTGTTAATGGTGAAGTATTATAGTTAAGAGATTGGATATATTGCATCTCTGATTGAGGATCAACATAATAGGAGGTGTCCGAAATCAATTTATTACCAGAGCTTACACTGTCTTTAGTATGTCTTGAATTGGTGGCAAAACTTTCTAACAGAAAATTTAAAACATCAGAATTATTTGCAACAAATGGCCTGAAAACAGCTATCGGAATAGCATAAATAATGCTTTCTTCACGAGCTTTTGCAGTCATCATATAGTTGTTTTTGGCAAAAAATGGGCGTAAACCAAAAATATCTCCTTCATGACATTTGTTAATGATTGTTTCCTCAGCATCAGCAACTGTCGTAAGATTGATTATACCAGATGCCACAACATAAAAGCTATCATGGAGTGTGTCATTATTCTGAAATAATATGTCATGTTTTTCTAAATTCAAAACACGAATATTTGTAGCGATATGAGATAGCTCCTGAAAGGTTAAATTGTTAAATGGAGGGTAATCTTTTAAAAAGTCTGCAATATGCTCAGCTATTGTATTCATAATGGTTTTGATAATTTTCTTAAAGTATCGAATGTAAAAATAATAAAATTATAAATCATAAACATCCTTATCAGATACTATATTATTAAAATTCTAAGGTCTTAATTTTTTCTTAAAATTTGATCAAAAAAGTAATATTAATTTTATATGTTTTAATTTCAATATATTAACTAAATATTTGAAATCATGAAAATTCAAAAGAATTTATTATTGTTGTTTGTTGCTTTCTGCATGATAACAGTAAGTAATGCTCAAGAAAAAAGAGCCAGTCCTGCTGCTGTTGCGAAAGGAAAAATTGATAGTGCCAATATTACCATTAATTACAGCAGCCCATCCGTAAAAGGCAGAAAAATATGGGGAGAGTTAGTGCCTTATGATAAGATATGGCGTGCCGGAGCTAATGAAGCAACAACAATTGAAACGGATAAGGATATTACAATTGAAGGATCAAAATTACCGGCTGGAAAATATTCTTTTTTTGTGATTCCAAAAGAAAATGAAAGTGTTTTGATTTTTAATAAAATTGCAAAACAATCAGGAACTTCCAATTATAATGAAAAAGAAGATCAATTACGTGTGGCAGTAAATCAGAAAATCTCAAATTCAAATGCAGAAAGTCTCCTATATATAATAAATAAAAATTCTATAGTGCTTAGCTGGGAGAAATGGGATATACCTTTTTTAGTAAAATAATTAATCATATTGTATCGAAAACAGCATTATAATAATACTGTTTTTTTATTGGATAGTATTAAACCATTTTTCTATTTTACATAATATAAATTATAGTTCAAAAATAAGTATCTAAAATCAAGGGCTATTTTATAACAAATAGCCCTTGATTAAATTATAAAATTAAAGTTTTTTCAAGTATACAGCCTTGCCATTTAATGATACTTCAATTTCATTTGTTTTTTCTGAAAAAGTTGTTCTTAAAGCATTTCCCTTAAAAACAGAAACATCTCCATAAACTTTTCCTGTCTCAGGAGACTCGTATTCGAAAAGTAATTTTTTATTGTCAGGTTCAATACCAATTTTATAGCTGGAAAATTTAGAATTTCTCAAATCAAATTCCTGCTGTGAATCAATAATTTTCCCATCCGCATAAAAATTATTGATTTGCTTATTTAAAGTAATATCCGGATAAAACTCATTTACTTTCTTTAGCAGTTCATATTGGGATACATTAACATCTTCTAGTTTTGATGTAATTGTCTGAGCAAAAGAAATTGAGGTAATTAAAAGCCCTAATAGTAAAATGTACTTTTTCATAATTTTAATTTTTTAAATTTATAATATTATTTAATGTATAATCAATAACTTTTTTCATAAAAGTTGTTTTTAATATCTAACAAGATACGAAATCTTTATCTTTGCAAAAAATTAAAAGGAGAATTTTACCGAAATGACAACAAAAAAATATATTAAATTAATTCTTATTTTAGGTTCATTAACAGCTTTAGGTCCATTCTCAATTGATATGTATTTGCCAGGGTTTTCAGGTATAGCAAAAGATTTAAATACAAGTGTTGCAAAAGTATCAATGAGTCTATCCAGCTATTTTATTGGAATATCGGCTGGACAATTACTATATGGTCCATTATTGGATCGTTTTGGAAGAAAAACACCATTATTTTTTGGTCTATTGGTTTACATTCTTGCCTCCTTAGGATGTGTTTATGTTGCTGATATTGATTCTTTTATATTTTTACGTTTTATTCAGGCCATTGGAAGCTGTGCAGCAACAGTTGCATCTGTGGCAATGGTGCGTGACTTATTCCCGGTAAAGGATATTCCAAAAGTATTTTCACTATTAATGCTTGTCCTTGGGCTATCACCTATGTTAGCACCAACAATTGGAGGATATGTAACGGAAGATTATGGCTGGCATACTGTGTTTTTAATATTGATGTGTATGGGAATTGCTATTTTGATTGCTTCCCAGTTAGGTTTACCAAATAGTTATAAACCAGATACAACCATTTCGCTCAAGCCAAAACCGATTATTTCAAACTTTTTTAAAGTGCTTAAAGAACCTCAATTTTACACGTATGCCTTTACCGGATCAATAGCATTTTCAGGTTTATTTACTTATGTTGCTGCCTCACCAATAATTTTTATGGACATTTATGAAGTAGATGCAAAAACATACGGATGGATTTTTGCTTTTATGTCCGTTAGTTTTATAGGGTCAAGTCAGTTAAATTCGCTTTTATTAAAGAAATTTTCAAGTGAACAAATGATTTTTGCAGCTTTAATTACCCAATCTGTAATAAGTATTGTTTTCGTTATACTTTCTATAAATGATTTATTAGGATTATACGAAACAATTATAATGTTATTTTTGTTTTTGGGCTGTTTGGGAATTTCAAATCCAAATACCGCCGGACTTACAATGGCGCCTTTTGCTAAAAATGCCGGAAGCGCATCGGCATTAATGGGTGCCATCCAGTTAGGTTTAGGTGCTCTCGCTTCGTTTGCTGTTGGAATCTTTGTGATCGATTCTGTGATACCAATGGTAGTAATCATGGCATCAACAACGATAATAGCTTTTATCGTTTTAAATGTTGGTAAACGTTATATTATACAAAAAGTAGATTTGCCTCCTGATGAGGATTCTATAATTAGCCATTAAAAAAGAGTCAAACATATAAAAAGCCAGAATTTAATTTCTAAATCTGGCTTTTTATTTATGATCTTTTATCAGGTCTGATAATCATTCTGAGAGATTGGTCACTGGCAAAATAAGCTACCATCCAATTATAAAAAGTATTAATTCTGTTTCGGTATGTTATCAAAGATATCAAGTGAACAAACAGCCAGATAATCCAGGCAAAAAATCCTTTGAAATGCCATTTTGGATTAGGCAAATCAACTACAGCTTTATTTTTTCCAATAATTGCCATAGATCCTTTGTCTTTATAAACAAAAGGCTTCAAAGGTTTGTTCTGTAATATAGCTTTAAAGTTTTTCGCAAGGTTGAGTCCCTGTTGAATAGCAACCTGAGCTACTTGTGGATGCCCTTCAGGAAAATTCTTGTCTCCTGCTAAGATGGCTGTGTCACCTATAGCATAAATATTGGAAAGACCATTTACTTTATTGTATTGATCCGTTGCCATACGCCTTCCACGCCCATAACTTTCTTTTGGAATTCCTTCAAAAATTTTAGCTGTAACACCTGCCGCCCATATTAAGTTTTTGGTTTTGATCGTTTCCCCATTTTCAAAGTATACAGTATCATCAACGTAATCCGTAACCCTGCTGTGTAACTTCACTACAACTCCTAATTTTGTCAGTGCTTCTAAAGTATCTTTTTGTGATGCTTCACTCATTGGCGACAGCAAGGCATCTCCTCCATCAACTAAATAAACATTGCTTGCTGAAGTTTCCAGTTCCGGATATTCTTTTAGAAGTATATTTTTTCGCATTTCGGCAAACATACCTGAAACTTCTACTCCTGTTGGGCCTCCACCAGCTACAACAATGGTTAACAACTTACGGCGCTTTCGTATATCCTTGCAAATAGCAGCCTTTTCAAGATTTTTAAGCAGCGTATTACGCATTTCGATGGCATCATTCAAGGTTTTCATCGGAATAGCATTCTTCATCACGTTTTCCATTCCAAAATAACTCGTTTCGGCTCCGGTTGCGAACACCAGATGATCATAGTGCAATTCGCCATTATTTAAAACTATTTTATTTTCCTCAGGAACTACAGCGATTAATTCTCCTAAACGAAATTGCAGATTTTTCTTCCCTGCAAAAAATTTCCTGAACGGATAACTAATACTTGATGGCTCTAAAAAAGCCGTTGCTACCTGATATATTAGGGGAGGAAAAAAATTATAATTGTTTTTGTCTACAAGTGTTACCTGTATTTGAGGATGATTGACAAGTTCTTTTGCTAGGTTTAGTCCTGCAAACCCTCCTCCTATGATGACTATATTCATATCTTTTTATTAAATAGGATTGATTTATGAGTAAACTGATTGTTTAGTATTCTATAAATTTAACATTATAATTCTAAATACAAAACTCCTTTTTAAGTTTTATTTAATGGATTAAATTAATCTGTCAACTTAAGTTTCATCATGATGTCAGTCTGCTTGTTATTTCCTAATTTAAAAATATGTTTATCAAATTCGATGAAACCATTCTTTGTATAAAAATTTATTGCACGAAAATTGTTTTCCCAAACACCCAGCCAAACATAGTCGGATTTTTTTTCCTCCGCTAGTTGGATTGCTTTTTCGTAAAGCAGTTGTCCGGCTTTTTTTCCATGAAATTATTTTGCAACGTAAATACGTTCTATTTCAAGTGACTTTTCGTCTTGTAATTCGGTTTGAGATTGGCCAAAGTTAATTTTCAAATAACCAATTACTTCATTTTCAATAGTGGCAAAATAAAATTCAGAGTATTTATTAGTAAGCTCAGCTGTTAGTTTTTCGTCTGAAAATTGTTTTTGAAGATAATTTTTCATGTTCTCTTCAGAATTTGAATCTGAAAATGTTTCCTGAAAAGTTTGTCTGGCTATTTTTTGTAATTCATGGAGTTCGTCCCGCGTTATTTTTTTAATCTTAATATCTGCCATATACAGTTTTATCATGTAGGATTACTATATAAATTTAAAAAGTAAATTGGCATATATGCACTATTACTTTTTGAATTTTTTAACCGGTTTTTCAGTTATTTCAACTTTATTTTGCAAAACATAATTGGCAAGCAATTTTTCAATCAATTCTTCTTTTGTAAGATGATGAAAAACTGTTTTTACTTTCGTTTTCAAGTCGGTTGAAATATCGTGGTTGGGTTTAGTTTTGAAAATTTGTTTCGCCCACAAAAGTGTGTTGTTTTCTTCTAAGCTTATGGCAGTAGGCTTTTGAAATTGGGTAAATTTAATACCTAATTCTTTTTCGAATTCCGGGATTTCTATTACTTCTTCCTGTTGTAAAACGGTTAACGAAAGTCCCTTTGCTCCTGCCCTTGCTGTTCTTCCGCTTCTGTGAACATAATTTTCATACGTATCCGGCAAATGATAATTGACTACATAGGAAATCTCTTTAACATCGATTCCCCGTGCTGCTAAATCGGTTGCTACTAAAATATTGATATGTCCTTCACGGAATTGCTCCATAATTCGGTCGCGAATTCCCTGGGATAAACTTCCGTGGATTGCCCCTGATGAAAAACGGTTTATAGCGAGATTTTTGGCCAGTTTATTAACTGCAGCTTTGGTTTTACAAAAAATAATACCGCGCTCTCCTTCTTTCGAGTTTAGGAAATGCATTAAAACATCCAGTTTTTCAATTGGATCCACTACAATATATTCGTGCTCGATTCCCTTATTGCCAACAGTTTCCATATTAGCACTAACCTGAACTACATTTTTATTTAGGTAGTTCTGAATCAGTTGTTTGATTATTCCCGGCAAAGTAGCTGAGAATAATAAAGTTCTGTGTTTTTTAGGAAGTTCTGCTACAATTTCGTCCAGACTATCTTTTAGGATAGAAACCATTTCATCAGCTTCATCCAAAACTAAATATTCTGCTTGTTTTAAGTCAATTGCTTTACGCTGAATCAAATCGATTAAACGACCCGGAGTTGCAACTACAATATGAGTTGGCTGTGATAATCTTTCGATTTGTGGTTTTATTGGGATTCCGCCACAAGTTGCCGCTATTGAAATATTTGGAATATGTTTTCCGAAATCTTCTAAATTTCTAAATATCTGTTGTCCTAATTCTCTTGTCGGTACCAAAATTACGGCCTGAACAATTGGAGATTTGGTATTGATTAATTGTAATAAGGGTAATCCGAAAGCGGCTGTTTTTCCCGTTCCGGTTTTAGCCAAACCGACCACATCATGGATTTCAGATAAAAGTAACGGAATTGTTTTTTGCTGAATTTCAGTAGGTTCAACAATATTCAATTCCTTTAAAGCTTTAAGTATCTGTTCTGAAATTCCTAACGATGAAAATTGATTTAACATATTTTGTGTTTATGGATTTAAAATTGAAAAATCGAGGTTTTCCATTTTTTTATTGAAGGTCTGTTGAAAACCAATTGCCTAGCCCTGATGGGAACGGCATCCTTTTGTGCCGGTGTTCGGCATAAAAGATACAGTGTACAGCAGGAAATAGCTCCTCATTATTTGACTTATAATTTTGAAATCAATCCGGTTCGTTCATGATTTTTTCACGGTATTTTTTACCGATCAATAAAATCATTTTTAATTTATAATCATCAACCAGCCATTCGCGATAATTTTTACTGCACTGGCTCAGGCATTTTGCGTAGCGTTTGATACGGCATTCTATATCATCATCAAGTTCTTTTGCCAATGATTTTGCTTCCTGCAAAGTTTCGGTATTATCAACACACATTGCTGCGTGCTGTTCTAATGATTTGTCTAAAACTACCTTAGAACGCAAATTTTGTTTGATAATTAGTTTATGTTCTTCATCTACGTCAAAAGTCACATCGGCAGTTTTACTGAATTTTGCCCGCAATTCAGGAGGCATATTGTATTTAAAATACAACTCTATTTCAGTGTCATCACGAAGATTTTCGAGATAGAATTCCGGCGATTTAAAGATATGCTGCCAGTTTACAGGCTCACTCCATAAACCAAAACGGGCGGCATTATTCCCTAAATCAATAACAATAAATTCATCCTTACCCGGTAATTTACGAGATCCCCGTCCAATCATCTGGTAGTATAAAGTCAATGATTTTGTTGCTCTGTTTAATATAATAGTTTCAACGGTTGGTTCATCAAACCCTGTTGTGAGAATCCCTACAGATGTTAAAATAGCATCCGGCGCTTTTTTGAACCAGGCTAAAATATCCTTACGTTCCTCGGCACTGCTTGTATTATCCAGGTGTCTAATATCAAAACCTGCTTCCCTGAAAGTTTCATAAACGTACAATGAAGTATGAATACCATTATTAAAAATCAAGGTTTTTTTACCAAGGGATTTCTCTGTGTAAGCATGCAGTAATTTTTCCTGCATTACTGTATTGGTATACAGATCATCTGATGATTTAACCGTATAATCGCCATTGATTCCCACTTTTAATGACGTTAAACCTACATCATAGCTATAGGTTGTGGCACGTGCCAAAAATCCTTTGTCGATTAATGAACTAATGGTGTCTCCCACAATAAGTTCATCATAACTCTGGTGCATTGGTAATTTTATATTGGAACTTAAAGGAGTTGCTGTTACCCCTAAAATAAAGGCGTTTTTAAACGAACTTAATAGTTTTCTGAATGAATTGTAGTGTGCCTCATCAATAATAACCAGACCGATATTATCAAGATGCAGTTTTTCATCATTAATACGGTTTTTTAAAGTTTCAACCATGGCCACAAAACACGAATAATCGTTTTGATCAGGCAGTTCTTTTACTTTACTGTTGATGATTTTATTAGATACCCCGAAGCCTTTAAGCATTTTTGAAGTTTGCTTACAAAGTTCTATACGATGCGTTAAGACAACAACTTTTTTATCATTATGCGCTAAATAACGGCGTACAATTTCAGAAAAAATCACTGTTTTTCCGCCTCCTGTAGGCAGTTGATATAATAAGTGATGTTGTGGAGGAGCATTGTCTAAACGTTCAAAAATGGCATCGATGTCGCCTTTTTGATATGCATAAAGTTCTTTTCTCTCTTCTCTTTCTATTTCTAAAGTATTTTGAGACATTGTTATTTTTGGATTTTTGCAAAACTACACCTAAAAAACAGTTAATCATCTTATTTTAACTTAAAATAAATGTTTTTTTTAAATAAGATTTTTTATGACAAACGCATTTATAAGTCAATTTCATCTATAATGGCTTCAAAATCGTCTTTGATTTTCCATTTTTGTTTAAAAGTTTCATCCTTAATCGAAGAAATTCTGGTCATAAATTCGTGTAAAATTCCATTAGATATTATAAATTTTACAGCCTGTTCGTACGAATTGAGCATGCTTTTATAAAAAAGTTCCTGTTTGATAAAATTTGAGGAAGAAAAAGTTTGTGCAACCTCAATATTATATAACATGGCATCGGCAATAATAAAAGGGTCTACTCCTATTAAAATAAAATGCTTAATGTATTTTTGCGCTACAGAACGACGCATTTTTGCTTTTGGACGCCATTTTGCATTTGGTTTTCTGACAGGAAAGTATTCATGTGAAATCTTAGTTTTATACTCCTGTAAAAGTTTATCTTCTTTTGGATTAAAAACAAAATCATAAAAGACTTTTACCGCACTAAATTTTTCATACAGCTCGATAATTTGTTCTTCGAGCTGATCTTTAGACAATTCAGTTAAATATTTTTTTAAATCGCGCTTACTCATTATTAAAGTTTAGGAATACAAAAGTAAATTACTTTTGTGATTCATACTCTATAATCAACGATAATACTTAATTTTGCGCGTTACAAATTTTAAAGAAAAAATTCATGCTCAAGATTTTTAAGGTTACTGCAATTTTAGAGGGAATATCGTATTTAGTATTAATAGCTAATATGCTGATAATAAAGTCAAATAATCCAGAGTTGTATCATACAATTGTTCGTCCTTTTGGAATGGCGCACGGGGTCTTATTTATTGGCTATATCATTTTGGCTGTTTTATTGAAAAAACCTCAAAATTGGGATATTAAAACTTTCGTAATTATTTTGATTGCTTCTCTTATACCTTTTGGGACTTTTTATGTAGAGAAAAAATATTTATCAAATAATGCATAAACTTTTGGATAAAATATTTAATTTTTTATATCCTCTTTTCAGAGATTTGGGAATGAGCCGCAACTTTGCTTCTTATACCAGCCTTATCTTTAATATTGTTATCATGGTTGCTTTGGCTTATGCCATTTATTATGCAGCCAAATTTGTTTTGGTTACCATGACAGCCATTTTTGCACAGCGTACCAAAACAAAGTTTGATGATTATTTAATTCATAATAAAACCACAAAATATACGGCATATCTTATTCCGTTTTTCTTTATTTATAAGGCAGTTCCGATCATTTTGGACAAATATGATTATTGGGAATTGCTTTTTGGAAAAATCGTTGGGATTTATATCGTTTTGATTAGTTTATGGATTATCAGAACCATTTTCAACGCCTTACGCGATTACCTGAAGCAAAAACCTGAATATAGTGACAAGCCTATTGACAGCTTTGTTCAGGTCATTATGATTGTGCTTTGGATTTTTGGGGTTGCCGTGATTATCTCTACATTATTTGGAATAAAAAAAGGAGAATTACTAACTATTTTAGGAACACTATCCGCCATTATTATTCTGATTTTCAGGGATACTATTTTGGGATTTGTTTCGAGTGTTCAGGTCGCTATAAACGACATGGTTCGTATTGGTGACTGGATTACGATGGATAAATTCGGTGCTGACGGAGACGTAATAGAAATAAACCTTACCACTGTAAAAGTTCGGAACTTTGATAACACTATTACAACGATTCCCACATATGCTTTAAGTTCGGACTCTTTTCAGAACTGGCGTGGTATGCAAAAATCTGATGGAAGGCGTATTAAAAGACATATATTGATTAAAAGCAGCAGTATTAGGTTTTTGAGTAATGATGAGCTGAATCAAATGAAAAAAATACAATTTATAACTTCTTACATCGAAACCAGACAGGCTGAAATAGAAAAGTACAATAATCTGCAGGGAATTGATAAAACGCTGGCACTGAATGGCAGAAACATGACTAATTTAGGATTGTTTAGAAAATATATCATGCAATATTTAATCAATTATCCGGGATTAAATAAGGATATGCACATTATGTGTCGTCAGCTGCAATCTTCAGAATATGGTGTTCCGTTAGAAATTTATGCTTTCTCAAGTGATAAACGCTGGGCCAACTACGAATATATTATGGCTGATATTTTTGATCACGTGATGGCTTCTGTGATTTATTTTGACCTGGAATTATTTGAGCTTCCATCAAAAATTGGCCGTTTGGAGTAAACTATTTTTAAGGTGATTTTAATTCTTCAAATACAAATTCAGAATTACTGTAATGTATTGGTGTTCCGGTCATAAAACAATGAAATTCAAACATGTTACGATAAAACCTAAAAGTTTGTTTTCTTTTTTTAGGAAAGCCAAAGAAATTCTTTTCCAGCTGCCTCCATAGCAAATCTGACGTGATATCTGATACTGACCGAAAAAACGTTTTTAATTACTATTTATCGATAAAGTTGTTGTGTCTTTATTGTTAATACAAAGATAAAAAACATACTTAAAATTGCCTTTCTGCTCTTTTGAATTACACCAAGATGAAATTACTGCTATTATAAAAACAGATAAGAAAATTTACTTATGCATTGTATTATTTATATCAAAAACTAATTTATAAACGGTCTTTTACAAATTCAATTCGAGTTTTTCCGTGTGGCTTTGGTTTTCCGTCTTCGCCCAAACTAACCATCGTAGTATGATCGATTGTAATTATAATTTCGCGTGTCATCATATTTCTGGCTGCACATTTAAGAACTAAGGAAGTGTTGCCAAATTTCACTACATCAATTCCAATTTCAACAATATCCCCTTGTCTGGCTGAGCTTTTGAAATTAATTTCCGACATGTATTTAGTAACAACCCTTGAATTTTCTAACTGTACAATCGAATATAACGCCAGCTCTTCATCTATCCAGGCTAATAAATGTCCGCCAAATAAAGTTCCGTTTGGATTTAAATCCTGGGGTTTAACCCATTTTCTGGTATGGAATCTCATGTTTTTATTTTATATACGAGTAAAAATAGTTTTTTACTCCCATACTCTAATTATGTTTTTTTATTAATTCTTACGATTTCAATAATTCGAAAATTTGCTAGTGTATTATTTCAAAAATCATTTTAAAAGTCCAAATTATTAGAATTACAGTCAACGAAATATTTTAATTTATGAACTTATTTTTTGTAGAATTTGTCAGTAACTAAATCTAAGTAAAGCTTTTTTATAAAATATATTTTTATAATTTTAAAGAAAAACCATGGCAGACAGAGACACTTTTTTAAAAGAATTCAGAGGCGAAACTTTAGGAACTGTAAGTGCTCAGTCTTCTCCTGATGAGTTATTTCAAAATCAGACTATCAGACCGATTTTAAAACTTCAGAATGATTTGTTTATCGCTGTTTTTATTAATTATGTCAATAAAAATAAAGCTGACTTTTATTCCTATTCAGTTGAAAAGAAAATTCAAACCATTGAAAACTCGATTCAGAAGGATATTAAATTCAGAAATTCCCTAAAAGGAATAATTATAGCTCTTTTTACTATTCACGAATACGATACTTATATTCAGAATTCTTCGAGTCTGAATAAGAGAATGATGAATTTATTAGTTGACCGATTGAAAAGTCAGGTGCAGTTGTTTGAAGTGGAATCGGATTAATTTTAGATATAAAAATAATGAAAGTTGAAATAGTAGAAGGTAAAAATCACAGTTTGTATGCTTATAAAGATAATGAATTGTTATTTTATTCGACAATGGATTTTAATTTTTGGAAGAAAACTAAAATAAAAATCTTTAATAAAAATGATATACTAATTTTAGAATTACAAAGAAAAGAATTCTTCATAAACCTGATAAAAAATGATTTTAAGATTCTATTTCAAAATTCTGGATTTATAAAAAACATAATGGAAATTAATTCCGACCTGATACATTATGAAGAAAATAAAAAAATTGTTAAAAACAATATTTATTTTTTATCCTTCGGTTCACAATACTCATATAATTTAAATGGAATCAAAATTGGAAAAGTAAACCAAAAAAAATTCTGGGCTAGTCGAAGGTTTTTTCTTGTAGAAATAAATGATAATGACTTGGAGTATTTAGAATATATTATAATTCATTTTTTAGCCAATAATACTAATGATGAGTAAAATAAGATAGCGCATTAGATCCTAAATCTAATGCGCTTTACTTTATTACAAACTTACACCTATTCTTTAGACAACATCAACTCTTTAATATATTTCACAGGAGCGCTTCCAAAGCTTAGGAATTTCTCATGAAATTGTTTCAAATTGAATTTATCTCCTTCTTGTTTTTTAAGTTCTTCCCTTAAATTGTAAATTTCAGTATATCCGGTAAAATAAGAACATAACTGGACTTGCGACAAAGTCACGCGCTTCCACTTTCCTTCCGCTTCTGCCTGTTGTTGAAAAGCTTCCTTAATAAGTAAATCCAATGCTGCATCTTTAGACATCTCTTTCGTATGAACACTAATGTCCAGGATTGTATTACAGGTAGTTCTTAAATTCCATTTATAATACATCAGCCACATTTCATCCGAATTTTTATATCCGCTTTCCAACATCATTTTTTCTGCATAAACAGCCCAACCTTCAACCATCGCTCCGTTTCCTAAAATAGATTTAATAATACTTGGAGATTGGTTGCTGTAAACCAATTGTGTATAATGTCCCGGAATCGCTTCGTGAATATTCAAGATCTGTAAAATATAATCATTGTATTCGCGTAAATAACTTTCTGAATTTTCTGCAGTCCATCCTGACATGCTTCCTACATTGTAATACGTATTGGCATTTTTATCATAAGGACCCGGAGCAGATATTGAAGCTCCGGCAACTCCAGCCATGTACGCTGGCTCTTTACGAACAACCAGAGGTTTTGAAGGATCAATATACAATAGATCTTTTGCTTTTACATAAGATGTTAGTTCCGGAATTTGTTTTTCAATTTCCGATTGGAATTTCTCCGGTGTTGTATGTTTTAATGAAATCTCGTCAATTACCTGTTTAATTAAATCCAGTTTTTGAGTTGGTTTAGGAGCATCACCTTTGTATTTTGTCCAAAGTTTATCTGCTAAAACAAACATTTTATCGTGCAGGTCTTTTTTGTGATCCAAAGCAATTTTATAAATTTCATCAGCTGAATAACCAGACTGAATATCAAAGTAGAATTTCTTGGCATATAATTCAGATCCCAGTCTAAAAGAACGCGGTGTTTTGTTTGGCAATGCTTTTAGCCATTTTGCATATTCCTTAATTGCGCTAACGGCAATTTTGGCTTTATCCACTATTTGCTTTTTCTCATCAGCATTTAGTTTGCTTTTTGCTAAGGCAGAAGCTAAATCTCCTTCAAAAACGGATGCTCCGCCTAAATTTTGTGCAATAGCTAATTCTGTGTGCTCAATAGTTGGATTTTTGATGCTCTTTTTGGCCGCTTCATAATAAGCGGGAATTTTATTCATTTTTGCATTGAAAGCACGAAGACGAACTTCTAAAGAATCGTATTTACCATTTAAAATTTCTGCAAAAGCTCCGCAGACATTATATTCAGAAGGATTCCATTCATATGATTTTAATTCTTTGATATAAAACAGATTGCTTTCCATTTGATTTTTAATCATATGAAAATCAGTTTTGTTGTTATCAGATAAACTTTGGATATCAAACTGTTTAAGTGAGTCTAATTGTGCATTTGCAAAATCCAATTGTCTTTTCTGTTCTTCGCTGTCAGGAACGACCAAAATACTATCCATTTTGTGATAACCAACACCAGATGCCCATCCCGGATTTATCTTCCATAAAGCAGTAACAAAACCATCTTTATAGGTATCAAATTTTTTATCAAGATCTTTTTCTGCTGTGTGTTTGGTACTTTCCTTGCAGGAGAAAAGTAATGTAATTGTAATAATCGAAACAAATAGTTTTTTCATATATAGTTTTATTAATTGATAAAAAGTAAATACTAATTTTAATACTCTAAAAGCTCTTTAAGCTCTTTTTCAAATCTTTCTTTTGGCAAAAATTGATCTTCAAGTGCTTTTGTAAACGGAATTGGAGAATCTAAACTTGCTACTCTTTTAACGGGAGCATCAAGAAATTCAAAGCATTCTTCCATAATTAAAGCCGAAATATCGCTCGCAATTCCACCAAATAAGGTGTCTTCCTGATATATTATTGCTTTTCCTGTTTTTTTAACAGAAGCAAAAATAGTCGCTGTATCCAAAGGCTGTAAAGTTCGTAAATCTATTAAATCAGCTTTTATTTCCGGGTATTTTTCCAAAGTTTCCAAAGCCCAGTGCACAGCAGCTCCAAAAGAAATTATAGTGATCGAATTCCCTTCTTTCAATAATGCCGCTTTTCCTAGTGGAATCGTATAATAATCGGTTGGAACATCCTGATAAACACTTCTGTATAATTGTTTGTGCTCAAAAAATAAAACCGGATTTGGATCATTAATTGAAGTATTCAATAAGCCTTTTGCATCGTATGGAAAAGCAGGATAGACAACTTTTAAACCCGGAGTTTTAGTAAACCAGGCTTCGTTTGTCTGTGAGTGAAATGGTCCTGCCTGAGTTCCGCCACCACAAGGCATCCGTATGACAACATCTGCTTTTTCTCCCCAGCGATAATGCGATTTGGCCAATAAATTTACAATTGGATTGAAACCAGTGGAAACAAAATCGGCAAACTGCATTTCAACAATTGCTTTATAACCGTTAATAGACAAACCCATTGCGGTTGAAACAACGGCACTCTCACAAATTGGAGTGTTGCGTACGCGGTCTTTTCCGAAAAATTCTACAAAGCCATCTGTAATTTTAAAAGCTCCCCCGTATTCCGCAATATCCTGTCCCATAACAATAAGATTTCTATGCAGTTGCATAGATTGTTCCAGACTATTTCTAATGGCATCTATAAAACGTATTTTTTTGGTCTCAGGAGAACAGTTAACTTCCTCATATTTAAAAGTTTTGTAAACATCATCTAATTCTCCGATGTAAGTCGGTATTATTTCAGGTTCCTCATTGGCAATAGCCAAATTTTCATCAATTTCATGTTTAATTTCACTATGAAGCTGTTCATCAAATTCAGATGTCAATACTCCGGATTCAGTCAAAAATCTTCGATAATTATTTACCGGATCTTTTTCGCTCCATTCCTCCATTAGTTCCTGCGGAACATATTTTGTACCACTCGCCTCTTCATGACCACGCATTCTAAAGGTTTTAAATTCTAATAAAACGGGATGGGGATCTTTTTGCATTTCTTCTTTTAACTGAGATAATTTATGGTAAACTTCCAAAATATTATTTCCGTCAATAATATGACTTTCAATGCCGTATCCTATTCCTTTATCGGCTAAATTTTCACAGGAATACTGTTCGTTCGTTGGTGTAGAAAGTCCGTATCCATTATTTTCAATAATAAACATTACAGGAAGTTTCCAGACTGCAGCAATATTTAAAGCTTCGTGAAAATCGCCTTCACTTGTAGCCCCTTCACCTGTAAAAACAGCTGTTATTTTTTTATTGTTTTGAAGTTTATCGGCCAAGGCAATTCCATCTGCAATCCCTAACTGTGGTCCGAGATGCGAAATCATTCCGATAATTTTATATTCCTGGGTTCCAAAGTGAAAACTTCGGTCCCTGCCTTTTGTAAAACCATTCGCTTTTCCCTGCCATTGTGAAAACAATCGATGCAACGGAATATTTCTTGAAGTAAAAACGCCCAGGTTTCTATGCATTGGCAATATATATTCAGAATCATCTAAAACAGCTGTAACCCCAACTGCAATGGCTTCCTGCCCTATTCCCGAAAACCATTTTGATACTTTTCCCTGTCGGATGAGGATGAGCATCTTTTCTTCGATTAAACGGGGCTTTAATAATTTTTTGTATAAATCTAATAATTGAGCATCCGTGAGGTCTTGTCTGTAAAAGATCATTGTTTTCCAGTTTTGTTATTTCAAAGATAAAATTTTACAACAGTTATAATAATTATTGTTATGAAATTTTAATATAACTTTTAAAATTCAAATCTAAAATATTCTCTACATTTGTAAAGCAAAAGGTTTTTAAAGACCTTTTCACAATTAAATAAACAATGTAAAGTATGCAAAACATTCCTAGTGTAGACTTACGTGATTTCCTTTCGGACGACCCGGAACGTAAACAAAAATTTGTAAATGAAATCGGCAGTGCATTTGAAAACATTGGCTTCGTAGCCCTAAAAGGTCATTTTTTGGATGATCAGCTGGTAGACGAACTTTATGGCGAAATTCGAAAATTTTTCGCCTTGCCAATTGAGACTAAGCATGAATATGAAATTCCCGGAATAGGTGGTCAAAGAGGTTATGTTTCTTTTGGAAAAGAACATGCCAAAGGACGCAAAGAGGGAGATTTGAAAGAGTTCTGGCATTTTGGGCAGTATGTAGACAAAGATTCCAAATATGCTTCAGAATATCCGGATAATGTTGAAGTGAAAGAGTTGACCCGTTTTAATATTGTAGGCAAGGAAGCCTATCAAATGCTGGAAAAAACAGGTGTTTATGTATTAAGAGCCCTTGCTCTGCATTTAGGTATGGATGAATTTTATTTTGACCAGTACGCCAAAGAAGGAAATTCCATTTTAAGGCCGATACATTATCCGCCAATTACTTCTGAACCGGAAAATGCCATTCGTGCAGCTGCGCACGGCGATATTAACCTGATTACGCTTTTAATGGGAGCGCAAGGTAAAGGATTACAGGTTCAAAATCATGATGGTGAATGGATTGATGCCATTGCACAAGATGATGAATTGGTAATTAATGTAGGTGATATGTTGTCCAGACATACTAATAATAAACTAAAATCGACTATTCATCAGGTAGTTAATCCGCCAAGAGAATTATGGGGAAACTCACGTTATTCGATCCCGTTTTTCATGCATCCTGTAAGCGATATGCGTCTGGATTGTTTAGAAAACTGTATTGATGCCGAAAACCCTAAGAAATTCGAGGATATTACAGCCGGAGATTATTTATACGAACGTTTAGTAGATTTGGGTTTAATAAAAAAATAATCTTTAAATTTACGAGAAGTAATAAAAAGACATTGAGTTCCTGCTTAATGTCTTTTTAATTTTAAAAAATGACATAATGGACTTTAAAGACCAACTTAAAAATTTATTTCCAGATCATATAGAATCAAACGAACCGCAAGAAGTTCAACAGCAGGAACATGTGCTTTATGTACAAAATGAACCTATGGTCTGCAAATTCGAAAAACGAAAAGGAAAAGCAACAACCATAATAGAAGGCTATGAAGGATCTGATGAGGATTTTAAAATCCTGGCCAAGGAAATTAAAACAAAACTGAGTGTTGGCGGGACTTTTAAAGATGATTCCATTATTATTCAGGGAGATTATCGCGATAAAATAATGGCTATTTTAAAAGAAAAAGGCTTTAAAACAAAACGGGTTGGAGGTTGAAAAGTTTCAGGTTTCACGTATCAAGTTATAGTGAAGCAAAAAACTTAGAATCTTAGCAACTCAGCACCTAGTAACTTAAAAAAATGATACAAACATCAGAATTAATACTAAATCCGGACGGAAGTGTTTATCACCTGAACCTTCGTCCTGAACACATTGCTCACGATATAATTTTTGTTGGAGATCAGAACAGGGTTGAAAAAATCACTCAGTTTTTTGATTCGATTGAATATTCAACACAAAAAAGAGAATTTAAAACCCAAACCGGAATCTACAAAGGAAAACGAATTTCGGTAATCTCAACAGGGATTGGGCCTGATAATATTGATATTGTCCTGAACGAATTAGATGCTCTGGTCAATATTGATTTAGAAACCCGTTTGCCAAAAGAAAATTTAACTTCTTTGAATATTATCAGAATTGGAACTTCGGGCTCTTTGCAGGCAGATATACCTGTAGACAGTTTTGTGATGTCAAAATTCGGATTAGGATTAGATAATATGCTCCGCTCCTATTTAATTGATGAAGTTTCTCAGAATGCACTTGAAGATGCTTTTATCATACATACCAATTGGGATATCCGCAAAGGAAGACCGTACGCAATTGCCTGTTCAGAAAAATTAGAGAAAATCATTGAAAGTGATAAAATATTTAAAGGAATTACTGCCACAGCCGGTGGCTTTTATGGCCCACAAGGACGAGTTTTACGTTTAAATATTCAGGATAAGGAATTAAACAACAAAATGGATAATTTTAATTTTAATGATAACCGAATCACCAATTTAGAAATGGAAACGGCAGCAATTTATGGACTTTCGGCATTATTAGGTCATAATGCACTGTCATTGAATGCGATTATTGCCAATCGTGCGTCGGGAACTTTCAGCGAAGATCCTTATAAAGCCGTTGATGAGTTGATTGCATATACGTTAAATAAATTGGCGGGAAAATAATGAAATAATTAGTCTATTTGAAAATTAGATAATTTTATTTAAAATTAAAACTATGATTTTAAGAGTTGCCCGGCATACAAATGATCTAAAGAATATTGAAGATTTTTATATCAAGATTTTAGGTTTTGAAAGACTCGGCGGTTTTCAAAATCATAATAATTATGATGGTGTTTTTATTGGAAAACCAGATTTAGACTGGCATTTTGAATTTACCAAATCTCATGTAAATGCAAATCATTTATCTGATGAAGATGATATAATTGTATTATATCCAAAAACAGATCTTGAATATAATTTCCTGATTAACAAAATACTGATTAACAATATTTCAATCATAACTGCAATTAATCCTTATTGGAAAGAAAACGGAAAAATGTTTCTTGATCCTGATGGGTATCGCATAGTTATTTCAAATTTAAAAACAACAAATAATTTAATAAAACAAACAACTTAACTTAAACTATAATGAAAACTGTAAAAATTGTAGGTGTTCCTGAACACTTCAATTTGCCATGGCAACTTTGCATTGAAAATGGTGAATTTGAAGCTGAAGATATTGATTTACAATGGAACAATATTCCAGAAGGAACGGGAAAAATGTGTCAGATGCTTCGTGATGGTGAAACTGATATTGCTGTTATTTTAACTGAAGGCATCATAAAAGATATAGTTGCCGGAAATACAAGTAAAATTGTTCAGATTTATGTACAATCCCCGTTGATCTGGGGTATTCATGTTGCATCAAAATCAGATTTTAATTCTGTAAAAGATCTTAAAGATAAAAAAATTGCTATTTCCAGATTAGGTTCAGGATCACAATTAATGGCTTTTGTAAATGCAAATGAACAAGGCTGGGAAACAGATAATTTACAATTCGTCATTATCAATACAATTGATGGTGCTGTTGAAGCTTTGACAAACCTGACCGCAGATTATTTTATGTGGGAGCGTTTTATGACTAAACCTCTTGTCGATAACGGTATTTTTAGACGTATTGGTGATTGTCCTACTCCGTGGCCATCTTTCGTAATTACAGTCCGAGATGAATTTTTGAAAAAAAATCCTAAGACTGTCGAAAAAATCCTTGAAATCATTAACAATACGACCCACCATTTTACTCAAATTCCAAATATAGACCATACACTAGCAGGGCTTTTTAATCAAAAAATCGAAGATATTCAGGAGTGGTTAAAACTAACACAATGGTCACAAAAAAATTTAACCGAAAAAGCTTTTATTAAAATTCAAAATCAGTTATTTGATCTGGGTATTATTGATAAAAAAGCTACTTTTGCTGAAACCGTAAAAGCATTTTAAAAACTGCTTTTTATTGCTATGATAAAAATTCCAAAAATTGACTTTCCGCAATTAAAATCCAAATTACAGGTGAAATCTCCCTGGGACAGGATGATTATTATGGTATTAAGTCTTTTGGTGACCATTCCAATTTTTATTATTCTGCATCAGAATTTAATTGATTTAAACTGGCCATTTAATCTGGATAGGATTTTTATTTTTATATTTCTTCTGGCTGTTATTTTCTTTCTTTTGATGTTGTTGAGAACTATTATACTAATTTGCATAGCTGTCTATTTATTAGTGCTGTTTTATGGAACTGTTATTGGAAATTATGGTTTTACTGAAATCTCAGAAGATTATAATTCAATGGTTTATACAATGTCAGATAATCCTTTTCCTCAGGATATTATTGTAGCAAAATTGCTGCCTTTTCCAAATAAATCCAAGATAATTAATGCTATTGAATATCAGAATCCTAAAGTCAGGAATTTTGCCATTATGGCTACAAATGAGCATTTTAAAGGTATAAAGGGATACTCAGATTATAGGACTATAATTCAGTGTTTTGCCGTATTTAAGGAAATCAATAGTAGATGGAACTATGTAAATGATCCTAAAGAAGGCGATTATATTGCCACTGCAAGCGAATCATTGCAATATTTTTCAGGAGATTGCGACGATCATTCTATTTTAATGGCTGCTTCTGTCCGGTCTATTGGGGGAACTCCAAGACTGATCCATACCAAAGGGCATATTTATCCAGAAATTCTTATTGGTTCTTTAATTGATTTGGAAAAAGTAAATTATCTTATAAAAAATGTTTTATTTGTTAGAGAAAGCAAAAATAAAAAACTTCATTATCATATCGATGAACGTGGCCAGGTTTGGCTTAACCTTGATTATACAGCCAAATACCCGGGAGGCCCGTTTATGTATGAAGAAATCTTGGGAGCTTTAACATTGAATTAATTTTACATTATTTATTGAAATAAAACAAGATTTCATAATTTAAAATTCATTAAAATTCTCTGTTTGCGTTAATTGGTTTTTAACACAGAAGCCATAGCCCTAATGGAAGCGGCATCCTTTTTTATGGCTTTTATTGCCATAAAAAAGATATAGCGGACAGTAGGAATTAGCTCCTGAGAAAATTATAATTCAATAGAGGCACCAATTTCGAGTAGCATTAAGTCTTTTCCTTTGTCAAAAAACTTTTTAATTGCTTGTTCATGATTGATTTCGATATAACCAAAAGTATCGAAATGGTAACCAAGAATTTTATCACAGTCCAAAAAATCTGAAGCGATGATTGCGTCTTCGACATCCATAGTAAAATTATTTCCTATTGGAAGTATCGCCAGATCAAGTTTGGTACGCATTGGAATAAGTTTCATATCCATTGTTAAAGCTGTATCACCGGCAATATAAATATTTTTATGTTCACATTCTATGACAAAACCACCAGGATTTCCGCCATAACTTCCATCAGGAAATGAGCTTGAATGAACAGCATTTACATATTTTACTTTTCCAAAATCAAAATTCCAGCTTCCGCCGTGGTTCATTGGATGCGCCTTAAAACCTGATTTTGCATAATAACTTGCTATTTCAGCATTGGAAATTATTGTTGCCTGGGTTCGATTTGCAATACTTTCGACATCCAGGACATGATCACTATGTGCGTGAGTAAGCAAAATGTAATCGGCTCTTAGCGTATTTATGTCAATCGCAGAAGCTTGGGGATTTCCCGTTATAAAGGGATCAACAATAATGTGCTTTCCTCCTACTTCAATTCCTAAAGAAGCATGACCGTAAAATGTAATTTTCATTTTATAAAAATTTAAAAGTTAAATATGATATCATTTATCTTCCTCCTAAGAACAGATTTACAATAACGTCTGAAATTAATGATACCATGCACAATATCAACAATATAGAAAGCAGAAAAGTACTAAGGGCAAGTTTTTTTAATTCCGGATCCAGTAATTTTGGGTTTTTATTTTTGTAGACTGTAAGCAAATGTTTGGTAAGCGGTATATAAGCCAATAAAAATAAATACTGATCAAAGCGGTAATTGCTTAAAACAGCAAATGGAATTATGAGAATCATAGCTGTGATAATCAATGAATAATGATACATTTTTGCTTTATCTCCTCCAATTTTTACTACAATCGTATTTTTATCTGATTTTCTATCCGATTCTTCATCTCGCATATTGTTGAGATTTAAAACTCCAACGCTTAATAAACCAATTGAAATTGCCGGTAGAATTAAAAGTGGATCTATTTCTTTTGAATATAGAAAATTAACTCCTAAAGTACTAACCAAACCAAAGAACAAAAATACAAAAACATCACCGAAGCCTTTGTATCCATAAGCTGAATTGCCGATAGTATAACGAATAGCAGAAGCAATCGCTGTAATTCCCAGCAATAAGAAAAAAACAGAATAAATAAAATTAGTTTCGCCGAAAGAAAAATAAATCAGAATAATAGCGGACAAAAGTGTTAATAATGATGTAATTATAATTGCTCTTTTCATTGCATAAGGCGAGATTACACCACTCTGTATAGCTCTCTGCGGACCAACTCTGTCAGCATTATCAGTACCTTTTATCCCATCTCCGTAATCATTTGCAAAATTGGACAAAATTTGCAGGCCAAGAGTTGTTAGAATTGCAAAGCCAAAAATTTTCCAGCTAAAAACTTCTGTTGGTGTAATAATTTCAGCTGTTGGATGTGATAAGGCATAAATACTTCCCACTATAATCCCGGAAACTGATAAAGGTAATGTGCGTAATCTGGCTGCTTCAATCCAATGTTTCATTCTGTTTTTTATTTTATGTTTTTTCAAGTTTAATCAAGAGCTGCAAACTAAATTATTATGGCAGCCATTTATTTTCGCCAAAATTTGGTTTTCTTTTTTCTAAAAAGGCATTTCTTCCTTCTTTTGCTTCTTCAGTCATATACGCCAAACGTGTGGCTTCACCTGCAAAAACTTGCTGCCCGACCATTCCGTCGTCAGTCAGATTCATTGCAAATTTCAGCATTTTTATAGATGTAGGTGATTTTTGAAGAATTTCCTGAGCCCATTGATAAGCAGTTGCTTCTAATTCATCATGTGGAATTACAGCATTTACCATTCCCATATCCATTGCCTCTTGTGCCGAATAATTTCGTCCCAGAAAGAAGATTTCACGTGCTTTTTTTTGACCCACCATTTTTGCTAAATAAGCAGAACCGTAACCGCCGTCAAAACTGGTTACATCAGCATCTGTTTGTTTAAAAACTGCGTGTTCCTTACTAGCCAAAGTCAAATCACAAACTACATGTAAACTATGACCGCCACCTACAGCCCAGCCAGGAACAACTGCAATAACTACTTTTGGCATAAAACGAATTAAACGTTGTACTTCAAGAATATTCAAGCGATGTTGACCGTCATCGCCAACATACCCCTGATGACCACGGGCATTCTGATCACCACCACTACAAAATGAGTACACCCCATCTTTTGTTGAAGGACCTTCTGCAGAAAGCAAAACCACGCCTATTGAAGTATCTTCCTGTGCATTATAAAATGCCTGATATAACTCGGAAGTAGTCTTTGGACGAAATGCATTTCTTACATTTGGCCTATTGAAAGCAATTCTTGCAACTCCATTACATTTTTTATAGGTTATATCTTCAAATTCTTTGGCAGTGATCCAATCCATTCCTTTTATTTGATTTATGATTATTATAGTGTAAAAATAAACCATTTTTTACATTTCACCTAAGTAAATTGTGTTAACTAAAAGTGTAATGCCTAATCAAATAATTTTATTGATTTGAAAAAATAAAAAAAAGGATATTTTAACATTTGCTTTAAAAAAAAAAATAGTACTTTTATGCTCTAGAAATCAATAACATATGTTTTTATTTATTGATTTTTAGATTGATTTTCTTTCACTAATTTATTAACCTAAAAAATGTTTTTTTGAGAAAAATTAAAAAATTTGTCGCTCCTTTTTTTATGGTTTTTAATTATAAAATAAATGAGCAAATGATTTATTCATTTATTCCGACTTCAAAAGAAAGATAGTAACACCTAAGGTTAAAATTGTGGATTTTTTTCAATTTATTAACTAAACGAAATTGATTAGTTAATTTTGAATTGAAATTTCCTATAAAAGTATTATCAACCAATGGGTCTGCCGTGAAATTGATTTTTTGTTATTGAATTTTGGATGTATCATTTAATACCTAATTTTAAAAAGTAATTTTCTAAAAACTTAAGAGTCTTATTTTTTAAATAAATTTGAATTATTTTATTTCTGTTTTTTTTAATTACAATTTTTTTAAAACTAGAATAAAAAAAGAAAAGCTATTCATATGAATAGCTTTTCTTGATTTTGTACTCTTTAAAAGAATTCGATTGTAATTATTTAGAAGTAACCTTTTTAGTTGGCAAATTAGTAATTTTCAATAAATAAGTACCTTCCGGCAAATCATTCATGTTTATTTCCTGAGAATTATTGCTTAAAACTTTTTCGCCCTGTGAAAATATTTCTACCTTTTTTATTTTCAATGTTTTTCTTTTAATAATTGATTCAGAATTTTCAACAACTTTAGATTTAGGATTAGAAGTTGTTACGATTTCTTTTTTTGATGCAATTGATTCTTTAGTTTCTAATGAAACGGTTTCTTTAGCAAGTAATGGTTTTGAAGAATTATATAGACTCAATATCTCATGTTCTGATAATGCTATGCTGTAGATTTTCAAATCGTCAATATCAGCGTTGATTCCAATAGTTGTATTAATTTCACCTAATCTGAATATTGTTCCTTTTGTATTTCTTAAAATTCCTTTTATTGCTTTTATTAATTGTCCGTTTCTATAGATTTTTGAGATTTTTCCATCAAAAGTAACACTGTAATTATACCATGTATTGATTTCTAAAGGAGTATTGACAATAATATCATTTGATGCTCCCCAACCTGCTAAACTTAAATTTGAATTTGATGAAGCTGCACCCTGATGTAATAATCCAAAATATTGAGAATTATAAGCAGTACCGTATCCCCATATATAATTTGCTAAGGAAATATCATTCATTTTTACCCATATTGTAATAGTTCTTTGACTATTATATTGTGGCAAATCATCAATTGTCGCTTCTAATGCCTTATTAGTTAATCTTTGGGCATTATTTGCTATCCCCATTCTATCTGTTACATAATTTTCTGAACCCATAAAAGAAATGGTATTTTTTGTGTTATCAAGTGTACCATTAAAATTAAATTCATGAATAGGTTCTTGTGCATTAACTTTTACTGAGCAGATAATTATGAATGCAAGGATCAATTTTTTCATTATGCAAATTTGTAAGAGTTGTAAAAAAGCTCTTGTGTTTACTGATACTAAAGTAAATTATTAAACATTTTAACAGCAATTATATCGTTAATAAACCAAAAAAGCCGTTTAAAAACATTAAATTATTATTCTTAATTTAATGATAATTTTATTTTCTTTGCTAAAGAATTTATCAACTGCTCGATTATTCGATAGGATACAATTTGATTTCCTACGTATTAATACTGGTAAGCGAAATAAAAGATAAAAATGTATTATTAGAATTATTATTTATTATTTTCAATAAGGTTTTTATTAGATGAAAAAAAATATAAGAGTAAAATTTAATTATTTTATTCAATACCAATTAGTTAAAAAATAACTTTAAATTTAGTTTGATTTTAGTTTGCAAACAACAAAAACGTTTATATATTTGCAACCGCTTAGAACAACAAGGCGCAAGAATGCAAGCTTTGGGGAGATACTCAAGCGGCCAACGAGGGCAGACTGTAAATCTGCTGTGTAAACTTCGCAGGTTCGAATCCTGCTCTCCCCACAAAAAGGGTAAAAGAGGTAAAAAGATCACTTTTTCAATCTTTTCAAAAACCCATAAAAAACGTGGTAAAACCTGCAAATCTTAGGATTCGCAGGTTTTTTTCTTTTACTGCACTTTTCAATTTTTATAATATTGCTCAAAAGTTTTGTGGCACATTCGTAGCACATTTGGGTCTCGACAAAATGAGCCACAGAATTGCACCTGAACTCCCATAAACAAAGGATTAAGGAGGTTAACGACTTGTTTTAATCACGCTATAATTCTATATTTATTAATTTAATCATTGAATTATGTTAGAGAGCAGCTTTGGTTGGTTTTCTTTTTGAAAATTCCCCGCAATGACAGTAAAATTAGAACCGTTTATCTTAGGATAACTGTTGGTATTCCGAAAGAAACTTCTACTAAACGCAAGTGGGACATGACTCGATGGGATCAAAAAAATGAACGGGCAATACGTACAAAAGAAGATGCCCGATCTTTAAATATTTTTCTTCATTAGTATTAAAAGTTAATGAATACAAAACCGAAATCATGTACAGCGGCAAACCGATAACTGCCGAAAAGGTCATGAATTATGTTTTAGGAAAAATTGCACAAAAGGTTAAAGTGGTGGATGAATTTAAAAAGCATAATGAGGAAATGCAAGCATTGCTTGCAAAAGGATATGCAAAAGGCATCCTTGACAAATTCACTATCACATTACATCATTTACAAGCATTTCTCAACTGCAAGTTTAATACGTCTAATGTTGAGTTCTCAGATTTGAATCTTGAATTTGTAAAATATTTTGAATTTTACTTAAGGACGGTTAGAAAGGTTCTGTCGCATTTACCATATAAAAACAGAAAGAAATCGAAGATTTAAAATTATGCAGCTAATTTACAAAATGATTTAAACATAGCTGTTCCGGATCCAATAATTCTTTCTTAGCATATACAAAACTTCAATTCCACTCAAGGTTCCTTTGGCTGATTCAAATTTTTTAAAGCCTAACCCGTTTTGTATCCTCCATTTTATAAATAGATGGTCTTGTTCTACAATATTGTTGAGATGTTTACACTGTCGGATTTTAATCTTCTAGAACGAGCGCTTGTTATAGACTTTGATAGCGGAAGTATTAGAACTACTTTTATCAATATTTATTACTCTTGTCCTGTAGTTATTATTAAATGCTTTAATTAGAAATGACTGCACACTCATTCTCTGTCTTTTTCTGGTCAAAAGAAAGTGTACTGTATTGCCTAATTTATCTACCGCTCGATATAAATAACACCAAAAACCTTTTACTTTGATATTGGTATCATCCAATCTCCAACTCGCCCCTACTATGCCTTTTCTCTTCTTCATCTCTGACTTAACCAAAGGTGTAAACTTATAAACCCAACGCTGAATCGTGGCATGATCCACAAGCACTCCTCTAATCTTCATTATTTCTTCAACATCGCGGTAACTAAGTGTAAATCTTAATTTGAAATATACCACCTGAAGAATTATGTATTTTGGATAAAAATGACCTCTAGCACTCATTTTTGATCGGTTTAAAGTTCTAAGATAAAAGTTATTCCCAGATGCGACAGAACCCACAGTTGAATCTTGGCATGAAGTTATTGCAGAACAAACAATTGCAGATGCAATTTTAGATAGAATCGTTCAAAATGCTCTTCGGATAGAATTAAAAGAAGAATCAATTAGAAAAAAGAAAATAGAAAAACAACCCATAGAGTAAAATAATTTTATATTTTTAAACTACTTTTTATACACCTTTTTGAGTTCATTTATGCTGCTCAATTTCATCCAGAATTAGGTGCTCACTTTGTCCAGTATATCCAGTCAGAGCCTATTGAATACTTCATAACTCCATTATTTGAGTTCTTAAAATAGTACATGGGTTTCCTGAACTCTTATCAGATCATTCTTTGCAGTAATCGAGCAGTATTTGTTATCAATTTTAAAACTTTTTGTATACCAGGTATCACCATCATAAGTTGTATAACTTTTAACTACGTCTATTTCGGTCAGAGGAATAGTCATTCCTTTTCCAATAGCTTTGATAACGGATTCCTTTTTAGTCCAGAATTCATAAAATTTATCTAGTCCCAGGCTATTTATTTCTTCAAATTCTCTGGACGAAAAAACATTTTCGAATAAGGAATAATCGATATCATTGATCTCTTCTATATCGATTCCTATTTGTTGTTTGCTAAAAACACATACCACAGTATTGCCGCTATGAGAAATATTAAAGTTAAAGTTGCTGTCTAGCATAAATGGTTTTCCATATTTGTCCTTTATGATTTTCTCAAACTGAAAGGAATTAGATCCCAATATATAAGATCCCATGTAGACAAGTAGTTTTCCGAAAAGGCAGTTGTATCTGTCATCTAGTTTTCTATACTTAAGAACTTCCTGTTTAAATTTTTGAGGTAAGAATTCCAGATAATATTTTAAAATATCTAGATCGGTATTGCAATCATTAGAATATTGAAATAAGTAATATTCATCGTCTTTTAAATCAATTTTAGGTATCGATTTAAAATCACTAAAAGCTAAGTAATGTCTCGAATTTTGCATGATCGTATTGATGTGTTCTAAAAAATATACAATGAAGTTTCATTCTATATTTAGACTATCGATATTTATAATTTAGATTTCAACAATACAATAAGTACCATTGAATATATGTTTTCAGTATTTTATAATTTCATCAATGGTGATTAACCCATGACAAAACTTTTAACTGTATTATATTCTAACAGAATATAAAAGATCTGATGTAAATAAACGAAGTTTTAAAACCAATGAAACTCGTTAGAACATCTACTCATTTGAATTACAACTTCAGTGAGATTTTATTATCTAAGATGGATTGCTAAATAAAGCGGCCTTTAATGGACAAATTGTCTTATTTTTTACAGCAGCATCTGATACGGATTCTCCTTGTTTCATTATACTTAATTTAAGCGGACATACTACTCCTTTATTAGCACAATTACATTTTGGCTTACGATCTTTCATCTTTCTGGTTTTTTAAGTTATCAATACGTTTTTAAGCCATTGGTTTGCTTCAGTTAGATAAACTGCCACATTAAAGCCTATTGCGCCAGTAGCGTTTTTTATAAATAAAAACGATTTGTCTATATTCAAAGGATAAATAACAGAACTGCTTGTCGGTGTAATTATCAGGGCATCGTCACCGTTTTACAGTCTGTTTTGAGCTATAATTCTTAAGAAGTCAGTGCCTGATTGTTTTTTACAAGTTTTCGATCTGCAACCAGCACTCCAAATTTAAAACCAAAAGCGAAGAGGATGGCTGTATTCAAAGCACTAAATAATGGAAACAACACGTAGATGAATACACTTGATAATCCGAGATTAACAAAGAGACTTTTTACATATACTACACGAGATTCATAGAGTAGAAATACAGCAGTAAATACGATAAGTCCAATAATAAAATGTTTCAAAAAAACTCTTTTACGTTCAATTTTAAAACCAGCCATAAAGCCTATTAAAATTGTAAATATCAATATAATGGTATAGTTATTTATTAAAAATTGTGCTAGCAATACAACTATAAAGGGTAGGTAATTCAGTATCTTTTTCATTAGTTAAATTTTATTACGTTTTTAATTTTTTCTAGTTTACCAGGATTGTTTTCAAATTGCGCTTCTTTGTATTGTCCTTTACTCCACGGTTCAATTTGATCTTTGTAATGTATTGAGTTTATAAGTCCGCTCTGACCTCCGGCCAAAATAGTATGTGCCTGTATTTTTCCGCCTTTCACTTCATACACAGCACGAAAAACAGGGTGAAATGTTTTGGTATTGATGTTGATTGTATTGATGTTTCCACCCGCATTCTCCACTTTTTCTCCAAGTCCGGGAATAAACAATATGTTATTGATATCAAAGTTCGAAATAGTCTTGTAGGTAACACTTTTCCATCCATTACCATATTGTTTGGTTAAAGTGTCCAGTGTTTTTTCGAAAATTCCGTCTACTATTTTTTGCTTGTTGTCTGCAGGAATGGTGTATTTTTTATCGTTCAGGTATTTTATAAAATACTCCAAAGAAGGTTCTTGCTTGACCTGCAGTTTGTTTTTTGCAAATTCCTTTGCTTCGGCTATCGATGCATTTCTTAATGTTTCATAAATCAGGGCCTGATTTTCCTGACCACTCATAGTACCATCCCAGTTTTTTAGCTCTTTGACAATATCGCTGTACTTGCTTTTTAATTTATAATTGTTCATTAAGGTTTTAAAATCTTCAAGCGAAATATCGACAATATCACTTTGCATTTTCTGAATGTCTTTTACAGTCCAGTTTTTATTTTTTTCTAATAAAGAATAAATACGTTTTGCTCTGTAATTGTCTTTAGCACCGTGCGCTCCAAAATAAACATTATTCTGAATAGGCTGTTGGTTGGCGGAGAACAAAAAACCTTTATCGGGATTGTAAGCCGACCAAAAAGAATTTAGGGGTTTTGCCGGTGTGTATTTTTTGGTACCATCAAGCAACTGACCTACATATCCGGAACTTCTTTCTGGTAATTGACCTGCGCATACAATTCCTATATTATTGTTTACATCGCTATAGGCAAAGTTTTGCGGCGGATAACTATACTCCTTTAAGGCTGTCGAAAATCCGTCCCAGTTTTGGCTTTTCATCACTTCGTACATGGCTTTTGTAGAATTGCTTTTTTCTGCAGCATACCAGTGTTGCGCATAGTACTGACCATCCTCTTCCTTAATCACTTTACCGTGAACGGTACTTTTGGATTTTTCGATATAATCAGGTTTTCCTTTTATTCTTATAGTGTAATTTTTGATTGTAAAAGGAATCCATTTTCCTTCATAAAGGTATAAGCTGTCATTTTTTACCTGAAGCTTGTATCGGTCAACCAGATCCCATTCTCCGTTGGTAATTCCCCATGAAATTTTATCATTATGACCGCTTACAATTACCGGGACACCAGGAATTGTAAATCCGTAAACTTTAAAATTATCTGTTGCGAGGTGCGCTTCATAAAATGCTTCGGGAAGCGTTAAGAACAAATGAGGATCATTGGCCAAGATATTCTGCTTGCTTTTTGTTTTTGTATTATTAACCACCCAGTTGTTACTACCAATACCCTGATAAAATTTATGATTTCTCATTAATGCACCGCCTAAATCAAATATAGATTGTTCTTTTTTCTCACTTTTAACAGCAGTAATATTTGAAGAGCGTACTTCTAAATTGGGTGTCCTTAAGCTTGAGGGTACTAAATTAGCCGGCAGAATGGCATTGATTCCATCTGGTCTTAGCGGATAAAAGTAGTTTCTAATTTGCTCCGGCAATTCCTGATAAATTTCCTGCTGATCGATATGATGGTCAAAATAAGTAAGTGTATAGCTCATATACCATGTAGAAAGCAAAGAATATTCTGTTTTCCATTTTCTTGGTGCCGTTCCTAATGCTTTATAGATAGGGTCTGAATTTTCATTATTTTGCAAATAAGCATTTACACCGTCAGAATAAGCCTGAAGATAGGCATAGAACTCCGGGTTTTCTTTTTTATACGTTTTCAGAAGCGCTACCGACTTTTGCTCAAATTCGTATTGTTTCCAAAACTTATCAGACTTTAGTGTTCCTGCCCACAAAAGTTCAGATACTCTTCCTTGCACAATTCTTGAAATCATTTCCATTTGAAAATAACGGTCTTTTGCATGCATATAGCCTAATCCGTATGCTACTGCATTTTTTGATGCAGCATAAATATGAGGAATTCCAGAATCATCAACATATATATCTAATTTTCGATTCGTATGCAGTTCTCGTGTCCCGTTACTTTGTAACGGTACCGATAATAAACCGGTTTTATAAGATGTTAATTCGCCCAGCGAACCAAATGGGCCCAAATTAAATGTCGTTACAAATATCCATGCTAAGAATAATAGTCCAACCAGTACTATTTTAATTCTTTTAATTGTTTTATTTTTTTTCATTATTTCATTTTTTGAGATTATATCTTTACTAATGGATTGGTTTTTATTTCATAACTATGATCTTAAAAAGTACGACGCATCCTTCTCCTTGTACTTTGCCGTAAAAGGACTATCGAATTGCCAATAAAGAAACTGTTAGTTATTTTTGAGTAATGCTAAAAAATGGCGGCCAGTTCTGAAATGTTTGTTTTTTCTAATTTGCCATATTCCATTTTAAGAAGCGTGTCTGCAACATGATAATATCGGTCGTCATGCGTTATGGCTATGATCGTTTTATCATAATCTTCAACCAGTATGGGGATAATTTCTGTGTAGAACTTATGTCTAAAATGCGGATCCTGATCTGCAGCCCATTCATCCAATACAATTATGGGCCTGTCTTCCAGTAAGGTATTGATTAATGCAATCCTTTTCCGTTGCCCGGTTGAGAGATGAATAGTTGAAAAGTAACCATCTTTTATTTGAACTTTTCCTTCCAACTCAAACAATTTCAAGTAGGTGTTTATTTTATCGTAATCAATATTTGAAATTCCATAAAAATCATCAAACAGATAAAAGTCACTAAAAACAGGCGCAAAAAGGTTTTTTATTTTTTCTAATTCTGCTAAAGGAACTAATTCACCGTCTATAAAAGCTTCTCCTTTGTCAAGATTGTAGAGGTTTAAAACCGTGTTGATAAAGGTTGTTTTTCCTTCTCCGTTTCCTCCATAAATAAAAACAACTTCATTTCTTTTAATATCAAAATTAATGGGGCCTACAGAAAATTGATCTTCTCCAAAAGAAAAGGAATAGTCGCGGACTTTTAAATTCGAAAAATTCCTGTATTGTCCTTTGTTCTCAATTTGTGGCAGCTTTTCAAGCCTGGTGAGGTCCTTTCTGAGTCTTTTCATTTTTTTAAGCGATACTACTGCCCTGTTCATCACAGGAATAATAGTCATCACACTTGCAATTGGTCCCATTAAATACAGTAATACAAAGGTAAAACTCACTTTAATGGCAATGGGGGTTTGAAACACAGATTCCGAAAACAACAGTATAAAAGAAATTAATCCGTAGAAGAGTAATTGCCCTATTATTTCACTGTTCAGATATTTTAAAAGTGCATTTACATATTTTATTTCCCCGGTTGCAGCCACTTTTAGAAGCTTTTGATCATAAATCTGGGTTCCTTTATCTGCATTGATATTAATTTCTTTTGCGCCATTTAATATGCTGTTAAAAATACCAACAAATGTTTTTTCTAAATCCCTTACTTCTTTAAGTTGTTTATTACTGGACTTGGATCTCAGGATATAAATTAATACACCAACAGCGATAACCACAGCGCTGACTGCCAGCAATTGTAAAGATAGAAAAGCCATATAAACCAGACATGCCGCTATTAGAATAATTGATGAAAAAAAAGTAATGATCATTAATGAAGCATTCGATATATTGTTGACATCTGTGGTTAATGTGGCATAAACCTCTTCCTTGTATTCCTGAAGTTTTCTGTAAGGTGCTTTAAGAATGAGTTTTATGACATCTTTTCTAATGTCCCAATATATTTTTTGAGACAATCTGATAATGCCTTCTGCCAACCACCTGCGTGAGATGAAAAATATAAAAATCGTCCCTGCAAATAAATAAAGGTAAGTTTGCGTTGATACTGTTTCGACACCCGTAATAGAATTACCTATAATTTTATTAATAATTGTTATAAAGGCAAAACCTGATAATCCTGAAATTATAGCCAGTAGAGAATATCCTATTAAGGGCCGTACAGGTATAAGTTTTGAATTGCTAATTTCTGATGTATTATTTTCCATGTCTATTGGTTTAAAATTAGAATAATCCTCTGCCGCGCTGCGCAGCTTAATTATTATTCGATTGAATTTCAGGCAGGCTTATGCGCTTTGTATGTCGACTAGTGAATAATCGGCGCACTCATTAATAATTTTTGCGAGTGGCTTTACCTGGCGATGAATAAAAAAATGATTTCCGGGAAGAATTGTGTAATCAAATTTTCTGTTGGTGTACTTTCTCCAGTTGGCAATATCGGTAACTGTTTCTTCCTTATCTCCCATTATGGCAAAGATTGGTGTGTTTACGATAAGACCTATTTCTGAATGTTTGTATTTTTCTAAAATTTCAAAATCGGCTCTCATTATCGGACTGAAATAATTGTATAAGTCCGCATCTTCCAGTATTTCTTCGGGCACGCCACCTAAGGATCTGAGTTCTATTTTAAAATCAGAATCGCTTAAGGCATGTCTTTCCTTATCGTTATGAGAAACACCTGGTCCCGGATTACCGGAAACAATTAATATGAGAGGCGGATCAAGATGTTCTTCCATTTTTTGCACAACTGAAAGTCCTAAGGTTGCACCCATGCTATGACCGTAAATCATATAGGGCTGATTCGTATTTCTCAGTTTTTTAATCTGATTGACATAATCCAGTATTGCATCTGCTTTTTTTAAAAGGTGTGCTTCCTGATTTCTTTTGCCTCTCCCCGGAAGTTCTAAGGCGTGACATTCAAAGTTATTTTGAATGTCATTTTTTAGAAAATCAAAAGAGTAACAACTTCCTCCTGCAAAATGCAATAAAAATATTTGTGTTTTTTGATTTGAATGCATAGGCTTATTTTTTAGTATGAAGCATGAAAAATATCATAATATCCTGATTTGAGTTTTAGCAATTAGGTTATTGTCTGTTACTTTGATGTTCCTTTCTGTTTTTTGCTTTATTAAATCTGTAATTAAAGTTAAGATTCCATCGCGCCGCATTGAAGTTGGTCATTTGGTTTACGATAAAATTATTACCAAAAGTTGTTTCTCGTTGTTTTCTGGTATTAAAAACATTACTTACTGCAAATGTGATGGCTCCGTTATTCTTAAATACTGATTTGCCAACTGCCATATTCAGATAATAATAGGATTGAGTTCTTGTCTGTGCATTATTTTGCGGAGCCTGGTATTCGAATTTACTTTGAAACGTAAACTCTTTAAGAAACTTAATCTGGCTTGATAATGTCGCGGTCCAGGTCTCATTAGAATAATCCATATCGACTGTTCCTACATTTCCTTCCTGCTCAAATTTATAGGCATTGATTTCGGCATTTAGGCCCAGCCATTTTACAGGCGCATATTGAGCCGAGATCTCAACACCATAGCGTGTTTCGCTATCCAGATTTACTAAAAAGGTTTCAAAAACACCTTCAGTATTTTGTGTTGTAAAATATTGAAAATTATTTCTGGTTTTTGAGTAGTACACTGAAGGGTTAAGTACTAATCCTTTTCTTTTATTTAAGATACTAAATTCAACACCATCTGTTAAGGAAGGCAATAAATTAATGTTTCCAAAAACACGTGAGTTAAAATCCTGAAGTTCCGGAAAAGGATTTAACTGGTCTAAATTTGGTCTGTTGATGCGCTGGCTGTAATTTAACTGAGCAGTCGTTTTTTCTGTTAAGGGATAACTTAAATTTACAGAGGGAAACAATCTTGTATACGTGCTATCCCTCAGGATTTCTCCTGTATTTTGATCTTTAATCTCAATTTTTGTATATTCTGTACGTAATCCTAATTGATAACTAAATTTCTTGATCTTGTTTCCGTATTGAATATAGGCTCCAAAAATTTGCTCTTTATAATCTAACCCATTATTAAAACCATCTATTGGCTCTACAATTCCATTTGATTCCTCATTGGCAGCAAGGCCAGTTGATACCAGCCGGTTTTCAACCTTAACTCCGGCTTCAAAATTTGCTGTTTCACTTAACGGAGTTACATAATCAGATTGTATCACAATATCATCACTTGATCGGTTTGATCTTGTATTGATAACAGAAAGATTATCTGTGTCTGGAACAATTGTTCTTCTTTGGATAATAAAATCTTTAGCACTATTCCAGAAATCATATTGAAAATCTACTGTAAATTTTCTTTCCGGTTTTTTAAAGGTTTTTGTATAATTGAACTCCAATTGATTATAACTTCTGTTCTCTCTTGATTCTGCAATTGTTTGAATATGTGAATCGTCAATATTTTCTCCTGAAAGTTTATAATTTAAGGTATTTGTATCTAAATCTTTGGTACCATTTCTATAAAATGCAGTCGTAATTGAATTATTATCATTTATAAAATAGTCTAATCCAACATACAGTAATCGTCCATCATCATGTCTGTCCTGATCTTCACGCTGACTTAAATACATATCGCTTCCGTTTAATGTACTGATCTGATCTCTTGTATTAAGCCCAACATAATCTGTGTAGCGAACCCCGAAATTAGAAAACAAATTAAATTTTCCTTTTTTATAATTAATGCTTCCTAATGCCCTGCTATCAAAAGGAACTCCTCCTAACAGAGTTAAACTACCGCTTAGGTCTTCTTTGGTGTTCTTTTTTAGCACGATATTTATAATTCCGGCAGATCCTGCGGCATCATAACGAGATGAAGGGTTTGTAATTACTTCTACCGATTTTATTGTTTCTGCAGGAATCTGTTGTAATCCCTGAATCGACGTTAGTCCTGATTTTCTTCCATTAATAAGAATGAGCACATTGCTGTTACCTCTTAAACTTACCGCGCCCGTAGGTTCTACCCTGACGGAAGGAACGTTATCCAGTACTTGTGTTGCAGATCCTCCTCTTGAGATTAAATCTTTCCCTACATCAAAAACTTTTTTATCCAGTTTTAAGGATACCTGCGATGTTTCTGCTGTAGTAATAACAACTTCGTTAAGAGAGGTTGTATCAGATTTTAACTGAACAGTTCCAAGATTAATATTGGATTTTGAACCGTCTATTTTTAATGGAATACTTTTCTTCTCAAAACCTAAAAATTGAAATTCAATAGTATAATTCCCCACTTTAATTCCCTCAATTTTAAAGTCACCTTTATCATCGGTAATTACAGTTTCTACAACTAGAGCATCGTTTTTTACAACAACTGAAGCATATGCTAATTTTTCGCTTATATTATCTGCAGAAAGCGTTCCTGATATTTGCGTCGGGGACTGGGCGTATATGGTAGACATACATAACGATATTAATGCATATATGAATATTGATTTTATCATGATCTCTTTATTAATTATTAAATTATTGGTTTTTCGACATTAATCTTTTTATAAATGCCTGAATTAATTCCTGCCTATAAAAGGGCAAGTTCATTTTTATATTCGATAATTTTTTCTCCATACAGTCTTTCCGGCGATATATTATTGGCTAAACAATAGTCTAATAATTTATTTGATTCTACGATTGGAATAGATTCATCTGTATATTTTATAGAGCTTATGTATTTCAGCCAAGGTTCCATTCCCATAGCATATACAAAGACTTCACTTGGTTTAAAGACATCGACCAATGCTTTAGCCTGTTCAAAATTACATCCGGCAAGTCGTCTTGATTCGTCTTTGTCTCTGGCTAAGTTTTCTGGCATTAAGGGTCCGTACAACCAGGTTAAGGGCGCTCCCTCGCATTCCATTCCAAGAAAAATAATGTCTATATCTCCCATTACTTTATGGATACGTTCGTATAATTTTGGAGTTACATTGCAAGAGTCTGCTGCAAAAAGCACCTTTAATCCGTCCTGATAAGCTACGTGATGACATAATTTGCTCCGAACATCTAAATCGCAATGTTCGCCCACAAATGGTAATCCAGTAATCGAACAATCGTCAAAATGAATGGTTTCCATTTCTCCCAGTTCTATAATGTTTTTAAATCCTATTCTTTCAAACATTAATTTCAGATTTGGATCTTGTAGGAAACCGCCATTGCTTTTTGGAACGATGATATTTTTAATCTTACGTCTTAACCTCAACAAAGTCTCAAAAAGAATATGATCCTGATGATTGTGTGTTACTAAAACATAGTCTATCGATTCCGGTAAATCATCATAGGAATATCTTGATATATCAGACTCGTAACCGTAACTCACTAAAGGGTCTGCCAATATGGTTGTGCTTTTAGTCTCGGTAAGAATACAGGCGTGCCCAAAATATCTTGTTAGTACGCCATCTCCTGCATATCTTTCGTATTTTTTAGATTTTTCTGTGGTGAAAAACGATTTAAATAAAGGAATGTCTTCCGGTTCTACATCAAATATTCTTGCGATTTCGCCAAATGTTTTAGGATGGTCTTCCATTTCAAACAGCTGGTCAATTTTTTCACTTTTAAAAGGTAAGTTTACTCGCAAGATGCCTTCTCCCGGAAGTTTTGGTGTGCTCAGTACAAAAGATCTTGAATCATCATCATGTACTAAAAACAGGTTGAAACTTTGAAGTGACTCATTATAAAACTCTGTTTCATATAATAAAGATTCAAAAAAACGAAAAGAAGGATTGTTATTGATGTCGTACACCAATTCAACAAGTCCCTGCAAGTTCTCCGGCACCTTATCGTACAATGATGTCAGTGCATATCCTTTAGCTTCATTTTTAAGGATATCATTCAGAGCAAATATATCTTTTCGCAATTCTAAAAGAGGAGCACATTGCTCATTTGTGTTATCGATAAGACCTTTAATTTCATCTACCCTTTTTCCGTCATAATCGATAAAAGGACCGCCCAGCATTTTAGGTGTTTTTACGGCTGCGGCATGAATCATTGGATTCTGAACATACGATGTCATAATTTTCAAATGCCTGTCTTTAATGTTCATTGCAGCAGTTGCCGGTGATACCAGGTGAGGCCAGGCATACCAATTGTCTACTAAAGGCTCGATTGCTAAATTACGCTTGATATAGACAAGATCTTCATTTCTAATTTCCATGATATTGTTATTTTTTGAATTAATTATGATTAAAATTTTGGATGGTTACTAACGATTCTTCTAAGAGCGGATGCAAACAGGAACTAAGAAAAAAATCGAGATCAAACAGTTGTTCTGAAGTTTCTCTGTAGCTAATGGGATAGGTTAAGTCTAACAGTATTCCGTTTTCATAAAGCAAACACTTAAGGTCTAAACCGGTATTGAAATTATTCTTACTGTAAGAAGTAGTGATTACCGCTCCCGAAGTCGTATTCTCTGCTCTTTTGTTCGCAAATACCTGATAATTAAATGTCCCTGCTATCGCCGCTTCTATATCAATTGCTGTCATTTCTTTATAATCCTGTCTTATGATTTCGTAAGGAATGGTCTGATAAAGACGCGATTGGATATAATCCGTATATACCGCAAGGATAAAATCTTTGTTGGATGGATAAACAGAAGGATCTAAAACTCCCAGGGGCAAAAAATTATTAAGGACTCCCAGAATCTGATCCACTTCAATTTCTTGCGAAACCTCTTCTCTTCCGTTGACGATTGTTAGCTGTAAATGTTTATCGCTTTTCTTTACTTTACTTAACAATTTTTGATGTGCCGCAATAAATATTGCTGTCAATGGAAGACCTGCCTTATCTGCTTTTTGTTTTAACTTCTGGAAATCCTCTTCTTTAATGATCACCTTTTGAGTCACACATTCTATAAAGCCGTTCTGAACCTCATTTTGTTTTGTAATGCTAAAACCATCCAAATAATCTGTCCAGTATTCGCGTTGCTCCCTGGCCATTTCTGATTTTAAAAATTGTTTCTGCCATGCGACAAATTCATAATTCGATTTGTATTTATTTTCTATCGTTTTATTAGCATAAAAATTTTGCAGATTTTCATGTACAATCGAGTTCGTGTACATATCCGTAACGGCGTGATGAATGCTTACAAAGAGATAGGCTTTATTAGTGGTATCAGCTATTAAGAACAATCTTATAAGGCTGCTGGTATCAAACAAGTCATATGGCTTTATAAAAAAAGCATCCAGTTCTGCTTCCGTCTTATCTCGATTAGTTTCATGGTAATCCTCAACCATGCGTACCTCCAAATTAACGTCCGCAGCGGATACATATTTTTGAAAAATTAAAGCGTCGGTATCTTTTTTGAATTTGACATTTAAAAAAGGAAAAAGCCCTAAAAATTCTCTGAATGTACCTTCAAACTTATCTTTCGCAAAATCTGAAATAACAATGGGGCCAAACCTTCCATGTGACTGTGGGAATTGCAAAATCCTTTTCTGATTCTCTGATATATCCAGCCATTCCTTTTGAACCAGTAATTGTTCTGATGCTTTATTTTGAAACTCAGATATTGGATTTTTCTTCGGTTTTTTTTCTGATTGTATCAGATCATCTATCGTTTGCTCCAGTTTTGTTTGATACGTTTTTACAAAACGCCTAATTGTTGCTTCTTTATAAACCTTAGAAGAATATCCAACAGTGATTATTAATTGTCCGGATGAAATGATTCCGTTTATGCTTAGTTTTGCATCACTGCCATTTTTCTCGCTAAAAGAAGCTCCTATTGATTCGGTTGAGAAATCAAAAAGGGAAGTTTCATTCGTTCCTATTTTGTTTCCAAAATCTCCCAGATAATTAAACTCAATACACGTCTCTTTTTTCAGATTTGATTTTTCATCCAAAAAATTAAGTATTCCATATCCTATTCCTTTTTGAGGTATAGCGTTCAGGTCTTTTTTAATTTCAAGAATATTTTCTAAAGGATCTGATGATGATACTTCTAAAACAAAAGGAAAAACAGAGGTAAACCAGCCAATAGTTCTGCTAATGTCCATTGCTGGTAAAATTTCCTCTCTGCCGTGGCCTTCCATTTTAAGAACGGTTCTTTTTACTTCAAAAACTTCCTCCAATGCGAGACCTAAACCGTTGATCAAGGCTTCATTAATTTCAATATTGTACTGTTTCGAAATCTGAGTCTGTAATTTATTGGTATTGGCTTTATCCAATATAAAACTCGCTTTCTGATCGTGATAATGCACGGCAGCCGTATACTCAAAATCGGTAGGCATTGGCGGGATTTCTGTCGAACAAAGCTCTTCCCAGAATAACTTTTCCTTTGCTAATTCCGGGCCCGTAGCATATTGATGCAGCCCCTTAGCCCAATATTGATAAGAATCTGTTTTTAATGGTAACTGATACGGTTCTCTTTTCTCATGTTGAGTGTAGGCTTCAGATAAGTCCTGTAACAATATGCGCCATGATACTCCGTCAATAATTAGATGATGAACAAATAAAGCTAGTCTGTCACCCTCTTTTAATTTAAAAACAACAGCTCTTATAAGTCTCTCCTTTTTTAAATTAAATCCGGACTGAACCTCTTCTCCTATTATTTTCATAGCAGTAAGTGCATCCTGCTCGTCCCTTAAATCATATAGTCCAATATCAAAATTAAAGGCAGCACTGGATAGATTTTGCTGTTTCCAGACTTCATTTTTATTTTCAAAATGAATACGCAGGGCATCATGATGATTGACAACCTGTGTCAGTGCCTTTATTAGCGTTACCGAATTAATCCCTTTTTTTGCTCTTAGAAGAACAGATTGATTGTAATGCTGTTTTTCTGTAATGGCAGGATTGGCAAAGAAATAGTGTTGAATTGGTGTCAGTAAAATTTCGCCCGTAACTTCTGACTGGTCAATACTTCTCGTATTTAAAGTCACTAATTTCGCAAGATCTTCCAGTACCGGATTTCTAAGAATATGATCTACTTTGAGTACTAATCCTTTTTGCTTTAAACTTGCAATTAACATTACTGCTTTTATAGATTCTCCCCCTAAGCTGAAGAAGTTGTCTTTTATACCGATGTTCTTTTTATCCAATACCTGCTCGCAAACCTGAACAAGAATCTTTTCTTCGGTTGTAGCTGGTGCTACATATTCAACTTCACTATACAACTCTACACCGGCTGTTTTTACGAGTGCTTTTTTATCCACTTTCCCATTTAGTGTCAGCGGTATTTTATCTAAAAAAATAAAACTGGTTGGAATCATATAATCCGGGAGAATTTTTGATAGAAAAGATCTTAGTTCTTCTATACTCAACGGGGCTGTTATGATAATGTAGGCCACAAGCTCTTTATTTCCCTTTTCGTCATTTTGTGCATTTACTACAGCTTCATCTATATTTTCATGCGAAAGTAATTGATGCTCAATGGCACCTAACTCTACACGATGTCCTCTTATTTTTACCTGCTCGTCATTACGGCCTATATAAATTATGTTTCCTTCCTTAGTCCATTTCCCTAAATCTCCGGTCTTGTAAAGCCTGTCAGTTGCATGAAACGGACTTGGTATGAATTTACTTTGTGTCAGTTCTTCTCTGTTGAGATAACCTCTTCCAACCCCCGTTCCGCCAATACATATTTCCCCTGCTACTCCTATAGGAACCAATCGATTATTTGCATCCAGAATATGAATTTTAGCGTTTGATATCGGTTTTCCAATAGGGATAATATCATAATCCGGCTTACTCTTTTTTGGCATTTTAAATATGGTCCCGCAAATACTAACTTCTGTAGGGCCGTAGGCATTATAATAGGTGCCAAAGTGTAAAAACGGTTTTATAATTTCATAATCTGGTGCTTCTCCTGCGGTAATCAGGTGCTCGACCTGCTGTAGAGCATCAATGTTCATTAAAGCCAGATAAGAAGGTGGTAATGTAACAATGGTAATTTTGTTTTCTTTTATGTATTTGGCTAGTGTACTAACATCCTTACGTGTCTCTTCAGCCACTATATAGAGACTTCCACCGGATAACAAGATCATGAATATTTCCCACGCAGAGGCATCAAAAGAAAAAGGTGCAAACTGTAAGCCTCGGCTGCTTTCGTTTAAATTAAAATAATCAATTTGAGAAAGTATTGTATTTACAATCTGTCCCTGTTCTATCATGACCCCTTTTGGAAGTCCGGTTGAGCCGGAAGTAAAAATAATATAAGCTAGATCTGAAGGTCTTACCTCAATCGCTGCTGCTTCATCATCACCGGCATCAAAACCGGTATCTACTTTCATTATGTCTCCCGTGTAAAAATCCAAGTCAGGCAAATATGAAGTTGTCGTAATCAATAACCTTAACTTTGTATCTGAAATAATATGCTCTTTTATGTGGATTGGCATATCCGGTGCGATAGGAACATAAGCGCATCCTGATTTTATAATGCCCAGCATAGAGATAACACTCCATTCATCCCGATTTAGTTGTATTCCAATCAGGCTCCCTTTTGTCAGCTGATATTGTTTCTGAATATAGCGGGCAAAATTGGTTGAGATTTTATCCAGCGCCGAATATGTAAATTGTTTACCGTCAGCAACCAGGGCAATGGCATCCGGGGTTTGTTTTACCTGTTTCTCAAACAGTGATACCAAAGTCTCTTCAGGCGAATATTTCAGTGTAATATTGTTGAAATCGAATAGGAGTTGTTCTTTCTCTTTTTCAGACAAATACTCCAGTTCCTGAATTGCTGTCTCCGGACTTAAAACGATGGCTTCGAGCAGCTGCTTAAAATGTGTCAGCAGATCTCTCACATATTCCGGTTCAAAAACATCTGTATTGTATACTAAGTGACAGGATAAATAATCTCCTTCTTCAATAAAATTAATATCCAGATCCGTTAATGCAGAAGTCTTACCTACTTCTCTAATGGATGTTATTTGTTTTTCATCCAGAATAACAGAACCATGATCCAGTGCATTTTGCAATAAAATCATGACATCAAATAAAGGAGATCTTGATCTTTCTCTGTTATAGTTTATCATTTTTACCAGACGGTCGAACGGATAAAACTGACCGTCTAAAGCGTCAAGGGTATTTTCTTTTACACTATTAAAAAATGCATTAAAAGTTTGCTCAGGATCTATTGTATTGCGCAATGGCAATGAGTTTATGTAACACCCTACCTGCCCTTTCAGATCGGCATGATCTCTTCCTGCTACCGCTGTACCAATAATAATATCTTTACTGTTGGTGTATTTGTAAAGCAGTACATTCCATACGGCCAATAATCCCATGAAAATACTTCCTCCATTATCTGCACAAAGGTTTTTAAATGATGTTGTTGTTTCTTTAGAAATATAAGATTTAAGAGCAAATCCGTTTATCGTCCTTTCGGCTGGCCTTGTTTTATTGTTGGTAAAATTAAGAACGGGAATTTCTCCTGAAAACGTGGCTTTAAAATAGTCTTCCTGTTTCTTAAAAAGACCTTTCGCAAGCTGCCTGTTTTGCCAGGCCGCATAATCCTTGTACTGAATATTTAGCTCCGGCAGCTGATGTGCCGTACCCGATTCAAGAGCAGAGTAAAAAGCAAAAATATCTTTGAATAAAACATCGAGCGACCAGGAATCACTTATTACGTGATGAATATTGCAATACAAGATAAATTCACTGTCTCCTAATTGAAACAAATTAATTCTTAATAATGGCCCTTGCTCGATATTAAAAGGTTTTTCTTTATCATTTTTCGTGATATTTTTTACTTGTTCTTCCTTGTTTTCCAGTGTCCTGAAATCCAAAAATTCAATCTTAAAATCTATGTATTTCTTTTCGAGAACATATTGCCTTATTTGCCCCTCTTCATTGATTCTGAATACGGTACGCAATGATTCATGTCGATCGATAGTATTGTATACTGCCTGTTTAAAATTACCAACGTTTATTTTTTGCTGCAAACGGACAGCATTAGGAACAGAATAGTTATACCCTTTGGTACCGGTATCGATCAATATAGAGGATAGCATACGGAGCTGGCTGGAAGAAACTTCGTAATTTTCCCCTACTTCTATTTTTGGAATCCTGCTCTCCTTATTCAGAAGTGTATATTTACTCAGGTATGCAACAATTTCTTTTTTGTTGTTTCTTATTTTATTGATAAGCCCCTCATCAATCACATCATCTTTAAAACCAAGTTTAAGATCTTCGCCATCCAGAGAGAGTGTTATATTATTCTGATGTATTTCGTTTAATAAATCAACCATGACAGAGTGTTTTTTAGAAGCAAAAGCGAATTGCCTTCAAATCATTAATAGAAAGTAATGTGGTGTAGTTTTACGTTGAAAGGGAAACAAAAGATTTTATTCTTTTTAGATCGTGATTACGGTTTTACTCGTATTTTCTTCTTCCTGAACCGTAACAAATTTTAAGGCCAAATCGATTTCGGCAGCAAGTCCTTTTATGGTAGACTTTTTATAAAAGTCCTTAATTTTGATATCGATTTCAAATGTTTTCTGAATTAGCTTAAGCATTGTAACTCCTTTTAGAGAGTTTCCTCCCAAAGCAAAAAAGTCATCCAAAATTCCGATCTTATTAATACTGAAAAAGTCCTGCCAAATTTCTACCAATTCTTTTTCGGTAGCGGTTGAAGGTTCTTTATAGGGAGTATTCATTAATTCCCTGTCACCGTCTTCTTCATAGATTTCTTCGTCTTCTTTAAGAGTATCGCCTGCATTATACTGAACAGTACCAATTGAATTAACATCTAAATTATCGAGCGGATTAACACGTGCCAAAAATTTAGTTTTGTGAAAAACGTAAGCAGGAGCTGAAATTTTATTCGGTAAATAGTCTCCATAATAGTTTTCCCAATTAATATCAAAACCCTGAAACCAAAGTTCTCCCAATCGCTGTAGAAAAAACCTGGTGTCATTTATTTCCTGACTTGGGTGCCTCACCATATTTAGGGCAATATGATCGTGTATGTTTTCTTCACTGTGTTGTTTGAAGACGCTGGTTAGTACATTTCCCGGTCCAATTTCTAAAAATACCATATTCTTAATCGCCAGCAATTGTTGCAGTCCATTAGAAAACTGAACTGTATTTCGCAAGTGATTGACCCAATAGGATACCGAAGTAGCCTCTTCATTCGTAAGTATTTCTCCTGTATAATTGGACAATATTGGTATTTTTGGTTCTGATAAGGTTATACTGCTGAATACTTCTTTAAATTCTTCTAAAACGGAATCCATCAAAAAGGAGTGCGCTGCAAGAGATACTCTTATTTGGGAACAGGCAATATCTTTCTCTTCCAAAAGATCTTTAAGTTGGTCGATACCTTCTGTGGTTCCGGACACTACGCAGGATTCCGGCGAGTTTATTACTGCAATACTTACCTGACTGTTTAAATAAGCCGTTAGTTTTTCTTTTGAAAGTCCAATACTAAGCATCCCGCCTTTTGGAGCTGCCGACATTAACTCTCCCCTTTTAATCAATAGTGATAAGGCCGCTTCGAAGGAGAATATTCCACTTAAACAAGCCGCTACATATTCGCCTGTACTGTGGCCAATCAGGTAATCCGGATTAAGCCCTAATTGAATTAACGTTTTAGCGATTGCATATTCAAAAACAAATACCAAAGGTTGTGTGTGCCTGTTTTCGTTTATATCTATCGTTTGCTTTTTAGTATCATTTTCGGCAAATAATATAGCCGCGTAATCTATTCCGGTTTCTTTTTCTAAAAAGGCAAAACCTTTGTCGATAAATTCTTTAAAGAACTGATTATCCCGGTACAGGTCTTTCCCCATATTTAAATATTGAGATCCAGATCCTGAACACATAAAGGTTATTTTATGGGCGTTCTTTAACTTTCCGGAGAATACTTCTTCCTGGTCTTCGCTCTCCAATATTTTAATTGCCTCGTCTTTGCTTTCACATACCAGAAATCTACTGTACTTAAAATGATCTCTTCCTGTTTGCAATGTATAGGCTAAATCAGATAATTTACTATCCTCTTTTGTGACCAAAAATGTCTTCAGCTTTTCCTGAAACTTGTCCAATGACCATTGCGATTTAGCAGAATAACGGAGTAAATAATAAGGATTACAGCTATCAGACCCTGCTCTTTCCGGGGCTTCTTCCAGTACCACATGTACATTATTTCCTCCAATACCAAAAGCACTAACCCCTGCACGCAATGGACTTTCATTTTTCCAGTTCTTCAGTTTTGTATTGACGAAAAACGGTCCTTTTTTAAAATTTATTTGTTGGTTTGGTGTCTCAAAATGCAATGATTCCGGTATACTTTTTCGATGAATTGACATTGTGGCCTTAATTAAACCGGCAATTCCTGCAGCTGAATCCAAATGTCCAATATTGGTTTTCACAGATCCAATGGCACATGAGTGATTGGTATTATAATTAAAAGCTTTGTTTAAGGCTTCTATTTCGATGGGATCCCCCAATTTTGTTGCAGTTCCGTGTGTCTCAATATATCCTATAGATTCCGGAGTTACGTCAGCCATTCGATGGGCAAAATTGATACATTCGTACTGTCCCTGAACACTGGGTGCGGTGTAACCTACTTTTCGGTTTCCATCATTGTTAAGGGCTGTTGCACGAATTACAGCGTAAATATTATCGCGGTCTTTTAAGGCATCTTCCAGTCTTTTTAGCACTACAATTCCAACACCTTCTCCATTTACAATTCCGGATGACGAATCATCAAATGCCCTGCAATGACCATCTTTAGAATAGATCATTCCTTCTTCATAATTGTAACCCGTTTCTTTTCTGGTTAGTATTTTCACACCACCGGTAACAGCTATGGAACATTCTTTTAATAACAAATTTCTACAAGCCAAGTGTACTGCAGCGAGAGAACTGGAGCATGCAGTATCTACAATAAGACTTGGTCCCTTTAAATTAAGCTTGTAAGAAATTAAGGTATTGGCAAAACTCCTGTTTGCTAACTGATTGGCGTAAAAAGGATTAACTTTATTATTGTTCGATATTTTAGCATGTAATCTCCAGTTAAAATTATCGTTTACAGCCGTATACAAACCTATTTTCCCTCCATAATCTGTGGTCTTGGTTCCGGCATCCTCAAGAGCAAGCCATATGTGTTCGTGAAGCAATCTGGTTTGCGGATCCATAATTTCAGCTTCATTTTTAGTGTAGCCAAAAAACTGATAATCAAAACATTCTGCATTATCAATTCTCGATGAGGCAGCCACAAAGTTTGTGTCTTTTTCTTTGATATTAACCCCCAATTCTTTAAGTTCCTCATCAGAATAGAAGTGTATCATCTCACGGCCTTCCTGCAGATTTTTCCAGAAATGCTCAATATTTTCTGATTTTGGAAATTTTCCGGACATTCCTATAATGGCAATGTCTTTTTTTATTGAAGTATTTTTCATGTTTAAAAAAGTATTTCTAATTACATTAAATCAATCATTTCATCTAAAACCGCCGACAAGTCGTCTTCCTCTTCTTCAGTTGCAATTTGAGGAGCTTTATGTGCTTTGATATATTCATTAAGCTGATCTATATTGGTGTATTCAAACAGCGTTACCACTGTTATTTCTATCCCGAATAACCCGCTTAGGTCTCCCGCAATAGTCATTAACCGTATAGAGCTCGCGCCTATGTCAAAAAAATGATCAAACACGCCGATGCTGTCTTTGTTTCTGCCGAGCTGGAGCGCTAAAACCTGGACTATATTTTCCTCATTTTCATCTCTCGGCGCTACATATTCTTCGCCAATTATAATGGTGGAAAGATCGATTGCATCTAAATCATTTTTATCAATTTTTCCATTAGAGGTTAGTTTAAACTGATCTACCTGAATGAAATAAGACGGTATCATATAATCCGGCAAATATTCTTTTAACAGAGCTCTTAGTTTATAAGATTTTAGCTTTTTTGAGGCGGTGATAAATGCCACTAAATCATTTTCACCAGTTGTATTTTTCCTAATCTGGACTACCGTATTTTCGATGCTTTCAAGATTCAGAATAGCATGCTCTATTTCTCCTAATTCTATTCGGTATCCTCTAATTTTTACCTGATCATCTTTTCTGCCTATAAATTCTATTTTACCGTCTGGTAATCGTTTTCCTAAATCACCGGTTTTATATAGTTTTTCGGCAGTATTGTAGGGATTCGAAATAAACTTCTCATTGGTTAATACAGGATTGTTGAGGTACCCTCTTGATAATCCGGCTCCACCAATATACAGCTCTCCTATCATGCCTTTTGGAACCAGTTTCCCTTTTGTATCCAAAATATAGACAAAGGCATTATCAACCGGGTTTCCAATTGGGGCAAAAACATTTTTACCTTCCTTTTTAAGCTGATAATGTAAACAGGTTACCGTAGCTTCCGTAGGGCCATAATGGTTGAAAACCTCGAAGTTGTTTTTGTTGGTATCTTCGATCTTTTCGCCTCCCGCGATCAACATTCTTAAGGTAGTATTGTTACATTTTCTAAACTCCTGCAACATTACTGCAGGAAGAACTAAGACTGTTATGTTGTTGTTTATTAAATATTCGTTCAGTCGGGGAACATCTGTCAAACAATTTTCCGGGATGAAATTCAATGTGGCTCCGGATAAAAGTGCAGGATAAATTTCTTCTGCCGAAGCATCAAAAGCAAAATTCAGATATTTAGCAACATTATCTTCCGAGGAAAACTGATACTTTTTTATACTCCATCTGGCATAGTTGAGTATGGATTTGTGCTCAATCAAAACCCCTTTTGGCATACCGGTCGTTCCGGAAGTGTAAATTACATTGATGAGCTGTTCCGGATTAATTTTAGCCGTAAAGCCGTCTGTATTTAACTCCTGAATTTCTGCTAATACGCTATCTATTTGTATGACATTTTTTTCAGTAATAAAATCATTAAATAATGAGGATAGTTTTGCTGTTGTAACTATTATTTTAGCGTTGGTGTCATCGATAATAAAATCTATTCGCTTTTTAGGATAGTTCGGATCAATTGGAACATATGCTCCGCCTGCTTTTAAAATTCCTATCAACCCAATAACCATCTCTACAGATCGGTCCATACAGATCGGTACGAGAGTCTCTTTTTTCACACCATGATTAATCAGGTATACAGCAAACTGTGTTGATTTTTTGTCCAGCTCGTTATAAGTCAAACGCTCGTTGTCTGCAATTACAGCAATGGCTTCCGGTCTCTTTTGAACCTGATTGTTAAACAAATCCAGTACTGTTTCCCCAACCGGATACTCCTCTTTAGTATTATTATACGCATATAACAATTCGGTTTCTTCCTCTTTTGATAAGTAAGAAATAGAGGCTAATGCTAGTTTTGAAGACTTTAATATGTTTTTTACTAATTGCTTATAATGCCCCATTAGTCCTGAAATCATGTCTTTGTCGTAAACATCATTGTTGAACGAAATTTCATAAGACAAATAGTTACTAAACTCTTTGCAATTGATATCAAGATCAAATTTTGTTACGGTTTGTCCAAGGTCCTGAATACTGTCAATATTTGAGGCATTGATATTCGCGTTGTCTTCTCTCGATTGCTGTGTGTTTTGTAAGATCAGCATAATATCAAATACGACACTTCTGCTAATGTTCTTCTTAATTTTCAAATCTTCTACCAAACGATCAAAAGGGTAATTTTGATGTTCAAATGCTAAAAGTGTAGTATCTGTCAATTCTTTATAAAATTGATCAAAACTACTATTGGGCTGAACCTGATTTCTTAATGCCAGCGTATTAACGAAAAAACCAATCTGATCTGATAAATCTGCATGGTTTCGTCCGGCAATTGGCGTACCTATTATGATATCATCAGTTGCTGTATAATTGTACAGCATAATATTCCATGTAGCCAATAAAAAAGTAAATAAGCTTCCGCCATTGGTTTGCGTATAGGCTTTTATTTGAGAGAGTTCTTCTTCTCCAAGATGTGCCAATAGCTTAGTACCGTTATAGCCCTTTTTGTTAGGTCTTACTTTTGAAGAAGGCAGATTCAAGACAGGCAGGTCACCCTGAAGTTTGTTCAGCCAGAATATTTTATCTTCATTGATTCCGGCATTCTCTAAAGCGTCTAATTGCCAATGGGCATAATCTTTATACTGAATTCTCAAAGCTGGTAAAACATCATTCCGTTGATTTCTGATACTTTCATAGTAATACAAAAAGTCTTTTTTCAATACATTCATAGACCAGCCGTCACTAATAATATGATGCATATTAAAATACAATACATATTTTTCATCTTTAGTCTGAAGTACACTTACACGTAATAATGGGCCTTTCTCCAGATTATATATTTTAAAAGAATCCTGCTGTATATAGGCTGCTGCTTTATCAGTGCTTAAGGTTTGAAAATCAACTTTAAATCGCAGTTCATCTGTAGTCAGAATATGCTGTAATACTGCTCCATTATGATGAACTTTAAAAACTGTTCTTAATATTTCGTGTCGGTCTATTACTAAATTAACTGCTTTTTCTATGTCTGTTATATGATGTTTTCCTTCCAGTGTAACTTGTGCAGGCATATTATAAGCAACAGAACCTTCAGGAAACTGACTTAATAACCACAATCTTTTTTGGGCATCAGATACCGGATAGGCTTCACGTTCTGAAATTTTGGGAATACTTGAAAAAATAGCGGGCTGCGCGGCTATAATTACTTTTGCCTGTGTTTCAATTGTCGGATTTTTATACAATTGTCGAAGTCCCAACCTGACACTGAATACTTTATTAAATTCATTTACCAGCCTCATCAAATGAAGACTATGCCCCCCTAATCTAAAGAAATTGTCATGTGTTCCGATAGTTTCCATTTCTAATATCTTCTTCCAGATCGCCTGTACTTTTTCCTCGGTTTCGTTGTGTGGTGCAACAAATACTTCTTCCGGTACAATTTCTTCCGTGTTCAAAAGCTTCAATGCTTTTTTATCTAATTTTCCATTATTGGTGATTGGAATTTTTTCTATTTGTAAAACCTGTGCAGGTACCATATATTCCGGAAGTTTATCCAACAGCGCATTTTTTATCGCTGTCAGTTCTTCTTTTTTGTGCGATACTATATAGGCAATTAGCTGTTTGTCACCTGATTCTGTTTCATTCACTAATACCACCGCTTTTACGATATCTTCAAATTCCTGCAGCTGATTTTCGATTTCCCCTAATTCAATTCTGTAGCCTCTAATTTTAACTTGTGCATCAGATCGCCCTATATATTCTATGGTTCCGTCTGCCAGCCATCTGGCTTTATCTCCCGTTTTGTAAAGTCTTCCATTATAATAGGGGTTATCAATAAATTTATCATTTGTGAGCTCAGAAAGATTTAAATAACCTCGCGATACCTGAATTCCCCCTATGCACAACTCTCCGATTACCCCTATAGGGATTAATTTCATCTGCTCATCTACAATTACAATTTGTGTATTTGCTACAGGTTCTCCAATCAGTACACGATCTGTATTTTTAAATCCTGAAGGAGCAATCCAGCTTGTCACATCAATCGCTGCTTCGGTTGGACCGTATAAATTACTTAAGCACGTTTGGGGTAATTTCTTTTGAAATTCTATTACCTGGCTCGTTTTTAAGGCTTCTCCACTACATACTACATTTTTTAAAGAAACAGCAGAAGCTGATTCTGTATCTAATAAAAACATACTTAACATAGACGGCACAAAGTGGATCATGCTTACCTTATGTTTATTAATTAATTTAACTAGATAATCACTGTCTTTATGTCCTTCCGGTTTTGCTATTACCAGTTTACAGCCCACCTGCAAAGGCAGCAATAATTCCCATACAGAAACATCAAAACTGAAAGTCGTTTTTTGTATTAAAACATCCTCCTCATTTAATTTATAGTAATCTCTTGCCCAAAACAATCGGTTTACAACTCCCAGATGTTCGTTCATAACCCCTTTAGGGACTCCTGTGGAACCTGAAGTATAAATAACATACGCTAAGTTTTCAGGGGCTAATTTTGTATGGACATTCTCTCCGGAATATCTTGAGAATAACAATTCGTATTGCTCCAAATTTACTATTGACCTGTTTTTTGATTGTTCAATTAAAGGCTGAGTGGCATTGTTAACCAGAAGAACCGGTGTATTTGTATCCTCCAAAATATAATCGACACGGCTTTTAGGGTAGTCCGGATCAATCGGAACATAAGCTCCGCCTGCTTTTAAAATGGCCAGGATTCCTACTAACATTTCAAAAGAACGCTCGATGCAAATTCCTACCAGTGTGTCTGGTTTTATCCCTTTTTCAATTAAATAATTGGCCAGTTGATTCGACTTGAAATTCAGTTCTGCATAAGTCATTTCCTGACCTTCAAAAAGCAATGCAATGGCGTTTGGAGTCTTTTCAACTTGTTTTTCAAATACATCAACCAAGGTAACATCTGTAGGATAGTCTACCACTGTATTGTTAAAGTTCTCTAATAATACCATTTTTTCCGGTGACGAAAGAATATCCAAAGAAGAAATAGTACTTTGTCCTTCCAGCAATTGATCTAACAATACTCTGATATGCATACACATCATTTTGATATAACTCTCGTCTATCAAATCGCTGTTGTAGGAAAAGTACATACCCAGCGTTTCCTGCAACACCACATGGATGGTTAATAAATAATTGGTGTTCCCCAGAGAAGTTTGATCCTGAATGGTCAGTTCTTCACTTTCAGCACTGGATTGCTCTGCTACCGGAAAATTATTAAAAATCCACAAAGAATCGAATAACTCTTCTTTAATACCATTCAATTCTTTGATCGTATTAAGAGCGGTGTGCTGAAAATTTCTTATGGCAACATTTTCCTGCTGTATTCTCTTGAAAAACGAAATAATATTTTCATTTTGATCAAACTTGCATCGCAATGGAAGCGTATTGATAAATAACCCTAATTTTTGATCATAATCCAATTCAGCCGGTCGGCCTGAAACAGTTACCCCAAAAATAATATCCTGAAGATGTGTGTATTTTGACAGAAGAATTGCCCAGACACCCTGCATAACGGTATTGGTAGTTACCTGAAAAGATTTTGAAAAATCTATTATCTTTTCTGTGTAAGCTTTATCAAAAACAAGCGTTTCTTTTTTATACTCGCCTTTACCTTTATTTCGTTCTAATAATTCAGACGTAAACGGAATTAATGAAGACTGTTCATACCCGCTTAAATAATTTTTCCAAAAAGTTTTTTCTTTATACGAATCAATTGATTTTAGATATTTGATGTGCTCTTCAAAAAGATCTTCCTTCTGCACTGCGGGTGTGATACCATTTAAGATTTGGCTGTAAAAGGTTAAAATCTCTCTGATTAAAATTTGATTGGACCATCCGTCTAACAAAATATGATGTCTGGTCCATATCATTTTATACTTAAATTCACCAAATTTCACCAACGTAATACGCATCAAAGGAGGGTTTGTAATGCAAAAAGATTTCCTTGAATCCTGAATACGATACACTTCAAATTTTTCATTTGCCTCTTCTTCCTGCAATTGGCTGTAATCAAAAAATACAAAAGGAACCTCTACTTTTTTATTGACAAACTGAATTGGTATTTTTACTTTATCCGTTATAAAGCCTGTTCTAAGTATGGTATGATTTTCTATTGCCATCTGCCAGGCTTTTTTAAAGATTTCTGCATCTACCTGTGAAGAAAACTCTACTGAGTTTTGTGTATGATTGGTAGAGTTATCTTCTTCCTCCATACTCGATAAGTATAAACTGTGAAAAAGAATTCCTTCCTGAGCCGGACAAAGTTCATAAATTGAAGATACGTTCGCTTTTTCAAGTTTAAAATTAGTAGTTTTTAAAAAATCAAACAGCTCCTTTTTGTTCTCCTTAATAAAAGAAACAATATTGCCATGGTGCTTAACTTTTTCCAGTTCGGAAGCCGTTAACTTTCCCTCTTTACCCATAAGCAGTAAATCACTGCCACTGATCTTAAGATGTAAATCGAGTTTTTTTAATTCCTGAATAAACTTTTCCATAATTTTAAATATCTTTTCTGATCGTAGTGAATCCACTTCTTACAATTAATGATCGACTATTTTGCTTTTGTTATAAAATCGCGATTTGAAACACCGCCGCCATTTTTAAAAAACACCGGAGTTATATGTCCTAAAATCTAAGGACTCCTTCATCCTCCAGACTTTCTTGTGTTTCTGATTCAAACAGCTCATCAAATTCTTTGAAATCTAACACATCACTTAATCCAAAATCTGAAGGTGTTACTTCCCTGCCTTCTTTATTAATACAGTGTTCGATAAGCTGAGTTAAATTCTCTATAAATTGATTTGCCAGCTTTTTGACTGTTTCCGGACGGTAACGGTTATTAGAATAATCCCAGGAAATTCTAAGTTCATTACCGGCAATAAGGGCTTTTATAATAAACTTTTCTTCTATTAATGAAGCAGGACTAATATGTGCTCCCGAGTTTTCTGAGGCCGCTGTGAAGCTTCCCTTTTGATTCAGTACATTGTCGATCTGTCCCAAATAATTGAACACAACATCCCATCCGCAATCTTTTAAGGAAGTGCGAATTTCTTTAGAAGAATGCAGGTAACGCAGGCAGCCGTACCCCATTCCTTTGGTTGGAATTTTTCGCAGGGCTTCTTTTACCGATTTAATAGTATCTCCTTCTGTTTTGGCGCCCTCTCTGGATAAAATCACCGGATATTTATTGGTAAACCATCCGGTAGTTCCGGCAAGGTCAATGTCTGGGAATATATTTTCTCTTCCGTGACCTTCAAAACCTAATGCCAGTCTTTGTGTATCAAAAACGTCTTCGAAAGTAATTTGCAAGGCACTCAGCATCAAATCATTGATTTCTGTATTATAAGCAGCGTTTGCTTCTTTTAATAAATAATTAGTATACTCCTGATTAAGAATAACTTCATGGGTTTTCATAGTCTCTCTGGTTGGCCTCTTTGTCGAGAAATCTGTTGGAAGAGGCGTATAATCACTGTTGATTTGCTGCCAGTATTCTAATTGAGATTCTATTTCCTCAGTCTCTGCAAAATTTCTCAGCTTGTTAATCCAATCTCTGAAAGAATTGTTTTTATTTTCTAAATACAAGGTTTCGTCCACCGTCTCTTCTTTAAGCAGGGTTTCCAGATCATCGATAATAAATCTCCAGGAAACACCATCTACTGCAAGGTGATGCGATACCATAAAAAATCTGTTATGTACTTCAGAATCCAGAGTTTCAATTAGAACAAATCGTGCTAAATCTCCTTTTTCTATGTCCAGTGATTCCTGATATTTTTTACAAATTGCTGTAATAGTTTCACCCGTACTCATTCCTTCTTCAATGGTTTCTGTTCGATACAAATTGCTATATTCTCCATAAAACTGTTTCCATTTGTCTTGTTTTATGGTATATTTAAATCGAAGCGAATCGTGACGTTTAACAATTAGGCCTATGGCTTGTTCCAGTTTTTCTTTGGTAACCTTTTTACTTATACTTAAAAGAACGGCCTGATTGAAATGCGATACTGCCTCTTCTCCTCGCTCAAAAAACCACTGTTGAATTGGCGATAAAGGCACTTCACCTTCTAAAAGACCTTGTTCTGCTGTATTAAGTTTTTGGCTGTTTTGTTCTACGGCTATAGCCAATTCTGCAATAGTCTGATAATCAAACAGATCCTGAACCTGAATTTGATATCCTTTTTTCTTTGCTCTGCTGACTACCTGAATCACAACAATAGAATCCCCTCCCAGTTCAAAGAAATTATCTGTAACGCCAATTTGTTCTAGACCAAGCAAGTCTTGCCAAATAGTCACCAAAGTTTCTTCTGTTTTAGTACTTGGTTCAACATATTCGCGTTGGCTCGACATTTCAGGATCCGGCAATGCTTTTCGGTCTATTTTACCGTTTGAGGTCAATGGCATTTGATCTAAAACAACATACGCCTGAGGGATCATATAGTCCGGTAAAATTCCTGACAGATAAGATTTCAAATCAGATTCTGCAAAGCTGTCTTCTGCAACTACATAACTTACCAGTCTTTTGATTCCTGTTAAGTCTTCCTTAAATAAAACCTCACTTTGCACGATACCGGAATATCCTTGTATCACGCGGCTGATTTCTTTTAATCCTACACGGTAACCTCGTATTTTAACCTGATCGTCTACGCGTCCTAAAAATTCTATTTCTCCCAGGGTGTTTCTGCGTACCAAATCTCCGGTTCTGTATAAAACCGAACTTTTATTGGTAAACGTATTGGTAATAAATTTTTCCTGGGTGAGATCCTCACGGTTTAAATAGCCTTTTGAAATCCCTGCTCCTCCCAATAACAATTCTCCGGGAACCCCTAACGGACAAAGCGACATATCGCTGCTCACAATAAAGGCTTCGCTGTTGGAGAATAATTTTCCGACAGGAATAGTAACATAATCAAAATCAGGATCTACTTTATGCAACAACTTGCCGATGGTACTTTCGGTTGGACCGTAATGGTTTACGATTGCCACGTTGGAGTCTTGCGCCGTTATGTCTTTTACAAATGATATTGGCAATACATCGCCTCCAAATATGATCGTGCGTTTTGGCAAGAGCAATTCCGTATCGATGCGCAAGGCCTGCCAGTGGCTTGGTACTATTTTGATGCAGTCAATGTCATGATTTTTAAAGTAGGATTGCAGTTTAACCCCATCCATTAAGGTTTCTTTGCTGAACAAGTGCAGTGTTCCCCCGCTTAGTAATGAACCGTATAAAATCGTATTTCCTAAATCTGCCGAAAGCGAAGACATTAATCCGAAGGTTTTATTGGCGCTGATCAAAATTTTGGCCTCTAATCCTTCATAATAATCGACCAGGTTTTTATGGCTCACCTGAACTCCTTTCGGATGTCCTGTCGTTCCTGATGTATACACCACATAAGCCGTGGTATCTTCTGTAGCTAATGTTGAAAACGTAATTCCTTCTGGAATTTCTGCTACATCTGCATACTGAATATCAAGGGAAAACACCGGAACCGCAAATTCGATTACATCAAATAAACTGCTGGATTCGATAAGCAAACATTTTACCTTTGCTTCCTCGAGCATGTATTGCTGGCGTTCTTTTGGCAGGGCCGTATCTATTGGTACATAACCTGCTCCAGATTTTAAAATAGACAGAATACCTAACAATGACCAGTTCGAAGTATCCATCATGATACCAATCAAATCATTTTGCTTTAAGTCATAATTTTGTTGGTAATAATAAGCCAGTCTGGTAGAAGCTTCATCGAGTTCCTGATACGTCATACGGATGTCATTATAAACAAAAGCAACCGCATCAGGAGTTTTGGAAACCTGCTCTTCAAAAAGGGACAATACGGTTCCTTCTCCTTTTAGTATATAATCAACTGTATTATAATCTACAAGTAATTTTTGCTCTTCCTCAGGGCTTAACATCTCCAGGTTGCCTATCGATGAAGTGCTGCTCGTTAAAATAGTCATCAGCAGGTTCTCATAATGAGAACGTAAGGCTGAGACAGTATTCGAACTAAACAAATCAGTGCAATAGTTGAAAGAGATTGAGATTCCCTCTGCGCTGTCTTCTGCAAAAATAGTCAGGTCAAATTTGGCAATGTCATACTCTGTTGCTACAGCTTCTATGGTAATATCACTGAACTCGGCCACTTTGGAATCTGGATTATTATTTAAGACAAACAATACCTGAAATAAAGAACTTCTGCTTTTGTCACGTGTTTTCTCTACACGGTCGACTACTTTCTCAAACGGAACCGCGATATGGTCGTAAGCCTCTAAAGTGGTTTGCTTTACCGATTGCAAAACAGCCTCAAAAGAAGGATTGCCCGATAAATCGCTTCGAAGCGCCAGGGTATTGACAAAGAAACCAATCATCGACTCCAGTTCCTGCTGCGGACGATTGGCAACGGTAGTTCCGATACAGATGTCTGACTGACCGCTGTAACGGTATAACAATACTTTATAAACACTTAGCAATACCATGAACAAAGTCACGCCTTCTTCTTTGGCATACGCTCGTAAAGCTTCGCTGCGCTCGCTGTCCAGCCTAAAACTAACATGATTCCCCCGGCTGCTTTGAACCGAAGGTCGTGGGTAATCTGTTGGAAGTGCCGATGGTGCAACGCCCGAAAGTTTGTTTTCCCAATATTCTAATTTATCTGCTAAATAAGTGCCTGTTATTTGAGAACGCTGCCATACCGAATAATCGGTATACTGGAAAGAAAGAACCGGTAAATTGGCCTCTGTTCCGGATTCATAAGAAGCGTATAGCGCTTTAAATTCATTTACAATCAGCGATGAAGACCAGCCATCGGTAGCGATATGATGACGCACCAATACTAAAATATGTTCCGCTTCTGATACCTTGATAATCGTCGCGCGAAGCATATAATCTTTCGAAAGATCAAAAGCTTTGCTTATTTCTTCGGATAAAAATGAGTCATAATGATCCACGGAAGAAAGAACATTCAATTCCCAGTTCTCTGAAGACTGTACTTTTTGATACGCCACTCCGTCTTTTTCTACATATACAGTACGCAATGCTTCATGACGTTCTACAATCGTTTTTAAGGCTGTTGCTAAATATGCTGTGTTAAGATTCCCTTTTAAATTTAATACGACAGGAATGTGATAATGTTCACTTCCTTTTAATTTATCAATAAACCACAAACGCTCCTGGGCATATGATAACGGAATATCGGCAGGCAGCTCTTGTTTGGTAATAAAAGGAAGTACCGATGTATTGTCCTGGCTTTCGATAAACGATGCTAAAGCAGCAATATTTGTATGATCAAAGATGTCTGTAATCGTCACAGCGACATTCATTGTGCTTTTAATAGCTGATAATAAACGGACTGCTAATAAGGAATGACCACCTAACTCAAAGAAATTATCTGTAACGCCAATTTGTTCTAGACCAAGCAAGTCTTGCCAAATAGTCACCAAAGTTTCTTCTGTTTTAGTACTTGGTTCAACATATTCGCGTTGGCTCGACATTTCAGGATCCGGCAATGCTTTTCGGTCTATTTTACCGTTTGAGGTCAATGGCATTTGATCTAAAACAACATACGCCTGAGGGATCATATAGTCCGGTAAAATTCCTGACAGATAAGATTTCAAATCAGATTCTGCAAAGCTGTCTTCTGCAACTACATAACTTACCAGTCTTTTGATTCCTGTTAAGTCTTCCTTAAATAAAACCTCACTTTGCACGATACCGGAATATCCTTGTATCACGCGGCTGATTTCTTTTAATCCTACACGGTAACCTCGTATTTTAACCTGATCGTCTACGCGTCCTAAAAATTCTATTTCTCCCAGGGTGTTTCTGCGTACCAAATCTCCGGTTCTGTATAAAACCGAACTTTTATTGGTAAACGTATTGGTAATAAATTTTTCCTGGGTGAGATCCTCACGGTTTAAATAGCCTTTTGAAATCCCTGCTCCTCCCAATAACAATTCTCCGGGAACCCCTAACGGACAAAGCGACATATCGCTGCTCACAATAAAGGCTTCGCTGTTGGAGAATAATTTTCCGACAGGAATAGTAACATAATCAAAATCAGGATCTACTTTATGCAACAACTTGCCGATGGTACTTTCGGTTGGACCGTAATGGTTTACGATTGCCACGTTGGAGTCTTGCGCCGTTATGTCTTTTACAAATGATATTGGCAATACATCGCCTCCAAATATGATCGTGCGTTTTGGCAAGAGCAATTCCGTATCGATGCGCAAGGCCTGCCAGTGGCTTGGTACTATTTTGATGCAGTCAATGTCATGATTTTTAAAGTAGGATTGCAGTTTAACCCCATCCATTAAGGTTTCTTTGCTGAACAAGTGCAGTGTTCCCCCGCTTAGTAATGAACCGTATAAAATCGTATTTCCTAAATCTGCCGAAAGCGAAGACATTAATCCGAAGGTTTTATTGGCGCTGATCAAAATTTTGGCCTCTAATCCTTCATAATAATCGACCAGGTTTTTATGGCTCACCTGAACTCCTTTCGGATGTCCTGTCGTTCCTGATGTATACACCACATAAGCCGTGGTATCTTCTGTAGCTAATGTTGAAAACGTAATTCCTTCTGGAATTTCTGCTACATCTGCATACTGAATATCAAGGGAAAACACCGGAACCGCAAATTCGATTACATCAAATAAACTGCTGGATTCGATAAGCAAACATTTTACCTTTGCTTCCTCGAGCATGTATTGCTGGCGTTCTTTTGGCAGGGCCGTATCTATTGGTACATAACCTGCTCCAGATTTTAAAATAGACAGAATACCTAACAATGACCAGTTCGAAGTATCCATCATGATACCAATCAAATCATTTTGCTTTAAGTCATAATTTTGTTGGTAATAATAAGCCAGTCTGGTAGAAGCTTCATCGAGTTCCTGATACGTCATACGGATGTCATTATAAACAAAAGCAACCGCATCAGGAGTTTTGGAAACCTGCTCTTCAAAAAGGGACAATACGGTTCCTTCTCCTTTTAGTATATAATCAACTGTATTATAATCTACAAGTAATTTTTGCTCTTCCTCAGGGCTTAACATCTCCAGGTTGCCTATCGATGAAGTGCTGCTCGTTAAAATAGTCATCAGCAGGTTCTCATAATGAGAACGTAAGGCTGAGACAGTATTCGAACTAAACAAATCAGTGCAATAGTTGAAAGAGATTGAGATTCCCTCTGCGCTGTCTTCTGCAAAAATAGTCAGGTCAAATTTGGCAATGTCATACTCTGTTGCTACAGCTTCTATGGTAATATCACTGAACTCGGCCACTTTGGAATCTGGATTATTATTTAAGACAAACAATACCTGAAATAAAGAACTTCTGCTTTTGTCACGTGTTTTCTCTACACGGTCGACTACTTTCTCAAACGGAACCGCGATATGGTCGTAAGCCTCTAAAGTGGTTTGCTTTACCGATTGCAAAACAGCCTCAAAAGAAGGATTGCCCGATAAATCGCTTCGAAGCGCCAGGGTATTGACAAAGAAACCAATCATCGACTCCAGTTCCTGCTGCGGACGATTGGCAACGGTAGTTCCGATACAGATGTCTGACTGACCGCTGTAACGGTATAACAATACTTTATAAACACTTAGCAATACCATGAACAAAGTCACGCCTTCTTCTTTGGCATACGCTCGTAAAGCTTCGCTGCGCTCGCTGTCCAGCCTAAAACTAACATGATTCCCCCGGCTGCTTTGAACCGAAGGTCGTGGGTAATCTGTTGGAAGTGCCGATGGTGCAACGCCCGAAAGTTTGTTTTCCCAATATTCTAATTTATCTGCTAAATAAGTGCCTGTTATTTGAGAACGCTGCCATACCGAATAATCGGTATACTGGAAAGAAAGAACCGGTAAATTGGCCTCTGTTCCGGATTCATAAGAAGCGTATAGCGCTTTAAATTCATTTACAATCAGCGATGAAGACCAGCCATCGGTAGCGATATGATGACGCACCAATACTAAAATATGTTCCGCTTCTGATACCTTGATAATCGTCGCGCGAAGCATATAATCTTTCGAAAGATCAAAAGCTTTGCTTATTTCTTCGGATAAAAATGAGTCATAATGATCCACGGAAGAAAGAACATTCAATTCCCAGTTCTCTGAAGACTGTACTTTTTGATACGCCACTCCGTCTTTTTCTACATATACAGTACGCAATGCTTCATGACGTTCTACAATCGTTTTTAAGGCTGTTGCTAAATATGCTGTGTTAAGATTCCCTTTTAAATTTAATACGACAGGAATGTGATAATGTTCACTTCCTTTTAATTTATCAATAAACCACAAACGCTCCTGGGCATATGATAACGGAATATCGGCAGGCAGCTCTTGTTTGGTAATAAAAGGAAGTACCGATGTATTGTCCTGGCTTTCGATAAACGAAGCCAAAGCAGCAATTGTTGGATTACTAAATATATTCGTAATTGTTACAGTAACATTAAAAGTCTTTTTTAGTGCCGAAATCAATCGAACTGCTGACAAGGAATGACCGCCTAATTCGAAGAAATTATCTGTAATTCCTACTTGTTCTGCGTTTAGCAAATCCTGCCAGATGACAGCCAATTTTTCTTCTAATGGCGTACCCGGAGCAACATATACAAAGTCATTGTTAATTTCAAGGTCTGCCAATGCCTTCTTGTCCGTCTTTCCGTTAGGGGTTAGTGGAATTTTTTCCAGAAAAACAAAATAATTAGGAATTAAATACCCAGGTAGAGCCGTACTTAAATTTAATCTTATTTTTTGCAAATCTAAAACCACAGGACTAACTATATAAGATACGATTGCATCAGTACCTCCAATAGATTTTACCAGGGCTACGGCCGCTTCAACATTTTCCAGAGAGAGTATTGCCTGTTCAATCTCTCCCAATTCGATCCTGTGGCCTCTAATTTTTACCTGATCATCCAAACGTCCTCTGTATTCTATATCTCCAGTGGAAAGCCATCTTGCGTGATCTCCAGTTTTATAAAGTTTTCCTTCTCCGAAAGGATTGTCTATAAATTGATCTTCCGTTAATTCTGATTTGTTCAGATAGCCTCTGGAAATACCGTCACCGGAAATACATAATTCTCCAATAACTCCAATAGGAACTAACTTTAAATCAGCAGACAAAATGTACATAGAGGTATTCGATATTGGTTTTCCGATAGGAACAGAACGTTTATAAGTTTTATCGAGAACATAACAACTACTGTATGTTGTATCTTCTGACGGACCGTATAAATTTCTCAAAACCACATTTGAAGTACTAAAATAATCCGCTATAAATACAGGAAAAGGTTCTCCTGCTAAATTTATAGCGACCGCATTCTCAAAGGAAACATTTTGATTAATTAGTTCCTGGATTACAGAAGGAACGGTGTTAATTAATACTTTTTCATCATTTTCTAAGTAGTTTCCTATTGATAATCCATTCTCTAATAATCGTATTTTTTTACCAATGCTCAGTGGATAAAAGAACTCATAAACAGATAAATCAAAACAATGTGAGGTCACTGCATAAAGTGTATCAAAATCTGTAGTACTAAATTCATCTATTGCCCAATAAAGCATGGATACAACGTTATCATGCGTAATCATTACCCCTTTAGGTTCTCCAGTCGATCCAGACGTGTAAATAATATAGGCTATCTCTTTTGAATCAATTTTTATTTTTGGATATTCCTCTGGTAGTGCTTCAGAATTTTCAAAGAATGAAAGTACAGACTTGTCAATAATCAGTTTACATTGGCTGTCCTTTTCAATATATTCAATTCTTTTGGCCGGATAATTTATGTCTATAGGTACGTAGCCGCAGCCCATTTTTAAAATTGCCACCATTGAAATTAACAACCATTCATTTCTTTCTAATTTTACCCCGATTAAATCAGTAGCCTCTATGTCATGATGTAAGAATAAATAATTTGCTAATTGGTTTGAAATTACATTCAAATCTCTATAAGTAAACTCTTTACCCTCACAGATCATCGCTATAGTCTCTGGATTTTTGGCTACTTGTTCTTCAAATAAATCTATTAATGTTTTATTTGAGGGATATAGAACTCTTGTATTATTAAAGACATTTAATACTATATCCTTCTCCCCTTCTCCAATATATTCTATGGTGTTTATATGAGTTTCAGGACTTGAAAATGCAGAGATTGACAGCTTTTTAAAATGTGTCATCAAGCCTTTAATCATTTCAACATCATATATATCAGAATTATATACAACATCAAAACAAAAATAGTCCCCCACCTCGGTAAAATTAAACTCTAAATCAAACTTAGCCATCTTCGCGCCTAAATCTGTTATTTTTTCAACATCTTCGTATTCTATCTTCGCATCATCTATTGATACTCCTGTATTTTGAACGGTGAATAAAACATCAAAAACAGCACTGCGGCTTACATCTCGTTTGATATTCAAATCCTCTACTAAACGATCGAACGGATACATCTGATGTTCAAATGAATTTAAGGTATCCAGCTTTACCCGGTCATAAAACGAAGCAAAACTTTCTTCCGGATCAACTGTATTGTGCAAGGCTAATGTATTGACATAAAACCCTATCTGATCTGCTAAATCGGCATGATCACGTCCTGCAACCGGGCTGCCAATAATAATATTGACATTGGAGGTATACTTATGCAAAAGAACATTCAAAGCTGCCAGCAGACTAATAAAGATACTTCCTCTTTTCTCTTCTGTAAAATTTTTAATTTCTTGCGTACTTTCCTTAGAAATATACGATCTCAGATGTTGTCCGTTATTTGTTTTCACAGTAGGTCTAAATCTTTCTGAAGGAAGATCTAAAACTGGTAAATCTCCGGAAAGACGCTCTAACCAGTATTCTTTATCCGCACCTGCCTTTGTAGTCCCTAATTGTACAGCCTGCCAATTTGCATAATCTTTATATTGAATGGCAAGAGGTGCAAGATCCGTAGTAATACCTTTTACAAATGACTCGTAAAATGCAAATACATCTTTTGACAATACATTCATAGACCACCCATCGCTAATAATATGATGCATGTTATAATAGAAAACATAAGTATCCTCTTCTGTTTGTAGTAAGCTTGCGCGGAATAAAGGCCCTTTTTCTAAATCAAAGTGTACATATGAGTCTGTATTGATATAATGAGCTATACTGGCTTGTTTATCATCAGCATTCCTGAAATCAACATAAGACAGTTCAAAATTTAATGCTGTTGTGGGTTGCACGTATTGCCTAATATCACCGTTCTCCTCCATTTTAAAAATAGTACGTAAGATCTCGTGACGCTCTATAGTCGCTGTAATTGCTTTTTGAAGACATTCAATATCATAATTCCCATTCAGAGTGGTATGCATAGGCATGTTGTACACGGCCGACCCTCCTTCAAACTGGCTTAAAGTCCAAAGTCGGCGTTGTCCCGCAGACATCTCATAACTTTCTGATGCTGCAACAGGCAAAATCACCTCAAAGTTCGATTCAATGCTGCTTTTACTCTGTTTCAGTAAAGTAATAAGTCGGTCTTTATTGGTCGAAATATCGCTTTTATCTTCTGCTGTAAGAGCGGCTGTATTTCCGGTTACTCTCAAATTTTCCTGGGCGTCATCCAGGAAAATTTGTACTTCTTTATTAGATAAACCTGTAAGTATTGATTTGATATCTTTCATCTTAAAATATTTTCTTAAATGCTGAATATTTGAATTAATAATGGAATTAATAAGGGTATAATTAAAATGGATAAGGCATGGGTATCCTGACACATCGTTTTAAAACAATGCGGAATGTTTTTTTTATAAGATTTTGGGATTATGAACAGAACTAAAATTTCAAATCCAGATCACTGATAAAGTGTTGATTATTTTTTTGTTCAAAATACGGCCGCTTACAGATTAGTTATGCTTTTGCAAAAACGTTTTCGGCCGGAGCGGATAAATAAGACAATGGAACGATTGCCGATATATTTTGGCGTAAAGAACGTAGTCTAACACTAATTCTGTTTTGATTGTCGATTCTGAAAACTTCACATTCAAGACCCGATAATTCGCCGTGCTCTATTTTAACATGCTCTCCAATTTTAGGAAGTGCTGTCATAAGCTGAACGTCACTTATTTCTTTTCCTTCAACAAAAAGCTTTATCTGAGAGATCTCACTGTCCGAAACAAGTCCATATTCACCACCAAAAGACAAATAAGAACAGCCACTGTCTACAGTTAAAACATCGTGAAAATCCTTGTTTGATTTGATGTTCACAAAAACATAACTTGGAAATAAAGGAACCTGGATTTTTTTGGTTCGGTCACTCCATTTTCTGATGCTTGTTGCCATTGGAAGAAATGCTTCAATGCTTTTTTCCGTTAACTCTCTGTATACTTTACTTTCATGTCTGTATTTCACATAAAGAACATGCCAACCGTGTTTTCTTTCCATAATTGCAAGTTTTTCGTGAAAGGATATAGCTGCGCTGTAACCAGTCACATGGTTAATTATTTAGAAAAATGTTTTTTTTAAACGGGTAACTTAAAAAGGTAATAAGGGTAATCGTATTTTAATTTAATTCTTAAAAAGACTATTTTTATGTAGAAGTAATTTTCCTGTAAAACAACTTTCTTTTTAAGAGCTTCATAAAAATCAAGGAGCTATAAACGAATAACTTAACTGATTTTCACTGAAGTAAACTTACAATACAAAATAGCACTTCTTACTACACCAAAGTGTAGTTGAGCGTATCTGTACTAAATACTACCTTATTGGGTAGTTTATAGTTTTCGCCCGAAAGCACAATGTTTTTTTGAGTTGAAACCATATGCTTATTTTCGTTATAAAAATCAATCAACCCATGATATGATATACTTACAGGAATGTTGTCGCAACCCAGATACTCTCTTGACTTACCGACAGTTTTAGCTTTAATGCCCAGAAGTCTTAACACACGAAGCATTTCTGCATCTATCTCGGCAAAGGCAATATTATCTTTATGGGCACAAACCGGAGCAATGGCACAAACCAACAATTTTTTAAGGAGGTTGGTATCCTGAATTCCTTTTTTAATGGCAAGACGGCCAATGTGCCAGATGTCATTAATAGCCTCACCTTCGATGCATAGAAAAGGATTTACTCCATAGCTTTTTTGAATTGGAAGCGGACTGATAAAGTCCCATCTTAATACTCGTATCGTTCCTATCAATTCGTCAAGTTCATTTTTGAAAATGAATATTTTTGAATTCTTCAGCAATTCCATCTCTTCATGATAAACAGCATCAATATCTTTTTGACAGGTATTTGAAAATGCTTTTATATGAGGATTTAAATTTTCTGTTATCACAAATTTTGACATCAAGAAAATTTCATTTTGACTAATTTCGAATAAAGGGCTATTTTTGAGTATCATGATGGTCGTTTTTAGTACCTCAAAGCTATCAACTCAACTTATCTTTTTTATTACACAAAATGCTAGTTTTTATAAACTCTACCAAAGCTATACTTTAGGGTAGTTCACAGGGATTGAATTATTAAAAAGGGATTTCAAAAAAGCATAATTGGCTGTCATATGGAAATGAAGTTAAATTCGCATAGATTTTAAAAAAAAATCAACAGCATATCTACAATTTTCCCTATATTCATACTATACTAAAAATATTAGGATATGGTAATTGAAAACGACTTTTTTTCATCTAACAATACAGTGCAAAAAATTTCTGAAGATGAAGCACTTAAACTGGCCAATTATTTAGAACTTGTCAAAGCGTTTGCCAGAACAACTTACAGCAGTATCTACATTATAGATTACGAAAAAAAAGGATTTGAATATGTCTCTGAAAACCCACTTTTTCTGTGTGGCCATACACCGGAAGAGGTGCAGGAACTGGGCTATGCCTTTTACTTTAAGTATGTAATAAAAGAAGATCTGGACTTACTCTTGAAGATTAATACGATAGGATTTGATTTCTATCAAAATATTCCCCTGGAAGAGCGAATATATCATACTATTTCATATGATTTTCGGTTGAAGAATCCGAGTGGAAAAACCTTTTTGGTCAATCAAAAACTGACTCCCGTTTTTTTAACCAATGACGGTAAAATCTGGAAGTCAATTTGTATCATTTCACTTTCCTCAGAACTGCAGTCCGGGAACATTAAAATTTATAAAAAAGGAGAAAATAAAATCTTTAACTATGACCTGGAAGGAGATTTTTGGAAAACATCTGAAAAGATAGTACTTACCAGCCGTGAAAAAGAGGTTTTGCAATATTCTATTAGAGGATTTACGATTGCCAACATGGCCGAGAGCATGTTTGTCTCGGCAGATACAATCAAATTTCATAAAAGAAAACTGTTTACTAAATTAGGTGTAGGCAATATTGCCGAAGCAATAGCGTACGCCACCAGTAACAAATTGATTTAATTTATACTTCCTGGTCTATAATAGTGGACAAATAAAATTCTGGAAATTTTTTAAACTTTTTACCGGTAGCAATATTATAAAGCAAATGCGTACATACCGCAGCTACTGACCATGATGCAATAGACAATTGTGGCGGAGGTAATGGTTTGTCCTCATTTCTGTATTTTTCGATAATATCGTCAATCCATTGTTGTGGATTTCCCCAAAATCTCATATAACTCGAGGCGTATTCTACCAGGGTTACCTCATTAAATGTTTCATTGGAACTTGCTATTGCATTTAACAGAAGACCATCTTTGGCAATTACCGTAACAAGACTCCCCCACCCTATGTTGTACGGATGTATGATTGGTATGTCTAATTTTTGGCAGGCCGTATCAAATATCAGCGGTACGGGAGATGAAAAATCCAGTGCATTAATGGCTGCTTTATGTCCTTTAATATGATCGCCAACATTTTCAACTGTTAAGAAAAAATCGAGACAGTTGATTTGGGCATTTTTATTAATGGATTTCAATCGTCTGGCTATGGCGTCTACCTTATTTGTATCGACATCATCTTCAGTATAATTTTGTCTGTTTAAATTGGAGCGTTCCACCTGATCACCATCTACAATCGTAATTTTTTCAAAACCAAAACGAAGTGCACACTCGGCAATTACACTGCCAATACCACTTCCTGCTAACAAAATTGGAAAGTTTTTTATAATTTCTTGTTCCTCTTCAGTTAAGTAAAGTCTGTTTCTTGAATATCGATCTTCCATAAGTTAATTTTTAAGTCAAAATTAAACATAAACCACTATTATCTTTTTAACCAAAAGGGTAGTCTTACTATTTAATCTTCCCGGATTAATAATTTTTAAAAAAAATATAGGTTATACTCCAACTAACGAAATTGTTGACGTTTAATATGACCGTAGGTTTTTTAAAATTTGTCCGCCTATTTAACAACTCTTTTTCATGAAATTTATTTCAGAAATATAATGATAATATAAGAAGAATCCTCAGAAAACAAAAAAACAGTTAGAAGAATAAATCTCGTAACTGTTGTTAAATTTCACTCATGAAAGCCTTTCAATACTACTTTAAAAAACCAATTCTTCTCCTGCAACAGATGAAATAAGCTGTTGGTTGTTGAGGATCTCTATAGATTCAATATAGCGTACTAAATTTGAAATGGTAGGTTCCTTGTAGAGTTCTTTAAGTTCAATTTTAATATTGAACTCTTTTTGAATTTTAGAAATCACATTCATTGCCTTTAAGCTATGTCCGCCAAGAGCAAAAAAGCTGTCTTCAATACCTATCTTATCTCTTTTTAGTATTTCCTGCCAAATTGCAACCATCTTTTTTTCCAGATCTGTCGTTGCAGGTATGTAGTTAACAATATCATTAAATTGTTCATTATCAATATTAGGTAATGCTCTGGTATCTACTTTTCCGTTGGTCGTCACGGGCATGGCATCCAAATAAATAAAGTAAGTTGGCACCATGTATTCTGCTAATGTTCTGCCTAAACGCTTTTTTAAGACCGCAGGCTCTATATCTTCCTCGCAGACAATGTAGGCGGTAATGTATTTTTCACCCTGAATTTCCTTAACCAGCACAACAGCTTCCTTAATTTCTTCCAGTTCCTGCAGTGCGACTTCTATTTCTCCAAGTTCTATACGATACCCCCTGAGTTTGATCTGGTTGTCTATCCTTCCCATAAATTGGATGTTTCCATCCGGAAGCCATTTAGCCAAATCTCCGGTTTTATAAAGTTTACTTGTTGTAGCTAAAGGATGTGTTATAAATTTTTCCTGTGTTAACTCAGGGCTATTCAAATAACCTCTGGCAAGACTTGCACCTGCCAAATGTAACTCACCAACAACCCCCTGAGGCACCAGGAGTCCGTTCTTATCCAGCATATAAACTTGTACATTTTCAACCGGCTTACCAATAGGAACTAATCCTGAATCTTCCTTATTTACCTTATAATGCGTACTTATAACTCCGTTTTCTGTGGGTCCGTAATTATTATAGATTTTAATTTTCTCGTGAAAATCTGTTACAATAAGAGCCTCACCACCTACCATGATTTTTAATGACTGTTGCAACTGTGCACTATTTTGTACCATATCCTTATACATTACCGTGGGTATAAAGGCCTGAGTAATTTTATAAGTATTAAAAAAAGTCACCAGATCTTCTGGTCTTAAGCGAATTTCTTCAGGAATAGGATACAGACATCCTCCATTGATAAGGGTTGGAAACAATTCCCATACAGATGCATCAAAACCTATACTAGCATATAAGGAGCATCTGCTATCTTTTGTAATGTCGTATGTTTTCTGATGCCAATAACATAAATTAAGCAACGACTTATGCTCTGCCATAACTCCTTTGGGCCTACCTGTAGAGCCGGAAGTATATATTACATAGGCAAGATTAGATGATCTTAAAGCAGGATTAGTATACTCTGACAGCACAGTTTGTTTTTTAAATGTATCTATAAAATTGTCATCAATTGTTAGCACACAATTACTGTTACTTTTTATATAAGAGATACGAGCCTCAGGATAATTGAGATCAATAGGCACGTAGGCAGCTCCCGTTTTAAGGATAGCCAGTACTGCGATGACATACCAACTGCTTTTTTCAAGCATGATACCTACCATATCTTCCAACTGTACAGCATGCGTGTTCTTTATATAATTTGCCATATAACCGGAGAGTTGGTCCAGTTCTGCATAGGTCATTTTTGTATCCTTATATACCAGAGCTAAAGCATGTGGTGCTTTTTGAGCCTGTTTTTGAAACAGTTTTATAAAATGATCTTCCTGAGGATAGTCTAATACATAGTCGTTAAGCGTATGAATCAAATGCAATTCTTCTGCTTTTGAAATATAAACCAAATCTGAAATCAATTGATTTGGATTTTTAAGAATGGCATCCCAAAGTTGTTTGTAGTGATTCATAAGATTCTGTACCATAAACGGATCATAAATAGCACTGTTATAGATTACCTCAAAAAGTAAACCTTGTCCCTTTTCCTGAAAGTTTACTTCTAAATCAAATTTTGCAGCTGCTTCGCCTAAATCTTCAATTGTGCTCTTGCTTTCTTTTGACACGATTGTATCAACATCAGTAGCATTTATATTCTGCAAAGAAAGTATCACATCAAAAACAGCGTTTCTTGAGGTTTGATGATGGATAGTCAGGTCATTCACTAACTGATCAAATGGATACATTTGATGGTTGTAGGCTTTTAAGGTTTGTTCTTTTACTTTTTTATAAAAGGAAAGAAAGGAGACTTCTGGCATTACCTCGTTTCTCAATGCAATGGTATTTACATAGAAACCAATTTGATCCAGAAGGTCAATGTGATTTCTTCCAGCAATGGGTGTTCCTATAATTATATCGCGTTCGCTGGTATATTTATGTACTAAAACTTTAAACACGGCTAATAAAGCCATAAATAAACTTCCGCCATATTCTGCTGTAAGCCCCTTAATGGCCGCAGTCTGTTCTGCAGAAAGATACGTTCTAAAACGATGTCCATCTGAGGTTTTTACAAGAGGTCGGCTTTGCTGGGTTGGCAAATCAATTACCGGAAGCGTCCCGCTAAGAACTTCTTTCCAAAAATCTTTATCCAGTTGTCTTGATTCGTCTTCCAATTGCATTTGTTGCCAGTTTGCATATTCTTTATATTGTATTTTTAGCGGCTGCAAATTAACAGTGGTATTATGCTGAAAAGCATCATAAAAGGCTAAGACATCCTTGTACAGCACCTCCATAGACCATCCATCACTTATAATATGATGCATGCTGTAATGAAAAGCATATTTTAAATCGTCTACCTGAAAGATACTGGCCCTGATTAATGGACCTTGCTCTAAATCGAACGGGCAAAGTATATCTTCTTTTCTATAAGAGTTAATTTTACGTTCTTTATCCTCATCATCTTTGATAATTATAAATGGTATCTCCAGATAAAAACAATCATTAGGAATAATTACCTGGCGCACCTCTCCCACTTCATCTTTCTTAAAAACGGTTCGCAATATTTCATGCCTTTTTACTGTGGCATAAATAGCTTGCTTGAGAACGGCAATATCATACTGCCCTTCTAATATTAAATGAAAAGACATATTGTACATATTGCCGGCTGTATCAAGCTGATTAAGGGTCCATAATCTCTTTTGACCTGCAGAGAGCGCGTAACTGGTACTGTCTTCGACAACGGGAATAGCGTGAAATTCTGAGTAGGTACTTTCTTCTAAAAGTAAAATGTGGTCTTCCAGAATGGGATTTTGAAAAATGGCTTCTAAGGTAAGCTTCACATTAAAAGTTCTTCGATATTCTTCTATTAACCGCGCAACTTTAAGACTGTGGCCTCCCAATTCAAAAAAGTTATCGGTCACGCTTACCTGTGATTTTTGCAGAATGTTGGACCAAATTCGCGTAATGGCTTCTTCTTTGCCATTTCGCGGTGCTGTATAACTTTCGACATTAGACAAACTGGCAGCTTCCGGATCCGGAAGCGATTTTTTATCTACTTTACCATTGGTTGTTAAATTGAATTTTTCTACTTGTACAAAATACGAGGGCAACATGTAAACTGCTAATTTTTTTCTTAATTCATTTCTCAATTCACTAACATTCAGAGCAATTCCGGACACCATATAAGCAATGATCTCTTTTTCGCCGTTTTTGTTTTTTCGAACCATAACAACAGCATCATCGATATTCTCAGCACTTAATAATGCATTTTCTATTTCTCCGAGTTCAATACGATGTCCTCTGATTTTTATCTGATCATCCTTACGTCCAATACATTCAATATCGCCGTTAACCATCCACTTTCCGATATCACCAGTTTTATAAATTATGGCTCCCTCGACAAGTGGATGTTTTACAAACTTACTTGCTGTGAGTTCAGGACTGTTGATATAACCCTCCGCAAGACCTTCTCCACCTACACATATTTCACCGGCTACTCCTATGGGAACCAATTTATTTTGAGCATCCAGAATATAACAGGTACTGTTTGCAACAGGTCGGCCAACAGAAATTGTTTTATCATGATCGCCAATACTTTCAATAGGATAAAACGTAGAAAAAACGGTATTCTCGGTTGGACCGTAAACATTAATAAGATTAACCGTTGGATGTGCTACTTTAAATCTTCTGGCATGTTTAACCGAGGCTGGCTCACCTCCAAACATTATATATTTTACCTGACCTAATGCCGGTAACTCTGCCTCTACAATGCTATTAAAAAGCGCCGTAGTCATAAAGAAGCAACTAATAGTATTGCTGACAATTAAATCATTGAATTTATGAAGATCAAGAAAAATACTTTTATCAGCGATCACAAGTTTTGATCCGTTTAAAAGCGGCATAAAAATATCAAATGTTGAGCCGTCAAATGCAAAATTCGAAAGTCCTAAAACGGTATGCGAAGTGACATCCAGGAAATTGGTATTCATTACCAGTCGCAAAATTGATTTTTGGTTTATCAGCACTCCTTTTGGTTTGCCTGTAGACCCTGACGTATACATAATATAGGCAAGCGGATTTTCTACCCGAATAAAACTAAAATCAGCGCTTTCTATTTCTTTGCTGCGTGCTGCAAATCTCTCAACTTCTTGCCTGTTGACACAACAAGTGCTTCCAGAATCAGCTTTTATAAAGTCTATTTTATCCTGCGGCAGTTCTGAATCAATAGGAACATAAACTGCCCCTAATTTTAATATACTTAACAAAGCTACTACGAACCATTGATTGCGCTCCAGTTGAATGGCGACCTTGTCATTTGGACTGATTTGGCAGGTCTCCTGCAGATGTTGAGCAAATTGGTTTGAAAGTGCATTTAATTCTCCATATGTGAGGATTTGGTCTTCATACACAATTGCAATGGCGTCCGGAGATTCTTCTACCCTTTTCTCAAATACTTCAGGAATGGATAGTGAATGTGGATAGGGTGCTGCCGTCCTGTTGAAATCAAGCAGTAATTGCTGCTCTTCCTCTTCTGTTATATAATAGATTTCAGTAAGAGCAATATCAGGATTATTTAATGCTGCTTTCCATAATTTTTTATAATGCAATATCATTCTCTTCATACTGGCGTGATCGTATACCGCTGTGTTAAAAGTAATATCAAAACATAAGTTATTACCCACTTCTGCAAAACTTAATTCTACATCGCACTTCGACGCTTTAACGCCAAGATCTTCTATTTCTTTGCATGAAAAGTTCTCTTCATTGTCTGTAATTTGACTTCCTGCATTTTGCAAGACCAATAAAACATCAAAAATGGCATTTCTTCCGACATTTCTTTTGATATCCAAATCTTCAACAATACGATCAAAAGGATATGCCTGATGATTGTATGATTCTATTGTACGCTCTTTGATTTGCTTGTACAGGGTTCTAAATGTCATTTCAGGATCTACTGTATTTCGCAACGCAATCGTGTTTACATAAAATCCAATTTGGTTGAATACATCGGCGTGATTTCTTCCTGCTGTCGGACTTCCTATAATAATATCCTGTTCGCCGGAATATTTATGAAATAATATATTCCAAACCGCTAATAATGCTGTAAAAAGGCTGCCACCGTTTTCTGTAGAAAAATTTTTGATGTTTTTGGTGGCTTTTTCAGAAAAATAGCTTCTATAGGCATGCCCTTCATAACTCATAACTGCCGGACGCGCGATTTCAGAAGGTAAGTCCAATTCCGGCAAATCACCAGACAACTCTTTCGCCCAGTAATTTTTAGAAATTAGACTCGACTCACTGTTGATTTGTCCTAATTGCCAATTGGCAAAATCTTTGTATTGAATCCTGAGCGGTTCTATTTGCAATGGCGTTTCATTAACGTAAGCGTTGTAAAAACTAAGAACATCCTGCGATAATAGGTTCATAGACCATCCATCACTAATAATATGATGCAGGTTATAATAAAAAACGTAGCGATCGTCTTCTGTTTGTAATAAACTGGCTCTTAATAAAGGTCCGTGTTCCAAATCAAAAGGTTTAAAAACATCAGTGGCTATATAATCTTTTACCTCTTGTACTTTATTAGCCGAATTTCTATAATCAATATAGGTTACATTAAATACAAATTCTTCCTCTGGAATTACAACCTGACGAACTTCTCCTATTTCATTGGTTTTAAATACTGTTCGCAAGATTTCATGACGTTTTATGACATCTTGTATTGCCTGGTTAAAATAGACAATATCATAACTCCCTTCTAATTCAATATCATAAGGCATATTATAAGTACTTGCACCAGACTCAAATTGACTTAGCGTCCATATTCTTTGCTGACCAAAAGAAAGGGCATAATCTGCTGCTGCTGCAAGAGGAACAATTGCCTTTGCAGCGTCTTCATTTTTATTTAAAGTACCTGTATCTACTAAGTATTTCGTAATGCGTTCTTTATGCTGCTTAATTTCTGACAATAGCTCCGGGGCTATTTCCTCAACTTTTCCAAAAATTTTTAGTTTACCATCGATGATTTCCAGTGCAATTCCTGCCGCTGTTATTTTATGTAATAATTCAATCATAACTCTATCTCTTTAAGTGATTCTTTTTCAGATTTTATTTTTTCCTGATCTTCTATAAACTTAATTTGTGCTGCCAGATATTCAATTGTAGGGGACATAAATAAATTTTTAATGTTTATGTCGACATTAAAAGTTCGGTTTATTTTTGATAGAAGCCTGGTTCCTTTTATGCTGTGGCCTCCAAGTTCAAAGAAATCATCGCGTACTCCGATCATTTCCCTTTCCAGAACTTCTTCCCAAATACCAACTAATTCTTTTTCGATAGCATTTCGGGGTGCCACATATGCTACTTTAGTAGAGATTCCATTTGTCAGAGGGTCAGGCAAAGACTTATAATCGATTTTTCCGTTAGGAAGAGCCGGAAAATTATCCAACTGTACAAAATAAGCAGGAATCATATATTCCGGCAGATTTTTTTTTAGCAATGTTCTCAGGTCCTGTACATCTTCTTCTTCTGTAGAGATAAAATAGGCAGCAAGTTCATTTTCCTTAGATCTGTCATTCTCAACCACAGTAATTACAGCCTGGGCTATCTCACGCTTTCTGAGTAACGAATTTTCAATCTCACCCAGCTCAACACGATTGCCTCTAATTTTGACCTGATGATCTTTTCTCCCCATAAACTCAATATTTCCATCATCCCATTTTCGGCCTAAATCTCCTGTCCTGAACAGGCGTTCACCGTGCAAAAAGGGATTGTCAATAAATTTGAGAGCAAACTCTTCTGAAGTGTTGGTATAACCCGCAGAAACGCAATCGCCACTAATACAAATCTCACCGATAACTCCTGTTGGTAAAACATTTAAAAAATCATCGAGTATATATACCTTTACATTCTCTATCGGCTTTCCAATAAAAATATTTTCACTTTGAATAATCTCCTGAGACTCGTTTGGTCTGTTCTCTACAAAAGCAGCTATGCTCAGTTGTTCTTCAAGCAATGCCTGTAAAGTTTCTCTTGTTGTGTAGGGATTCATGAAAACGGTACGGAACAGGAGATGTCTTTGCGTATTTTCTTTTTTCTTGATCTGTGTGTAGGATACAAAAGAATTTCCTCTTTTAAATTGTTCCTTCTGAATCTTTAGATTTATTTCGTTTATGAATTCTAAATCGTGATCTGTCAGCTGTTTCTTGCCTCTGTATTCTCTAGGTAAATAGCGGTAGAGTACAATATTTAAGTCTGGTTTATAAGCCAGCTCAAAATCCGGATGATTGGCAATCTCTCTGGCGAAAAATTGGGCTGTATTGTAATTGTGTCTGATAACCTGCGCAAAGCCTTCTTTTCCAAAAATTTTAAATACGGCATGTAAAGCAAAGCTCATGAAATTTTTAGAACCCTCTATTGTAAATTTACCTAAGTCATAACTGCCTTTTCTGGCTTGATAATGTGTATTATTTTCTGAAGAATTGACAAAATTGGGATCTTTAAAAACACAAACACTCAAACCTATTGGGATGTACAATTGCTTATGGGCGCAAATAGACACAGAATCTGCCAGTTCTATACCTTTCATTTTTAACCTCAAATTGTCATCGGTTAAAAAGCTGCCTCCAAAAGCCGCGTCGACATGATAATGGACTTTTTGTGAATTTGCTACTTTTCCCAGTACATCAAGTGGATCTATGTTACCGGACTCCGTTGTTCCCGCAATACCGACTAAGCCTAAGATAAGCGTTTTTTCACTACGCAATTTTACAATTAGCGACTCTATTTCTTTTTCAATTGTTTGCGAATCTTTACCTTCATAATCCATTGAAATGAAAGCATCTGTCCCCAAACCTAAAAGCTTCAATGCTTTTCCGAATGAATAATGGCACCAATCTGAGCCCAGTAAAACTACTCTATCATAGTTATATGCTTTTAAACCAGCGATCAATCCTTCTTTTTTAATACCGCCAAACCCTTCTTTTGGCTGCAACACACTATTTAAGGAATAGCTCAATGCCATTAGATTAGACATGGTACCTCCATTGGTAATGACTCCCAGTGACTGGTCAGGTGCCTGAACAAATTCATTATAGAAATCAGCACTATTTGTATATACCAAATTATGAAAGATTCCGATAACTTGTTTTTCGATCAAAGTAGCCACCATTGAAGTCTCTATCTTAACCTGATTTTGATTTAAAGCAACGATCAACGCATTCATTTCCCTGATAATTTTTGGGATAGGGCTCGTCATATGCCCAATAAATGCCGAATTGCTAACATTTATTATGTTGGGAAGCACGGTCGTTTCAATAAATTTAAGATATGAATCAGTATTGCATTGAGAGTCCAGATTCACATCTTTGAAATCATCGCGGTCTAAAAGAAATTGAAGTTCTTCAGCTACAATTTTTTTCGACACATCGTGTTTTGTAATCAGACGTTCTATTTTTTGATCTGATGTAGCATCAAAAAGTGCAAAATCCTTATACAGATTATACTGTTCATAGGTGTCATAATAAGTAGCATCTGCCGTTACTTCGGTAGAACCATATATGTTCATTAATTTTACATCTCCCCTTTGATGTACTGCGTAAAAGTGCTGTACATCGCTTTTTTTTAATGCTGCTCCGCTGCTAATCCAGACTTTAAGTTGTGTTAATTTCTCCTTGCATAATTCAGGATATGCCAGCATTGCCCTTAAAAGTGAAGGTACCAACACAATACGGCTGACTTTTTTGTCGCTTAAGCTTTTTATAAAACCTTCGACATTCAGGATATCGGTTTTTTGAAAAAACACTAAGGGAATTCCTTTTAATAATGGCCCGTATATTTCCCAAATATGATCTACAAAGCTGATAGCCGTTTTTGCACAACATACTTCATTTTCCTTAAACGGATAATTATTCCACATCCAGTAAAGCCTGTTGCATACACTTTCTGATTTTATCAATATGCCTTTTGGATTTCCTGTAGATCCGGAAGTGTAAATTAGAAACTCAATGTCATTATTGTAGGCTGGACTTGCTTTTACCACTTTTCTTCCTTTGTAATTAAAAGAATTCATTTCAATCAAAAAATCTTTATTAATAATCGTGGCGCTTTCACTGTCTTCTTTTATAAAATCAATCCTGCTTTGAGGTGTATCAAGGTCAATAGGTACATAAATTGCCCCGATTTTTTTGACTGCTAAAAGCACGGCCAGAAGATTTTCGTCGTGTGGAAGTGTAACGATAATCCTGTCGCCGTACTGCACATTAAATACAGACGTCAGATAAAATGCAAAGTTGTTTGCGATCTCATTCAGGTCTGAATAGGAGATTGTTTTATCCCTATAAATAACGGCAATATTATCTGGTGTTTTTTCTGCCTGAGCCTCAAATAAACTGATGATATCTTGTCCTTTGGGATAGGAAACTCCTGTATCATTAGATCCGTATAACTGTTCTTTTTTCTCTTCCTGCGAAAGGAACTCAATTTTAGATACTTCTTTTTCCGGATCGTCAAAAATATTTTGAAGCAATTCCTTAAAATGATTGGTGAATTTTTTGATAAATTCAGTATCATAAATATCGGTATTGTACTCTACTATCAACTTGAGGTAACCTGCTATTATCTCAAACGTAAAGTCGATGTCAAATTTTGGATTTGATGTTCCCAAATCAATAATCTCCGGAAGTTTTTCTTCTTCTAATTTTAGATTGTTATTCTCATTGTCGAAATTTTGAAATACCATCATAATATCAAAAAATGAATTACGGGAAGTACTGTGTGTTTTTTGCGTATCCTCAACAAGCCTGTCAAATGGATAAGATTGATGGGTATAAGCCTGAAGTGTATTTTGTTTTACTGTATTAAAAAAGCTTGTAAAATTATCCGTGGCTGCAATTTTATTGCGCAATGCAAGAGTGTTGGTGTAAAATCCAATTTGATTTTTCAAATCGGCATGTTCTCTTCCTGCAATGGGAGATCCAATAACAATATCACTAATATTTGTATATCTGTAAATCAGGATATTTAAGGCCGATAATAACCCCATAAAAGGTGTTCCGCCTTGTTGTTTGCAATACAATTCAAGCTTCTCTACGATATCTTTGGAGATAAAAGTGCCTATTTTATGTCCATTATTGGTTTTAAACAATGGGCGTTTTTTGGTGCTTGGCAAATCAATAGTTGGGATACTTTCACTGAGAAGTTCCTTCCAGTACGATTGGCTTATTTTATAAGAATCTGTATCGAGCTGCGAAAGCTGCCAGCTCGCATAATCCTTATACTGAATTTTTAATTCCGGTAAGTCGAGCTCTTTATTATTTGTATAATGGTCATAAAAAGCAAAAACATCATTCGATATAATATTCATCGACCAGCCATCGGTAATAATATGATGCATATTAAAATAAAAAGTATAGCTGTCATCTGTCATTTGCAATAATGCAGCCCTGATGAGAGGTCCTTTTTCTAAATCGAATTTCAACTGATTGTCCTCTTCAATATATAAATTGATTGCTGATGCCGCTTCATCTGCTAAAGACCTAAAGTCCTTATATTGAAATTTAAAATCGAGATCTTCCTTTGTAAGAATATATTGTTCTACAGTTCCAGAATTGTTTTCCTTAAATACTGTCCTTAATATTTCGTGACGATCAATCGTTGCCAGAATTGCTTTTTTAAAATTTTCAATGTTATATGTTCCGTTTAGAACTATTTGCGATGGCATGTTGTAGGCAACGGTACCATCTTCAAACTGACTAAGCACCCATAATCGGCGTTGCGCATCAGAAATAGGATAACTAGAAAGGGTAGAAACTCTTGGTATTTCTGTATACGTATCAGCATTCAGAAAAGAGCGTAGATAATCTTTCAGATGATCTTTATTTTCTCTAATAAGCGTAATCGTTTCGGTATCTATTTCATCCCTGAGTTGTGAAATTTCCAGATTATCACCCAATAATGCAACACCAATGCCGCGTGCTCTTAAATCTTTTACTAAATAAGCGATATTCTCCATAACTATTTTTATTATTTGTAGGATCTATAATTGTACAAACCTTATTACTAAATCTTTTTTCTTTTAAATCACAATTCTTTTGACTGTATCTGTTCTTTGAATTTCTTTTAACCATATCGAGTTTTCGATTTCCATGGCTAAAAAGTTAACTGTCGGATTGGCGAATATTTTCTCTATATTAATTTTTGTATTAAAGGTTTGATGTACGATGTACAAAAGTTTGGTGGCATGAAGACTATTTCCGCCTAATTCAAAAAAATTGTCTGTAATACCAATTCTTTCCAATCCCAATATGCTCTGCCATATCGTAACCAATTGCTCTTCTGTTTCATTTGCAGGAGCCACATACTCATGCTGAATTACATCGTCTGTACTCACTGGCGACAGTGCATTTTTATCGATTTTGCCATTTGGTGTGAGAGGCAACTTGTCCAGAAATACAAAATAACCAGGTATCATATATTCGGGAAGTTCATTTTTGAGGGATAATCGAAGCTCTTGTTTGTCTACCAAAACAGAGCTCACCAGATAAGCAACAATAGCCTGTTGTCCGTTAACCGTTGCCGTTATCACAGATGAATGGTCAATTCCCGACTGAGCTGACAATACATGTTCAATTTCACCTAGTTCTATGCGATGTCCCCTGATTTTTACCTGACTATCTTTTCTGCCCAGACACGCTATCGTACCATCAGGAAGCCATTTGCCTAAATCTCCTGTTCTGTAAAGTTTTCTGTTTTCAATAAATGGATTTGCAATAAATTTTTCTGCTGTTAATTCCGGCTGATACAAATATCCTCTCGATAGTCCGTCGCCGGAAATACAAATTTCCCCAATCACACCAATGGGTTGCAGGGCCAAATCATCCGAAAGAATATAAAACTGGGTGTTGTCTATGGCTTTTCCAACTGGAACTGAACCCTCATACAATCCTTCAACCCTGTAATAACTGCTGTAAGTCGTATCTTCTGAGGGTCCGTACAAATTTCTGAGGGCAATGCCCGAATCCTTAAAATGATTGGCAATGCTTACCGGAAAAGCTTCCCCTGCAAGATTAATCCCCACGGCATTCTCAAATGAAATTCCTTTGTCTATAAGAGCGTGAACTACAGAAGGAACCGTATTGATCAGGACATTTTTGTTGTGATGTATGTAATCTGCTATTGCTAATCCATTGGGTAATAAGCGAATTTGTTTTCCGATACTCAGGGGATAGAAAAACTCATATACCGATAAATCAAAACAATGGGAAGTGACTGCATACAGTATATCAAAATCAGTATCGCTAAACTCCCTTTGCGACCAGTACAGCATTGCCGAGGCATTTTTATGGGTAATCATAACGCCTTTTGGCTTGCCGGTCGAGCCGGAAGTGTATATAATGTAGGCCAGATTATCTGAATTAATACAAATTTGCGGAAGTGATTTGGATATCGTATTCGATTGTTTAAAAGCAGAAATGACATCCTGGTCGATCGTTACCTTGCACTTGCTGTCCTCCTCAATATAGGCAATACGTTGCGCCGGATAATTGGGATCAATTGGAACATAAGCGCAGCCAGCTTTTAAAACCGCCAATAAAGAAATTGGCAGCCATTCAGTCCGATCTAATTTTACACCTACCAAATCTTCTTTATCCAGACTATAATTGCTTAACAAATAATGGGATAATGCGTTAGACAATTCGTCCAGTTCTTTATAGGTAAAACTTTTCGAGTCGGTTACCAAGGCAATATTTTGTGGCGTTTTCACCACTTGATTTACAAATAAATCTACCATCGTACCAGACGGATATTCGCATGCTGTATCATTAAAAGCATACAACAATTGCGATTTCTCATCAATACCTAAATAATTAAGGGTGGTGATTTTTTGGGTGGGATGTGCGATAGCTTCCCCAAGGAAATTATCAAAATGGGAAATCAGGCGTTCTGCAAAATCAAGGTCATAAATATCAGTATTGTACTCTAGCTGAAGCGATAACTGACCCTGCTTTTCTGAAAATATAAAGCTTAAGTCGAACTGGCTAACCTTTCTCTTGTAACCTTTATAGGGTTTTAATGAGAGATTCTGCAACTGCAGATTATCCGATTCAAATAAATCCTGTTGATTTTGCAGTACAACCAAAACATCAAAAAGAGCAGATCTGCCTGTATCTCTTCCTAAACCTAATTCTTCTACCAGATTATCGAGCGGATAATCCTGATGCGAATAGGCATTCAGTAAAGTTTCTTTTTGAATGACCAATAAGGCTTCAAAACTTGATGCCGGTTCGAAACTGGTTCGTATGGCAAGGGTGTTTAAATACAATCCTATTTGGTTTTCTAAATCACTATGTTCTCTACCTGCTATTGGAGTACCCAGAATAATATCACTGCTGTTGGTATATCGCGACAAAAGTCCGTTTACCGCAGCCATTAAAACCATAAAAGGACTCGAATCATTCTTTTCTGAAAACAATTTTAAATTGAAAGTTGCATCTTTGGGAAAATCATAGCGAACCGAATTTCCATTATACGTTCTAATTTTTGGTCTCATTTTGCTTGAAGGAAGTTCCAGTACCGGAATAGAACCGCTGAAAATATCAAGCCAATAAGCTGCTGAGCGTTTTAATTTAGAAATCTGATGTTCACTGTTCATCCAGGTGGCATAATCCTTATACTGAATAGTAAGTACGGGCAGATGTGTTTTTTTTGCCTGAACCAAATCATTATATATAGTTATAAATTCCTTAGCTAATATGCCAATTGACCAGCCATCACTAATAATGTGATGCATATTGAAAAGCAGGATATGTCTATTTTCTGATAATTTGATCAAATGCAAACGTATTAAGGGTGCCTCTTCTAAATCGAACACACGCTTATAGCTATCAACAACCCTTTTTTCCAAAGTTGCTTTTTGATCTTTCATTTCACTACAGTCAAAATAATCAATTTTACAATCCACAGAAGAAGCCTCTAGAATAAATTGACGCACTTCTCCCTGATCATTTCTTTTAAAGAATGTTCGCAAAATTTCATGTCTGGATATGACTGCCTGAAACGCCTGAGATAGTTTTCCTGAATCGACAATACCTTCCAGTTCAAATGAACCTGGAATATTATACGCCACATTACCTCCTTTAAATTGGCTCAACACCCACAATCGGTGCTGCGAGGAGGTTAAAACATAGCTTTGCTGGTATTCTGCAACTGGTATGGAAATAAAAGAGGAAGCTTTCAATTTGGATATAATCCCTGAAATGGTAGGATTTAAAAACACTTCTTTTACACCAATTTGATATCCTAACTGGCTTTTGATCTTGTTTACTAATAAGTTCACCTTTAAACTATGACCGCCCAACTCAAAAAAGTTGTCTGTAACACCTACTTTTTCCAATCCCAATATAT
>NZ_JBDTTP010000009.1:0-87076 GCF_039930565.1 Flavobacterium sp. | reverse complement strand
TACTCCATTGATGGAAACTGTCAATTTGGTTAAAAATAAAAACGTAAAACTTTTATTAAAGCTGGAAGGAAATAATCCCGGCGGAAGTGTAAAAGACAGAGCGGCATATAACATGATTGCATCGGCTATTGAAAGAGGCGATATTAAAAAAGGAGATAAACTAATTGAGGCAACGAGTGGAAATACCGGAATTGCCCTTGCGATGATAGCACAATTATTTCAAATAGAAATTGAATTGGTTTTGCCGGAAGATTCTACAAAAGAGCGCACACAGACCATGAGAGCTTATGGTGCTACAGTGATTTTAACAGCTGCCAGCGAAGGGATTATTGGCTCACGTGACTATGCTGACAAAAAAGTGGCAGAAGGCGGTTATTTGATGCTAAATCAGTTTGCCAATGATGACAACTGGAAGGCGCATTATAAAACCACTGGCCCTGAAATCTGGAATGATACCGAAGGAACCGTTACACATTTTGTATCTGCAATGGGAACAACGGGAACCATAATTGGAACTTCGACTTATTTAAAAGAAAAAAATACAGACATACAAATCATCGGTGCGCAACCTAGTGATGGCTCACAGATTCCTGGAATCCGCAAATGGCCAAAGGAATATCTGCCTAAGATTTTTGATGCTTCAAAAGTAGACAACGTTATTGATGTGAGTGAAGAAGAAGCGAGAGAAATGACAAAACGCTTAGCACTTGAAGAAGGAGTTTTTGCAGGAATGAGCAGTGGTGGTTCTGTAGCAGTTGCCCTTAAAATTGCTGAAAAATTAGAATCCGGCGTAATCGTAGCTATAATTTGCGATCGCGGTGATCGTTATCTTTCTTCAGATTTATTTGATTAAGAAAATAAATCTGACATGTATTTATTCCAGATCTAACCTTGCATTCTAAAAGACTTAGATTTAAGAACCTCAAAAAAACAAAAAAATGAATTACAGAAAATTAGGGAAAACAAATTTTAATATATCTGAGATCTCACTTGGTACCTGGCAGGTTGGAGGTAAATGGGGATCTGCTTTTGATGATAAAATGGCTGATGAGCTTTTGAACACAGCAATTGATAATGGCGTGAATTTTATTGATACCGCCGATGTTTATGAAAATGGCTTAAGCGAAACTGCCGTTGGACGAGTTGTCCGTTCGCGATCGGAACGTATTTATGTAGCTACAAAATGCGGGCGTTTTATTAATCCCCATATCAGTGAAGGATACCAGCCAAAAGCAATTCAGCAATTTATTGAAGACAGTTTAAGAAGAACAGGACTTGAAACTTTGGATTTGATTCAGCTCCACTGTCCTCCGACCGAAGTTTTTTACCGACCTGAAATGTTTGAGATGTTTGACCGATTGAAAGAGCAGGGCAAAATTTTAAATCTGGGGGTAAGTGTAGAAAAAGTTGAAGAGGCTCTGAAGGCAATTGAATATTCGAATGTAACAACGGTTCAGATTATTTTTAATTTATTTCGTCAAAGACCTTCCGAATTATTTTTTTCAGAAGCAAAAAAGAAAGATATCGGCATTATAGCAAGAGTTCCTTTAGCTAGTGGGCTTCTGACAGGCAAATTTGATCCTGCAACCACTTTTGAAGCTGATGACCACCGTAATTTCAATAGAAACGGCGAGGCTTTTGATAAAGGCGAAACCTTTTCAGGAATCGATTATGATCTGGGTCTAAAAGCAGTTGAAGCTTTAAAAAAATTATTCCCTGGCACTCCTAATCTGGCTCCTATTGCATTGCAATGGATTTTGAGTTTTAATGAAATTAGTTGTATTATTCCGGGAGCTTCAAAAACAAGTCATGTGTTATCCAATTTATCAGTATATGATTTGCCAAAGCTATCTTCTGAAAAAATTGAAGCTATGAATAAAATTTACGAACAATACATAAAACCTTCCGTGCATCAACTTTGGTAATTTAGAAACCTAAGTTTGCAAATTTCTAAAAAAATGAAGTTATTGTTGTAATTTACAATTCCTTAATATCGTATTGCATTTTTATATCAAAAACCTAAATGCTCACAAAATCGAATTTTAAAGAGTGGTTCAATCGCTATAAATATGCTGAGTTAGCAAGTACGAGTGCTGCACTAATTACTTCATTTTTCAGTAAAATTTACAGTGGACTGACAACAGCATATTTAATTACATTTGCAGAATATCTGGCTTTTTATGGTGTGATTTTGTTTAGTTCCTATAAAAAATTAGCAAAGGAAAATAAACTCCTAAACAAAAAAACCTCGACTACAGAAATTTTTAAGCTAGTAAAAAATTTAATTCTGGAATTTGGCTATCCTGCATTTTTAGATTTTTTATTTATTCGTCCTTTTTTCATGTATTGGATGCCGATTATTTTTGGGAATTATTTCTTCGGAATTATTTTTGGTAAGATTGCTGCTGATTGCTGTTTTTATTGCTTTACGATAATCAATTATGAAATTATTAAAAAGAAAAAAAACTAACCTGCAAAAACAATTTCGAACTCTGCTCCTTTATTTTTCCCTTTACTTGCTGCCGTTAATTTTCCACCGCTTTTCTCCACTATTTTTTTACATAAATACAAGCCTATTCCTGTAGAGGTTTCATTGGCAGTTCCTAATTTGCCCATTTTTGTAAATTTTCTGAAAAGCTCATCAATTTGATCTGGATTAAATCCCATTCCATTATCAGAAACAGTGATTACTAAATTATTACCTTCCTTAAAAATCCTGATTTTAATTGTACTGTCAAAATAGGAGAACTTTATGGCATTACTAACTAAATTTACCAGCACCTGAATCAATAAACCTTCATCAATCTTAAGCTTAGCTTCTGAAACAGCAACATCCAAATCCAGTTTTATGTTTTTATCTGCTAAGCGCTGTTCGACCTGTTCTGTAATAAAGGGTAAAATTGCTGACAATACAATTGTTTTTGCTTCCTGGTTTACATTCAAAATATGATCTTGCTCTTTAAGCAGATTGATGAAATTTTCAATGTATCTAAATTGTAAATCCGTAGACTGACAGATCAATTCAGCCAGATCTTTTACCGATTCAGATGGATGTTCATTAATAATTAATTCCGCTAAACCATGAGGATTTCCTGCAAAGTTTTTTAAATCATGAGAAAGCATATAAATTAAATCCTGCTTTTCAATAATGAAATTTTCTGTCTCATAAATTAATTCCTGGATATTGCACATCAGTAAGCCTGCTTCATCTTTATATTGAGTAGGTAGCTGTGACATAATTCTTTCACTGCGATATTCATTTAAGGATTTAGAAGCAAGCTGAATGGGTTTTATTAGTCTGTTTAATATCAACAATGTTATCAAAGTTGCCATTAAGGTCATAATTAAAGCAAAAACTAAAATCGAATCAGGTGAAATATTATTTTTAGCATATAACACAAAAAACAAAATTCCGATTAAGGGAATATTAATCCCAATAAAGGCTACAAATAAAAATTTAAAAGCATAGCTTTTTTTCAAAAAACTAATCTTTGACAGTGTATGATACAACTTCATAAGACATAACGATTCTTGGTTAAATGTAGAATTGGGGGGATTCTATGTAAACAAAGTTAACTTTTAAACACAAGCAAAGCAATAAATTAAAGAATTTGATAAAATATTTTAAAATTTAAATTTAAAAAAGTTTACAAACCCTTATTTTTGCGCTATGGGAAGAAAAAATACAGACAAAATTGTCTTTCATCAAATACAGGTTCTTGATGCAGGGGCAAAAGGTGTATCAGTTGCAAAAGCTCCTGACGGAAAAATAATCTTTATTCCGAATGTTGTTCCGGGCGACGTGATTGATATACAGACTTTTAAAAAAAGAAAAGCATATTACGAAGGAAAAGCAGTTAAATTTCATGAATTATCGGAGCACCGAATTGATCCGATTTGTCAACATTTTGGTGTTTGCGGAGGGTGTAAATGGCAAAACATGAAATATAGCCAACAATTGTATTACAAACAAAACGAGGTTAAAAACCATTTACAAAGGATAGGAAAAATTGAACTTCCGGAGTTCGAAGATATTCTGGGTTCTGAAAAGCAGTTTTTTTACAGGAATAAAATGGAGTTTTCATTTTCGAACAGCCGCTGGTTAACCGAAAAAGAAATTGAAAGCACAGAAGATTTAGGAAATAGAAACGCATTAGGTTTTCATATTCCCAAAATGTGGGACAAAATTCTGGATATCAGCAAATGCTATTTACAGGAAGATCCTTCAAATGCTATCCGAAACGAAATAAGGGATTTTGCTAATGAGCATAATTTAACTTTCTTTAATCCGAGAGAACATTCAGGTTTGTTGAGAACTTTTATGATCCGTACAGCTTCAACCGGAGAAATTATGGTATTGATCCAGTTTTTCGAAAATGACAAAGCCAGTCGCGAATTGTTATTGGATCATCTTTATGAGAAATTTCCACAGATCACTTCATTACAATATGTAGTGAATTCAAAACAGAATGATACCATTTATGATCAGAATATAAAGTTGTATAAGGGTAGGGATTATATTCTGGAAGAAATGGAAGGCTTAAAATTTAGCATTAACGCTAAATCTTTTTACCAGACGAATTCTGATCAGGCTTACGAATTATATAAGATAACACGGGATTTTGCAGGACTTACAGGTAATGAAACTGTTTATGACTTATATACCGGAACCGGAACTATTGCTCAATTTGTTTCTAAAAAAGCTAAAAAAGTAATTGGTGTTGAAAGTGTCCCTGAAGCTATTTTAGATGCTAAAGCAAATGCCGAACGCAATAATATTACCAATTGTGAGTTTTTTGTTGGAGACATGAAAGTTGTTTTCAATGAAGCTTTTATTGCGCAGCATGGAAAACCTGATGTTATTATTACAGATCCTCCAAGAGATGGAATGCATAAGGATGTTATTGAACAGATTTTAAAAATTGCTCCTGAAAAAATTGTTTATGTTAGTTGTAACTCGGCTACCCAGGCGCGTGATTTAGCTTTGATGGATGAAAAATATAAAGTAACCCGTGTACGCCCTGTTGATATGTTTCCACAAACGCATCACGTTGAAAATGTTGTACTTTTAGAACTTCGATAACACAATTACATGAAAAAAATACTGTATTTTCTATTGCTCTTTACATTTGGTTTGTCAGGCTGTGAGAAAGATGATATTTGTGAGGCAACTACACCAACCACTCCCCGACTGGTTATTTCTTTTTATGATATTCTTCGTCCTTCAATAAGAACAAGTGTAACCAGACTGAAAGTCATTGGTGAAGAGCAACCCGAAGGAATTGTCTTCAATAAAAACGGTATTGATGAATCTAAATATCTCATAAGCAGCGATTCTATTGGTATTCCTTTAAAAACAAATAATGACAGTGCTACATTTACTTTTATATTAAATTCTGGAAGTACTAATCCCGCTCTTACTAATACAGATAAGATAAAAATTAATTACACGAGACAAAATGTATATGTTTCCAGAGCCTGTGGTTTTAAAACGATATACAAATTAGATACGCAAAAACCATTTGAAATTACTGACTCCGGCAACGATGGTTTATGGCTAAAAGAAGTTCAGGTACAAAATCCTAATATTGAATTTGAAAATGAAACACATGTTAAAGTATATTTTTAGTATTTGCTTGCTGTGTTCAATATTAGTACACGCACAAGAAACACCAACAGATACTATAAAGAAAATTAGTGCTGAAAAACCAAAAACTGAGCAAACAATATCAGATAGCATTCCTGTAAAAACAGACCGCTATGGTTTGCGTGTAGGTGTAGATTTATACAAACTCACCAGAGCTTTTTATGACAAAAATTATAAAGGTGTAGAATTTACTGGTGATTTTCGGCTGACAAAAAGATACTATGCAGCTGCTGAATTAGGTTTTGAAGACAAAACTACAGATGATGAACAATTAAATTCGACTGCGACAGGAACTTATATAAAAGCAGGTTTTGATTATAATCTGTATGAAAACTGGCTTGATATGGAAAACCTCATTACAGTAGGTCTCCGTGGTGGTTTTAGCACTTTTAGTCAGGAATTAAATAGTTATAAAGTTTATAATTCAACTCCTTACTGGGGAGAAAAAACCGAAATTAGTGGAGGAGAAAAATACACCGGATTAACTGCATCTTGGGCAGAAGTCGCTTTAGGATTAAAAGCAAAAGTTTTTAATAATGTTTTTGTTGGTTTTGGTGTCCAGCTGAAGGTTTTAGTGACAAATAAAAAGCCTGATGGATTTGACAACCTTTATATTCCTGGCTTCAACCGTACCTATAATGGCAGTTTTGGTGTAGGGTTCAATTACACGGTTTCTTATTTTATTCCTATTTATAAAAAGAAAATAATTATTCCCGCAATAAAAGAAACTTCTAAAAAATAGATTCTTTATAACATAAAAAAAAGCCTCCAAATAGTGTCTCCCTTTTTGGGGCAGTCTAATTTGGGGCTTTTTATTTTTATCATAATTTTTTAAAAAATTTTATTATCCAATTTCCTTAACTTCTTTTATAAAAATCCATTTCATAAAAAGTTTTTCACCATCCTTAGTTTTCAAGGCCTTAAATTGCGGACCTATCAAAGTAGCAACAATAAAAGCAGTCATAGGAATCCACAGTCCTGTTAAGCTTGTATAGTTTGCGGCAATAAATCGTATCAAAAGAAAGAGAATAGCAAAACATCCCAACTGATATAAAAAAGCTCTTATTTGTAATTTTGTCATTTTATATTTTTTAAGTTCAAAGTTGCACAGGTTCAAATTTACAAAGTTTTTTTTGCTCCTTTGAACACATACATGTGTTTATTCAGAAACCTGAAATTTTGTTCTCTTACTGCCTTCGTACATTTCATATTTCACCAAACGTGCTTCTAAACTGGCATTGAAAAGTTTGATCTTTCTGGAAGGTTTTAATCCCACAAATTTCAGGGCTTCCAGATTTGCGGTAATAAACCAGGCGTTTGTTCCCGGATAGCTTTTCTTTAAAGTATCACCAATATTTTTGTAAAATTCTTCCATATGAATATCCAGACGCTCATCATACGGTGGATTGAAAACCATCTGTAATTTGCCTTCAACAGCTTTTTCGGTATCAAAAAAGTTATTCTCTTCAATAGCTATATAATCCTCTAAATTAGCATTTTTGATGTTGTCTTTTGCTTTTTGAACGGCACTTGGCGCTTTATCAAAACCTTTAATCGTATAATGAAATTCTTTTGTCTTTTTCATCAGGCTGTTTACAATCTGATCGAACAAATCATTGTCCCAGTCTTTCCATTTTTCAAAAGCAAATTCTTTTCTATTGATGTTTGCCGGAATATTACAGGCGATCATAGCCGCTTCAGCCAAAAAAGTTCCTGAACCACACATTGGATCTAAAAAGTGGCTCTGTCCTTCCCAACCTGACAATAACAAAATCCCTGCCGCCAAAACTTCGTTGATTGGTGCAATATTAGTGGCGGTTCTGTAACCACGCTGGTGCAATGAATTCCCTGAAGTATCCAAAGCAACAGAAACCTGATCTTTATCAATATGAACGTTGATTCTTAAGTCCGGAAAAGCTTTATCAATACTTGGTCGTTGACCTGTCCTTTCTCTAAACTGATCTACAATGGCATCTTTACATTTTTGGGAAACAAATTCAGAATGATTAAAATAGGTAGAATGCACTGTTGCATCAATCACAAATGTCTGGTTTGCATTCAATAATTTTGACCAGTTTACGCCAGAAATTCCTTTGTATAATGCCTGCTCATTATTTGCCCGGAACGAATAGATTGGTTTTAAAACCTTAAGCGCAGTACGCAACGATAAATTCGCTTTGTACATAAAGCCCTTATCGCCTTTAAAACTTACCATTCTCACTCCTTTTTCAACATCCTGAGCTCCAAGATCCTTTAATTCTTTTTCCAGTATTTCTTCAAAACCAAAAAAACATTTGGCAATCATTCTAAAATTTTCTTCCATCTTTATTTTTGTTTAAAAAAAACTCCGATCGCATACACATCTCTGATTATTCAGGTATCTTAACGAAATAGTTATTTTTCGGCAAAAATACACTAAATTTGCCGGACTTTGAATTAATTGAAATAGAATAAATGTCTGACGCGCCCAACCCATCAACACCTAATAAGGATGATAATACCGAAAATTGGTTTTCTTCATGGTTTGATACTCCCTATTATCACATTCTTTATAAAGACCGAAATTACAGGGAAGCACAGATTTTTATGGACAACCTTACACATTACCTAAACTTGCCTGAAAAAGCAAAAGTTTTGGATCTTGCTTGTGGAAAAGGACGTCATTCTATTTATTTAAATCAGCTTGGATTTACTGTTTTAGGAGCTGATTTGTCTGAAAACAGTATTGCCGAAGCCAGCAAAAACAGCAACGAAACACTTCATTTTAAAGTCCACGACATGCGTGAACCTTTTGATGAAAAATTTGATGCTATTTTTAATTTGTTTACCAGTTTTGGTTATTTCGAAAATGATGACGACAATTTGACAACCTTAAAAGCGATCAAAGAAAGTTTAACCGAATATGGTTTTGCAGTCATTGATTTTATGAATGTGCCCAATGTAATTGAAACTTTGGTTCCCGAAGAAGTAAAAACAGTTGATGGAATCGATTTTAAAATTAAAAGATATGTTGAACGAGGGCATATTTTTAAAGAAATAGATTTTGAAGATCAAGGCAGAAAGTATCATTTTACCGAAAAGGTAAAAGCCTTAACGATAAAAGATTTTGAAGAATTAATGGCCGAAGCCGGAATTTTTCTGTTGGATATTTTTGGTGATTACAAACTCAAAAAATTTCACAAGACCGAAAGCGAACGATTAATCATGATTTTTAAATAAATTGGTAAATCAACAAATGAATTATCTTTTACCCTTATTTTCCGTACTTTTAGGATATATTGTGGCTTTGTTTTTAAAACCAAAGAACAAAACCAATCTAAAACTATTGCTTGCATTTAGTGGCTCTTTTCTGTTGTCACTAACAGTAATGCATCTGTTGCCGGAAGTTTACGAATCGCACAATCACAATATTGGTTTGTTTATCATGATCGGCATTTTATTTCAGATCATTCTTGAATTCTTCTCAAAAGGAGCTGAACACGGGCATGTTCACGGAGATGCAAAGATGTCTCAGATTCCGTGGCTGCTTTTTATAAGCCTTTGTATCCATGCATTTTTAGAAGGTTTTCCCGTAAGCCATCATCATGGACTGGCTATCGGAATTGCAATTCACCATTTGCCAATTGCTGTTATCTTAACCACATTTTTTATCAATGCCAGCCTTAATAAAAAAGCCATTTTTGCTTTTATGATTACTTTTGCCGTTATGACGCCTTTGGGAACTATTGCTTCCCAATATTTACCTTTTCTAAATGATTATTATACTGAAATAACTGCCATTGTAATCGGAATATTATTTCACATTTCCTCAACTATTATTTTCGAAAGCAGTGAAGGACATAAATTCAATATTGCTAAAGTTTCTATGATTGTTATCGGAATTCTATTGGCATTCTTATTATAAATTTTGGGCGTGCCCACATTTAGAAAAGGTGCCAATTCACATTACGCTTATTATGCGCCTTTCCTAAATGTCGTCTGGCTATCCGCACTACTTCGGTAGTTTGCTATTATCCCTGATATTTTTGCCATACTGGTCAAAAAGCTTATTATATCCATCCTTTTTATAATTAATCAACAAATATAATATTTTAGTCGTTTAAGTAGATTTAATCAAAAGTAAATCAAAGCCAGAAAACAAATTAAAATTTCATCTACTTTATCTTCTAAATTTCGGGATTGAAATAAAAAAGAGTAATTTTGGAGTTGACCAACCAGATGCAAAATGACCTTTACAAAAACTACAGAGCAAGCTTCAAAATACGAACATTTAGAAAAAATGTCGGTTCATGACTTGCTAACCAATATCAATAACGAAGATAAAACAGTACCGGATGCTGTTGAAAAAGCAATCCCCCAAATTGAAGCTTTGGTTTTTCAAGTTGTGGCTAAATTAAAACTGGGCGGACGAATTTTTTATATCGGTGCCGGAACTTCCGGACGTTTGGGTGTTGTTGATGCTTCAGAATGTCCTCCTACTTTTGGAGTTCCTTTTGATTTGGTAAACGGAATTATTGCAGGTGGAGACACGGCAATTCGTCGTGCCGTAGAAAATGCCGAAGACAATTCTACACAGGCCTGGATTGATTTGCAGGCAAATAATATCGGCAAAAATGATGTCGTTATTGGAATTGCGGCTTCCGGAACAACTCCTTATGTTATTGGAGGACTGGAAACCTGTAATCAAAACAATATCCTGACAGGCTGCATTACTAATAATGCCGGAAGTCCATTGGCTTTAACGGCTCAATTTCCTGTTGAAGTTGTGGTTGGACCAGAATTTGTAACCGGAAGTTCGAGAATGAAAGCCGGAACGGCTCAGAAATTAGTTTTAAATATGATTTCGACTGCGGCAATGATTCAGCTTGGAAAAGTAAAGGGGAACAAAATGGTCGATATGCAATTGAGTAACATCAAATTGGTAGATCGAGGCGTTAAGATGATTATGGGAGAAATTCCGGTTTCATACGAAGAAGCCTCAGGATTATTAAAAAAATATGGCAGTGTTAGAAATGCTGTTGATAATTATGATGCTTAAATAAGATCTAATCATAAATTCCAAGGCTTTATACAAACTGGTAAACTTGAAACCTCCAACTTCTCAAAACCTGACCTGAGACTGAAAATCAAATAGGCTAAACAAAAATATGGCAACAAATAAACAACTATTAGCAAAAGGAGTTAAGTATCTATCAGGTTCTCTGCCGCTTTTATTTATTGGCCCTTCACTTATTTATAACGCTTTTATGAACAAGCATACCAACTGGCATTATCTGGTTTTAGGAATTGGAATTGTGGCTTGCTTAAGTGGTATGTTTTTGATTTTTTACGGATTGAAAATCATTATGAAAGGTTTGTTTAATGATTAATCTATACCTTTAATATACTCCCAAATACAATATGGAAAGCCTAATTCACATTCAGAAAACCTTCGAGAGAGTCAATTACATTGACAAAAAAATCAACAACCGGGAATTCGAGGATTGTGTTTTTAAAAACTGTGATTTTTCCAACAGCAATTTCGCCTACAACACTTTTTTGGATTGTGAGTTTATCGATTGTAATTTGTCAATGACCACTTTATCAGGAAGTAGTTTAAAGAATGTGAGTTTCAAAAACTGCAAGCTGTTAGGAATTGCATTTAGTGAATGTGATGACTTTTTATTTCAGGTATATTTTGAAGAAAGTACTTTGGACTATGCCATTTTTTCGAATAAAAAAATGCCTAAAACCAAGTTCATCAATTGTTCTGTGAGAGAAGTTACTTTTATTGGAACAAACTTAACCAGTTCGGTTTTTGATAATTGTGATCTTGATGGTGCAATATTTAATGACACGCAACTGGCAGCTGTCGATTTTAGAACGGCTTACAATTATAAAATTGATCCGGAATTTAATCCAATGCGGAAAGCGCTGTTTTCAACTCAGGGAATTGTGGGACTTTTAGACAAATACGATATTAAAATTATTTAGTTATGGAAGTAAATAAATGGTATTTAGAAAGCGTTAAAAAGCAGGTTTTGTATTATAAGATGCTGGGCGAAAAAGCAATGGATCAATTAGAACCGGAAAAGCTTTTTGTTGCTGTAAACGAAGATACTAATAGTATTGCCACTATAATTAAACATATTTCCGGCAACATGCTTTCGCGCTGGACTGACTTTTTAACAACTGACGGAGAAAAGGAATGGCGCAACCGCGATGCGGAATTTGAAAATGATTTAGAATCCAAAGAAGAAGTTTTAGATGTTTGGAACAAAGGCTGGGATTGTTTTTTGGAGGCTTTAAAAAATTTAAAACCGGAACAGCTTTCGGATATTATTTATATTCGTAATGAAGGTCATACCGTTATTGAAGCCATTAATCGCCAGCTGGCACATTATCCTTATCATGTTGGACAGATTGTTTTTTATGCCAAGCAATTAAAAAACAGTCCGTGGAATAGTTTATCCATTCCACTGAACAATTCCGGAAATTACAATGCCGAAAAGTTTGCCAAAGAGAAAGAAATTAAGAACTTTACGGATGATGAATTAGAAAGATTAAAATAGTCTTTCTTATAATCCTGAAGCTTAGCCCTGATTGAAGTGTAAATCCTTTTTATTTTTTCTTTAAAAATAAAAAGATTGCAATGGAAAGCAGGATGATGCTCCTGAAAAACATAATTTAAAATGAAAAAAATACTATTACTCCTTCCACTACTATTACTCATGTCTTGTTATGATGCGGAGCGCAATTGCAAGGATTTTAAAAATGGGAAATTCAAGTTTGAGTATCAGGTAGATGGTGTAAAAAAAACAACCGTTTTTGAGCGCAGGGACAATATTGAAATCGAAACTTATGAAGGAAAAACGGATACCTCAACTGTGCGATGGGTAAGTGACTGCGAATATGTTTTGCAAAAAAAACACCCTAAAAACATGGCTGAAGAAAAAGCCATTAGCATGAAAATCCTAACGACTTCAAAAGATTCGTATACTTTTGAATTTGGAATGGTTGGTTCTGAAGAAAAACAACGCGGAAAAGTAGTGAAAATTGACTAATAGAGAGTAAAAATGGACGTGTTTTTAAACCCTGATGCATGGATTGCCTTATTGACACTGACTTTTCTTGAAATTATTTTAGGAATTGACAACATCATTTTTATCTCGATTGTAACTGGAAAACTTCCGGAAGAAGATCGTAAGAAAGCAACTAGAATTGGTTTGTTTTTAGCGATGTTCATGCGAATTGCATTGTTGATGGGAATCTCCTATTTAATTGCCATGAAAGCTACACTTTTCAGCATTCATTGGGGATGGCTGGAAGGTGATTTTACAGGACAGGCCATCATTTTATTTTTAGGAGGACTGTTTTTAATCTATAAAAGCACTAAGGAAATAAGTGAAAAAGTAGACCATCACGGTGAAGAAGAAAAAACATTAAAAACAGCTGCTAAAAAAAGTTTTTCGAATGTAATTGTGCAAATTCTATTGATAGATTTAATATTTTCTGTCGACTCTATTTTGACTGCTGTTGGAATGACAAATGGTGTTGAAGGAGCTTTAACGATTATGATTACAGCGGTTATAATTTCAGTAGCCGTTATGATGTTATTTGCAGTTCCTGTTGGCAATTTTGTCAATAAAAATCCATCTATACAAATTTTGGGCCTTTCTTTTTTAATCTTAATCGGTTTTATGCTGATAACAGAAAGTATGCATTTATCTAATGCTACCCTTATTGGTGAACATATTGGAGCAGTTCCAAAAGGATATTTGTATTTTGCAATTTCCTTTTCTTTGGCAGTAGAATTTATCAATATGAGGATTCGAAAAAAACATTCTTAAACTAATATTTAAAAGTTCCCTCGAGGAGCTTTTTTTGTTTAACAAATAAGCCTAATATTTAATAAAATATAGTTTGAATAAAAATTTAAATGTGTTTCTTTTACAATTCTATTATTTTTAAATTAGAGCCAAACCAAACGCATGAAAAATACAATCTCACATAGAGTTGCCGACTTTTTAAAAAACTTTCCTCCTTTTAATCTTTTGCTTCAAAAAGACCTGGAAAAATTATCAGAACAAATTTCTATCATTTATAAAGAAAAGGATTCGGTGATTTTTACAGAGAATGAGAAAACGCATGATTCATTTTATGTCGTTCACAAAGGAGCTGTCGCCTTAAAAAAGAATCAAAAAAATGTTATTCTGGATATGTGTGATGAAGGCGACATTTTTGGACTAAGACCCCTTTTGGCTCAGGAAAATTATGTAATGGAAGCAAGCACTTATGAAGAAAGTATCTTGTACGCTGTTCCTATTGCAGTTTTCAAACCCTATGCATTAGAAAATAAGGAGATTGGTAATTTTCTCATCGAAAGTTATGCCTCCAATACCAAAAATCCCTACTCAGAAGTTCATAAAACCAATTTATACGGTGAAGTATTAGCAAATGAAACGCTTAGTTCTGATAAAGAATTATTTGATTTACAACCCGTTAAATATTCCAAAAAAATTGTGACCTGCAGCCGATCTACAACAGCAAAAGAAATCGCTAAAATTCTAACTAAGAAAAAAGTCGGTGCAATCTTAATTGTGGATGAAATGCTTCCTATCGGGATTATTACTGACAAGGATTTGCGCAACAAAATTGTTTCCGGAGATTATCCCATTACCACCACTGCAGAAACCATTATGACATCACCGGTTATTACCTATTCTAAAAAAATGACCGTAACCGAAGCTCAAATGGCTATGATAAAAAGTAATATTAGCTATTTGTGTCTTACCAAAGACGGAACTGTTAATACAAAAGCGGTTGGCATTTTATCCAAACACGACCTTATGGTATCGTTGGGAAATAATCCTGCCGTTTTAATTAAGGCATTAAAAAGAACAACAAAAGTTAAGGAAATTAAACCTGTCAGGGCACAGATTATGCAATTACTACAAGGATATTTGGATCAAAATATTCCTATGACCCTAATTACAAAAATCATAACCGAATTAAATGATGCCTGTGTAAATCGTGTTATTGATCTTTCGTTAGAAAAAATGAACAGCGCTCCTCCTGTAAAATTTGCCTGGCTTGCACTTGGTAGTCAGGGAAGGGATGAACAGATGCTGCATACTGACCAGGATAATGCTATTGTTTATGAAAATGTTTCGGAAGTTTTTAAGGATGAAACCAAAGCCTATTTTTTAAAATTAGCTACTTATATCAACAAAGGACTTTTTACGATTGGTTATGAGTATTGTCCTGCAGAAATGATGGCTTCCAACCCTAAATGGTGTATGAGCCTGGAGGAATGGAAAAGTCAGGTACATTATTGGATTAACAATCCGGGGAAAAATGAAGTTCTATTATCGTTTATCTTTTTTGATTACAGTTTGAAATATGGTGACGCTGAAATTGTTAATCAATTGTCAGATTCGATTTTTGAGAGTGTAAAAGCCAATCCGATTTTTTATGTACATTTGGTAAGCGGTGCTTTGCAAAGTCCGTCGCCTACAGGTTTTTTTAGACAATTACTTGTCGAGCAGGACGGCGCTAATAAAGACCAGTTTGATATTAAGAGACGAGCACTGATGCCGCTTACAGATGCTGCAAGGGTTTTAATTTTATCTCATTCCGTAAAATCTATCAGCAATACGGCAGAACGTTTTGAAAAACTCGCCGAATTAGAACCTCAAAACAGCGAGCTTTATTTATCCTGTTCTTACTCGTTTAAGGCGTTACTGAAATTCAGAACCAAACAGGGTCTTTTACATCATGACTCGGGACAATTTATTGCTTTGGAATCCCTTTCGAAGATGGAAAAAATAAAGCTAAAAAGGACTTTTAAAACGATCAAGGAACTACAGGAATTGATTTCGGTTCGTTTTAATATTTCTAATATTGTATAAGAATGGGTGTATTTAACTTTTGGAAAAAAGAAGACAATCTTTTCGATGAAAATATAACGATCGAAGAAACACGTTTTGTAGTTTTGGATACAGAAACAACAGGATTTGATTATATAAATGACAGGATTTTATGTATTGGAGCGCTTGTTTTACAAAATAATATAATTTCAATCCAAGATAGTTTTGAAGTTTATGTAGAACAGGATCATTACGATAAATCAACTGCGCAGATTCATGGGATTTTGAAAGATTTTGTTGCAAAACGTCCTTCAGAGTTAGAATCTTTAAAGCAGTTTCTAGAGTATCTGGGAGACTCAATTATTATAGCTCATCACGCCCATTTTGATATAACCATGATCAATCGTGCACTGGTTAGAAATGGATTACCTGAATTAAGTAATAAAGCACTGGATACCGGAGTTTTATACAAGAAAACCTTAATCAAATCACATTTGTTTGAACGAAAAGACCATTATACTTTGGATGATTTAGCAGATAAATTTGATATTTCTAAAAAGGACCGACATACGGCATTGGGAGATGCCTATATTACAGCAATTGCATTTCTTAAAATTATTAAAAAGCTAAGAGAAAAAAAAGAAACCAATCTGAATCGGTTGTTTAAATAATGAGTATAAATTCAGGTCAAAAACTTATTCGCTGATTTCAAAAATTTCCTTTTTAATTTCTACTGAATAAGCATTTGGAGAAATATTTCCTCCATAGCTTTTGGCATACACCTTAGTGAATTCAGCGCCAAAATATAAGATAATGGCCGAATAATAAACCCATACCAAAATTATAATAACAGACCCTGCAGCACCATAAACAGATCCTATGGTTGAGTTTCCTAAATAAAAACCAATAGCAAATTTACCTATCATGAAAAGAACCGATGTACAGCCTGCACCAATAAAAGCATCTTTCCACTTTATATTCCCATCTGGTAGTGTTCTAAAAATAATAGCAAAAAGGAGTGTAATACTTCCCAATACAATAAATATATTGATAACATAAAAAAAGTATACGGTACTTTCAGGAAAATAAATTTTTAATCTCGCATTCAAAATATCTAAAACAGCATTTAACATTAAACTGACCAGCATTAAAAAACCTACTGAAACAATCATTGAAAAAGACATTAGTCTGTTTTGCACAAATTTCTTAAAACCTTTATCAGGTTTTGCACGCAATCCCCAGATATAATTAATTGAGCTCTGAATTTCTGCAAAAACTCCTGAAGCTCCTATTAATAACATAACAATACCAAAAATAGTAACAAAAACATTACTGTCTGAGAGCTGTACATTTTTGATAGCTTCCTGAATTTGTTTGGCAGCCTCATTTCCTACCAACTCGTTTATTTGCCCATAAAGCTGACCTGTTACGGCTTCTTCTCCAAAAAAGAAACCACAAATTGTTATGATAATGATTAATAATGGCGGTAATGCAAAAATGGTATAATAAGATAAAGCAGCACTTAATTTTATGGCGTCATCTTCTATAAATCCTAAAAAAGTCCTTTTTAGCAAGTACCAGGATTTGTCTACTATATTTCGTTTATCCACAGTTGAAAATTTTATATATGCACCAAATTTAAACTATAATAGTTTTTTTTGGGTTTCATATTATGAAAATATTTTACATTTTTTCCATGTCGTATTTTGGAATTAAAATCACTGTTTTACAATCTTTAGATATTCCTGATCAGATCCTAATTTCTTAATTTTAAGTATTTTTTTGAATTCACTTCTGGTTGGTCTGATTAAATAGGATAAAGAATCTAACATTTTACTTTTAATAGTTGTTAATGAATCCAGACTTTGTAGATCTTCAGTATAATATATATTTCTGAATTTTATTTTATTCTTTGTTAAAGAAACGAATTCAACATGCCAGAATACTGAATCTCTAGTACTTAATACCAATTGTCCATCAATTCTTTTTGCTTTTTCATTATATGAAAATCTAAACAAAGTGTCAGTAAATTTTTGAATTAACTCTATTGAATCTCCCTTTGGTTTCATATCATATTTATCTTTGGTATTCTTCATGGTTAATATCCCATCGATAATATAATATTCACCGTTCAACGAATCTAAAGCAAGTTTATGAATTGTATTTCTATCGAATTGTTCTCTTATGATTCTATCTTCTTCAATTCGAATAAAAACAGAATCCTGATTCCTATACAATCCTCTAAATTTATTAGGAAAACGATCTAACTCTGAATCATTATCCGGCTGTGGATTTTCAAAATTAAAAGTCAGACAATCTACACATGCGTCAGCTTTTTTACAAGAAACAATACATGTTATTATAGCTAAAATTAAAATTACTTTTTTCATAGCTCAATTATTGATAATGACAAAAAATCCCTTTATCATAAACCGTCCACAAACTTGCTTTTTGATTGGCAGCTTTCAAGGCACTATTTGCCCAGGTATTACAAGTATAGAAAAGACTGTAGCTTCCTTTTGCTTCGTAAAAAGCATCTTTTTTACCGTAGCTGTGGCCTTCAATCCATTCAGGATATATTGGATTATTGAAACTGTCTGAAATAAAAGTGACTAATTTTTGATAGTTGTTCTTAGAAATTAAAATGCGTTTGCAATCATCTCCTTCTTTTAATTGTTTGAAAAATGTTGTGTGCATAGCAGATGTGCTTACTCCAAATGTAGCTTTTAATGCCGTACTGGCTTTTAAATCAGACCATTCCGGCGTGTCAAGATAAAAACCTTTATCACCCCAGCCAAAAGCGATAAAATTCATCAGGGAATCTTTTGATTTTGTCTGACTGAACTGAATCTGGTTTCGCCAGTCTTTGATATCATTTTTTATCGGAACGACAATATCGGTATGAACGCCGTTTGAAAGGATGTAAATCGGAATGGCATTTTGTTCTTCAACTTTTGCAAGATCTGAATTGACCGTGATTTTTGAAATGAAATAAACTGATACTACATAAAGAACAAGAAAACTGAAAATTCCGAGAAGCGTCCAGCCTAAAAATTTAAACGTTTTTTTTAGCATTTTTGATTGGTTTTAGATTTAGTTATTGGTTGATTTTCTGTAACCAATTTTTAAGCCAAAAAATTTAAAATGCTGAATTTTGTTTTCACAGTTATTAAAAAAAACAAAAATATCTTGATTTTACCAGATTAGTTGCTGAATAATTATTGTAATCTAACCAACAAAAAAACCTGCAAAATTACTCTTGCAGGTTCTTGTATATTTCTGTTTAATCCTATAAATTGAATGACCAATTAGCAATTAAATTCAAAGTATTCGTTTTAATTACTCCTGACTGATCATAAATTTGTATATGTTCAATTGTATTTTTTAAACCTAAATTATCTCTGAGTTCTATGGAAATTTTATTTTTCATGTCAATTCCAAAAGTTTTACCAATTCCAAATGAAACTCCATAATCTCCCGAAACATTATCAGCTAATGGAAAGTTATATTGGTAATTAGAACCGTAAATAATAGTACCTCCGTCTCTATTGAAAAACTTAGACTTTTTTTTATGCTTTTGCAAAAACGATATATAAGGTCCGCCATTTAAATAAAAAGATTTATTTTTTCCAATATTATACTTTAATACCAAGGATAATGAAAAATATTGGAATTTATTATTTGTCTTTGCATTAATAACTTCATGTAGAATTATACCCGTACTCTCATCCATATACGTAATTGGATAATCAGTTTCATTTTCTATCTCTTTTTGGTCAAAATTAAGACCACTAATAATTGATAAGGTATTGTTTAGCTGATATTGAATAAAAACACCTCCTAAAAATCCAATATCGGGTTTTGTACTCTGCAAAAAATCACTACCTCTAAAACTAGTATAATTTGGACCTAAAACTAATCCTAAATTATATTTACTCTGAGCATAATTAATATTATGAAAAAACGCAATTGTAAAAAAAGATAATAAAAAATTTTTCATAAGAACTAAACGTTAAAACGGAAGTGCATCACATCACCATCTTTTACGATATATTCTTTTCCTTCAACTTTGAATTTTCCTGCTTCTTTTGCTTTTGCTTCTGATCCGTAATGAACGTAATCTTCGTATGAAATTACCTCAGCACGAATAAATCCTTTTTCGAAATCAGTATGGATAACTCCTGCTGCCTGGGGAGCTGTTGAACCAATGTTGATGGTCCAGGCGCGGACTTCTTTTACACCAGCGGTAAAATAAGTCTGTTGCTTTAATAATTTGTAAGCGGCACGAATTAAAACAGAAGCTCCTGGCTCCGTTAATCCCATATCTTCAAGGAAAACCTGACGCTCTTCGTAGCTTTCCAATTCGGTAATATCAGCCTCTGCTCCTACTGAAAGAATAATTACCTCAGCATCTTCGTCTTTTACTAATTCACGAACCTGATCTACATATTTATTTCCGCTTACAGCTGAATTTTCGTCAACATTACAAACGTATAGAACCGGTTTTGCGGTAATTAACTGGAATGTCTCCATTAAAACTTCCTCATCATTATTTTGGGGAACAACAGTACGAGCCGATTTAGCCTGTAATAATGACTCTCTGATTCTGTCTAAAAGTGCTTTTTCAGTCTGTGCTTCTTTATTTCCTGTTTTGGCTGCACGATTTACTTTTTCCAAACGTTTTTCAACAGTTTCTAAATCTTTTAACTGCAATTCGATATCGATTGTTTCCTTATCACGAATTGGGTTTACATTTCCGTCAACGTGAACGATATTATCATTGTCAAAACAACGTAAAACGTGAATAATAGCATTACACTCTCTAATGTTTCCTAAAAACTGGTTGCCAAGGCCTTCTCCTTTACTTGCCCCTTTTACCAAACCTGCAATATCAACAATATCAACTGTTGCCATTTGTACGCGCTCTGGTTTTACCAATTCCTCTAATTTGTTGATTCTTGGATCCGGAACGTTTACAACGCCAATATTGGGTTCGATTGTACAAAATGGAAAGTTGGCACTTTGCGCTTTTGCATTAGATAAACAATTAAATAATGTTGATTTTCCAACATTTGGTAATCCTACAATTCCTGCTTTCATCTGTTGTTCTGTTTGTTTTTATATTGATCCTGATTTTTCAGGTCATATAATTAATGCTTTTACCTGGTAAAATAGAAGCATATTAATGAATTTTAATTTATTTACTGATTTTATTTTCTGCCAAAATGATATTTTTTGGCTTTAAAATTTTGCAAATATAAGATTTAATAGCTCGTCAGTGAAGTAAAAATGTTGATTAATGTATTTTACAGACTATTCTTTAAAAAAATTAAACTTTTTATTAAGCTTTTGTTAAAAAACATTACTTTTATCATTAATCAAAACAAAACAATAAAAAAAACCCAACAAACATGAAAAAGATTGCACTATTTTTATTTCTATTAAACACAGCATTTCTTTTTGCACAAAAAGAAGTTTCGGGCGTCGTCAAAGACAAAACAGGTTCACCTCTTCCAGGAGTTAATATTCTGGAAAAAGGAACTTCAAATGGAGTATCTACGAATTTTGAGGGAGGGTACAGCATTAAAGTTAAAGACGGTGCTACTTTAATATTTAGTTATATGGGGTATGGTACAACTGAAAAAGCAGCTAATAGCAATACTGTAGACATTATTTTAGACGAAAGTGGGGGCCAGCTCCTTAATGATGTAGTGATTGTTGGTTCCAGAAACGCTAAAAGAACAGTGGTAAATTCTGCAGTGCCTATAGATATTATTAATGTTAAAGATGTAACGACACAAAGTGGAAAACTTGAAATTAATGAATTACTACAATACGTTGCACCCTCTTTTAACGCTAATAAACAATCCGGATCTGATGGAGCCGATCACGTAGATCCTGCTTCATTAAGAGGTATGGGACCGGATCAGACTTTGGTATTGATTAATGGAAAAAGAAGACATCAATCCTCTTTAATCAACTTATTCGGTACACGTGGAAGAGGAAATACAGGTACTGATTTAAATGCAATTCCTGCAGCTTCTATCAAAAGAATTGAAATTTTAAGAGATGGGGCAGCAGCTCAATATGGTTCTGATGCGATTGCCGGAGTAATTAATATTGTATTAAATGATAATGTTAATGAATTCACAGGAGCTGTAACCTATGGTGCTTTTAATACCAATGCAAAAGGTGATTTCCCTGAAGGAACAGCTAATACTGATGGCTACAGATTAGATAAAAATGGTAATGGAAATACTTTTGGAAAAGATCAGGCTTTTGATGGCGGATCTTTAAAAGTAGCAGCAAATTATGGCGTACCAGTTGGAACAAAAGGCGGATATGCTAATATTACAGGTGAATTCCTGAACAAAAACAAAACATTACGACCTGGTTTTGATTTTAGAAAAGGGTTTGGAGAAGCTGAGATTCAGGGTGTGAACTTGCTTGTGAATTTTGCTGTCCCACTATCAGACAAAACTGAATTTTATGCTTTTGGAGGAAGTAATTTTAGAGATACCGATGCTTATGCTTTTACCAGAAACGATGGTGAAAGAGTTGTAGAATCAATTTATCCCGGTGGATATACTCCAAGAATTACATCAAAAATTAACGACAATTCGATTGCAGCCGGAATCAGAACTGAAACTAGTGGTGGATGGAAACTGGATTTGAGTAACACTTTGGGTCAAAATAAATTTCATTATAATATTGAAGGAACTATCAATGCTTCCCTTGAGGAAAACTCTCCTCTTGAATTTGATGCAGGCGGGCACAGCTTACTTCAAAATACGACCAATTTTGATGTTTCTAAAAATTATGATGGCATCCTTAGTGGATTGAATTTAGCTTTTGGAGCAGAGTTCAGAATGGAAAAATTCGAAATTTTTGCCGGCGAAGAAGGTTCTTACGCTACTTATGATACGAATGGAGATCCTATTACAGATCCAACAACTCAAAGTGCGCCTACTATTCCAAATCCTGATTATGACCCAACAGATCCTGATTCTTCTCCAACTACTCCAAGACCTGGAGGTTCCCAGGGTTTTCCGGGGTACAGCCCTGCAAACGAGGTTAATGAAACCCGTAGCAATTTCTCTCTATATACAGATGCAGAATTAGACGTTACTGACGCTTTTATGGTAAGTGGTGCTTTACGTTTTGAAAATTATAGTGATTTTGGCAGTACCATAAACGGAAAATTAGCTTCAAGGCTTAAAATTACAGAAAATATCAACTTAAGAGGCTCTGTAAGTACTGGTTTCCGCGCACCATCATTAGCACAGGTTTATTACAATTTGCGTTTTACTAATTTCAGTTCCGGCGGCGCTACAGAAGTATTACTTTCACCAAATAATAGTCCGGTAACAAGGGCATTTGGAATTGAAGATTTAAATGAGGAAAAAGCAATCAATGGGTCTTTAGGATTTACAGCGAATTTTGGTGATTTTACTGCAACAGTTGACGGATATATGATTAATGTAAAAGACAGAATTGTATTAACCGGCTATTTTGATGCAACTCAATATAACCTTGGAGTTGACAAAGCACAGTTTTTTGTAAATGGAGTAGATACAAAAACTACGGGTCTCGACGTAGTATTTACATGGAAAAAAACAATAGGAGAAAATAGATTTGGTGCCACATTATTAGGAAACATCAATGATATGAAAATCGATAAAGTAAAAAATGGTGCTTTAGATGAAAAAACATTTTTTGGAGAACGCGATAAAGCCTTTTTATTAGCTTCTGCACCGGAAAGTAAATTTGCCCTAAACCTGAATTATGCCAGAAAATGGTTTGATGCCGGATTGGCATTTACCAGATTTAGTGAAGTGAAATTATTAGATTATCAAATGGATGAAGATGTAGCAGATTATGGTAGTTTTGAAAATCAAAAAACAGCAGCTACAGATACCTATGGCGCTAAAATTGTAACAGATTTAACTTTAGGATTCAAACTTTCAAAATCAACAAAAATAAGTATTGGAGCCAATAACCTTTTAAACATTTATCCTGACCAACAAGATGACTGGGTTGAAGCAGGCGGATATTGGGATGCGGTACAAATGGGTTTTAGCGGAGCTTATTACTATGCAAGACTGGGCCTTAATTTTTAAGAAATCATTTTATAATAAAAATTTCCTGAGTTTAATGCTCAGGATTTTTTTATTTCTAGTCTAAGAATTTAAAGTTTAAATTCTAATGCGTTTATAATTGCCTTTTCTTCTTCAGTAGCAGTAAAACCTGATATATCCCAGTAATTAGTAAGGACTTTGTTTTTTTTATTAAAAAGTGTTTTCTCTTTAAATACATCACTTTCGCTGTACGTAAATTTCTGTTTATTAAAACTGGTGGTTATAAAATTATTCCGAACCTGAATATTTTTGATTTTATCTTTTAAAATATGATCATAAGCAATTTCTTCATTTGAACTTAATAAATAATAATTATCGTCCTCTATTCTATAAGCTACTTTTACAAATGATCTGGTAATGTTTTTAGAATTTATTTTTGTTCTTTCTTTAATTTTATCAAGGTTAAGTGGTGCCATTTCAATTGTAAATTCAACAATAAGCTTCTTTTCAGGATCATATATAATTTCAAAATTCTCTAAGGCTTCTTTAGCATTATCCAAAGGTTTTATAGTCATGACATAATAATCTTTATTTTTATCATGACCTTTTATTATAAAATCATACTCTTTTTTTGCTTTTGGGTCAAAAAGTGTTCAAAATACTTAAAAGTCGAATAATTATGCATGATATTATTCAAATCATAACCTTTTAGATCTGCACTAACATCTGTTTCTAATAATCCGTATGATCTGTTTTGCTCAACCAAAAGTGTTGGTGGCGCTTTTCCTGTAAACTGAAAATTGACTAATCCGTCATTATAGTAGGAATATTGATTATCAAGCATAAAAAATTCGCGCACATATACTTTAAGCCGGTAAGAATCGGTTATTTTTTTAGCTGAATTAGAAACAATTTTCTGAAGTATTTTTTGTGGATTCTCCTTTGACAATACTATCTCGTCTAATTTATTGTTTTTGCTTTTTAAATATACTATAAATCCATTCTCTTTTAAGGAAACCCAACGAATGTTTAAGTTTTCATAATTCATTTCAGAAACTTCAACATTAGAAGCTCCATTTACTATAAAGGTTACCTTTCCTTCTACATTGCTTAATAAGACTTGCTTTGTTTTTAATATGCCAACCGTAGCATTTTCTATGGGCAACTGCGTTTCGATATCTTTGACAAGAATAGAATACTCTGCATTTTGAGCAAAAGCAGCGTTTAAGAAAAACCAAATAAATAAAAATATTAGCCTTTTCATATATTATCAGTGGAAATTTTCGGCTAAAGTATTAAAAATATTACAATAAAGTTAAATTAATTGTAATAAATCATTAAATATCAATATCATACACTAAAAGCATAACTATTTATTAAAAAAAAATCCTGAGAGTAAATCTCAGGATTTTTAATATTAAATTTTAAATAATTAATTATTCGGCATGTAAAAACGCCTGTCTATTTAACAAAGTTTCTTCATCTTCAACGTGATTATCATCTGGTATACAACAATCGACAGGGCATACAGCAGCACACTGCGGTTCATCATGAAAACCTTTACATTCTGTACATTTTCCCGGTACAATATAATATACTTCATCAGAAATTGGAGTTTGGGCATCGTCAGCATCCACTTCAGTTCCGTCCTGTAGAATTACTTTTCCTGAAAGTTTGGTTCCATCTTTGTATCTCCAATCATCAGCTCCTTCATAAATTGCTGTATTTGGGCACTCTGGTTCACAAGCCCCACAATTGATGCATTCGTCTGTTATAATTATTGCCATTGTTTTTTAGTCTTAAAGTTAAAAGTCTTAAAGTTATAAAGTCAAACAAACAAAAAGGCATTTTTCTTTTGACCTGATGACTTTTGACTTTCGACTTATTTATGCTTATTTTTGTGCAAAATTACAATCAAAACCTTTCATAAACAAATTACTTATGTTACAAAACGAAAAAAAACAATCTTTTATAGCACTAGGTCGGTTTTTAAGTCAGTTTTCTGAGCAGGGAAACACTAAAAAGGAATCGGTTTTAGGTAATGATTTGTTTTTTGATGATTTTATAAAACTGATTCACCTTTCCCAATCACATAATGGATGGTACACTCCTGAACAAGTTTATTTTGCCATCAAATCATGGGCAGACGCGCTGACTGAAGAAAACCTTGATAAATGGCTTTGTAACTATTCCAATGAATTTGCTCAAAAAAATAATAACGAAAAAACTGTAGCCTTAATTCTTGCCGGAAATATTCCCTTAGTAGGATTTCATGATTTTTTATCGGTTTTAATTACCGGAAATAAAGCCCTGATTAAAACCTCTTCAAACGATCAGCATTTATTACCGTTTTTAGCCAAATATTTAATCTTTGCTGATAAAAGTTTAAAAGACAAAATCACTTTTGCAGAAGGAAAATTAGAAAATTTCGATACCGTAATCGCCACCGGCAGCAACAATACCTCCCGTTATTTTGAATATTATTTTAAAGATAAACCTTCCATTATTCGCAAAAACAGAAATTCTGTTGCCGTTTTAAATGGTCAGGAAACCAAAGAAGATTTAGAAGCTTTAGGTGAGGATATTTTTAGGTATTTTGGTTTGGGTTGCCGAAATGTTTCAAAAATTTTTGTTCCGAAAGACTATAAATTTGATGCATTTTTTGAAGCAATTTTCAAATATCAGGATGTCATTCATTATGAAAAATACGCTAATAATTATGATTATAATAAAGCGGTTTTTTTGATGAGTAATTTCAAATTATTAGACAATGGTTTTTTAACCATCAAGGAAGACACAAGCTACGCCTCTCCTATTTCTAGTGTTTTTTATGAATTCTATGATAATATTGAAGATTTAAAAACACGTCTGGAAGCTGATGCCGAACAAATTCAATGCATTGTGAGCAATGGTTTGATTAAAAATAGTATTTCTTTCGGACAAACACAAAATCCTCAATTGTGGGATTATGCAGATAACGTAGATACTATAACGTTTTTGTTAACAACAAAGTAAAAATATGTTTAATTATTTCGAATAATTTATCGCTTTTTCAGCTCCTATTGCCGAAATTTGCATCTTTAAAATTTTCGACTATTAATAACAACCATGAAAAAACACAACTACAGCGCAGGTCCAAGTATTTTACCTCAGGAAGTTTTTGAGAAAGCTTCAAAAGCAATTTTAAATTTTAATGATTCAGGATTATCAATTCTTGAAATTTCGCACCGTAGCAAAGATTTTGTTGCTGTTATGGATGAAGCCCGTTCGCTTGCTTTAGAATTATTAGGACTTGAAGGCAAAGGATATCAGGCTTTATTTTTACAAGGTGGAGCAAGTACGGCATTTTTAATGGCTCCGTATAATTTGATGAAAGAAAATGGAAAAGCAGCTTATTTAGATTCCGGTACCTGGGCAACTGCCGCAATAAAAGAGGCAAAGTTTTTTGGGGAAACTGTTATCGTAGCTTCTTCAAAAGAAGAAAATTATAACCATATTCCAAAAGGATTCGAAATACCAGCTGATGCTGATTATTTTCACTGCACCAGTAACAACACCATTTTTGGAACACAAATAAAAGACTTTCCAGCAACTAACATTCCAGTAGTTTGCGACATGAGTTCTGATATTTTTTCACGCGATCTGGATTTTTCTAAATTTGATTTAATCTATGCCGGAGCCCAGAAAAATATGGGACCTGCAGGAACTACTTTGGTGGTGGTTAAAGAAGAAATTTTAGGTAAAAACGGAAGAGCTATTCCTAGTATGTTAGACTATGCAAAACATATCAAAGCAGAAAGTATGTACAATACGCCTCCTGTTTTTGCAGTTTATGTTTCGTTATTGACCTTGCAATGGATTAAAGCCAAAGGCGGAGTTGCAGCTGTTGAAAAATTAAATGACGCAAAAGCGGCTTTATTATACAATGAAATTGACAGAAACCCATTATTTAAAGGTGCTGCAGCTGTTAAAGATCGTTCGAATATGAACGTAACTTTCTTATTAAACAATGCTGACCATACTGAAACATTTGATAAATTATGGAAAGAAGCAGGCGTTTCAGGATTGCCAGGTCACCGATCAGTTGGTGGTTACAGAGCTTCTATCTATAACGCTATGCCTATAGAAAGCGTTCAGGTTTTAGTGGATGTAATGAAAGCTTTGGAAACTAAAGTTTAGTTTCCAGGAAAAAATCAATTGAATATCGGAGCCCTAGCCCCGATAGAAATGGAAATCCTTTTTTGTTTTTTCTTTAAAAACAAAAAAGATTGCAACGGATAGCGGGATTAGCTTCTAAAAAATAAAAAATTAATATTGAGGATGAGATTGTTTCGTTCCTCACAAAGACATAAACTAAAATGAAAGTATTAGCCAATGACGGAATTTCTAAAAGTGGAATTCTAGCTTTAGAAAAAGGTGGATTTGAAGTTATAACAACAAAAGTAGCACAGGAACAAGTGGCTAATTTTGTTAACGAAAACAATGTGGATGTAGTTTTGGTGCGTAGTGCAACCAAAGTTCGTAAAGATATTATTGATGCTTGTCCTGGTCTTAAAATTATCGGACGCGGTGGTGTTGGTATGGATAACATTGATGTTGATTATGCTAAAAGCAAAGGAGTACATGTAATTAACACGCCTGCTTCTTCATCAGAATCTGTTGCTGAATTAGTATTTGGACACCTACTTTCAGGAGTTCGTTTTCTACACGATTCTAACAGAAATATGCCATTAGAAGGAGATTCAAACTTTGACGGCTTGAAAAAAGCATACGCAAATGGTATTGAACTTAGAGGAAAAACTCTTGGTATTGTTGGTATTGGCCGTATTGGTCAGGCTACTGCAAAAATGGCGCTTGGTTTAGGTATGAAAGTGATCGCTGCAGATGGTTTTATTCCTTCAGTAGATGTAAAAGTGGCGTTTTTTGACGGTCAGTCTATTACTACTACAATTGTTCCTCAATCTTTTGAATCATTGTTGAAAGAATCTGATTTTATTACATTGCACGTTCCTGCTCAAAATGGATACATCATTAGCGAGAAAGAATTTGAAATCATGAAAGATGGTGTTGGAATCGTAAACTGTGCCCGTGGTGGTGTTATTGATGAAGTTGCTTTAGTAAAAGCTTTGGATTCAGGAAAAGTTGCTTTTGCAGGATTGGACGTTTTTGAAAGCGAGCCAAAACCGGAAATGGCAATTTTGATGCACCCAAAAATTTCACTGACTCCACATATTGGAGCTGCAACCGGAGAAGCTCAGGACAGAATTGGTACTGAATTAGCATCACAAATTATTACATTATTAAGCTAATTGCCTTTAAATAAATATTTTAGAAAGGGATTTATTAACATCGTTTAATAAATCCCTTTCTTTTTTTAATTAAATTTGAGTCTCTTCTTAATTTTAATCAAGCCTGAAGAATTGATGAAGTTGTTTAAACTCATAAATCATTCAAACTGTTAAATAGTAAACTCTTTATCTCGCTTTTTTGTAAATTTAAGTTTAAATATCAAAGTCATGAAAAATTGTATTTACATCCTGATTATTTTATTCACTATCATAGCTTGTTCAAGCACTAAAACTGGTATAAAAGAACCTTCTAATAAAAGTTTAGCTGTTAATGATACTGTTCGAATTGCTAATGACTCTTTAGAATACGAAGTAATAATTATTGATAACGGTTTCAGCTCATGGCTCGCATCACGGGCACAACCGAGAAATTTTTACTCGCTCTCTTATCTGGAAAACAAAAATCAATGGTATGTGACTGAGTGGAACAATCGTGTTTTACAGCCACAACGCTATAATCCAAGTTTATACGAAATGACCATCGATTACAGACCAGATATTCATTACGGATACGAAGTAAATTACCTGATTTATAATTATATGATTTATTTTCAAAATACCTACAAACAAAAGCTGGCAGGGTATGTACCAATACAATAATGTTGTTATATTTGTAATCATTATAAATTAAAATGAATCGATTAAAGCAACGCTGGGGTATTACTTCTAATTTTCAACTCATCATTATATTTATCGTATTTGCTATCACAGGATCGGCATCTGCGTGGTTGTCCAAACCTTTTTGTGAATTACTACATATAACTAAAGAAGATTTTGGAGGCTGGTTTACTTTAATTCGGTTATTGATCATTTTTCCTATTTATCAAATCCTCCTTGTCGCAATTGGAACCCTATTTGGGCAATTCCGCTTTTTTTGGAATTTCGAAAAAAAAATGCTCAAAAGTATGGGATTAGGTTTTTTATTTAAGGATTAGTTTTATACTTGTTCTGAAAATAATAGGTATAAACCCAGGTAATTGTAAAAGACGGAATTATATCTGTAAACGGGATAATCTCTTCTACAAAAGTTAAAACACTGGCAACCCGCCCTACTCGTCCTTTATACATTTTTGTCATTAAAAAAGCAGCAATAGGTGCCCAAATCACATCGGAAAATTCGCCCAGAAGCGGTATTGAAAATGAAATCATTCCAATACCATCAAAAAGCAAACCTAAAAGGAGCTTATTAATTCTGTTATCATGTATTTCTTCTAATTCCTGCATGTTGTTATGTATTAGATATTTACCGAATTTAGACATAAATAGCTTAATTCAATTTATTTCGTGATACAATATTCTTTCTAAATTCCCATTTATGATTTCTTCCTAAAATTGTGTTAGACACATTTTAATATCGCCAGAATCTTTGTTTCTTTGTAAAAATAGTTTCCAATGATACACGCAAAAAACATACATAAATTCTACGATCAGCTTGAGGTTCTAAAAGGAGTTGATTTACATATAAAAAAAGGGGAAATTGTTTCAATTGTAGGCGCTTCTGGTGCCGGAAAAACAACTCTGCTGCAAATTTTAGGAACTTTAGACAAACCTTCACAATCAGATTCTCAAACTTCCTTAACTATAAATGAACAGAATATTTTAGGCCTAAATGATAAGGCACTATCAAAATTCAGAAACTTAAATTTAGGCTTTATTTTTCAGTTTCATCAGCTTCTGCCTGAGTTTACTGCTCTCGAAAATGTCTGTATTCCCGCTTATATTGCAGGAAAAAAACCTTCTGAAACCGAGGTCGAAGCCAAAAAATTATTAGACTATTTAGGCTTATCCCACAGAATCAATCATAAGCCAAACGAACTTTCCGGCGGAGAACAGCAGCGTGTTGCTGTTGCCAGAGCTTTAATTAATAAACCTGATGTCATTTTTGCAGATGAGCCTTCCGGTAATCTGGACACCAATTCTGCTGAAAACTTACATCAATTGTTTTTTAAGCTTCGTGATGAATTCGGACAGACCTTTGTTATCGTAACCCATAACGAAGAACTGGCCAATATGGCAGACAGGAAATTAGTAATGGTTGATGGCCTGATCAGTAATTAGAAGCTATTCCGGCTGTACACTATATCTTTTATGCCGAACACCGGCACAAAAGGATGTCGTTCCCATCCGGGCTATGGATCTGGAATAACAAGAACATTTTTCAAAATTATGAATCAGAAAGAGCTTAAAGAATTTCTCGACGAAAAAGTCATTCAATATAACAATCAGGATTTCATAGAAAGTGATCCTGTTCAGATTCCGCATTTATTCTCGATAAAAGAAGATATTGAAATTGCTGGGTTTCTGAGCGCTACTATTGCCTGGGGAAACCGAAAGATGATTATCAAAAACTCCCATCAAATGATGAGTTTAATGGGAAATGCTCCTTATGATTTTGTCATGTCGCATTCTGATGAAGATCTTCAGCGATTGGAAAATTTTGTACACCGAACCTTTAACGGGAAAGACTTTACATGTTTTATAAAAGGACTACAACACATTTATAAAAACCATAACGGACTAGAAGCCGTATTTGCAAAAAATCAGGAAAAGGAAAGCCTTCAAAAAGGAATTCATGAATTCAAAAAAATATTTTTTGAAATCGAGCATTTATCACGAACTCAAAAACACATTTCAGATCCGCTTAATAATTCAGCGGCTAAAAGAATTAATATGTACCTGCGCTGGATGGTGCGTCAGGATACAAAAGGCGTCGATTTGGGAATCTGGAAAACTATTCCACCTTCCATATTATCTTGTCCGCTGGATATCCATTCCGGTAATGTAGCCCGAAAATTAGGCATTCTGGAAAGAAAACAAAACGACGGAAAAGCATTAGCGGAATTAGATAAAAAACTTCGAAAAATGGATGCAACTGATCCTGTAAAATATGATTTTGCATTATTTGGCCTGGGCGTATTTGAAGGTTTTTAATGGAAAACAAAACGGTTTAACCGCAAGATTATGAGATGATTATAAAAATCTGATAATCTAACCACGAATTTAACGTACCTTTGCACAAAATTTAAAAGCAAATGAGCACGTTCGAAAAATTCAATCTCCCAAAATCAGTACAAAAAGCAATCGACGAATTAGGATTTGTTACCCCTACTCCTATTCAGGAAAAATCCTTTTCTGTGATTATGTCTGGCCGCGATATGATGGGAATTGCACAAACCGGAACAGGTAAAACATTTGCCTACTTATTACCTCTTTTAAAATTATACAAATTTACACCGGGACATACTCCAAAAATAGTTATTCTTGTTCCAACACGTGAGCTTGTGGTTCAGGTTGTTGAAGAAGTAGAGAAACTAACCCAATACATGTCTGTACGAACTGTTGGAATTTTTGGTGGTGTCAACATCAATACACAAAAAACAACAGTTTATAAAGGTTGTGATATTTTGGTAGGAACTCCAGGAAGAATCATGGATTTAACATTGGATAATGTAATACGTTTTGAAGAAATGCAAAAATTGGTTATCGATGAATTTGACGAAATGTTGAATTTAGGATTTCGTACCCAGTTGACAGCTATTTTAGCCATGATGCCCAAAAAACGTCAAAATATCTTATTTTCAGCAACAATGACCGATGAAGTTGATGCAATTCTGAACGATTATTTTGATTATCCTGAAGAAGTTACCTTATCAGCATCCGGAACACCTCTTGAGAATATTACACAAATCAGCTATCAGGCCCCAAATTTTAATACTAAAATTAATCTTCTTAAACACTTATTGCAAACTAACGAAGACATGAGCCGGGTGCTGGTCTTTGTCAACAACAAGAAGATCTCAGATATGGTTCACGAACGAATTGAGGAGGATTTTGAAGGTCAGTTTGGAGTTATTCACTCCAATAAATCTCAAAATTATCGTTTGAGCACGATGGCATCCTTTCAGGAAGGAAATCTTCGTGGCTTGATTACCACAGATATTATGGCAAGGGGTTTGGATATTTCAAATATTACGCATGTAATCAATTTTGAAATGCCGGAATTGCCGGAATTATACATGCACCGTATTGGCCGTACAGGTCGTGCAGATGCTACTGGAACAGCTATTAGTCTTATTGCTCCTCGGGAAGAAGAATCAAAAGTGGGTATCGAAGTGTTAATGAATACCGAATTAGCCGTTGCCACTTTTCCGGAAGAAGTAGAAATTTCAACAAAATTAATTGAACCTGAAAAAGACAAACTGCCGATCAAATTTTTGATGAAAAAACAGAAATTGGAAGGTGATGGTGCTTTTCAGGAAAAGAGCAAAAAGAATAAAAAAGTCAACTTAGGCGGACCTGGAGTAACCAAGAAAAAAACACACGGTTCTGTCAATCGAAATATGTTGAAAACCAGAGATAAAAAACGAAAAGACAAGAATAAATAAAATAAAAATCCCCAAATTTAGTTTAGAATTTGGGGATTTTATTTTTAAATCTTTGTAAAAACCAAACCAACTGGCGAACATAATTCTATTTTCTTTCCTGTAGTTTTAAGTTCCCCTGTAGCTTTATCTCTTTTAAAAATAATAATTTCGTTAGTGTGCTGATGTCCCACCAGTAAATAATTACCTGTCGGATCAATTGCAAAATCCCTGGGTCCTTTACCTAATGTGCTTATCTGCTCTACCAATTCCAAACTTCCGTTTTTAAGAATTTTGTAAACAGTAATATTGTTGGCATCTACGCGATCAGTTACATATAAAAATTTCCCATCAGGTGAAATCTTTATAGCTGCTGCACCAGTTCCTCCGGTAAATCCTTTGGCGAGAATACTGGTTTCCTTAACTAATTTTAAACTTCCATTTTTATCAAAACTAAAAGTTGTCAGTGTGCCGTCTAATTCCTGAATTAAATAGACAAATTTACCGTCTTTACTAAAAGTGAAATGTCTGGGACCACTTCCTTTTTTAACATCAACACTTCCTTTTAACGTTAAAATTTCATGTGCTGCACCAGGATTATATTTATAGATAAAAACTTTGTCAAGACCTAAATCATTTGCTAATACAAATTTTTTATCCGGAGAAAAGGCAAGCATATGTACGTGCGGCTTTTCCTGGCGTGCTTGATTTGGTCCTTTTCCTTCATGCTGAATTAATTGTTGTCCTTCAGTAATACTACCATCAGCATTTTTCTTAAATACAGCTATACTTCCACCTGAATAATTAGCAGCAATAACATTTTTGCTGTCATTAATCAAATGACAAGGGTCAGCTCCTAAAGCAGCGTTTTTATTAATCAATTTTACTTTTCCTGATTTAGAATCATAACTAAAAGCACTCACAGTACTTTGCGTCCCATTTTCATTTACGGCATAAATAAATTTATTGTCTGCTGAAACTGACAGGTAACTTGGACTTACAACTTTTTCTGAAAAATTTTTTAATTTGAATTCACCAGTAGTACTATCGAATTCATAAACGTATATTCCGTCACTCTGGCAAGTATTGGTATAAGTTCCGACTAACAAATTAAATTTATTCTGGGCTTTAGATGTAGTAACAGCTAAAACCGAAAATAATATTAAATACATTTTTTTCATATTTTAAAGTGGTTTTTTGAATAGCTAAAATAGACAATTATATCTTTAGAAAATTTCATTTTTGTTACAAATGGTTTTTCAAAAGTTACATTTTTCAAATCAGTAAAACCCAATTAGACCAATAAACCATATCTTTTTTGTGATTAAATCAACCTTACTTATTTTATTTATTTTTAACTAAAAATTTGTATTTTTGACCAGTATCTTTACTAAATATAACCCAGTGAAGTAAATCGAAGCCAGAATGCATTTTAAAAACCCTGAAATTCTATACTTTCTGTTCTTATTGATTGTTCCAATTTTGGTTCATTTATTTCAATTAAGGCGTTTTAAAACCTCTTATTTCACTAATGTCCGCTTTTTAAAAGAACTTTCCATCCAGACAAGAAAAAGTTCAAAAATCAAAAAAAGATTATTATTAGCAACACGGTTATTATTACTTACCTGTATTATCGTAGCATTTGCACAGCCTTTTTTTGAAGCCAAAGACAGTAAAAATGCATCAAATGAAATGTATATTATTCTTGACAATTCTTTTAGCATGCAGGCAAAAGGCAAAAAAGGGGAACTATTAAAACGCAGTGTTCAGGAATTATTGGAAAACACTCCCGAAAACATTCAGTTTTCATTGTTAACCAACACCGAAAATTTTTGGAACACGGATATCAAATCTTCTAAAAGTGCTTTACAAAATTTAAACTACAGCGCTACTCCATTTGAGCTTTCAATAATTATGGCTAAGATAAAAGCACATAAAACGGCTCAAAAAAAAGACATCGTTATTATTACGGATGCCGTAAGTCTGTCAGAGAAAGACATACAAAACATTGATTCTGAACAAAAACCTTATTTCATTATTCCTGAAGCAGAACAAAAAAACAACATTTCTATTGACAGTGTTTTTATTAATCAGTCACTGGAAAATTTTTACGAGATTAGTGTAAACTTATCAGCTTATGGTGAAGATTTCAAACCTGTTCAAACCTCTTTATACAATCAGAATAAATTGATTGCCAAAACAATTATCAATTTTGATTCAAAGAAAAAGAAAATCAATTTTACCATTCCAAAAGAAGCTTTTCATGGGTATGTGACAATTGAAGATAATGGTCTTGCTTATGACAACAAACTTTTTTTCAGTATTTCCAAAGCTAAAAAAACAAATATTATTAGCATTGGAGAACCTGAAAAGAGTAACTTCTTATCGAGAATTTACACTTCATCAGAATTCAATTATAATAATTATTCTATTAGTTCATTAGATTACAACAGTCTGGAAAAACAAAATACTATCATTTTAAACGAACTAACAGAAGTTCCTCAGGCATTACAAACTACTTTAAAATCATTTGTTTCAAAAGGAGGAAATTTAGTGGTGATTCCTTCTGAAAAAATTTCAATTTCAAATTTAAATTCCTTTTTAGAGAATTTTGGAAGATTGCAGTTTAAAAGGTTTAAAGCAGGAAGTAAACTAGTTACGAAAATCAATTTTGATCATCCGTTATTTTCAGGAGTATTTGAAAATAAAATTACCAATTTTCAATATCCTAAAACAAATAGTTCATTTGATATTTCCAGTCCGTATCCTGCGGTTTTATCTTACGAAGACCAAAGTATATTTGTAACTATGATTCCAAATCCTGTTTCAGGAGTTTCCGTATTTTCAGCACCCATAAATTCTGTAAATTCTAATTTTCAACAATCTCCTATCATTGTTCCGTTGTTTTATAAAATGGGACAAAACAATCAGAAAACGGGTGTAAATGCATTGACAATCGGAAACAATCTGCCTTATTTTGTCGATGTTTTATTAAGTAAAGATGCCATTTTAGAAGTAAAGGGAAATGATGATTCTTTTATTCCAATTCAACAGATATTGAATAATAAAGTCAAATTAACGTTTAATGATTTCCCGGAAACAGCCGGGAATTACGGCATTTTTGACAAAAAGGAATCCGTTGAAAAAGTAAGTTTCAATTATAAAAGAAGCGAAAGTGATTTGAGTCAGGTAAATACCAACATAGTTTCTGATTTTAAAACTGCCGATACGATTTCAACGATTTTCAACACCTTGCAAACTGATCGGACAGACAACCAAATTTGGAAATGGTTTGTTATCTTTGCACTGTTATTTTTAGCATTAGAAATGGCAATTATTAAGTTCGTAAAGTAATTACTTTTATAATATTTACGATTCAATATAAATAAATTATCTACTTATGAAAATAATCATCAGAAGCGCCAAAATTATTGATTCAAAAAGTCAGTTTCATAATCAGACTGTTGATCTTTTAATTGCAGATGGTATTATAGAAAAAATTGGCCCTTCACTTCTTGATATTGAGGATTCTACCGAAGTAAAATTTGATAATCTACATCTTTCTCAAGGTTGGTTTGACAGTAGTGTTTCGCTTGGAGAACCAGGTTATGAAGACCGGGAAACTATTGCAAACGGATTAAATACTGCTGCAAAAAGCGGATTTACTGCCATTGCTTTACAACCCAACTCCTACCCTGTTATTGACAACCAATCGCAGGTAAATTTCGTAAAAAACAAAGCGAATGGTTTTGCCACTGAACTCTTCCCTATTGGGGCCTTAACAAAAGCCAGCGAAGGAAAAGATATGGCTGAATTGTTTGATATGAAAAAATCCGGAGCGGTTGCATTTGGAGATTACAACAAAAGTATCGATAACGCCAATCTCCTAAAAATTGCGTTGCAATATGTACAGGATTTTGATGGTTTACTGATTGCTTATTCACAAGATCAAAATATAAAAGGAAACGGTGTGGCCAATGAAGGAATTGTATCGACAAGATTAGGTTTAAAAGGAATTCCAAATTTAGCCGAAGAATTACAAATCGCACGAAACTTGTTTTTACTCGAATATACCGGTGGAAAACTTCATATACCGACCATTTCTACAGCAAAATCAGTTGAATTAATTAAGGATTCAAAAGCAAAAGGTCTACAAGTAACCTGTAGTGTTTCTGTACATCATTTAGTCTTAACGGATGAAAAATTAGAAGGTTTCGATACACGTTTTAAAGTTACACCGCCATTGCGAACTGAAACGGACAGAAAAGCTCTTATTAACGCCGTTTTAGACGGAACAATTAACTTAATTACTTCAGACCATAATCCAATTGATATCGAATTCAAAAAAATGGAATTTGATACCGCCAAAAATGGAACAATTGGACTTGAAAGTGCTTTTGGAGCTTTGCTTACCGTTTTGCCTTTAGAAACTGTAATCGCAAAATTAACTTTAGGAAAAGGCATTTTCGGAATTGAGAATAATTCAATTGCTGAAGGTTCAAAAGCCAATTTTACATTTTTCACTCCTGAAGGAAAATCAACTTTTACTAAGGAGAACATTCTGTCTAAATCTAAAAATTCTGCTTTTTTAGGAACCGAAATAAAAGGTTCAGTTTACGGGATTTTAAATCAAAATCAACTTGTTACAAAATAATAAAATGAACAATTCAATCGAAGAAGGAAAATCTATTGCTATTACCAGTTATATTTTGATTATTGGTGTTTTAATTGCCATGTCTATGAATGCTGAAAACAAAAATAGTTTTGCTTCTTTCCATATTCGTCAGGCGTTAGGACTCTCTTTGGCTTTTATTTCTTTCGGAGCTATAATCAGTAATTTTGACAGTTTCATGATCACTTTCCCAATGTGGATCTGTATTTCCATATTATGGACTTACGGTATCTTCAGCGCTATTCAGGGACAGACAAGGCCAATTCCGTTAGTTGGAAATCTTTTTCAGAAATGGTTTAAAAGTATCGGTTAATTTTTGATTCACAAATGCATTAAATTCAAAATTTACAATTCAAAATTCACCATTTAAAATGAATCTATCATTAGAACATAAAATAAGAGAACCAAAGGTTATCTTAGATAAAAATCCCGTTTTAATTTTATTACATGGATATGGAAGTAACGAAGCTGATTTGTTTTCGTTTGCTACTGAACTCCCGGATCATTATTACATTGTTTCTGCAAGAGCGCCTTATGATTTGCAATACGGCGCTTATGCGTGGTACGCGATTAATTTTGATGCTGACCAGAATAAATTTTCAGATAACGAACAAGCAAAAATTTCACGAGATTTAATCGCTAAGTTTATTGATGAGCTGGTTGATAATTATCCAATCGATGCAAATAATATAACATTAGTTGGCTTTAGTCAGGGTTCAATTCTGAGTTATTCTGTTGCGCTTTCTTATCCTGAAAAAATTCAGCGTGTAGTGGCAATGAGCGGTTATTTTAATGAAGAAATTATAAAAGAAGGTTTTGAAAAAAATGACTTTAAAAATCTTAAAATATTCGCTTCCCACGGAACTGTAGATCAGGTAATCCCGATTGAATGGGCCAGAAAAACACCTGCTATTTTAGAAAAGCTAAATATTCCGATAACTTATAAAGAATATCCTGTTGGACATGGAGTTGCGCCTCAGAATTTCTTTGATTTTAAGAATTGGCTTGCTGAGTAATATTCTGTTTTTATCGCAGTTTTAGTTTCTAAACTAAAGTTAAAAACTAAAACTGTGACTAAATTATTTCTGATACAATAACGACTGATTCACTTCAAAAGAAATTGATTCATCATCATTAACAAAATACTTCAATAACACTTCTCCCCAAATTTCACCATCACTGTAATCAGCAATAATCCATCTGTGGTTTAAGACTTTTACTTTGTTGATAATAAATTTGTTGGCCCCAATTTTATCCTGCCCAGTGTAAGGATTCCCATTTGGATTGGCATTCAGGTCCATTAATTTCTCAGTTACAACCGGAATCAGTTTTTCGTATTGTATAATTTTTCCGCCAGAGGCGCTGTTGTCAAAATAATTCTGTGCATTTTCATTATAATCCAAAGAAAAATAATTGGCTTCAGCTAATTTACCTGATACCAAATTAATACTGTCCCTTAATTTTTTAGTGGTTTTCTCATATCTATCCTTTTCAAATTTTACTTCTTTGCTGTAAAACATATAAGTAAAAACATTCATTAATATTGCCAAGATAAAAAGGTAAAGCATTAAGGATTTTTTCATTTTGTAGTATAATTAAATTGTAATTTCTAAATTATCGTAGGCCAGGAAAACATTTTCAGGAAGCTGTTTTTGTACTTCTTCATGAAAACCCAAAACATGGCTGATATGAGTTAAATAAGCTTTTTGCGGCCTGACCAAATCGATAAAATCAAGTGCTTCCTGCAAATTAAAATGCGTATCATGTGGGTCAACGCGCAAGGCGTTAACAACCAGTACTTTCAGGTTTTTTAATTTTGCTATTTCGGGTTCAGCAATTGTTTTTACATCGGTTAAATACGCAAAATCATCAATTCGATACCCAAAAACCTGTAAATCACCATGCATAACATTAACAGGAATAGCCATTTTATCTCCAATCGCAAAAGGTTTGTTATTGTTTACTTCAATTGTTTTTACACTGGGAGCACCTGGATATTTGTTTACCGTTTCAAAAACATAATCAAAACGGCGCTTTAGATTGTCAATTACGCGCTGATGCGCATAAACCGGAATTTCGCCCTGTCTAAAATTATAAGGGCGAATATCATCCAACCCTGCTGTATGATCGGCATGTTCATGTGTAAATAATATTGCGTCCAGTTTTTGACAGCCGCAAGAAAGCATTTGCTGCCTGAAATCAGGACCACAATCAACAACATAAGAATGATCTTCCCATGTTATCCAGATAGAAACACGAAGCCTTTTGTCTTTAGCATCATTGCTTTTGCAAACAGGATGATCAATCCCTATAATGGGAATGCCCTGAGAAGTACCGGTACCTAAAAAATAGACCTTCAATTGAACTTGATTTTTTTACAAAAATAGGGATTATTTCTCTTTCATTAGAACCCTAATTTGCTAACTTTGTAACAAATCTATTTAAAATAAAATGGGTACAGAAATAAAACTCAAAGGTGACAAGGTCATCGCTCAGGTTCCTTCCATAAAAGACAAAGCACTGCGCATTAATTTAAACGAGAATATTTACGGTACTTTTGCAGAAATTGGCGCTGGACAGGAAACAGTCAGGCATTTTTTCAGGTCCGGAGGTTCATCAGGTACAATTGCAAAAGCGATGTCTGCTTACGATAAAGATTTCAGTGATGCCGTTTACGGAATCGAAGGTGATGGCAGGTATGTGACTGAAAATCGTCTCAAGAAAATGTTAACCTTTGAGGGTGAACTTATTGAAGAGCGTTTAAGCAGGGAAAAACACCCAAGCAAACTTTTTTTCAGTTATGCCAATACGGTTGCAACGATAGATTTTGCAAAACAATTTAAAGGTCACGGCTGGGTTGGAATAAGATATCAGATTGAACCTGAAGAAGCTTACAACGAAATTATATTACACATTCGTTTTAAAGAAACTGATGCCCGACTGCAACAGGAAACGCTTGGGATTTTAGGTGTTAATCTAATTTACGGCGCTTTTTATAAATATAATGACCCAAAACGATTACTTCGTTATTTGTATGATCATTTGGACAAGGATCAGCTTGAAATTGACACAATTAATTTCTCTGGACCACGTTTTGCCGATGTTGATAATCGTTTGATGAGTTTACAACTTGTGAAGAACGGAATGACAGATGCCGTGATGTTCAATCCAGATGGAAAAAACGTTTTACCGGCTGCCCTATTATACAAAAAAAATCTTTTAGCTTTCAGGGGAAGTTTTCGTCCGGTTACCAACGTAAACGTCGACATGTACAGAAAATCCCTAAAAATGTTTCTTGAAGAAAATAAGGTAGAAAAAGAAAATACACTTGTAGTTTTTGAAATCACACTTTCGAATTTGCGTTCTGATGGAGAAATTGATGAACGTGATTTTATGGACAGGGCCGAACTATTATGTTCCTTAGGTCAGACCGTAATGATTTCGAACTTTCAGGAGTATTATAAGGTAGTGGAATATTTTGCTAATTATACCAAGGCGCGTATGGGATTAGCAATGGGAGTAAACAATTTAGTTGACATTTTTGATGAAAAATACTATCGCCATTTAAGTGGTGGAATTCTCGAAGCTTTTGGAAAGTTATTCTACCGCGACATGAAAGTATTTTTATATCCGATGCTGGGTGACAATGGAGAAATTATAACTTCTGATAATTTAAAGGTCCATCCCAGAATGAAGGAATTGTATAAATTCTTTAAATTCAATGGAAAAGTCGTTGATATTGTTGATTATGATCCTTCAATTTTAAATGTATTTTCGCGCGAAGTTTTAAAAATGATTGGCCAGGGAAAAACCGGCTGGGAGCCTATGCTTCCATCGGGAGTTGCTGAAATCATAAAAGAACACCACCTTTTTGGATATCATCCTGAAAAAGAATTAGAAAATAATTAAGATTATTTAAACAAGCTAAAAAGTCCAAAACTGAATATATTCTTTTTTGGACTTTTTAATTATTAACATATCCTTTTCTAAATCATAATCTAATTTTATTAACTTTAAAAATAAAAACATGAAAATCATAGCCTTTGGAGGTAGTAACAGCCAACAATCAATCAATAAACATTTAGCCTCTTACACAGCCAATTTATTTGAAAATGCACAGGTGGAAGTTTTAGATCTTAACGATTTTGAGATGCCAATATTTAGTGTTGACCTTGAAAAACAAATTGGCCAGCACGAAAAAGCAAAATCATTCCTTGATAAAATTGAATCTGCCGATATTGTTGTCGTTTCCCTTGCGGAAAATAACGGAAGCTATTCTGTTGCTTTCAAGAATGTTTTTGATTGGAGTTCCAGAATTAACAAAGAAGTTTTCCAGCAAAAACCAATGTTGTTGATGGCAACTTCTCCGGGACCAAGAGGTGGTGCTTCGGTATTGGAAATCGCTAAAAATGCATTTCCGAGATATGGAGCAGATCTGAAAGCGATTTTTTCATTGCCTTCTTTCCATACTAATTTCGATTTAGAAGAAAATAAAATTTCAAATACTGAGTTAGATAAACAACTCAAAGACATCATTAAATCTAGTTTCTAATCTATGTCCATAAAAAAATTTAATACTTATTTTTTTATCGTGAACTTTATTGTTCTGAATGCTGCTTTTGGACAAAAACACAATGCAGTTGATCAGGCTGTTTTTAAGTATCCTAAAAGTTTTAATTCGACAGAAAAATTAGCCGAAAGAATTCAAAAAGATTTTGGTTCTGAATATGATAAGGCAAGAGCCATTTACAGCTGGATTGCATTTAACATAAAATACGATTATGCTCTTTACCTTAAACCTCAAAAGAGTCAAGGCTTTATCTATTCTACAGAAGCAGAAAAACAAAGAAAAATACAAGATCTGAAAAATAAATTAATTCAAAAAACTTTTAAATCCCAAAAAGGGGTTTGCGAAGGTTTTACGGCTTTATACCAACATTTAGCAGAATTGACAGGATTAAAATCAGAGATAATTACAGGTGACTCAAAAATTGGATTAGCAGATATTGGCCGAAAAAATACTTTTTCAAATCATGCCTGGAACATAGTCCTCATTGATAAAAAATGGCGATTAGTCGATGCTACCTGGGCACAGGGTTATTATGACAATAGCAAAGGCAGAATGGTAACCGAATTTACGCCAATTTATTTCGATACAGAACCCGATTATTTCTTTGCCAAACATTTTCCTGATTCGGGTTCTTTTTTTGGTAACATATTAAATAAAAGTGATTTTTTGAACGGTCCGTTAATTTACAATAAAACGATTGAGGAAGATTATAAAATTAAATCTCCTGAATCCGGAATTATCGAAGCTAATAATGGAGATAAAATCAGTTTTGAAATAAAAAATGTTTCAAAGTCAAATCAGCTGTTTTACCTGAATGAAAAAAATCAGCCTGTTTACGTTCAAAATACAAAAGAAAAACGCGGTGGTTTAGAATTTGAGATTGCTTATGACAAAAGCATTGGAAAGTATATCACTATTTTTGCAGACACAAATAGTATTGTTTCTTTCAAGATTATTCCCAAATCAAAATAATTCACATCATCAAAATCGAGAACAAGTCTTATTTCCGATTTTCTAAATTTCTATAAAGTAAAATTACAGTCGTGCTAAGATCATAAATGATTACCTTGAAAAACAAGTCCTTGGAATTAAATCCTGTTTTTTTGTTTGGCAACAGATTTTTTATATTTTTAACGGTTCCTGTTTTTTAAAATCAGTGAATTGTATTTTTAAGGTCACTTTATTGATAACTTTAAAAAAATACGCTTTCATTTTTTATGCAGAAATGGTACATTAGCCAAAAATCCAAATTCATTTATGCCAGAGCAAAATCAATATAACGAAGATAATATTAGATCACTCGATTGGAAAGAGCATATACGTATGCGTCCCGGAATGTATATCGGAAAATTAGGAGACGGATCTTCGCCGGATGATGGGATTTATATCCTTTTGAAAGAGGTATTGGACAACTGTATTGATGAGTTTGTAATGGGTGCCGGAAAAACTATCGAGGTAACTATCAAAGAGAAGACAGTTTCTGTTCGTGATTACGGACGTGGAATTCCGTTAGGAAAAGTAGTTGATGTAGTTTCAAAAATGAACACGGGTGGAAAGTACGATTCTAAAGCTTTCCAGAAATCGGTAGGTTTAAATGGTGTCGGGACAAAAGCTGTAAATGCACTTTCAAGCGCTTTCCGTGTAGAATCTGTTCGTGATGAAAAGCAAAAAGCGGCAGAATTTTCAGGAGGAAATCTGGTTTTAGAAGAAGAGGTAATTGAAACGACAAAACGTAAAGGAACAAAAGTAACTTTTACGCCAGATGAAAGTATCTTTAAAAATTACAAATTCCGTATGGAATATGTGATTAAAATGGTTAAAAACTATTGTTACTTAAACAACGGTTTGACGATTATATTCAACGGGGAAAAATACATTTCAGAAAATGGTCTTAGGGATTTATTGGAAGAAACCATTAGTGCAGATGATTTGGAGTATCCAATTATTCACCTGAAAGATCACGATATTGAAATCGCTTTAACACATAGTAAAACACAGTATAGCGAAGAATACCACTCTTTTGTAAATGGCCAGAATACCACACAGGGAGGAACGCACTTAGTGGCTTACAGAGAAGCACTTGTAAAAACTATTCGGGAATTTTACAACAAAAATTTCGAAGCTTCAGATGTTCGCAAATCGATTGTAAGTGCCATTAGTATTAAAGTTATGGAACCTGTTTTTGAGTCGCAGACCAAAACCAAATTAGGTTCTACAGACATGGGTTCTGATGACGGAACGCCTGCAGTTTCTGTTCGTACTTTTGTAAATGATTTTATCAAAAATAAATTAGACAACTATTTACATAAGAACCCGCCAACTGCCGAAGCTTTATTACGTAAAATTTTGCAGGCAGAACGTGAACGTAAAGAGTTATCAGGAATTCGTAAACTGGCAACAGACCGAGCAAAAAAAGCCAATCTTCACAATAAAAAATTAAGGGATTGCAGAGCACACCTTCCGGATACCAAAAATCCCAGAAACTTAGAAAGCACGCTTTTTATCACTGAGGGAGATTCGGCTTCCGGATCAATTACCAAATCGCGTGACGTAAATACGCAGGCGGTTTTCAGTTTGCGTGGTAAGCCTTTGAATTCCTATGGAATGACCAAAAAGATAGTTTACGAAAACGAAGAGTTTAATTTATTGCAAGCCGCTTTGGATATCGAAGATGGACTGGAAAAATTACGTTACAACAACATTGTAATCGCTACCGATGCCGATGTTGACGGAATGCATATTCGTTTATTACTGATTACGTTCTTTTTGCAGTTTTTTCCTGAATTAATCAAAGAAGGGCATTTGTATATTTTACAGACACCACTTTTCAGGGTGAGAAATAAAAAAGAAACTATCTATTGTTATTCTGATGAGGAAAGAAGAGATGCGATCGAAAAATTAAAACCAAAACCGGAAATTACACGATTTAAGGGTTTGGGGGAAATTTCACCGGATGAATTTAAAAACTTTATTGGAGAAACAATTCGGCTTGACCCGATTATGATGGATAAGAATACTTCTATTGAACAATTATTGTCTTTTTATATGGGAAAAAATACGCCGGACAGGCAGGAATTTATCATCAGGAATTTGAAGGTGGAATTGGATGCGGTTGAAGAAATATAATTTTATGAGAAAAACTCTACTCCTTTTAGTAACTACAATAATTTTTTCCTGTCAATCCAAAAATGATGAGAAAAAATTATTAGTTGTAAAACCATTAAAGGAAATTAAAATTGAGAAAAACAAGGATAGCCTGATTTACAAATTAAATGAAAATACAATTGTAATAAATGGTGACACTTTGCAATTAGAAAGTCCTTTTATATATTCTTTTCAAGGAAAAATAAATGGAAATAAGAATATACAAATCCATCTCTCCAATCAGTTGTCATCTGAATACGGAGGTTATTCAAAAACAGCATCTGTGTATATTGACGGAGAAAACGATATTTTTTATTGCTATTTTGATAAGGATAAAAAGGAAGATTATTATATCGCAAACATCTACGATAACGATAGTGATAAAATTATTGGTAAGCTTAAATTGTATAATCTTTCAACTGAAGAAATGTATATAGAATATCTATTGGATAAAAAGAATTATAAAATTTATCCAAGTAAAACATTTCCCGTTTACAGCTGTTATGACGAAATAGATTATACACTTTTTGACTCCAGAGAAGCATTCAAAAACGATGAATCTATGAGAAAATTTACTCCTTCAAGGGATTATAACTTTTTTGCTGAAATTGTTTCCGATAATGCTGTTTTTGATAATCTCGAAACAAAACTAAAATATTTGACCTCCGATTCTTTAAGTATTAAAAATTATAAAAAGTGGAAACATAATTTTAGTTTGGAAAAATCCAAAAACGAAGAAGAGAATTACAGTTCTGAGAATCTGAATGTTGCATCACCGGTTTTCGTAGATTCCAACATTTATGTTGTTTCTGATTTTTCATATAGCTATATGGGTGGAGCTCATGGTATGATGCGTACTGCTTACAATAATTACGATGTAGCGACAGGAAAAAATATTACTATCGAACAAATAATAAATACAGCTGATAAGGATTTTATTGCTTTTTATGAAAACAGAATTAAGTCAGATTATGGAGATGGAGTATTGGCAGATAAAATACCGATGACTGACAATTTTTATCTATTACCTACAGGTATCACTTTTTCATATGCGCCATACGAATTACTTGGTTTTGCAGCCGGAGAACCTCATGTGTTTTTCAGTTATGAAGAATTAAAACCTTTTATTTTGAAGAATACAATTTTGGATAAATACAATTCAAATTAAAAAAAGAAACTAAATTTAGCTATACAATCAAAGTCCATTAAATAAGAATCAAATTTATAATTTTCGAATATAAATAAATGAAAGACGAAGAAGACGACAACATAATTCCAAACGACGACGAAAATAATTCAGACGAAAACCAGCTTGATGAAAATCAGGAAGGAGATGATGAAATTATTGATGTAGAGGCCAAGCATTTTGAAGGACAGCATTTTTACGAAAATCAGGAAGAAGAAGGCGAAGACGTGATTACGAAAGTAACCGGAATGTACAAAGACTGGTTTCTGGATTATGCTTCATATGTAATTCTGGAACGTGCAGTTCCGGCTATTGAAGATGGGTTTAAACCTGTTCAGCGCCGTATTATGCACTCGCTTAAAGAGCTGGATGATGGCCGTTATAATAAAGTTGCCAATGTTGTTGGTCACACCATGCAGTATCACCCACACGGAGATGCGAGTATTGGTGATGCGATGGTGCAAATTGGTCAGAAAGAATTGTTAATTGACTGTCAGGGAAACTGGGGAAATATCTTAACAGGTGATGGGGCTGCGGCTTCTCGTTATATAGAGGCGCGTTTGTCAAAATTTGCTTTGGAAGTTTTATATTCTCCAAAAATTACTGATTGGGGAGTTTCCTATGACGGACGTCGTGCAGAACCGAACAATCTTCCGGTAAAATTCCCATTGCTTTTGGCACAGGGAGCTGAAGGTATCGCAGTTGGGCTTTCAACAAAGGTTTTACCGCATAACTTCAATGAGTTAATTGATGCTTCGATCAAAATTCTAAAAGGAAAATCCTTCACCTTATATCCTGATTTCATGACACAGGGTATTGCCGATGTGTCGAATTATAATGATGGACTTCGTGGCGGGCGTGTTCGTGTGCGTGCAAAAATTGCACAATTAGACAAAAATACATTGGTGATTACGCAGATTCCGTTTTCGACCAATACCACAACATTGATTGACAGTATTTTGAAAGCCAATGATAAAGGCAAAATCAAAATTAAAAAAATCGAAGACAATACAGCAGCAGATGTTGAGATTTTGATTCACCTTTTCCCAGGTGTTTCTCCGGACAAAACGATTGATGCTTTATTTGCTTTTACAGCCTGCGAAACTTCGGTCGCACCTTTAGGCTGTGTTATTGAAGACAACAAACCTTTGTTTATCGGAGTTTCTGAAATGCTGAAGATTTCGACACACAGAACTGTCGATTTACTTAAACAGGAATTAGAAATTCAGTTAGAAGAATTAAAAAACAAATGGCATTTCTCGACTTTGGAGAAAATCTTCATTCGTGAAGAAATGTACATTGATTTCAAATTGTATTCGGATAGAGAATCTCTTTATATATATTTACATGACAGTTTTGAGCCATTCAAAAAATCATTTGTGAGAGAGATTACTGATGAAGATTTACAAAAACTGACTCAGATTCCGATGATTCGTATTACCCGTTTTGACTCTGACAAAGCCGATGATTTTATTGCTAAGTTAGAAGATGAAATGAAGGAAGTTGAGCATCATTTAGCCAATCTTACAGAATTCGCCATTGCTTACTTTACCAAATTAAAAGAGAAATACGGAAAAGGAAGAGAACGCCAGACGGAACTTCGCGTTTTTGATAATGTTGAAGCTACAAAAGTTGTTTTAAGAAATACAAAACTATATGTAAACCGTGAAGAAGGTTTTGTGGGAACAAGTTTAAAGAAAGACGAATACCTAACCGATTGTTCGGATATTGATGATGTGATTGTGTTTTTACGGGATGGTAAAATGATGATTACAAAAGTCGATGCCAAGACATTTGTTGGTAAAGATATTATTCACATCGCTATTTTTGACAAAAGTGACAAACGTACGATTTACAACATGATTTATCGTGATGGAAAATCCGGACCTTCTTATATTAAGCGTTTTAATGTTACGGGTGTAACACGTGATAAGCCTTATGATCTGACGAATGAAACAGCAGGTTCACAGGTAGTTTATTTTTCACATAATCCAAACGGTGAAGCGGAAGTTATTACCATTTTATTGCGTCAGGTTGGAACCATTAAAAAACTGAAATTTGATATTGATTTTGCCAGTTTAGCCATTAAAGGCCGAGCTTCAAAAGGAAACTTAGTTACCAAATATCCAATCAAGAAAATCGAATTAAAGGAGAAAGGAATTTCTACCTTATTGCCAAGAAAAGTCTGGTTTGACGATACGGTAAAACGCCTAAATGTTGATGCAAGAGGAGAATTACTGGGAGAATTCAAGCCAAGTGATAAAATACTGATTATTAATCAAAGTGGTAAACTGAAGGTAATAATTCCGGAATTGTCGACTCATTTTGATGAAGACATGATTGTCCTGGAGAAATGGAATCCTAAAAAACCTATTTCGGCTATTTATTATGATGGTGAAAAAGAACGTTATTATTTGAAACGCTTCCTTGTTGAAAATGAAGGGAAAGAAGAAAGTTTTATTACAGAACATCCAAATTCGCAATTAGAAATTGTATCAACGGATTATCGTCCGGTTGCGCAGTTGATTTTTGCAAAAGTAAAAGGCGTTCAAAAAGAAAATTTACATATTGATATTGAAGATTTTATTGCAGTAAAAGGATTTAAGGCTTTAGGAAATCAACTGACCACTGATAAATTAAAACAAGTGAATTTACTGGATCCACTACCATATGAAGAACCTGTTGAAGAAATTGCTGAAAAAACGGAATTGCCAGATGATGAATCTGTTGAAACAGAATTGGACGATGACGGACAAATAGGTCTTGTTTTAGAATAAATAAATCTTTCTTCAAATATAAAATGCCCTTCCAGGAGGGCATTTTATACTTAGAATGTAACATTACTATTTTAGAATTTGTGCAGCATGTTCTTTAGTTTTAACCTGTGAAATTACCTCATCAATTATTCCGTTTTCATCGATAACGAAAGTAGTGCGGTTAATTCCGTCAAATTCCCTACCCATAAATTTCTTTGGTCCCCAAACACCAAATGCATTGATTACTGATTTGTCTTCGTCAGCTAATAGCGGAAAAGGGAATTCGTATTTATCCTTAAATTTTAACTGCGATTTTTGACTATCAGCACTTACACCCAAAAGTTCATAATTATTGGTTTTAAAACGTTCGAAATTATCTCTTAAATCGCAAGCTTCTCCTGTACATCCTGGTGTATTGGCTTTTGGATAAAAGAAAACCACTAATTTTTTTCCTTTATAATCCGCCAATTGATGTGTTTTTCCGTCCTGATCAGTTCCTGAAAAATTTGGAGCCTTATCTCCTTTTTGTATTGTTGTCATTTTTATAATTGTTAATTATCAATTGTTAATTGTTTTCTGCCCCAGGTTGTAGTGAAAACCCCCGATTTGTGGTAGTCTGCATTTTTTGCATTGGCAAAGCGACCAGCGGAAGCTCTTGCGAATGCAAAAAAATGTTACTGCCACAATGAGGAGTTGCAACGTAAAACCGGATTAGGCACATCCTGAAAATTGTGCTACTTTTACAGCATTAAAAATACGGAAATGAATAAAGAAGCTCGTGTAACATTTGTTATAAATACGTTAAAAGAACTCTACCCTACTATTCCTGTGCCGCTTGAACATAAAGATCCTTACACATTATTGATAGCAGTTTTACTTTCGGCACAATGCACGGATGTACGTGTGAACCAAATTACACCGTTGCTTTTTGCAAAGGCTGATAATCCATATGATATGATTAAAATGTCAATAGAAGAAATCAAGGAGATTATTCGCCCTTGCGGATTATCGCCGATGAAATCCAAGGGAATTCATGGATTGTCGCATATTCTGATTGATAAACATGATGGAAAAGTTCCGCAGAGTTTCGAGGCTCTTGAAGCATTACCGGCAGTTGGGCATAAAACAGCGAGCGTGGTGATGTCCCAGGCATTTGGTGTTCCTGCTTTTCCCGTTGATACACATATTCACAGACTGATGCACCGATGGAATCTTTCAAATGGAAAAAATGTTGTACAGACCGAAAAAGATGCCAAAAGATTATTTCCAAGAGAATTATGGAACGATCTGCATTTACAGATTATTTGGTATGGACGCGAATATTCTCCTGCAAGAGGCTGGAATCTGGAAAAAGATATTATTACAAAGACAATCGGGAAAAAATCATTAATAGAAGAAGCTGCTAAAAAGAAAATTTAGCAGCTCCTTTTTATTTATCTACTGCTTTTTAAGGCATTGTATTCATTAGTCATATCAAGTGCTCTGTAGATACCTAAAAGCGATTTTATAGCATCTTCATTTTTTGGCTCTATAACTAATACTTTCTTAAGATACGGAATTGAACTTTTTACGATTTCATCTTTTTGAACATTTAATTTATCATATTCTTTCATTTCATTTGCACTGTTTCCTAATACGTCCATTTTATCCACTAATGCTTTTTTTAGTTGCATTTTAATATAAACAAGATTGATATAACAGTTTACACAATTAGGGTTTACTTGCAAGGCTTCCTGATAATACTTTTCTGCATTATCATAATCATTTATCTCTAAATAAGAAAATGCCAAAGCAATTATAATATCTTCTTTTTTAGAAGGTGGAAATACATTTCTTGGCTTTTCATAGAAACCCTCCTTAATATTTGAATCCCTTGCGCTAATAGAACTAAAAGCTTCTTCTTGCTTTGTTTTTTTATCTGTAGCATAATAAACAACTCCTTTTCCGGAATAGTTTATTTTTTTAAGTTCTGCATAATACTTAATTGAGGAAATGTAATCCTGACCGGTTAAGGAAGCGGCTGCAGCATTATACAAATTCAAAGTATCTTTTTTATCAAATAAATAAACCTCATAACTCTTGCTGGCGCTTTCTTTAAATTTCCCTTCCTTATAATCAGCATGAGCGCCATTAACAAGTTTAGATTTCATCTCTTTTAAAGCTAAATTTGCCTTAAATGCATATTTATAATTATGAGAATCATTTTCGTATAATAATACATCCTGATATGCAGCAGCGGCTAAAGAAAAATTAGCTGCTGCATCTATATTTTTGATAGCGAGCTCTTTGTAAACATTTCCTTTTAGATAATAAAAATCGGATTTTAACTCATCCGGGGCATTGATAACCAGATATTCTATTTTTTTTAAAATTGCTAATGACTCTTGTACTTTTCCTTTATCAAAATAAGACTGAGCCTCTTTAATTTCATCTTTTTGAGCAAATGCTGTGATATTTATCAATATAAGAAATGATAATATCTTAAGGTTTTTTTTCATTTCAATTATATTTGACTGTTAATATTAGTGTTGTTTGACTATTCAGACGTAATATGAAGGTCATATTTTGCATCGGAATCATTTAAGAATAATACTTAAAAAATAATAAACAAAAGATTTTTGTCTATTATTGATTTAGAATTTAGATTCTCTCAAACATTAATTCGCATAACAAGCAAATAAAATATAATAGAGTAATTTTTCTTCATAATAGTTAAGGTTAGTTAGTTAAACATTATAGTTAGTAATATATTCTGAACATAATTTTTTTGATAAAATTTTCTTTATGAATTTAGTGAAATAAAGTGTTATTTTTTAACTAAACTAAAAAAAAATATTAAATGAACTAACATAGCTATGAAATTTAACAAATTAATCATAAAATCCGTAACTTAAATCTTATAATTAGTTATTAAGTTAAACTAAACACAAAAAACTCACTATCAGTATTTTAATATTGATAGTGAGTTTTTAACCAAAACGACCTTTTGGATTTTTTCGAAATAAACATCCGACCAAAGCAAGTGGGCTGTTTAATTAGCTATAATCTCAAAACTTTTATTATCAAACTTCACAACCGTTAATGCTTGTGAATAATTTAATAGAAAGGAAATAACTTCTTTTTTAGGTTTTAAGTTTTTAGTAACTAATGTCTTTTTAAAGTAAATTTTCGCCATACTGTGAAATGTTTTATAATAGTATAACGAACTAAGGATCAAAATAGTATTAGTTAGTTAAAATAATCTGATGCTTATCGATAACTTTTCTCAGATTCATTAACGCATAACGCATTCTGCCAAGGGCTGTATTGATACTAACGCCTGTAATTTCAGATATTTCCTTAAAACTCATATCCTGATACATCCGCATTACCAAAACTTCCTTTTGATCATCCGGAAGTTCCTGAATTATTTTTTTTAAATCAATTTCTACCTGATCAAAAATCATTTTACTTTCTATAGTCAAAGAATCATCTGACATAATAGAAAAAATAGAAAACTCTTCTGTTTCCCTGTACATTGGCATTTTTTTTGTCTTGCGAAAATGATCGACAATAAGATTATGTGAAATACGCATCACCCAAGGTAAAAACTTTCCTTCTTCGTTATAGGAATTATTCTTTAAAGTCTTAATTACTTTAATAAAAGTATCCTGAAAAATATCGTTCGAAATATCTCTATCAGCAATTTTTGAGTATATAAATCCATATATTTTGGACTCATGCCTTTTTATTAATATTGATAAGGAATTTTCATTTCCTTCAATATAATTTTTAACCAACAGAGAGTCAGGAATATGCAAATCAGCCATAATACTACTTTTTTTAGTTTCTAATAGAATTGAAATTTTTAAAAAAGTAATTTTATATTATAGGCTTCTTGTTTTAAGGTTTTTGTTAAATAACGTTTCCAAATTTAACAAATAATTATTTTAAATTGCAAATGAAACGTATAATAATTAACAATAAAAATCATAAAACACACAGATAAAACTTCTGGATTCACAGAAAACTCTAAATAAACACTAAATACTGTGAATGTTTTTAACATTTTAATTAAAGCACAAAATATTAAAAATAAGCATTTTAAAAAATATTAAAATCTTATGTGTAGCGATAATTTTACAAATATGATTTACTGATATACACGAATATAATCAATCAGAAATTTTTGAGGTAAAATAGTATCATCAACATCAGGTCCTCCAAAATTTCCTCCAATTGCCAAATTGACAATAATATAAAAAGGCTTGTCAAAAGGCCAGGTATCATCATTCTTGATTTCCGGATTAAAAGTATAAACCAAAATACTATCAACAAAAAAATCTATTTTATCTCTGTTCCACTCGATTGCATATGTATGATACCCCTCCTCTATAGTAGGAAATTCTGTCCTTTTAGTATTAATTGTATTACCATGACTATCCTGAGTGTGTAAGGTTGTATAAACCATGTGAGGATCTCTTCCTATGTACTCAATTATATCAATTTCACCAGTTTTAGGCCATTTAACTTCATCGATATTAGCACCCAACATCCAAAAGGCCGGCCATAATCCATGACCTATAGGCAATTTTGCCCTTGCTTCAATTCTGCCGTATAAAAATTCTTTTTTTCCTTTAGTTGTAATTTTTGTTGAAGTGTACTGACTCCCTTCTTTTTTTGCTTGAATAATTAACTTACCAGATTTAATTTTATGATTTTTTTTGGTGTAAAACTGTCTTTCATTATTTCCCCACCCACAAAGATCAGGACACCCGTCACCAAGATTGTAATTCCACACAGATTCATTTAATTTCTTTCCGTTGAAATTTTCCTCCCAGACTAGTTTTCTCTCTGTGTTTTGAGCCAGACAAAAACTGGTTATCATTAATAACAATACTATTTTTTTCATTTATAATTTATTTTATTCATAAAAAAATTAGGGAATCAGTCAAAACTGACTCCCTAATTTTACATTTAATTATCCTTTTATTGATAAACCCTTACGTAATCAACTTCCATTGATGATTCTGTAAAAGCAGCGTCAATATTACCCCCTAAATTGCCTCCCATTGCAACATTTAAGATTAAAAAGAAATCACTATTAAATGGTAATGAAGAAGTATTAGCTACAGAATGTATTAAAGTTTCATCAGCATAAATTTTTACCGATGAAGGACTCCAAACTGCTTTATATACATGAAATTCTGTTGAAACATTTGCAATTGTTTTACTACCTGAATCGGCACTTCCACCGGAACGCCCGGGATAGTGGAGTGTCCCAAGTACAACATTCTGATTGTTTCCAACATGTTCCATAATATCAATTTCCCCACATGCGGGCCATGGCTTTGTAGCATAATTTTGACCTAACATCCAGATAGCAGGCCAGGTTCCGGCCCCTGTTGGAAGTTTGGCCCTGATTTCTATTTTTCCGTAAGTAAACTTGAATTTACTGTCTGTTACTAATCTGGCAGATGAGTAAGCTGCTCCACCGGAGGACTCTTTTTTTGCTGTAATTTTAAGATTTCCCCCCTGAATAATTACGTTTACAGGTGAATTGGTATAATTTTGTTTTTCATTATTTCCCCAGCCATTATCTCCGGTTCCTAAATTATATCCCCACTTTGTTGCATCTGGTGCACCATCTGTGTTAAACTCATCTGACCATATTAAATTTGTATAATCAACATTTGTATCCGGAACCTGCGTAGGCTTTGTAGTAGTAAATATGTGATACCACGCTAATGCGGGATTACCTCCCATTACAGCTCTAACAACCATTCTATTAGCCGTAATAGACAATATTTCATAAGAACTTTGTCCAATATAATACCCCATAAAACCGCCATCAGAGAAGTTCATTGTTGTACCTCTGGTTTGTGTTGCATGATCAGGATTAGCCATTACCACAGATCCTGAAGGGCTTAATGAAACTGTTTTCAATCCTCCTGTATTGTATGCTAAACAAGCATCATCTGGTGAAGTTCCTCCTGCCACGCTTGCAAAAGAAGCATTAAAGAAAGTAGATCCTCCATTATTTAACTGGAATTGTAAAACATCTCCATCAAGGGAGAATGTCAACTCATTTTCATACAAACAACTGCTGGCTGGTGATCCTGCTTTTTCAAAAACACCTGCCTGATAGTAATTGGCGAAGTAATTTTTAGTAGCATCCCCGTCATTTTGTCCAACACCTAAATGTCCTGGTTCAGAAGCTGACCAATACCATTTTTTAGACGTCCCGCCAGTTAAAAATCCAACTGCTTCAGGATCACTGAAGTTACTTAAAACCTCAACTTCAATTGTTGCATTGGAAGCTATACCGCCTTTACCGTAAGCAATAGCAGTGACAGTATATTTATTTACACCGGTTTTAGTAAATCTTTTACTGAATTCACCACTTGGAGAATTCTCAGAAGTACCATCGCTAAATACATATTTGTATGAAATAGCATTATCAGCAGTTGCCACAAGTTTTACAATTCCAGATCCGTCTCCAAAAGGATCTTCAGCAGTTTTTCCAACAATTTCAACTGTTATTTTAACATTAGTTGGGGTACTTATATCTCCAAAAGTGAAATCATCTTTTTGACAACCCGTCATCAGAAGAATTGCAAATAAGGAAATTATCTTTATAATTATTTTTTTGTTCATGATTATCTCTTTTTTTAATTGGATTGTTTTATATCGTCAAAGTAATATACTGATCCTGAGCCTGCTAATCCAAAATCAGGGAATAAAATCACTCTGTCATATTTAATGTTTGTACTAAAACCTGATGCAGTTGTAAGATCAAATGTTAGTGTTTGCCATGCATTTGCCACCGTAGTGTTCGCATGAACCTCTATAGCTACCGTTGGGTTACCGTTTCCGTCTTTTGGAGATGTTGAGAGTTCCATTTTGTATAATATATCGGCTCCTGCTTTAGGAGACCAAACATTTATTTTAACGGTCGTCCCTTTAGTATAATCAAGGGTGTTTTCAAGATTTAAACTTGCTCCTCCCCAAGTTTCTGCTCCTGATTTTTTATCTAATTTTAAAACTTTCTCAGATACATTAATTCCGGTTTTATTTGGATTTGCAATAACAGATGCATCAACATTACCGAAACCACCCCAAGTATACGTTAACAAAGCCGATTCAAAATCAAGTGGCAATTTAATAGATTCCGAAGCTGCTTTATAGAAATAAATATTATCTATATAAACATTTTTTCCCGCAGGAGTTCCGACTAATTTCAATTGGAAAATATCGGCAACTGTTAAATTCTGGCTTGTAAATGCCGAAATCGGAATTTCAATACTTGTCCATCCGTTTGCTGTCAGGCTTTTTGCTACTGGTTTTTCTCCATTTGTTTTACTAATTAAGAAAGTTTCGATTTTCTCTAAATCTGCAGTCCAAATATCCATATGAAAATACTCCATTCCGGTAACATCGATTGTTATACCATCTGCCAATGCAATTCCCTGATAATTCAGGTTGTTATAATTCAGCATTTTATCTCCAGCTAAATCAAATTCTGTCAAAGTAGTAGATTGTCCCCAGTTCGGATAAAAATCAGTTCCTGCTACATTAGTATATTTAGAACCATAAATAGAAATTACATCATCTACTTGTCTATTCGGTGGTATTGGTGCTGAAGCTGTTGGGTTAAGTACAAGTATTGCAGTCACCTCTGCTGTATACTCAGTAGTTTTAACTGCTGCACTTTTTGCTACTACCTTAATAGTATAAACTCCTGCGTCTTTATAAGTATATGAAACTGATTCTCCATTGTTAGCCGAAACAGGATCGGGTTTTCCTGTTTCTCCAAAATAAACATCATAAAATAATGCAAAATCAGCTTTTGCAGTAATTGTTACTTTTTTGGATACTGATAAATCATTGGTAATAACTACTTTTAAATTTTCAGGTGCTTTAAATGAAACTACAACGTCATGATCTACTTCAGTTGTTTTTCCGTTGATTCCCATTGCGGTAATCTTGGATTTATAGGTACCTTCTTTGTAAGTATGTACAATGGTTTCTCCAGATCCAATATAAGCTGATTCAGGAGTACCATCACCAAAATTAATTTTGTATTGCGTTACTCCTTCTCCTTTAGGCAAAAAAGTTACTTTTCCAGTATTATCCTGCGTTACCGTTGTAAGAGCAGAAATGTTAGTCGGTACAGGAGCACCATCTAAATCAACGTCAAGGTTATCGTTTGAACAAGCAATCAACATTGTTAAAACGAAAAGATTTATAATTAAATGTATATTTTTCATAATTGATGTTTTTTAATATTCCGGATTTTGTTTCCAATTTCCATTAGCGAATTGAATTTCTTCGATTGGAATTGGAAATAATTCATTTTTACCAGCCTTGAACCCAGGTATTGTTCCTGCGGCTTTTCCAGTTCTTACTAAATCGAAAAAACGATGCCCCTCTCCAAATAATTCAAGTCTTCTTTCAGCCAAAATAAAATCAGTTAATGCTGGTCCTGATGCTGATATGTTGTGATTTGTATCTCCAAAAGCACGTTTTCTAACCTCATTAAGGTATCCTCTGGCTTTGCCATCATCAATTCCGCCTCTGTTATATGCTTCTGCAGCCATTAAAAGTACATCTGCATAACGAATCGCTCTGTAATTATTTGGATTCGTTAAATTCAAATCTCCAGCTGAAGTTGTGCTTCTTTTTCTTGGTATATATTTTCGGTTAAAAAATCCGGTATCTTCGTTTCCTTTACCGTATAAGATTCCTTTCTCTTTCTTCGCATTATCATAATTTGTATTTGCGGCAGCCCAGGCTGTAATATCCAAAATTGCTACATCTTTACGTTTGTCTCCAACCTCAAAGGCATCAGAACTTTCCTGAGTTGGAATATTAAAACTAAAACCTGAAGTAAACAATGGTCCATCATAGCCTCGTATACCGCTAAAACCAACCGCTACGTTTCCTTCACTACATTGTAAACATGGAAAACCTGCACCTTCAACATCAGTATACTGAATTTCAAAAACAGATTCAGGTCCGTTTTCTCCTTCCATTTCAAACAATGAATTATAATCTGTCACTAAGGAATAAGGCGAAGTACTTATCAAACCTTCTAATGTTGTTGCCGCCTGTGCAAATTTATTTTGATATAAATACGCTTTTCCTAATAATGCCTGAGCAGCACCTTTTGTAACTCTTCCTTTTTGAACTGCAGTTGGAGATAAATTAGCTATTGCAAAAGTTAAATCAGCTTCGATAGCAGCATATACTTCCTCTACTGATGAACGTGGTATTGTAGTTTCATCACCTAGTTTAAATCTGGCATCCCCTTTCATTGGTATACCTCCAAACCATTTTACTAATTCAAATTGGTAATAGGCTCTAAGAAAACGAGCCTGGGCTATAATTTGCGTTTTTCCTTCAAAATCAATTTTATCCTGAAATTCAAGTATATAATTGGCTCTTTGAACTCCTGCAAACATCCAGTCCCAGATATTTTTAAGATTACTGTTGGCCTGTGTATGAATCATATCGTCAATTTGCTGAAAACCGATAACATCTGTAGCACTTTCTCCTCCTGCCAATGTATTATCTGAGGCAATTTCTCCCAATAAAACATTTACATAAGAAGACTGAAGTAAATCATAAGCTGCTATTAATGCATTATTATAATCTTCTTCTGAATTAAAATAATTTTCAGAATCTATTGAATATGCAGGCTTAGTTTCTACAAAATCATCTGAACAGGAAATAAAAACAGTTGAAAACAGCATTCCTGTGAAAAGGAATATGTATATATATTTTTTCATTTTGATAACAATTAAAAGTTAAGATTTAATCCCAAAAGATACGTTCTTGGAATTGGATAGAATCCATAATCAATTCCTGCTCCGATTGGAGATTGAGAAACCTGATCTCTATTGGTTGGACCGAATGAGGCACCTGGGTCAAATCCTCTATATTTGGTAAATGTGTATAAATTATTAACTGCCCCATAAAGTCTTAATTTCGTGATTCCTGCTTTTTGAGTAATCATAGGGTTCAGAGTATATCCTAATTGTATGTTTTGAATCCTAAGATAAGATGCATCTTCAACGTAATAATCAGAAAAATTATTATTTGAAGTAGCTCCTGTAGTCACTCTCGGAATTGAATTGGAAGTTCCTTCTCCTGTCCATCTGCCCAAGATATAATTTGAATGGTTGACGTCAGTTAAATTTCTTTCATAGTTACGAACCATATCGTTACCAATTGAAGCAAAAGTATAAATACCAAAATCTAAACTCTTATAATTCATTTGTAAATTAAATCCCATTGTAGCTTCAGGAATTTGGTCACCAATATTGGTTTTATCTTTAATATCAATTATACCATCTCCATTAACATCAACAAAACGAATATCTCCTGGAGATGCATCAGCTCCTAAAGCTAATTGAGAAGGATGTGCATCAACTTCAGCTTTATTTTGGAAGATACCATCGGTTTTATATCCATAAAAATATCCTATTGGTTTTCCTTCTTCCATACGTGAAGGTGGTTGCTGTCCTACTCCAAATGCTCCTCCTTCAATAAAACCAGTTCCATTGTTAACTTCTAACACTTCATTTTTAATAAATGTTACATTATACCCAACATTCATTGAAAAAGAATCAGAAAATTTCTCCTTATAATCTATTGCAAATTCAAAACCAGAATTTCTTACTGTACCGGCATTTACTGTTGGTGCACTAGCTCCTGGAGCTCCAGTACCATTAATTCCTGAAACAGGGATATTTGGAATTAATAAATCTTTTCTGGTGTCGATAAAATAATCTGCAACAATAGAAATTTTATCATCCAATAATCTTATATCTGTACCAACATCAAATTTTCTGGCTTCTTCCCATTTTACATTAGGATTTGGCAATTGTCCTTGGGCTCTTCCACTAGTTAATTCGCCATTAAATACATAAGTTGCTTCTCCGTTTAAAATTCCTAAATATCCATAATTAGGAATTTGATCATTTCCTAAAGTTCCATAACTAGCTCTGAATTTCAAAAAATTAATCGCTTTTGATTCTTTGAAAAAACCTTCATCTGAAACCACCCACCCTGCTGTAAAAGAAGGAAAATATCCTACTTTATTGCCTGGCCCAAATTTACTAGAAGCATCACGTCTTATCATTGCTGAAAACAAATATTTGCCTTTATAATCATATTGAGCTCTGGCAAAATAAGACAGTCTCCTTTGATCATAAGTATAGGAATCATTATTCTTAACTTTAGATATCGTTGTTATTAAATTGAGATCAGCAAAATCCCAGGAATTATATGGTACATCATAACCTGTTGCAAAAAGTCCATTCCCATATTGTTTATAGATTGTTGTACCAATTGTACCTGTAATATTATGATCCTCTCCAATTTTATTACTGTAAGTCCCAAAGAGGTCAAAAGAATAATCATTATCATTAACAGTGCTCTGTGTAACAGAACTTTGAACTACGTCAAATACTTTACCTCCATAGCTTATTTGTTTTGCAAACTCTCTTCTTTCGCTATTTGAAGTATTAAAACCTATTGAACTTGATAGTACAAATCCTCTAAACATTTTATAGTCAAAACCAAAATTTCCATTGATTTTTTTATAATTGTAATCATTATAAGTGTTTTCAATTTGTGCTAAAGGATTTATTATTTCGTTTCCTAACCCAGTTGAGTTTGGCACTACTGTAAAATCGCCATTACTTTGGTAAGGTTTTATAGTTGCGGGAACATTCAAAGCATTAAACAAAACAGAACCTAAACCATTTTCGTTTAATGTTTTTCTGGTGAAATAAGTATAAATGACGTTTGTTTTAATTTTTAGCTTATCACTTACATCAGCACCAAGTGCTACTCTGGCAGTGTTTCGCAGGAAACCGGATTTATCTCCGCCTACAATACCTTCCTGGTCTAAATGTGATCCACTTACTGCATAAGTAACTTTTTCTGAACCCCCGGAAATAGAAATATCGTGATTGATAATAGGAACTCCTTTTCCAAAAACCTCATCCTGCCAATTTGTACCTTTTCCCAAACCAGTTACATTTGGATAAGGAAGCGGTTTTCCTCCATTAGCATAACTTTCATTTAATAAAAGGGCATACTCTGTAGCATTTAAAGTTGGTAATTTTCTGGACGTTTCCTGAAATCCTGTATAAGTGTTATATGCAATTTTTGGTTTTGAATTTTTTTTACCCATTTTAGTGGTAATTAAAATAACCCCATTTGCACCAATCGTTCCATAAATGGCAGCTTGTGCATCTTTTAAAACTGTAATCGTTTCTATGTCATTTGGGTTTAAAAGACTTAAATCACCAACGTAGCCATCAATAATTGCACTAGGCTTATTTTCTCCATTGGTAGCAATACCACGAATACGAATATCTAATCCTGCACCAGGTGATCCGGATTGGCTGGTAACATTTACACCCGAAATTGTTCCTTGCAGAGCTTGTTCTACCCTAATAGGTTTTAAAGCTTCAATTGTTTTGCTGTCTATAACAGCTACTGCACCAGTAACCTCTCTCTTTTTCTGGCTACCGTAACCAATGACAACCACTTCATCCAACGATTTGGCATCGTCAATCATTTTAACAGTAATTTTGTTAGTTGAAACCACCACTTCCTGTGTTCGATATCCAATATAACTTAAAACAATTGTGGTCCCTTTTGAGAGACCTGTTAATTTAAAAGATCCGTCAAAGTCTGTGGTTGTACTTTGTGACGAACTTTTAACCTTTACATTAACACCAGGCAATGACAAACCTGATCCATCCAGTACTGTTCCGTTTACATCAAAACTTTGCGAAAATGCAAATGATGTAAAAAGCACGAGTACAATTAGTAATAATTTAGTTTTCATAATTAGTTAGTTTTTATTGAAGATAAAAATATTACAACATATTAGTAATTTGACAAAACTAACCTCAACAAAAAACATACAATATAAAAAAAATGATTGAAAATTAAATATACCATAAAAGGAGCCTTGATTTATATACAAATCTATATTGTTAATTTTTCTAACATTATAACCAAAAAATCATAAAAAAATTAAAATGTTGTGGTGTTGTATAGGCAATTTAAAGAGTTTCAGTAATACTATACAGACAATATATATTCTACTAAACCTTTTTCATGTGTCAAATCTAATTTTTTACGCAAACGATAGCGTTTAATTTCAACGCTCCTAACGGAAATATTGAATAATGGAGCTATTTCCTTGGAAGAAAGGTTGAGTCTTAAGTAGGCACATAACCGTAAATCGTTTGGTGTTAACAAAGGATGAAGCTGTTTCATTTTTTTTAGAAAATCCTTATCTGCATTATCAAATGCCTCTTTAAAAATTTTCCATGAATCTTCTTCTGTAATGTTTTTATTAATGGTACTAATAACAGATTTTATGTTGTTATTTTCATCTTGGGAAGTTCTTTTTAAATCTTCTTTAATAAAAGCCAATAATTCGTTCTTACTGTTTAAACTCATTGTAGAAACTGCCAATTCTCTGTTTTTTGTATCAACATCCTGAGAAAGCTGCTCATTTCTGACCCTCATTAATTCCTGCTCATTTTCAAGCTCTTTTATCTCTAATAAAAGATTGTTTTCCTCTATTAATTTTTCTCTTTGTTTTTGATAAAAATTACGATAAGCCTTGTTTATAAAATACGCAACTACAAGGATTAAAATAAAATAAATGAAATAAGCAAAATTTGTAGAATACCAAGGTTTCAAAACTACAAAAGTATAGCTGGCAGTATTTTCTAATATACTATTTGCATATTTTGCCCTTACCTGAAAAGTATATTTCCCAGGTGGCAAGTTTTTAAAATTTACGGTAGCTCTAGTACTCCATTCACTCCAATCATCCTGAAAGCTCTCTAATAAATACTGATATTCTGAATTGATGTATTTATTATATTCAGGCACTGTATAATTAAAAGTAATATTATTTTCATCAGAGCTAAAACTTCCTTCTTCAGATAATGCAACATTATTCTGAGTTTGATTGAGCTTGTTTGTCGTTATTTCTGAAATTAAAACAGTATAGTTTTTAAAACTCAAATCATCAATATTCAATGTATAATATCCGTCAGTAGTACCTATTAAATAAGTTGATTTTGAGATTTGTGTAATATTTTCAAAACCCAGCATCGAATTAGTTAACGATGATGGGATTGGAATTACATTTTGCTTTAACTGATTACTTAGTTTGCTTGCAGAGAAGTAATAAATATAATTTTTAGAAAAGAGCCATATTTTATTTGAATCATCTACAATCAATTTACCGGAAGTATATTGGTCATTTTCAAAAACAGAACTTAATAATTTATCTTTTTCAAACTGTTTTGTTTTATTATTTAATTTAAAAATCCCGCTCTTGAAGGCATAATAAATGGTGTTATTGAATTTAGTAAGGCTTGCATTTTTACCTTTTAATGGTGAGGAATAGGCTGAAAAACCATTTGTATCCAATAACAGCTTATCTGTTTTTAATCTGAAGATTCCTTTATATTCATGACTTACATACAAATCGTAATCATTTGTAATTTCAAAATAACGGGAAGAATAATCAAATCCTTTAATCTTATTTCTGAATTGCCATTGGTTCCCAACTTTTTCCAGTACTGCAATCCCATAGTAATTTCCTTGAAGCAATTGATTTTTAATATTGGGGATTTTCTCAAATTTCCAGGTTCCCGAAGCAGAAAATATATTTTTTGCCAAATCATTCGTAATTACAAAAGTACCCGAATCATGTCCGCAAAAAAGTGTATCATCATGAATAAAAAGTGACCATACCTGGCCTTTTGTTCCGTTTATAAATCTAAATTCAGAATCGCTGTTATATTTTTTACAAAATAATCCCTGATTGGTTCCCACATATAACATTCCCTTATAATTTGCAGAAGCATATACGGTGCCTAAAACACCTGTATCATCAGTATAACTATGGACAGAAGAATGAATATTGATACAGTTAATTCCGTTATCAAGCCCTACCCATAAATTTTGATCCCTGTCTTCAAAAAGCGATAAAGCGGTATTATTGCTTAATCCCTTATTTTGCGAAATATGATATTTAAGCTTACCTGAATCTGACAGGATAAAAATCCCATTGGAAACAGTACCTAAAGCATAATTTCCATCCTGAAGCTGTTGACTGCTGTAAACAAAACTCGATTTTAATTCCGTATCGATTTCCGTTATAAAAGGCGTTAAATCATTTGCGGTTAATCTATAGAAACCACCCAATTGGGTTTGAATCAATAATCCTTCCCCTGCTGCAAAGATATTGGCAATTGTAAATTTTTTCAGAATAGGGTTATTCGATACTAATTTTGCTTTTCCGCTTTCAATTTCAAAAAGCCCTTCTTTAAGAGTTTGAAAATAAATTGATGTTTTAGTGTTAAAAGATTTTACTACACCATTTTTAGGAGCAATAATTCTAAAAGTCTTACTTTTTGTATCATATATGTAAATTCTGTTTAGGGACTGAAATAAAATCCATTGATCGTATTTCAAAATATTCCAAAACTGTTCATCATCTAAAACCGTTTTTTTAATGGCATCACTTAATGAAGTATATTTTAACTTTCCATTGGATTGTCGCGTCCAATAGCCAAAATTCATGTAACAGCCTGTATAAATTTTATTATCTATTACTTTTACTGATCTTATTATTGTTTCATTGGGCGTTTTATATAATTGCCAGTTAGTGCCATTATATTCTAAAAGCCCGTCATTATTAGCAAAGTAAATATAGTTCTGATTGTCCTGTGAGATCATCCAGCTTTGATTTCCCGCACCATAAATAGCAGGTGTATATTTTACAATTGGAGGTAATTCCTGAGAAAATATAATTGAACTCATCAAAAAACAAAAGATGTAAAGTTTATTTTTCAAATTTGGCTGGATTTTAATTTATTATAAAACAGTTCTAAAATAGCTCATTTTATATTAGAACAGTCAATTTTAATAAAAAAGATCAATTCGAAATCATTCTCTTTTTTGTGGTAAATCTGTTAAAATTTGTAACAATCTCATTAACAAAACTCAATTCAAAATTGATTACTTTTGTAAAAATTGACTTTTTTATGGAAATTGACCTTTCAACATTAGACCCAAAACATAATATTATCATTAAAGGTGCACAAGTACATAATCTGAAAAATGTAGATGTTGCCATACCCAGAAATAAACTTGTAGTTATTACAGGACTTTCAGGGTCAGGAAAGTCAAGCTTGGCTTTTGATACTCTATATGCTGAAGGACAACGACGGTATGTTGAAAGCCTATCTTCATATGCAAGACAATTTTTAGGCCGGTTAGACAAACCAAAAGTAGAATATATTAAGGGGATTGCTCCTGCGATTGCAATTGAACAAAAAGTAAACACAACCAATGCCCGTTCGACAGTTGGAACTTCCACAGAAATTTATGATTACATCAAACTTCTATTTGCCAGGATTGGTCGTACTTACTCGCCAGTTTCTGGGAGCGAAGTCAAAAAAAACACGGTAAGCGATGTTGTCACTGATGTAAAAAATTTCGAATTAGACAGTAAATGGGTGTTGCTTTCGCCTATTCATCTTGAGGAAGGCAGACAACTCGAAGACAAACTAAAAGTTCTTTTACAGCAAGGCTTTGCACGCATTTTAGTTGATAATGAAATGGTTCGTTTAGACGAATTTACACCTACCAATCTCCATAAATTGGACAATCGGGATATCTTATTAGTTATTGACAGAATTATTGTCAAAGACGAAGAAGAATTTTACAATCGTCTGGCTGATGCTGTACAAACTGCTTTTTTTGAAGGAAAAGGAATTTGTTATTTACAAGAATTAAGTGCTGAGAGAAGACTTACTTATTCGAATAATTTTGAATTGGACGGTATTACATTTCTGGAACCAAACGTGCATCTATTTAGTTTTAATAATCCTTATGGAGCTTGCCCTGTTTGCGAAGGCTATGGCAATATTATTGGTATTGATGCTGATTTAGTCATTCCAAATACTTCATTATCCGTTTTTGAAAGCGCAATTTATCCATGGAGAGGCGATAGTATGAGCTGGTACAAAGATGAATTGGTAAAGCACGCTTACAAATTTGATTTTCCAATTCACAAACCTTATTTTGAACTAACAGAAGATCAGAAAGATTTAATCTGGAAGGGAAATCAGTACTTTCAGGGTCTAAATGATTTTTTTAAGGAACTGGAAGAAAAAAATTATAAAATTCAGAACCGTGTAATGCTATCACGATACCGGGGAAAAACAAAATGTTATTCCTGTCGGGGAAAACGTTTACGCGAAGAGGCATCCTACGTAAAAATTAACGGAAAAACAGTATCAGACCTTGTAGATTTGCCCATTAAACATTTGGTCACTTTTTTTAAAAATATCGATTTGAATGTTTACGAACAGCAAATTGCGAAACGCTTGATGGTTGAAATCAACAATCGATTATCATTTCTAACAGAAGTTGGTTTGGATTACCTTACACTGAACAGAAATTCTGCAACACTCTCAGGGGGAGAATCACAAAGAATTAACTTAGCAACATCTCTTGGAAGCAGTTTGGTAGGTTCTATGTATATTCTAGATGAACCAAGTATAGGTTTACATCCTAAAGATTCAGAACGCTTAATTAAAGTTTTGCTTTCTCTTCGTGACTTGGGCAATACCGTAATTGTAGTTGAACATGATGAAGATATTATGAAAGCTGCTGATATGATTATTGATATTGGTCCGGAAGCAGGAACTTTTGGAGGGAATTTGGTCGCTCAGGGAACTTATGATGAAATCTTACAATCAGATTCATTGACTGCAAAATACCTAAACGGAGATTTTGAAATTTCTGTTCCAAAGAAAAGAAGAAAATTCAAAAATCACATTGATATTATTGGTGCCAGAGAAAATAACCTAAAAAATATTGATGTTACTTTTCCTTTGGATGTTTTAACAGTTATTACCGGAGTTTCAGGAAGTGGAAAAAGTACATTGATCAAGAAAATTTTATTTCCTGCCATGCAGAAAAAACTGGAGAATGCTTCCGAAAAAGCCGGCCAGTTTAGTGAAATCAGCGGTTCTTTTTCTCAAATAAAACATATAGAATACGTTGACCAGAACCCAATTGGAAGAAGTTCAAGATCCAATCCTGTTACATATATAAAAGCTTATGATGATATTCGTGATTTATATGCAAAAGAAAAACTATCCAAAATAAGAGGTTATCAGGCCAAACATTTTTCTTTTAATGTTGATGGAGGCAGATGCGAAACCTGTAAAGGGGAAGGCTCAATAAATGTTGAAATGGTATTTATGGCTGATGTTTCTTTACCATGTGAGACTTGTGGAGGAAAACGATTCAAAAAAGAGATTTTAGAAATCACTTTCGATAATAAAAACATCCATGATATTCTGACCATGACTATCGATGATGCAATTTCTTTTTTTGAAAAAAACAAACAAACTAAAATTACTCAGAAATTGCAGCCTCTTCAGGATGTAGGTTTAGGATATGTACAATTAGGCCAATCATCTTCTACTCTTTCAGGAGGAGAGGCACAACGTATCAAATTAGCATCCTTTTTAGTAAAAGGTGTAACAAAAGAAAAAGCGCTTTTTGTTTTTGATGAGCCAACCACGGGTTTACATTTTCATGATATCAAAAAATTACTGGCTTCGTTTGAAGCTTTAATAGAAAAAGGACATTCTATTATTGTAATCGAACACAATCTTGATCTTATAAAATGCGCCGACTGGATTATTGATCTCGGACCTGAAGGAGGTGAAAACGGAGGATATTTATTAGCTAGTGGAACTCCGGAGGATATTGTAAAAAATAAAAAGTCAATTACAGGTGCATATCTAAAAGAAAAACTGACTTAAATAAAATAAGCCACGATTAATAATTCGTGGCTCTATATATTTGTTTTAACATCTGATTATTTAAGCAACCAAACATCTTTCTTCAAAAGGAACGCCATCTTCATCAATGGCAACTAAGATCTTTTTTTGTTTAGAGGCTTCTATAGTAAGGTATAGCCATGCTACAGACCATAGCCCTAGTGTTAAACAAAAAATAACAAAATTAAATCCGTGATCAACAGCTTTTCCACCTTTAGAAAGTACAGCGAAAAGCATTTTATCATTTCTTTCTTCAAGCACAAATCCATTATGAACCTTTTTAGATATCATATTAGAAAACACTTGCAAACTTTCTTCCTCGTTGTTAAATTGATTACCTATCATAATTTTTACTTCAATAAATCAGAGTAATTTTCTGAAATTTAGTTTAACAAAATTAAAAAATAACAACTTCTTTAACAATACCCACTTTTAGTGATATTATCCTAAATGTAATAGTATAAAAAAGAAACAGTTAATAATCAACAAAAATAAACCTGTTTTGATATAATTACTTACACAATTAGCAAAATAACTTATGGAATATCAACATACAAAAGCCTTTATATGTAAAATAATGATTAATTAGTGTAATGGTTGATTTCTGTCCAGGCAATATACTATGAACAGATTAAATTAAAGACAGCTCTTCCAATTTTAAATTATTGAAATAAATCCTAAGTTATTTATTGTATAATCAGAGTTTAAATTTTTATTTTTCTTAACAGATTATTTATAACCTGATTAATTTCAACAGATATTGAAAATTTATAATTCAGATAAACATATAAAATTGTAACGATTATCGATTTTAATACAATACTAATAAGAGGATAAAATGGGAATTCCCAAAAATAAAACATTAAAAAAAGCACGAAGGTCAATAGTAATGATTCTACTGTTTGTTTAGTAAAAGGGTACAAATGCAAACGTTTTACCACAAAAAGCAACTTAGCCAAACTATAAAATGTGATAGAAAGTAATGTTGCAAATGCCGACCCTATTATTCCCCAAACCGGAATAAAAATCATATTTAAAATGATGGTTAAAATGACTAGTCCTAACCCGAGATACAATACCATTTTATAGTATTTAGTATTAAAAATAATAGCATTGTTATTACCTAAAATCAAGTCAAAATATTTAGACAATCCAATCATAAAAACAACTGGAATTCCACCTCTGTATTCCTCAGGAACTATTTCATACAATTGATTTATATTTACAAAAATGCATAACATTACAAAACCCCCAACAATTTGTAAATTGATAGACGTTTTTTTGTACAAATTATTCAATTCGTCATGTTTATCCTCATGCATTAATTTTGCAGTAATCGGGTATACTATCTGATGCATAGCCCGACTGGGTACAGAAATTACCAGCGCAATATATGTCGCTACCGAATAATACGCAATATTTTCTATTTTCATATACTGGTTCAGCATCAGTTTATCGCCATCCAAAAGCAAATTGGCAACACTACCCGAAAGAATAATGAAAAAAGTATATTCCATTACATTTTTCACATTTTCCGGAATTGTAATTTGAAATCTCGGTTTTTTGATATAAAAAGCGTAAAACATAGTAATCAAAAAAGCAATAAAATAAATGGCGGCAGTTAGATACACAAACTCTATTAAAGTTATCCAATGAAAATAAAGCCCAATCAATGCTACAGATGAAAATAAACGCAGCCCCACTTCTTTAATAAAATTTCCAAAAACAGAGTGCATATGTACTCTGGCCCAGGCATAAAAAATTTCAAAATAGGCCATACAAATTCCGATAAAAGGAATTAAAAGGATAAACTCTTTTACAACTGGATTTTCTTTAGAAATGAAATTTGTTATATCATCAAAAAAAAAGATTCCAATAATTCCTAACGGAATACACATTAACAGTGGAAACAATGCAGTAAAAGACAAAAATTGCTCTTTTTCTTCCTCTGTATTGTATTGTGAATAGAATTTTACCAATGTATTCTGCATTCCAATTGCAAATAAAGGCATGATGACGTTAGCTGCAGATAAAATATAATTTGTAAGGGCATAATAGGTAGCGCCTAAATATATCGGATATAAATAAAGTGTATTAATGGCTCCAATTCCAAAGCCTATGTAGGTTATAATCGTATTTTTGAAGGACTGATTTAAAACAATACCCATTTTTGGACTTATAAATTTAGATTTCTGATTCTTGCAACTTATTATTCACTAATTAACTGCACTAATTGTTTCGTTAGGTTTTTTCTTGCGTATTGTTGCAAACCAATACCATTTGCTTGTAATCTCCCTTCCAGAAATTGATTATAAAAGTCCAAAATTACACTTTTTAATTTCTGTTTTTCAGAATAATCAAAAAATACTCCGGTATTTGTTTCTTTTATAATCTCAGCAAAATCAGAACCCTTTGGACCAATAGCAATTATTGGGCGTTCAGAAACTATATACTCAAATAATTTGCCTGGAATTATACTTTTGGTGTCTTCAGAATTAATTTCGATAAGAAGCAAAACCTGTGATTTTTTTTGATGGACAATAGCCTCATGATGAGAAACATAACCCAGAATATTCAGGTATTCACTCAAATTAAACTCTGATATGGAATCAAGAACTTCCTGGCTTACAGCCCCTATTAATTTAATTTCCAAACTAGATTTAAAATCAGGAATTTCATTAAGTAATTCAATCAGGCATTCCCACAAAAATTCAGGATTTCTATCAGACAAAAATGATCCTATGTGTGCCAAAGTAAATTTGGTATCCAAAATTTGTTTCTCAACATTTTCTATATCATAACCATTCGTAATAACTGAAATTGGCTTACTAGTTATAGCCTGGAATTCAGTTTTTGTCGTTTTACTTGTTACGATAATAGTATCAGCAGTATTCAAGACTATATGCTCTAATTTTTTGTGCTTTTTTGCTGCATAGCCGGATAAACGCAATGCTTTATGGTAACCAATTGTAGTCCAGGGATCGCGGAAATCTGCAAACCATTTTACATTTAATTTCTGCTTTAATTCTAAACCGATCAAATGGAGACTATGTGGAGGGCCTGAAGTTACAATTGTATTAATATTGTTCTTTTTAATATATTTCTCAAGATAGGAAACAGAAGGCTTTACCCAAAAAACACGTGCATCCGGAATAAAAAGATTACCACGAACCCACAGAAAAGCCTTATCTAAAAAAGTTTGTTTTTTTTGGTGAGGAAAAATTCCGGAACTTATTTTTTTTATTTTATTCTTAGAAAATACTGAAGCCAGTTGATAAGGTTCCCAGATTTTATTCTTAAGAACAACTGCCTTATCAGAAATTTGGTCTACCAATCTTTCATCAACAATTGGATAAGTAGGATTTTCAGGAACATAAACAATTGGCTGAATACCAAATTCAGGCAAATATTTTACAAATTTCAACCATCGCTGCACTCCAGGACCTCCAGCAGGCGGAAAATAATAGGTAATAATTAAAAGCTTTTTTTGTTCCAAGAAAATTGTTGCGTTTAAAATTATTGAAATTGATTGCTATAATAGTACTAAAATCTATAACTAATTTTAGTTTATAAATTTTGTATCAACAGTATTGTTCTTCTTTTTTTCAAAATAAACTCCACCAATCAAAAGTAACAACATTCCAATTGAACTTATTAATGCAATAGTACTTCCAGTTTTTACTACTTTAGGTTCAAATTTAAATTCAATAGTGTGTTTTCCTCCCGGAATTTCCATGGCTCTTAAAACATAGTTTACAGGAAAATGATCTGTTAAATTGCCATCAACATAAGCATTCCATCCATTTTTATAATATATTTCAGAGAAAACAGCCAATCCTTCTTTTGTATTATCAGACTGATATTTAATATAATTGGACTTATATTCAATAACTATAATTGAACCAGTAGTGCCCCATTTTTTCTTTAATCTTGCACTTTTAAATTTACTCTCATAATCATGTACATTAAAAACAGCTGCTTTTTTAGTATCGATATAATCGAGCGCTTTCATAGCATCATCTGGTTTATTTACCAGTTTAACAGAATTTACAAACCAGGCATTACCATTAGTATTGGGATTGATTGTTGGAAATTCTTTACCTTCTTTGTCAGTTTGAATAATGTATTTTACATTCAGCATATCCAAAACCTGCATGTTATTTTTTGCAATCTGATAATCAAATAACTGCTGCATTCTTCGTGGTTTTGCGGCGTGATATCCTCCTAACGAATTATGAAAATAAGAGGCACGGGCACTTGACATATTTCCATTTACTTCAAAAACCCTGTAATGAGTTGTATCTTTTAAAATCTGGGCATCAGAAGGTGTTTGCTGAAAAGGAGCCGCAATTTCTACCGGACTAACAAAATCTTTTGCTGAAACATATTTTTTATCTACAAAGAACAAATCAAAAATCATTAAGAGACCAACTAAAATCAAGGTCGTATTTTGTGACAGTTTATTTTTGACAAATAACCAAAGAAGTGCAAAAACAAGTATTATAAAAAATCCTGAGCGCAACAAATCCGCTGAATACAAAGTCATTCTGTCTTCTTTTAAAGCTTCGACAAAATCAGGTCCGTAACTTTGTAAAAAATAATTATCATTGCTGCCTGTAAAGTGAAAAAAGCCTTTAGCTATTACTAGTATGATAATAATGCCTAAACCAAAAACTCCAGTTTGAATTAATGCTTTTTGTTGCAGTTTAGGTTCTTCTTTAGCTTTAAAAAAAGATTGTAATCCCATTATAGCCAAAACTGGAAAACATAATTCTAATATAACCTGAATAGAGGAAACTGCCCTGAACTTATCATACATCGGAATGTAATCAATAAAAAAGTCAGTCAATAATGCAAAGTTTTTACCCCATGATAATATTAAAGCTACTAATGCTCCTGAAAGAAATACATATTTAATTTTTCTATCGTCAATAAACAATGCCAAAACTCCTAAAAAGAAAACAATAACTCCAATATACGCAGGAGCAGCTACAATTGGCTGATCTCCCCAATAAGTAGGCATCCCGGAAACAAAGTCCTGAGCCTGGCCTGCAGGAACACCCTGTTCAATCATAAAAGAATACATACGGCTATCTGTGCCCACATTTTCATGATTGGATCCCCCAAAAAGCCTTGGTGAAATCAAGTTAAAGCTTTCGGCGATTCCATAGCTGTATTCTGTAATATATTCGTGACTTAAAGCGTTTTCAGAGGTTTTTTTACTTCCATCAGGATTAAAAGTCAATTCGCTGTTGCTGCGCGTACTAAATTTAGCATATTCATTTGTTGCTAATAAATTGGTTGCATTGGCGCCAATAGCAAAAATTCCGGCTGTAGTCAAAACTCCAATAGAAACCATAAGAGATTTGAACTCTTTTTCTTTAATAAAATTGAAAGTAAAATAACCTGAAAGTATCAACAGAAAAATCAGCAGGTAATAGGTCATTTGAAAGTGATTGGCATTAATCTCTAACGCAACCGCAAACATTGTGAGGATACCTCCCCAAATATATTTTTTTTGAAAAACGAGAATAAATCCTGCAATAACCAAAGGCATATAAGCAATTGCATGTGCCTTGGCATTATGTCCTACACCAAGTATGATAATTAAGTACGTTGAAAAACCAAATGCAATGGCGCCAATAAATGCTTTTAAAGGATCTGTTTTCAAAACTAATAAAAGTCCATAAAAACCTAAGAAGTACAAAAATAAATAATCGGCAGGACGTGGCAAAAAGCGTAATAAATCATCTAATTTACCAACATAATCATTTGGATAATTGGCTCCTAACTGATAAGTTGGCATACCTCCAAAAGCAGAGTTTGTCCAATATGGCTCTTTATTTTCAGCAGCTCTAAAATCATTTTGCTCCTTTGCCATTCCGGTATATTGTGCTATATCGGACTGAAAAATTTGCTTTCCCTGCAAAACAGGATAAAAATAAATTAAGGATACAAGAATAAATCCTAGTATTACAAGGACATGCGGATAAAACTTATTTACTACTTTCAATTTTGGCAGGTTTGGTTAAAGAATAAAATTTATGATAATTGGCACAAACTTAATCTATTTCTTCGTAATCCACATAATCACCTACTTTTTTGGTTTCGCGGGGATTTTTTGCGTTAGCAGTATTGATGATTATGTCCTCATTATTAGTATGTTTTTTTTGCCATAAATTATCATGACTATATTGTTGTTGTCTCTGAAAATTTTCTCCTGCTTTTTCAACTGCTTTTTTGACCAATACAGGTAAAAATATTTTAGCTAAAAACTTAAAAATATAATAAAAGGCTATCATATAAAAAATAGCTTTCATCAAACCTGAAAAAGATGCTTCTTGCATAATTGTATATTTTTTCCAAAATTAATAAATCAAACGTTCAAATTTAAAATATCAATCTTAAATAAATAATAAAATATAGTACATTTGAAATGCGTTATAACTTTTTAATCAAAAAATGCAGGTATGTTACAAATTAAAAACTTTTTTATAACTGGTCTTTGTTTTATTCCTCAACTTTTTTTTGCACAATACACGGATGACATCAATTCAAACCGTCCAGGTGAAACAATGTCGGCATTCTCTGTTGGAAAATCTGTTATTCAGGCTGAAATTGGTTTTTACGGAATTAGTCAAAAACATGATTTGCAAAATTATACAGCCAATGGATTTGGTACAGATTTAACGTTAAGATGGGGGCTTTTTCTTGAAAAACTGGAGCTTATTGCAGATATACAATATCAAAGCGAAGAATTCACTACACCATTTACCAGTTTTAAGAAAAATGATTTTAGGCAGACTATATTAGGAGCTAAATATTTGATTTATGATCCATTCAAAAATTATAAAAAAGATGTCAACATTTATAGTTATAAAGAAAATAAAAGATTTGACTGGCATCAATTGATTCCCGCAATTTCTGTATTTGCTGGTGCCAATTTTGTTTTTGAGGACAATCCTTATGCATATGGCTCCAATACATTAAATTTTTCTTCAGCTGAGTCTGGCATTTCTCCAAAAGTAATGCTAATTACACAAAACCATTTTGGTGATGGAAGATGGGTTTTAGTATCCAATATTATCGCTGATTATATTACAACAGATTACTCAGGTTATGGATATGTTGTAACACTTACTCATGGTTTTAACAGCACATGGTCAGGATTCATTGAGAACCAGGGTTATAAAAGTGATTTATACAGTGATGCTATTCTTAGAGGCGGGGCTGCTTATTTACTTTCAGCAAACATGCAAATCGATGCTTCGATAAGCAGTAATTTTAAAAACACACCTTCGGTTCTGTATGGTGGTGTTGGATTTTCATGGCGTTATGACACAAAATATAAAGAGCAGCAAATGCAATTTGGCAAAGAAAAAAAGTCAAAAAGCAAAAAATCTAAAGACGAAAAAATAAAAGAAGAAGATCAAAAAAACATTGATTATCAGGAGCAGGAAAGAAAGAGAAAATCCAAATATGAATAATGTAGCATAATAAATACTTTTGCAAAATCCTTAAAGGAAATAAATTATAAACTAAGCTTAAATGATTACAATTAAAGAAGCGAAAACTAAAAAGGAATTAACTCAATATATTAAATTTCCTTTCACTTTATACAAAGACAATCCATATTGGGTGCCACCTATTATCTCTGATGAGTTAGAATCATTCGACAAAACTAAAAATCCAGCTTTTGAAAATGCTGAAGCTTATTTTTATTTAGCTTATAAAAATAATGAAATCGTAGGGAGAATTACTGCTATCATCAACTGGGGAGAAGTAAACAACCAACATAAAAAGAAAGTGCGTTTTGGATGGTTTGATGTTATTGACGATATTGAAATTACGAAAGCCTTACTTGAAAAAGTATATGAACTGGGAAAAAAGAACAATCTTGAACATGTTGAAGGTCCAATGGGATTTTCTAATTTAGACAAGGTTGGAGTTCTTACAGAAGGTTATGATCAAATAGGAACTATGATTACATGGTATAATAATCCCTATTATGTAACTCATTTTGAACAGCTTGGTTTCAGGGTTGAAAAGGAATATATTGAAAGTATTTTTCCGTTTTCCAATGTAAAACCTGAATTTTTCCTCAAAGCTCAGGAACTCATCAAAAAAAGATATGGTTTAAAATCCCTGACTTTTACCAAAACAAAAGACATTATGCCATATGTTGACAAAATGTTTGATTTGTTTAATGAATCATATGAAAAACTAGCTTCCTTTGTTGCTATCTCAGATGTTCAGAAAGAGTACTTTAAAAAGAAATACATCAGCTTTATAAATCCTGAATATATAAAATTTGTTGTTGATAAAGATGATAAATTAATAGCCTTCAGTATTGTAATGCCTAGTTTTACGGAAGCTTTACAAAAAGCAAAAGGAAAATTATTCCCATTTGGATTTATTCATTTATTACGTGCCAGAAAGTATAGTAAGGATGTTGTTTTTTATCTTATTGGAGTTCATCCCGATTACCAAAATAAAGGCGTTACTGCTATTATTTTTGATGAATACTATAAGACCTTTTCAGCAAAAGGAATTGAGAACTGTATCAGAACGCCCGAATTGTTAGAGAATAATGCCATTCATTTGCTCTGGAAAAACTTTGACCCGAAGATACACTGCCAACGAAAAACCTATCGTAAAGATTTAGTAGATGTGAACTAATTCATTAGATTTCTTAAAAAAAAGGCTAAAATCTTAGATTTTAGCCTTTTTGTTTTTTAATATAGTAGAGAAAATTATTTCTTTTTATTCTGAGCTTTTTTAGCCTCTTCCTGCTGCGCCATTACCTCTTGAAGTTTTTGTTGAAATTTACCTTGTTTCTTAGGCTCTTTCAATTTGTTCTCCTGTATTTGAGCGTGAATTTTATCATTATCTACAATATAATTTTTAATAACAAACATAATTCCTATTGTAATTAAGTTAGAAATAAAGTTATACAAACTCAATCCTGCACCGTAGCTATTGAAAAAGATTAACATCATTAATGGTGAAACATAAATCATGATTTTCATCATTTTCGCCATATCCGGCATACCTTCCTGCTGTGGGGCCGCCATTTGTTGATCACCGGAAGTCATTTTCATATAAAAGAAAATTGCAATGGCTGCCAAAATTGGAAACAAACTGATATGATCACCATATAAAGGAATATGAAATGGCAACTTTACTACTGCATCAAATGATGATAAATCGTTTGCCCAAAGAAAACTTTTTTGTCTTAATTCAAAAGCTGATGGAAAAAACTGAAATGACGCATACATAAAAGGAAGCTGAATCAATGCCGGAATACATCCTGCCATTGGGTTTACGCCTGCTTTATTGTATAACTTCATCGTTTCCTGTTGTTTCTTCATTGGGTCTTTTTTGAATTTTTCTCCCAACTCTGCAATTTCAGGACGCAAAACTTTCATTTTAGCCTGAGACAGGAACGATTTATAGGTTATTGGCGACATCGCTAATTTTATCAAAATTGTAAAAATAATAATAGCAATTCCGTACGCAATATAGGAGCTTAAAAATCCGAATAAAGGAATAAAAATCCATTTATTAATCCATCCAAAAATACCCCAACCAAGCGGAATAATTTTTTGGAAATTTTTGTCGTAAGATTTTAATACTTTATAATCTGAAGGCCCAAAATACCAATTCATTTTATAATCAATCTCTCCATTAGAAAATGCTAAAGGAATAGTCGCTTTAAATTGTTTTGTAAAAACCGTATCTATTTTTTCATCCTTAACTAAGTTTTGAGATACCAATTTCGATTTTTCAAAAGAAGTATTTGTATGTAGAATTGTTGTAAAAAAGTGTTGTTTAAATGCAACATAATCTACTTTCTCAGGAGTTTCTTCTTTATTATCTCCCTGACCTACATAACTTTCCTTACCATCTTCATAGCTATAATAAATCTCAGCATAACGATTTTCATACGAAATACTTTTTTCATTTCTATAGGTCTTCAAATCCCAGACTAAATCTAACGGTTTAGAAGAATTTAAAACTTTATTTAAGCCTTGAGAACGTATATCAAATCCAACTAAATAATCATTTGGTTTTAAAATATATTTGTATTCTAAAAATTCATTTGCACCTGCTTTCAAACGCATTGACAGAATTTGATCACCACCTACTTTAGTTAGCGTAGGCTCAAAAAACAGATCTTTAGAATTTAAAGTTCTGTTATCTGTTGTTTGCAACTGAATATTCAAATTAGCATTATTGTCTTTAATCAATTCAACTAATTGCTTTGAACCTTTTTCAAATCTTTCGAATTCTTTTAGTGTCGCTTCAACTACATAACCACCTTTATTAGCGATTTTTAGTTTGATCTTTTCGTTTTCAATTATAGTAAAAGATTCTTTTGCTGAAGGAAGCGTAGCAGAATATGCAAAACCACCTAATGTTTTTTGCAGTTGTGCCAACTGAACTGTATCTCCTGGAGTTACTGCAGCAACTGGCAAAACAGCAGTTTTTGTTTTATCAGTTTTAGCCTGAGCTTCTTGTTTCGCTACTAATTCTTTCTTGGCTTTTTCAGCAGCAATTTCTTTATCAGAAGGTTGATTTTGGTACATAATCCAAATCAAAATTCCAAATATCAATACAAAACCTATGATTGAATTAAGATCAAATTTTTTTTCTTCCATTATAGTTTAAAAAGTTATTCGTTATAGTATTAGTTACGAGTTTAACTAAAAAGTTACATCGTTAAAATATTAATTATTATTTTTTTTATGTGCATTAACCGCAGCTGCCACAAAGTTTACAAAAATTGGGTGGGGATTAGCAACCGTACTTTTGTATTCAGGATGGTATTGAACACCAATGAAAAATGGATGATTTTCTAACTCTATAATTTCAACTAGACCTGTGTCAGGATTAACTCCTGATGCAATTAACCCAGCTTTCTGCAATTCGTCTTTATACTTATTATTGTACTCATAACGGTGACGGTGACGCTCTGATATTGTTTTTTCTCCGTAAATTTTATACGCTAAAGTATTTGGCTTAATATCACATTTCCAGGCTCCAAGACGCATTGTTCCGCCTTTATCGGTAATTGTTTTTTGCTCTTCCATCAAATTCACGACCGGATGTTTTGTTTTTTCATTCATCTCTGTAGAATTTGCCTCAGAATAACCTAAAATATTTCTGGAATATTCAATTATTGACATTTGCATTCCTAAACAAATTCCGAAAAACGGGATATTATTTTCACGTGCAAAACGAACGGCCTCGATTTTTCCTTCGATACCTCTTTCACCAAATCCAGGGGCAACTAAAACTCCGTCAAGAGGTCTTAATTTTTCCTCCACATTCTCTGTAGTAATGTGTTCTGAGTGAATTGAGATTACATTTACTTTAGTTTCATTTGAAGCACCTGCATGAATGAACGCCTCTAAGATAGATTTGTAGCAATCCTGCATTTCTACATATTTACCAATCAAACCAATATTGACGGTGTGTTTGGGATTTTTTAACCTGCGTAAAAAAGTATTCCATGTTTTTAAATCCGGAGCTGCTTTTTTAGGTAAATCCAATTTTTTCAAAGCCACAACATCTAATCCTTCCTCAAGCATTAAATTTGGAACTTCGTATATTGTTGAAGCATCAATAGACTGAATTACTGCTTCTCTTTTTACATTACAAAACAAAGCTAATTTGTTGCGTAGTTCCGGAGACAATTCATGCTCTGTTCTACAAACTAAAATATCTGCTTTGATACCGCTTTCCATCAACGTTTTTACAGAGTGCTGAGTAGGTTTTGTTTTTAACTCCCCTGCAGCAGCCAAATAGGGAACTAAAGTTAAATGAATAACAATTCCGTTATTTTCACCCAATTCCCAAACCAACTGACGAACAGACTCAATGTAAGGAAGTGATTCAATATCACCAACTGTTCCTCCAATTTCAGTAATGACAATATCATAATCACCGGATTTTCCCAGTAATTGCATTCTGTCCTTGATTTCGTTTGTAATATGAGGAACAACCTGAACCGTTTTTCCAAGGAATTCTCCTCTTCGTTCTTTTTCAATAACCGAAAGATAAACCCTTCCTGTAGTAACATTATTAGCCTGAGAAGTAGGAACGTTCAAAAAACGCTCGTAGTGACCTAAATCCAAATCCGTTTCTGCACCATCATCTGTTACATAACATTCTCCATGCTCATACGGATTCAATGTACCCGGATCCACGTTTATGTAAGGGTCAAATTTTTGAATGGTTGTACGGTAGCCTCTTCCTTGTAACAATTTTGCTAAAGATGCCGCGATAATTCCTTTTCCTAATGAAGAAGTCACACCGCCTGTAACAAAAATATATTTTGTTTGATTCATTCTGTTGTTGTTTGTATTGTAGTTGTGTAAAAAACTTGGCAAAAGTACAAATTTAATTAGATAATTTCTCAATTAAGGAATGAGATAATTTGCAAATTTTTAATTAGAATGATTACCTGTTTCCGTAATCCATAATTTTTATTTTATAACAGGACTAAATTTTAAATTATCTATCTGTTATGGCTTTGGAAATTGCTTTTTAATATTTCGGATTAATTCTTCCAGACCGTTTAATTTTAGCTCATAAATCAATGCTAATTGCTGCCCTAATTCTCCTTTTGGAAATCCTTTATTGTGATACCAGACAATGTAATATTCAGGAATATCAATAAGAAACCAGCCTTCATATTTACCGAAAGGCATTTTGGTATGGGCTAGTTTTATAAGTTGTTTTTTGTCTTGTTCCATTTTAAAAAAGAGAAGCAAGAAAAAAGATTGTACAAACTCTTTTTTCCTGCTTCTTTATTTATTTTAATATCTTTTATTTCCAGTTAAAAGTAATCCTCTTTTCGATTTCAGAGTTCAAACTCAAAAAAACCGGACAAGTCATTGCAGCACGTTCTAAAATTGTTCTGCTTTTTTCATCGGCATCACTTTTCAGTTCAAAAACAATTTCAATTGCGCCAATTCTTCGTGGTTCTGCATTCATGATTTTTTTTACTTCAGCTGTCGAATCAACCAAATTTACGTTTAAGTCACGTGCTTTAATTCCCATAATGGTAAACATGCAGCTTGCCAGAGCATTTGCTACTGTATCTGTTGGAGAAAATGCTTCTCCTTTTCCGTTATTATCCAATGGTGCATCTGAAATAATTTCGCTCCCCGAGTGTATATGTACGGATTTTGTTCTTAAATCGCCTAAATAAGTTACTTTGGATGTCATTAATTTGCTACTTTTAAAGTTAAGTCAGAATCGTAATATAAAATATAAACACCCTTATTAGCGTGTCCTCCATCTTCCTTTTTATAATATTGAAATTTATTATCAACCTGCTCGGTCGTAATCAAATCCGCAGTTTCCTGGTAGGTTTTGCCCTGAACTAAGCGCATCATTGTATCAAAAGTCACATCAAATCCACGGGTTGCATAAGTATTTGGATTTACTTTATTTTTTAATCTGTATTCTTTTTCAAAAATCAACACTGCAGGTTCATCACTCTCACGTGAAACAGATGGATACATTAATTTTAGTTTTACCAGGTTTTCAAAATAAATTTCATCAGTATCCAAAGTGCTGTTGGGTTCTAAAATCACCAATTGTACCTGACAGCTTCTCTGAGCTTCAATTAGAGCTTTTATAGTGGATTTAACCATAGCTGTATTGGCAGTTTCCATTACTACATAATTCATTTTGTTTGGCAGTAATAAACTTTTTAAATTGGCTACATCCAAACCTCCGGTTTGTGTCAATGAAGCAAGAATGACGCCCTTTTGATTTTGTTTGATATAACTGATTACTGATTCTTTTTTCTTATCTACAACAGCGACGATATTTCCGTTTTTAGAACGCATATAATCAAAAATCGAATTACGAACAACATCATTTGTTGGTATTGACTGATATAAATTTTCGATTGGATTAGCGGAATCTTTTGATAAGGGTGAAATTACCGGCACATTATATAAGCGTAAAGAATTAGCAGTTGTTTCAGCGTTAGTTTGGTAAAAAGGCCCAATAACAGCATTAGCATCCTGTAGTTTATTCTGGGAAATTAAACTGGAAACATTAGAAGTACTTTTGGTTTCCTCAGAATCATAAATAGATATATCAATTGGTAATTTTAAGGCCTTAGCCGAATCAATTGCCATTAAAGCACCTGAATAAAAATCAAGAGTCATATTCAGAAATTTATCATTTTTTATCTGATTAGCAGAGTCTGATGTATCATTTTGAATTTTAGACAAATTAAAAGGCAACAATAAAACTAATTTTTTGCGGTCATTTTCGCCTCTCTTTTTAGTTAAGGCGACTACTTCCGGATCAGCTTCATCAGACTTAACAGTTTCAATGATTTTTATTCCACCAGAAGCAGGCTTATCTAAGGCTTTTTCTTCTGGTTTCTCTATAGGTTTATCCAAAGTTTTTTCAGCTGGTTGCTGTTGTGCAATAATTGGAACAGCTGCAACATAACCTGAAGGAACTTTTAAAACCATACCTTCTTTTACTCCTTCAGAAAGTGCTGGATTTAGCTCCGTTAATTCTTCCTGGGAGGTGTGAAAGGTTTTTGATAAACTGTAAAAAGTTTCTTTTGGTTTTACCTGATACTCCATATAAGTAGTAACTTTTTTAGGAGTTTCTACCGGTTTTTTAGCTTCAATTGGTTTAGAATCATTTACTGCAACTGAAGTTGGAACTTCTGATCTAGGAGCATTTCCTTTTATAGTTAATCTATATCCAACAGGAAGATTGGCAACAATTTCAGGATTACGCTTTTCTAAATCTTCAATAGTAGTTTTATATTTTTTTGCAATTGAATATTTGGTCTCTTTTGCCAAAACATCATGAAATACATATTTTTCCTGACTTGCTGTTTTGGCAATATTTGTTTTTATAACAGTTCCATTTGAGGGAATAGTTAATGTCTGGCCAATTTGCAAACCGTCAGTTATTAAAAAAGGATTTGCAGCTTTTAAGGCTTCATCAGTAACTCCATATTTCTTTTCAATACCAAAAAGTGTTTCTTTTGGCTGAACTTCATGAATTTTTACTTTTTGAGGTATTGCTTTTTTATTAGCTGTAATTTCTTTTTTAACTGCAACATTCTTACCACTTGTATTAGGTATTAATAAAACAGTATTAGGTTTTAATGAAGTTCTGGCATCTGGATTTAACTGGTAAATATCATAAGGTGTAACCTTAAATTTTTCAGCAATCTGACTTATAGTTTCTCCGTTTGAAACACTGTATTTAATTACTTTCTCTTGTGAAAAAGCAGAACAGGTAATAAAAAAAACAAGAGAATATAGGGTGAAAAAATATTTCATAAATAGATGTTAAAACAATTAATTCTTAATGCGGACAAGATACTAATTTCTGCTTAAAACAAAAATCAGACCACTAGTTAATTCTTTACTAATTATTCCCTTAGATCAATTTCTGACTTAGCAATAATAACATTTTTATATAACTCATTTTCTTCCTTTTTCTTGCATTGATATAATGCTTCTTCCATATTATTGTATTTATCTGAGTATACATAATAAGAAAGACTGTTTATATTAAAGAAGAAGCTGGCGTTAAAATCACCTGAATCAATAAGCTTCATAATTAATTTATCTCTTGGTATTGCATCTGTAAAAATGCCTAAAACCAGATAATAGCCATTAGAAACTTCTTTAAGATTTTCAAAAACTTCAATCTTAATATTCTTCTCATTTTTAAGAGGATTTTCTTTGAGTTCCTGATTCATTTCTTCTAATGAAACTGATTTAGAAACTACAGCCGGATTTTCTTTATTCTGATTTTTAATCGCTTCATCCTGATATTTTTTCAATTTAATCAAAGCCACTTTATCATCAAACTTCCTAGCCTCCATACTATAATAAGAAGCTTTGCTAATGTGACGTTTTACTTCGATTGTTTTTTGAGTATCCAAAGAATCAATTTTAGAAATTAGTAATTGATTTTGCACATCTCCTTTTTCCTGCTCAATTTTATATCTTTTTATTTCTTCCAACGAAAGACGCTGTTGCAATGAGGTGACTTTATTATTTTTTTCGCCTTCGCGGATTTTTTTCTTGTATTCCTGATTTTCTTCAACAGCAATTCTTTCTACCTTATTCATCAAACCAGCGTATGCTTTTCGGTTTTCAGCCAGTTCTTTTTTGAGTTGAGAAGATAATTCATTCGTTTTTCCAATACTTACATAGGATTGTTTCTCTAATCGTTTTGATTCATCCACATTCAAAACGTCCATTCTTTTTAATTCAACTAAATCATTATTCATCGTATTGACCAATGAATCCAGTTTTGACATTAAAATATCCTGTACATTTTTATTGGCTTCTAAAACCAAACGCAATTTTTCAACTGAATTGTCTTTAGAACCGTTCATATCATTCAGATTCAGTTTCAAATCATTGATTTTTATAATCTTCTGATTCATTTCCTTCTGAACAATCAATCTGTCTTTTAAATCATCAATTTCAACTGTTTTGGCTTTTCCTTTTTCAAGAACGACCTGCTTTTCGGCTAAAGCCAACATCAATTCTTCAGTCTCGTTGATTGGTTTAATTTCTTTTGTATTGATGGCCAGTTTATTACCGACAACCAATCCATTAACAATTTCAGGGTTTTGAGATTCTAACTGATCTATAGAAATACCATGCTCTTTTGCAATTGAAAATTTGGTTTCTTTAGCTTCTACCAAATGGAAAATGGTTTCCTGATTAATTACACGAACTCTTCCATCGAGTGTTTTTCTTTTGTTTGGAATGGCAATGGTCTGACCAATTTGCAATCCGTTTTGAAGTAAATCTTTATTAAGGTTTTCTAAATCCTGTACCGATACATTGTATTGTCTGGCAATGCTGAACAATGATTCCTTGGCAACCACTAGATGTGATCCTTTTGAAGAAGCTATCGCTGCAGGTTTTGAAGGATTTGAATTGTTTTGCAGAATTATTAATTCCTGACCAGCTTGAAGTCCATTGGCAAGAATTGGATTTGAATTTTGAATCATTTCTACAGAAATACCGTATTGTTTTGATAAACCAAAAAGGGTTTCTTTTTCTCCAACAACATGAGTAATTTGGCCTTGATTTGTTTTTTCTGCAGCGTGAACCGGAATCTTAATAATTTGATTGTCTTTGATTCCGTTTTGTGATTCGGGATTGAGTTTATAAATTTCATCCACTGAAACCTTATATTTTTGTGCGATAAAATACGCGGTTTCCCCTTTCTGAATTTTGTGTTCAATAACTAAATCTTGCGCAGCTATTTTGTTAAAAAACAAAATAAACACAAGAGAAATCGTTAAAAGTTCTCTCATAAATAGTAGGTTTAAAAATTAAGGCGTTACAAATGTAACGCCTTAATTTGAAAAACAGTACTATTCCCACTCAATTGTTGCAGGTGGTTTTGAACTTATATCGTAAACAACGCGATTCACGCCTCTTACCTTATTAATAATATCATTTGAAACTTTCATCAGGAAGTCATAAGGTAAATGAACCCAGTCAGCTGTCATTCCGTCTGTAGATTCAACCGCTCTAAGCGCCACTACTTTTTCATAAGTTCGCTCATCGCCCATTACTCCTACACTATTAACCGGAAGTAAAATAGCTCCAGCCTGCCAAACTTTGTCGTACAATCCCCAAGATTTTAATCCATCGATAAAAACAGCATCAACATCTTGCAAAATCTGAACTTTCTCCGGAGTAATATCCCCTAAAATCCTGATGGATAACCCTGGTCCAGGAAACGGATGTCTTCCTAATAGTTCAGGATCTATTCCTAAAGTAGCACCAACTCTTCTTACTTCATCTTTAAAAAGCATTCTAAGTGGTTCTACAATTTTTAATTTCATATAATCCGGCAATCCACCAACATTGTGGTGCGATTTAATAGTTGCCGATGGTCCTTTTACAGAAACCGATTCGATAACATCAGGATAAATAGTTCCCTGTGCCAGCCATTTTACTTCTTCGATCAAATGTGATTCATCATCAAAAACTTCGATAAAGACACGGCCAATTGTTTTTCGTTTCGTTTCCGGATCACTGATGCCGGCCAATTCGCCCAGAAAGCGATCTCCTGCATCTACTCCTTTTACGTTAAGGCCCATTCCTTTGTATTGATCTAATACATTTTGGAATTCGTTTTTACGAAGTAAACCGTTATTTACAAAAATACAGTATAGGTTTTTACCAATTGCCTGATGCAATAAAACTGCTGCTACAGTAGAATCAACTCCTCCGGATAATCCTAAAACTACTTTGTCGTTTCCTAATTTCTCTTTTAATTCTCCCACCATTTCTTCTACGAAAGCGTTAGGTGTAAAGTTTTGAGGAACTTCAGCAATATTAACTAAAAAGTTTTCTAGCATTTTTGATCCATCTGTAGAATGGAAAACCTCCGGATGATATTGAATAGCATAAGTAGTTTCACCTTCAATTTTGTAAGCCGCAAATTCTACATCATGTGTGCTTGCTAATTTTACCGCATTTGTTGGTAAAGCCTTGATACTATCGCTATGGCTCATCCAAACCTGGCTGT
>NZ_JBDTTP010000008.1:0-88837 GCF_039930565.1 Flavobacterium sp. | reverse complement strand
GCTCCACGAACGATATGATATCTAACACCTGGTAAATCTTTTACCCTTCCACCTCGCACTAATACTATCGAGTGCTCTTGCAGATTATGTCCTTCTCCAGGGATGTAAGCATTCACCTCATTACCATTTGTCAAACGTACACGCGCAACTTTACGCATTGCAGAGTTTGGTTTTTTTGGTGTAGTAGTGTAAACACGCGTACAAACCCCTCTTCTTTGAGGACAAGAATCTAAAGCAACCGATTTACTCTTCTTAGTGATCTGAGTTCTTCCTGTTCTTACTAATTGTTGAATTGTTGGCATAATTAATACTAAAAATTTATTATGTATATTAAATTCCCGCTTTTTACGGGGTTGCAAATGTATAAAATATTTTTCACTATACAAACGTTAAACTATTAATTTTCAATAACATTATTTAAGCTTAAAGTTTTACAAACAAATAATAGATATTTGCAATATATTTAATAAATCAACTATTTACATTTGAAACCAACCCTATACATATTATTTCTTAGTGTTGCCCTAAACACGTATGCCCAAAATTTTTATTTAAAAATAGGAGGAACTAATATAACGGAAACTAAAATAATTGATTCATTAAACTACTTAACAAAACATCCAAACTTAAAATCCTTATTTGAAGAGATATATAATTCATCAGTAAAACTTTCCAAAAAGGGATATTTAGACAATAACTTATTAGAAAACAAAAGAATAAACGATAGCACTTATCTAGCCATAATCAACCTAAAAGAAAGAACAAAATATATGCATATATATATAGGTATAAATAATGCTTTTTTGGATCCGTCAGAAATAAAAAACGACACCTTAAAAATTCCGTATGAACAAACGGAAAGCTATTTAAACCGAATAATAATTAAAGCTGAAAAATCAGGATTTGCACTTACTAAGATAAAACTTGAAAACATTCAGAGAAAGAATTCAATAATTTATGCCAGTTTAAATTTTAATACCGAAAAAAAACGCAATATAAATTCCGTTATTATAAATTATACAAATGCCAATCGTAAGGATAATTTTCCCAAAGGACATTTAAAACAACTGAATAAAAAATACACAAACAGAGTTTTTAATCAGGAGACGGTTAAAGAACTATATACTGATCTGAACAATTATGAATTTATCACACAGACAAAATATCCAGAAATATTGTTTACCAAAGATTCAACAAAAATATACACCTATCTGGATAAAAAAAAAGCAAACACGTTCGATGGCTACATTGGATTTACAAATGATCAAAACAAAAAAATAAATCTTAATGGATATTTAGACATAACACTAATTAACACTCTTAAAGCTGGAGAACAATTTTCATTGTATTGGAAAAGTGACGGCAACAAACAAACAACTTTTAATGCAAAAATAGAAATTCCATACATATTCAAATCTTCATTGGGAATAAAAGCTCAATTAAATATTTTTAAACAAGACAGTACATTTCAAAACTCTAAAACAGCAATTGACTTAGGCTACTATATTAATTATAATTCGAAAATATATTTAGGATATCAATCTACAGAATCAAGTGACATCCAAAACACCAACAACTTAACAATTAGTGATTTTAAGAACTCCTACATGACCTCAACTTATGAATACAAAAAGCCAGAAAACAGCAATTTATTTCCTAAAAAAATACTACTAAATTGCACATTGGGCTACGGAAAAAGGAATACCAACAAAAGTCTCGAAACAGTGGATTCAAGCCAGCAATTTTTTACAATTTTAAATTTATCTTATAATTTTGAATTAAACAACAAGAATTTTATTTTATTTAATTCGCAAAATTATTTTTTGAAAAGCAACAATTACATATCAAACGAATTGTCTCGGTTTGGCGGCCTTAATTCCATAAGAGGTTTTCAAGAAAACAGTTTACAAGCAAACCACTACAATTTACTTATTACCGAGTACAGATACCTGACCACTTCAAATTTATACCTACACACTATTCTTGATTACGGAATATACCAAGATAAATCAACTGCTCTTAATTCTATAAAAATAAGAAATTTACTATCTTTTGGTATCGGATTAGGACTACTAACAAATAATGGTCTTTTAAAAATACAAATCGCTAATGGAGACACTCAAAATGAGGAAATAAAATTTCATAACAGTATATTAACAATTTGTTACAATGTTAAATTTTGATTTTTTATAAAAAATTGCTAAAAAAAAGTTGCATCATTAACAAATTATTATGAGATTAGCAATACTAATTCAAAATAATTGTTAATATGAAACTAAAGTTTAATGGATTTTTAGTACTACTATTAGTACTAATCGCGCAACTTACATTTGCGCAAGAACGAATGGTCTCGGGAATTGTTACCGATGACGAAGGCATGCCCCTACCTGGTGTGAGTATATTAGTTAAAGGCACAAAAAATGGCTCACAAACTGATTTTGATGGTAAATATTCCATCAAAGCAACACCTAGTCAAGTTTTAGTATTTAGCTACATTGGAATGAAATCGCAAGAAATCCCAGCTAGCTCATCACAAGTTAACACAAAATTATCAGGAGACGCACAACAACTTGAAGGAGTTGTAGTAACAACTGCCATGGGTATTAAAAGAGAAAAAAAATCTTTAGGATATGCTTCTCAACAAATTGCCGGAAAAGACATCAATGGAGGAGCAGGAAATGCTAACGTTGCTAATCTTTTATCTGGTAAAGCTGCAGGTGTGGAAGTTCAAAGAAATAACAACTTTGGTGGATCTACAAATGTAGTAATAAGAGGAAACAAGTCTCTTACAGGAAATAATCAAGCTCTTTGGGTAATTGATGGGGTACCAATTGATAACTCGAATTCAAATGCATCTTCTCAACAAGTTGGTGGCGGAGGTTACGATTACGGAAATAACGCATCCGACATCAACCAGGAAGACATCGAAAGCATTAACATTCTTAAAGGCGCTGCTGCAACAGCACTTTACGGTTCAAGAGCTGCCAATGGTGTTGTAATGGTAACAACTAAAAAAGGAAAATCAAACGATAACAAAATAGGATTCTCTTTTTCAAGCGGATTCACCAATGGAAGTATTGACAAAAAAACTTTTCCTGAATACCAAAACAAATACGGATCTGGTTATGGTTTTGGATCATCTTTTTTAGGAACAGGAACACCTGACACAGTAGACACATCAAATGACGCATCAGATGGAGATGCATTTGACAACCAACCAGTTTACCAATGGGACGCTTTTACACCATTTTCGCCAAATTACGGCAAAGCTACTCCGTGGGCAGCTGCAAAAAATGGTCCTTCAGAATTCTTCAATGATGCTCACACATTTGTTAACAGCATATCTTTAGAAAAGTCTACAGAAAGATCAAGCTTATCGTTAACGTATGTGAACACAAACCAAACTGGTATTTTACCAAATAGTGAACTGAAGAAAAACCAAATAAGCGCAAGATTCAGTCAAAAAGTAACTGACAAACTTACTGCTAACGCATACGCTTCTGTTACACTACAAAGCACAGTGGGTAGAAACTCAACTGGATACAATGACAACATCATGAGTAATTTTAGACAATGGTGGCAAACAAATACAGATGTTAAAGCCCTAAAAGATGTTTATTTTGCATCAGGTGGTCAAAACGTTACATGGAACTGGACTGATCCTACTGATCCATCAGGTTTAGTACCTGCTTATTGGGATAATCCTTATTTTACTCGTTATCAAAATTACTCATCCGATGACAGAACACGCTTGTTTAGCTATGCATCTCTGAACTATGAAATCACTCCATGGTTAAGTGCCTTAGGAAGAGTTTCATTAGATACTTACAAACAACTTCAAGAAGAAAGAAGAGCAATTGGATCTATCGCTTCAGGATTTGGTCTTTCGCCAGTTGACGAATCATCGGGCTACCAAAGAAATGACATAAATTTTCAAGAGATTAATTATGATTTTATGTTAAATTTTAATAAAAAATTTGGCGAAGATATAAGCGTTAATGGAGTTATAGGAACAAACGTAAGAAGAAATGACAGAGAAAATGTACTAGCATCAACAGTTGGTGGTTTAGTTGTTCCCGGAATATACGCATTATCAAATTCTCGTTTAGACTTACCGTTCCCAAAAGAAGCAAAAATTTCTTCGGGTGTTAATGGTATTTATGCGCAAGGATCAATAGGATTTTTAGACACCTATTTCTTAGATGCTTCTATAAGAAGAGATATTTCATCTACATTACCAGACGATAATAATTCATATGTTTATCCAGCGGTTTCAGGATCATTTTTATTCTCAAATCTAGTAAAAGCAAACTGGTTGAACCTTGGAAAATTCAGAGTGAATTATGCTGAAGTTGGAAATGATGCAGATGCATTACAACTAAACAATACTTACACAAGAGTTTCAAACTTTCAGGGACAACCTCTTTACACAAACTCATTACTACTCCCATTCCGTAGTATCAACAAAGATCCCAATCTTAAACCTGAAAGAACAAAATCTTTCGAAGTTGGATTAGAAACAAGTTTATTAGACAGAAGATTAGGATTTGACATTACTTACTACAAAACAAATTCAGTAGATCAAATCGTTTCAGCAGCAGTTTCTTCTGCTTCTGGCTACACTGCCGGATTAGTTAACGGTGGAAATATAGAAAACACAGGTTTAGAGATACAATTAAGCGGAACTCCAATTAAAACAAAAGATTTTAGCTGGGAAATTATTGTAAACTGGTCTAATAACAAAAGTAAGGTTATCTCTTTACCAAACGGCTTAGACAACCTTCAATTAGGATCTTTCCAAGGAGGAGTTACAGTTAACGCAGCCCCTGGAGAAGCTTATGGAGCATTAAAAGGAACTGATTACATATACACAAATGGACAGCCAACAATAGATCAAGCTACAGGAAAGTATTTAATATCAACAAACTCAAGCAATACAATTGGGAACATAACTCCAGATTGGATTGGTGGTGTTAGAAATAAATTTAGTTATAAAAATTTAACTTTTGGTTTTTTAATTGACACTCAAAAAGGTGGAGACATTTATTCTTTAGATATGTATTATGGTCTTGCATCAGGACTATATAAAGAAACTGCTGTAGGCGACATTAGAGAAAATGGAACATTAAACATTGGAGTAGCGCCAAACGGAACTCCTAACACCGTAAAAACAAAAGGAGGATCAATCGCAAATAGCTTAGGTTATCAAGCTGCCCCAAACAAAACATTTATTTATGATGCCTCTTTCGTAAAATTAAGAGAAGTATCTATTACTTACAACTTCCCTAAAAACATGTTCGACAATACATTTTTAAGCTCTGCTTCAGCAAGTCTTGTAGGATCGAATCTATGGATAATCAGTAAAAATCTACCTTATGCAGATCCAGAAAGCGGATTATCTTCAGGAAATAGCTCTAGAGGTTATTCAGTTGGATCATTACCAACAACCAGAGATATTGGATTTAACTTAACATTCAAATTTTAATACAGTAAAAATGAAAAAAATAATATATGCTTTAGGAATTATGATTCTCACAGTTTCATGTGATGATAATAGCCTAACAGACTTAAATATAGATGTAAAAAACCCTTCTGTAGTACCCGCAAGCACATTATTCACTAATGCGGAAAAAAGCTTAACAGAACAACTTGTTAATACCAATGTAAACAAGAACATATTTAGATTAGTTAACCAACAATGGACAGAGACTACTTATCTGGATGAATCTACATATAACTGGGTAACTCGTAAAATTTCTGACAATCACTGGGACAGACTGTACGCTGGAAGTTTAGCCGAACTGGCTCAAGCAAAAGATTTCATAGACAAAGAGGTAATCATTTCTACAGATCCTGAATTTGCACAAAAAACCATTATCAAAAAAAACCAATTGATCCTTATTGATATTTTATCTGTATATACTTATCAAATATTAGTAGATACATATGGCGATATCCCTTATTCTGAAGCGTTGAAAGGATCAGGAAATTACCTTCCTAAATATGATAAAGCTGTAGATATTTATAAAGACCTGCTTGTTCGTTTAAATAATGACATCACTAACATAGATGTTTCAAAATCTGCATTTGGAGATGCTGATGTTATCTATAAAGATGATTTAGATGCATGGATTAAATTTGCAAATAGTATTAAATTAAAATTAGGAGTAAACCTCAAAGCTTCTGGTTTAGAATCTGCAATTGCTGATGCTGCAATCATATCTGGATCTACAGGTGCATTTACATCTAATGCTGACAATGCTAAATTACCATACATGGTAAATCTACCTAATACCAATCCGCTTTATGTAGACATGGTATTCTCAGGAAGAAATGATTTTGTTGTTGCTAAACCATTTGTTGATGCTTTAGTTACTCTAAATGATCCAAGAAAAACTGCCTATTTCAGACCAACTTATAAGGATACTAATGCAGATGGTGACTTAGTTACAATTACAGGCTACAAAGGAGGAATAGTTGGATCTAAAAATAGCCAATCTAGATTTACACATGCAAGCGACAAAATAAAAGCTCCAGACTTTAGCGGTACTTTATTAGACTATGCAGAAGTAGAATTTTTACGTGCCGAAGCTGCCGGAAGAGGAATTGCTGTAAGCGGTGATATAGCCACACATTACGAAGCTGCAATTAGAGCATCTATGGCGGATTGGGGTATTTCATCAGAAGAAGCAGACGCTTATTTACTTCAACCTACAGTAGCTTATGCAACTGCAACAGGAACATGGGAACAAAAAGTAGGAGAACAAGCATGGTATGCATTATTCAATAGAGGCTTTGAAGGATGGACATCTACAAGAAGATTAAACTTCCCTGTTCTTGCACCACCAGCAAATGCAGATGCTGCTGCTGCAGGTCAAGTCCCATCGAGAATGGCATATCCTATTAGAGAACAAACCTTGAATGCAACAAATTATAACGCCGCTTCAACATCAATTGGCGGTGATAAATTAACTACAAAGATATTTTGGGATAAATAATTAAAATATAGCAACATTAAAAACCACCTAAACAGGTGGTTTTTCTGTTTAAAAGTTATAAAAATGTAACCCGCCAAACAATAAGTAAGAAAATTTAACATTGAAACTAAATATAATATATTCCATTATTATCACATTTAAACAAATAAATTACGAATATGAAATTGGGATATGAAATTTAACATTAAAAAAACAATATCCTATTGTAAATTCATAATTTAACTAAAAAAAGTATAGCATATATTAGGATAGTTAACAAATTATTAAGAGTTTTGCGATACTAATTCAAAATATTTAAAAATGAAACTAAAGTTCAATGGATTCTTAGTGCTATTATTAGTACTAGTCGCGCAACTTACTTTTGCGCAAGAAAGAGTTGTTTCTGGGTCAGTTTCCGACAATTCAGGAATGCCATTACCAGGTGTGAGTGTATTAGTTAAAGGAACTAAAACAGGAACGCAAACAGATTTTGATGGAAAATTTTCTATCAAAGCAGCAACAAGCCAAGTATTGGTATTTAGCTACATTGGGATGAAAACCCAGGAAATTTCAGCTAGCTCATCTTCTTTAAATGTAAAATTAGGAGATGATTCAGTTGAACTTGAAAGTGTAGTAGTAACAGCTTTGGGAATTAAAAAATCTGAAAAAGCAGTAGGTTATGCCACAACAAAAGTATCCGGAGATGATGTTAATAGAGGAAACAATCAGAACCTTGTAAGTGCTCTTAGCGGAAAAGTATCAGGATTGCAGGTAACTGCATCAGGTGGAGCACCAGGACAAGCGAGCAGATTAGTAATCAGAGGAGGAAATAAATCATTAACTGGAAATAACGAACCTCTATATGTTATTGACGGAATACCAATAAGTAATTCTAATGATGGAAATGGAAACACTGTTACAGGTTTCAATAGCCCTAACAGAGCTTCTGACATCAACCCAAATGACATTGCAAGCATTTCAGTATTAAAAGGCGCTGCTGGAGCAGTTTTATATGGAAATCGCGGTTCTAATGGAGTTGTTTTAATTACGACAAAAACAGGATCTAACAAAGCAGGAAAACCTGTAATTGAATTTACAAGTTCAATAGGAGTGGATGATGCTTTAGTGTTACCAGACTATCAAACTGAATATGCGCAAGGAGCAAATGGCGTATATTCAGAAGGAGGATCAAGATCATATGGTCCAAAAATTACCGGGCAAACTGTAACAAGTGCTGCAGCTGGAGCTGCTAAAGGATTAGGTCCACAACAAATCCAATTAAAAGTATTTGACCCAAGAAAGGATTTCTTACAAACTGGTATCACATATAATAATAACGTATCACTTTCAAATTCTAAAGAGGATTATGATATGTTTGTATCAATTGGACAATCAAAACAAACGTCTATTGTACCAAACCAGGGTTATCAAAAATTTAATGGCCGTTTTAACACAAACTATAAATTTAGCAGTAAATTTTCAGCAGGTGTAAACTTAAGTTATAATGCATCAGAAGGTGATCTTTCATATGCAGGACAAGATGGAGGAAATCCAATCTTTGCATTATCTCACGTTCCTGTTTCATGGGACTTAAAAGGATACGGTTACCAAAGACCAAATGGAACTCAAATTAACTTTAGAGGTGGAGCATTTGATAACCCATACTGGAGTGCTTACAAAAACTCAGCACGTACTGATAGCCAAAGATATATTACCGGTTTAAACTTTGCCTTTGATGTTACTAAAGATTTGAAATTATCATACCGTCTTGGTAATGATTTTTTATCTGATGAAAGAACACTTTTTAAAGACATCAACACTGGCGGAAATCCTTTAGGAAACTTAACTTACGATAATATTGCGCGTAAAGAAACGACTTCTACATTGATTGCTACTTTCAATAAAGATATTACTGAAAAATTCAAGACAACATTAACTGCTGGTCAGGATTACAATAACAGAACATTTCAACAGTCTCAGGTAATTGGAACAGAATTAATTTTACCTGGAATTATTAACACTAATAACATCAAAACATTCAGTCCTGCATACCTTTATAACAGTAGAAGAACCTTATTTGGTGTATTTGGAGATTTATCCCTTAGTTATGATAACTACCTTTTCTTAAACATAGTTGGAAGAAATGAATGGAGCTCTACATTGCCAAAAGACAATAGAAGCTTCTTTTATCCTGGAGTAAGTGCATCTGTAATATTTACAGACGCTTTCAAAATACAGTCAGACGTTCTTACTTATGGAAAGTTAAGATTAGGTGCCTCTAAAACAGGTAGAGATGCAGATCCTTATCTAACACAACCTGCTTATAGAAAAGCAATATTTTCTGATGGTTTTACTGATGGAGTTGAATTTCCATTTAATAATTTAGCTGGTTATACTATCCAAAACACAATAAGCAACGGAAGTTTAAAACCAGAATTCACAACAGAATATGAAGTTGGTCTTGAATTAAAATTATTTAAAGACAGAATTGGTTTTGATGCTTCATACTACAGAAATATAAATACTGATGGTATTATTCCATTAGATATTTCTCCTGCTACCGGAGCAAATGCTACAATTATCAATAGTGGAAAAACAACTTCTAATGGTATTGAACTTATGTTGAGAACAACACCTATTCAAACAAAAGATTTTAAATGGGATGTAACTTTCAACTTCACAAGAATCAGATCGAATGTTGACGAAACTTACCCTGGCGTAGACAGAGTTTACTTGGGTGGTTTTGATGGAAATCCTGCAATATATGCAGTAAAAGGAGAGAGATTAGGAACAATAATTGGAACTGCTTACGACAGAGATGCAAACGGAAATGTTTTAGTTGATGACGATGGTTTCCCATTAGTTCTTGATGGAGAAGTACTTGGACACACTGAAGCAGACTGGACTGGTGGTGTAAGCACAGCAATTAATTTCAAAAATATTTATTTAACTGCACTTTTAGAAACAAGACAAGGGGGTTACATGTATAGTGGAACAGAAGAATTGTTGGATACATACGGTGTTAGTGAAAAAACTTTAACACGTAATGATGACTTTATTTACCCGGGTGTAAATGCTACAACTGGTACTCCTAATGACGTAATTGTAAAACGTGATGCCAATTGGTATGGTGCAGGTGCATATCCAAATGAAGAATATGTATACGAGAATAATTGGGTTAAACTAAGAGAAGTTACTATTGGATACAGCTTCAAATTAAAAGATGCATACATTCGTAGTTTAGATTTAGGATTATATGGCCGTAATTTATTCATTTGGTCAGACATTCCTCATATTGACCCTGAATCAAGTTCATTTGGAACTGGTAATGCGCAGGGTGTTTCAAGATTTGCGTTTCCTACAACAAGAACATTTGGTTTCAATCTAAAAGTTCAATTCTAAACTAAAATTAATAACAATGAAAAATATTAATAATAATTTTAAGCGAATATTTTATTTCGGCTTAATTACATTAGCTGCAGTATTTGTATCTTGTGAAAACGAACTTGATATAAATAATGATCCAAATAATCCAACAGTAGTTCCTGTAGCTTCATTATTATCAGCAGCAGAAGTAAACTTGGCGTATACTATTGGAGGAGACGGAACAAGAATGCCTGCTACAATAGTACAGTATTATTCAGGACACAGAGGGCAACCTATGAATTATGGACAATACAACATAACATCAGCAGATACAGATGGATTATGGGGTAGCATTTATGACATCTTAATTGACTTAAGAGCTGTTGAAGACCAAACAAGAATTAGCAAGGATAATGTATATTTAGGTATATCTCAAGTTCTTCAGGCTTATACCTTTAGCATAACTACAGATCTTTTTGGAGACATTCCATACAGCGAAAGCTTAAAAGGGGCAGGTAATATCACACCTGCGTATGACAAACAAGAGACAATTTACCCTGCTTTAATTACTTTATTAGATGAAGCAATTGTAAATCTAAAATCAAATATCGGTATTAAACCTGGAGCTGCTGATTTAGTATACGGTGGCAATATTGTTAAATGGGAAGCTTTCGCCAATTCTTTAAAATTAAGATTATACAATCATATTAGTAAAAAGAATCCTACTCAAGCACTAACATTTTTACAAACTAATCCAATATTAATTAGTACAACTGCAGACAATGCAAAAGTAACATTTGGAAACACAGCAACAAATGCTAACCCTATATATCAATTTGATGTTTTATCAGGAAGAAAAGATCAGGCAGTAGGAAATACTATAGTTGATAAAATGAAATCATTAAATGACCCAAGAATTGATAAATTCTTTTTGCCTGTTAAAAATAATGGAAATGGTTTAGCTGGTCAATTTTTAGGAAATCTTCCTGGTCAGGATTTGGATGATTCAGGTGAAAATTTATTTTCCCGTGTTGGACCAGCGTATGCATCAATAGATTCTCCAGTGATTTTTGTAAGTGCTGCAGAGGTAGAATTTATCAAAGCAGAAGTTTATCATAGAGCTAATGATTTAGTAAATTCAAAAATAGCTTATGACAAAGCAATCACAAATGATTTTACTGCATTAGGTGTAACTGGCTCAGCAACTTATATAGCTACACCAGCAGTAATATATGATGGTACTTTGGCAAGAATAATGGAACAAAAATGGATTACAATGTTTCAAGCTCCGGCTGAATCTTTTGTTGACTGGAGAAGAACAGGATTTCCAGCATTAACTATACCAGTGACTAATCGTACAAGCGGAGTAACTCCAAGAAGATTGCCATATCCTCAAAAGGAAATTAATGTAAACCGCGCTTCTTTACAAGCAGGTCCTGGAATCCCGGTTCCTTATGTTACATTATTGACAAAAGTATGGTGGGATTTGTAAAAAACACTTTTACTTATTAAAATAATTAAAACCGTCTAAAAATTTAGACGGTTTTTTTATGTAGCAAAAATTAAAAACCCATAAATTTAAGATTCAGCATCGAATCTTCATTTTTTTTTATATAAACATTATACCTATATTTGCGCCATGGAAAAAGAACATCAAATATTTGGAATAAGAGCCATAATAGAAGCGATACAAGCAGGTAAAGAAGTAGACAAAGTATTTATACAAAAGGAAATTTCAGGTGAACTAATGAAAGATTTAATGAAGGTAATGAAACGTGCCAACATTAATTTCTCCTATGTTCCCGTAGAGAAGCTAAACCGCTTAACTCCAAATAATCATCAGGGAGCTGTAGCAACAATATCACCAATTGGCTTTATAGATTTGGAGCATTTAGTAGAATCTACTATAGAATCAGGTTCAAAACCTTTATTTTTGATTTTAGACCAGATCTCTGATGCAAGAAATTTTGGTGCCATTATCAGAACTGCAGAATGTACTGGGGTAAACGGGATTATTGTTCAAAAAGCCGGTTCTGCTCCTGTAAATGGTGATACTGTAAAAACTTCAGCCGGAGCCGTTTTTAATGTTCCTATTTGTAAAGTGGAACACATTAAAGATGCTATATTTTATTTGCAGGGATCAGGAATTAAAACTGTTGCCGCAACTGAAAAAACAGAACAAAATATTTACGATATAGCATTAAATGAACCTGTTGCCATAATTATGGGATCTGAAGACAGAGGTATCAATCCTTCTGTTCTTAAAATTGTTGATGAAAAAGCAAAATTACCAATGTTTGGAACAATCGGATCACTGAATGTATCTGTTGCCTGTGGTGCTTTTTTATATGAAGCGGTTCGTCAGAGAAGCTAAATACCTCAATTTTTATCAATTGAATTATCTTCAATTGGGGATTCACTTTTTGTGATAGTATAATTTACTAAAAAATTTGAATTAAAATAGGGATTAAAATCCTCTCCTTCATCTGTAAGAATTTCTGTATTGATAAAATTTCCGTTGTCGTCAAAGTGTTTCATAAAAGGATCATTTTCAGGATTAAAATCTGCTTTCTGCCAATCGTAAACTACAGGCTTCGTATATTCGGGAGTTTTATAAAATAAGGTCATAGCAAATCCGGTTATAAAACCGGCTAAATGACCTTCCCAGGAAATGGTATTATCAATTTCCGGAAAAACATACCAAATCATTCCGCCATAAAGCAATATAACAGATAAAGAAAGTGCTACTAACCTGTAATATCTGGTCTGAATACCTTTAAAGAAAATAAAACTTACCAAAACATAAATCAGACCGCTGGCTCCTATATGATAGTTTTGCCTGCCGATTATCCAGGTAATTAATCCGGAAAACAGAATTCCGAATATAATAACTTTAATGGATTGTTTTGGATAAAAATATTGCAAAGCTGCTAATAACACCAATAAAGGAATTGAATTATTGTAGAGGTGATTTAGATTTTCATGAATAAAAGGACTGAACAAAACACCTTGCAGCCCTGAAAAATCCCTTGGGTAGATTCCATTTTTGTAAAAATCAAAATCATAACGAATCTGAAACCAGTACAAAATCCACAAGAAAAGGACAAAAAATACTGGAAGTCCAATAACTGCGTTAGAAAATTTAAACTGATGGTCATTCATATCGTGTATATTTTGTAAATTGTATACTATCAAAAAACTATCCAAATACAATTTACTGATAATTTGTCAGCTAAACTGAAATATCATTTTTGCATCCAATTTAGCCCTGATGGGAACGGCATCCTTTTTTGGTTTTTTTTACCAAAAAAGATATAGTGGACAGCAGGAATTAGCTCCTTAAAAAATTAAATTTAAATTGAAACTCGTAATTTTGTAAAATGGAAGCACCTTTAGCAGAACGTATTCGCCCACAGAAATTAGAGGATTATATTAGTCAAAGTCATTTGGTTGGACCAAACGGATCGCTGACACAACAAATTTCTAAAGGAATCATTCCTTCATTAATATTTTGGGGACCTCCCGGAACAGGAAAAACAACTTTAGCACAAATTATTGCACAGGAATCTAAACGTCCGTTTTATATCTTGAGTGCAATAAATTCAGGCGTGAAAGACATTCGTGATGTAATTGAAAAAGCGAAACTAAGTGGTGGATTATTTACAACCAAAAACCCTATTCTTTTTATTGATGAGATTCATCGTTTTAGTAAATCTCAGCAAGACTCTCTTTTAGCTGCGGTCGAAAAAGGGTGGATAACCCTTATTGGTGCTACTACAGAAAACCCAAGTTTTGAAGTCATTCCGGCATTATTGTCCCGTTGTCAGGTTTATATATTGAATGCTTTTAGTAAAGATGACTTAGAGAGTTTACTACAGCGAGCTATGAAAACGGATACTGAGTTAATCTCTAAAAATATTGTTCTTAAAGAAACAGAAGCTTTATTACGTCTTTCTGGCGGAGATGGAAGAAAATTATTGAATATTTTTGAACTTGTCGTGAATGCATCGGCAGATGAAGAAATTATAATTACAAATGACCGCGTTTTTGAATTGGTACAGCAAAATACCGTTTTATATGATAAAACTGGTGAGCAGCATTATGACATCGTTTCTGCCTTTATAAAATCGATTAGAGGAAGTGATCCAAATGGAGCGGTGTATTGGCTGGCCAGAATGATTGAAGGTGGTGAAGATGTAAAGTTTATCGCAAGAAGAATGCTCATTTTATCGAGTGAGGACATCGGAAATGCAAATCCTACTGCTTTTATTATGGCGAACAATACTTTTCAGGCTGTTTCAACTATTGGATATCCGGAAAGCCGTATCATTTTAAGTCAATGTGCTATTTATTTGGCTACTTCTCCAAAAAGCAATGCTTCATACATGGCTATTGGATCTGCACAACAACTCGTAAAGCAAACAGGTGATTTGCCAGTGCCCATACATTTACGCAATGCCCCAACAAAATTGATGAAAGAACTGGGATATGGGGAAGATTATAAATACTCGCATGATTATGCAAATAATTTCGCGGATCAGGAATTCCTGCCCGATGCCATAAAAGAAACGGTTCTTTATAATCCGGGAAGCAATTCGAGAGAGAATAGCAATCGTGAATTTTTAAAGAACCGTTGGAAGGATAAATATGGTTATTAAACCAAATCTTATATTTAGAATTTGACCGAAATTTTTTCGGAAACTAATTTGTCATTTTGATAATATTCAAAAAACCATTGATTGTCTTTTGCATTTAAAGTTCCCTGAATTCCATCTTTGATTGCTATAAAAGAATCAGGTCGGGATGTTTTAAGAAGCTTCATTACTACTTTTGGCGTTTTATCAATAAGCTGAAAACCGTTTTCAGTTGGCTGAGCATACAATAAATTTGGATCGGTTATATCCGCAACAGGAGTTGTGTTTGCGGTAGTTACAACTGTAGATTGAGTTACTGAAGCATTTGTAGATACCACAGGAGCTGCTTTAGCTGCAGAAGCAACAGTTTTACCATTGTATTTATAATTGAGTTTGTATATAGACAAAAATGCCATATCAAGACATTCTCTGTAAGCAATATCATATTCTTTTTCTTTACTTTTACCAATTTCAGACGTGTAAATCACTTTCCCGAAGCAATCCTTAAATTCTACGTAAAGTTTGCTTACTAAAAAGCCACTGTCTTTTTTTACATCAACATATAAAAGTTCACAACGCTCACTAAATCCAGCAGGAAGCTGTTCATTTTCATAAAAAGCTTCGAAACCTGCTTTGGTTAGGTTTGATTTCGTCAACGTCGATAATCTGTATGGATTTGTTCCTTTGGAAAAGTCGAATTTAATAGGCACAATTACCGCTTTATAGTCGTTTATAGTCTGTGAAAAACCTATAAAAGAAGTGAATAGAATTAGTAATAAAAATTTAATTTTCATAATTATAAATATTTTTTAAGTTCTAATAAATTGTTTATCTGTTTAATATTTTTTGGAGCTTCCAATTCTTTGCAATTAAAAAAAATAGCGTCCAAACCCGCATTTAAAGCACCGTTAACATCGGCATCAAGGCAATCACCAATCATAATGCAATTTTCTTTTGAAGCCTTAGCCAAATTAACAGCATAATCAAAGATAATACTATTTGGCTTTTTTACACCAGCCGATTCAGAATTTGTAATCGTACTGAAATATCCTGAGAGTAATGCATTATTTAATTTCTTATCCTGAATATTTGCAAAACCGTTTGTGATGATATGCAATTTATATTTTGGTTTCAAATACTCCAAAACATCAATAGCTCCTTCAAAAAGATGATTGTTATCTGTTAAACACTCAATGTAGTCATTTGCAATTTGATTGATATCCTCATCCGAAATACTAATATTTAAAGCATCGAATGAAAACTTCAATCTGTTATAACGCAATTCAAGATGTGAAATTTTATCATTTTGATATAATTTCCAGCAAGCCTGATTTATTGGTATGTATTTCTCAATAAAATCATTACAACAGATTTCCGGAAATTTATCTTTAAAAATTTTGCTAAAAGCCATTTCGGAGTTTTTGTCAAAATCCCAAAGTGTATGGTCTAAATCAAAAAAAATATCGGTAATGTGGGTTTTCATATTTTAAAAAATTCCTTCATCTGCAAAACTATAATATTTTGTTTCAGTAATAATCAAGTGATCTAAAACTTTAACATCTAGACTTTCCCCTGCTAACTTCAATTTTTTTGTAATCTGTTTATCAGCTTCACTCGGCTGTAATGTTCCTGACGGATGATTATGACATAAAATCAAGGCAGTTGCACCATTTTCTAATGCCATTTTAAACACTAGACGAACATCTACAATGGTTCCGGAGATACCTCCTTTACTGAGTTGTGATTTAGAAATTACTTTATTGGAGTTATTCAGAAAAAGCACCCAAAATTCTTCATGTGGAAGCTCACCAATAATTGGCTGCATCATTTCGAACACTAACTTACTTGATGTTATTTTTACCAGCTCAACAGCATCTTCTGCCCTGCGCCTTCTTCCTAATTCTAAAGCTGCAATTATGGCAATAGCTTTTGCTTCTCCAATCCCTTTAAAATTAGTAAGCTGTGCCAGTGACATTTTACCTAATGAATTTAGGGTATCAACACTTGCCAGAATTCTTTTGCTCAAATCAACTGCCGATTCATTTCGGCTTCCTGAACCAATTAAAATTGCGATTAATTCAGCGTCACTTAAAACGTTTTTACCTTTCAGCATTAATTTTTCACGAGGCCTGTCGTCTTCTGACCAATTTGTAATAGGAAAATGTGTTGATTCCATTTTAATCATTTATTAAATAATGTTTTGCTCATACAAATACTATTTGTCAGGCCAGCATACGGTTCATAGTTTTCAATTACTTCAAATCCAAATTTTTGATACAAATTAATTGCTTCAATTTGTTTATAGAGCGTTTCTAAAATCAAAAAAGAAAAGCCTTTTTGTTTAGACTCTATTTCAAGTTCTCTTAAAATTAACTGAGCCAAGCCCAAGCCTCTTGCTTCAGGCATAACAAACATTCGTTTTAACTCAGCAGTATTTTTATTATACTTTTTTATACAACCACAAGCTACAGGCTTTTCATTCACATAAACTACAATAACATCTGGGTTAAATTCAATTAGGTTATTACCCCAATACTCAGTTTTTAATTCCGGGTAACGATCCCATAAAAAAGTATCGAAAGTCTTGTATAAAAATATAAAATCCGGATTTTCACTTGTTGTCTTTACAACTTCTACACTTTTATTCATCCGGTTTACAATTATAAATAAATTTGTTAAAAATAAGAAAAATCATTCACTAAAAACTACTTTGTTATTTGATAATGACTAATTTTAAAAGAAAAAATGAAACTAGCCTGCATCGCATTATTTATAGTATTATTTTTTTCATGCAATCATAAAGAAAACAACCAATTAACCTTTACGAGTGCCGATGAAAAGACTGTAAAAACTTTTGAAGATAAATTATCCGAAGCAGCAATATCGATTATTGATCCTTCAATAGATTATGACCCGGCCTATTTTTCTATAAAATATCCAAATGGAGATATTCCGCCAAATAAAGGTGTATGCACAGATGTTGTGATTCGTACCTATCGAAAATTAGATATTGATTTGCAAAAAGAAGTGCATGAAGATATGATAGTCAACTTCTCTAAGTATCCAAATTTAAAAAAATGGGGAATGACAAAAACAGATACAAATATCGACCACCGAAGAGTGCCTAATTTAGAAGTTTTCTTTGAAAGAAGAGGTACTAAATTACCCGTTTCTGAAGATCCAAAAGATTATAAAACTGGAGAAATTGTAACCTGGATGATTAACGGAAAGTTACCTCATATTGGAATTATAACAAACAAAAAATCAGAAGACGGCAAACGAAACCTTATTGTTCATAACGTTGGCGGTGGACAGGTTTTGGAAGATTGTTTGTTTGAATATAAAATTGTGGGACATTATAGCTACAAAAATTTAAATTAGAGAATTAGAGAATGTGTCAATTAGATAATTTTAAAAAAAATGCCAATTACTTAAAAGCAATTGGCACATTATCTAATTTTCTAATTGACTAATTATTTAATTAATCAAACCTTTAACCTCATCAAAATTCAAACCTCCATAATTACCTGAACTCATCAACAACAAAGCAGAATTATCCAAATTTAAATTGAATAAATATTCTTTGAATTCCACAGGATTGGTATAAATAATCAAATCTTTTCTATTGAAAGAACTAGCAATTTGCTGATAAGTCACTTCTTCCAGTTGTTTGATTTTTACAGCATCCGGAGAGTAGAAGACAACTGCAATATCAGCATATTCTAAAGCTCCTTCATACTCTTTAAGAAACTCTGCATTTAAACTGCTGTAAGTATGTAACTCTAAGCATGCAACCAAAGTTCTGTCTGGATACTGTTCTTTTACTGCTTTGGTTGTTGCAGCCACTTTACTTGGTGAATGTGCAAAGTCCTTGTAGGCTACTTTTCCTTTTGCTTCAGCAATTTTTTCTAATCGTTTTGAAGCTCCTTTAAAACTGGCAATAGCTTCGTAAAAATCAGCTTCGTCAACGCCCATATTCTGGCAAATCCATTTTGCTCCTGCTAAATTATTAAGGTTATGTGCTCCAAAAACTTCGATTGGCATATCGCCTTCCGGGGTTTTTAACAAAGTAATACCTTGGCTAACAGTATATTGCGGAGTAGAATAGGGTAATTTACGAATTGGATTTACAGCAGCTTCTGAAACACGTTTTACTTCAGGATCATTTTCGTTATACACTAAAATTCCTCCATTGGTGATTTTTCCAATGAAAATTTCAAACTGCTCTACGTAATTTTCATACGTTGGAAAAACATTGATATGATCCCAGGCAATTCCTGAAATCAAAGCAATATTGGGTTGGTACAAATGAAATTTTGGACGTCTGTCAATTGGAGATGACAAATACTCATCACCTTCCAAAACTATGAAATCATTTTCTTCGGTAAGATGCACCATCGTATCAAAACCTTCCAGCTGTGCTCCTACCATATAATCTACCTCAATATTATGATAATGCATTACATGCAAAATCATTGAAGTAATGGTTGTTTTTCCGTGGGAACCACCAATAACCACACGGGTTTTATTTTTTGACTGTTCGTATAAAAATTCCGGATACGAATAAATTTTCAAACCTAATTCCTGTGCTTTTAATAATTCCGGATTATCTGCTTTGGCGTGCATTCCTAAGATTACAGCTTCAATATCAGTTGTTATTTTCTCAGGAAACCAACCCATTTCAGCAGGAAGAATTCCTTTTTTTTCCAGTCTTGATTTTGAAGGTTCAAAAATAGCATCGTCGCTTCCGGTAATCTGATATCCTTTGTTATGTAATGCTAATGCTAAGTTGTGCATAGCGCTTCCGCCAATAGCGATGAAATGTGTTTTCATTTAAAATTTCAATTTTTATATTTCAAATTCCAATTAAAGGGAATTTAATTTTTCGAGATTTGATTATTATGATTCAAATTTCTGTTTTAATTCCTGGGCTTTTTTAGGCTCTTTTAATTTTTTCAAATATAAATTATATAATTTCTGAAATGTAATTTTTGAATTGCCAATTTCGTGTCCTTTTACATAATTTTTTTCAGCAGAATCATATCTTTCAAAATATTCATCTATTCTCCCTTTTGACAGATAACCATCGACAGGTGATAATTTTGCTAGTTCATTTGCATATTTCAAAGCTTTCGACTCGCTACCTCCTGCTATTCCGGGTAATTGCAAATACAGTTCTATCAAAGCCCATCTGGCAGGAAGATGTTTTGGATTTAGAGCAATAGCTTTCTCAAATGCGGACTTCATATCACCGACCAGCCCCATAGCCTTAAATTTATTGACTTCCATAGCTTTCATTCCCAAACAGCCTCCATATTTATAAAAATAATCGGCTTCATTAGGTTTTAACTGCGTTAATTTTTTATAATAGACCGATGCTTTTTCCCACTGTTTTTCTTCAGAAGTGATTTCGCCAAGCCGTTCAAGTGTTTTGATATCGTTAGGATAATATTTTAAATTGAGCTCAAAAACAACTTCAGCATCTTTATATTTTTTAGCATGAAACAATTTCTCCCCTTTTTCAAAATTGGATTGTGACCAAATACAAATTGGCACAAATAAAAAAAGGAATACAAGTTTTTTCATCTCTCAAAAATAAGCAAATAATAAAACGAATATTTGATTTTGGAGATAAATTACTAATTTGTACGAAATTTATTTTAAAACCTTCCCAACCTTTTTTAGAAAAAGACGCTCTATATAAGAAAACCAACTTATGAAAAATATATTATTTGCTTTTTTGTTACTTACTTCAACTTTGTTTGCACAACAAACCGATAAAAAATGGGACAAGGTCATTGACTTTGAAAATGAAGGTAAAGTAAAATCAGCAAATGAAATAGTTGCTGAAATTTATAAAAGAGCGGTTTCTGAAAAAGATGAAGTTCAAATGATAAAATGCTTTTTTTATCATTCCAAATATTTGCAGGTTGTGGATGAAAATGCACAAAACAAGATTTTAAATAATCTGAAAATTGAAATTAATCGGGTTTCTATTCCATCAAAAGCGATTTTAAATTTGGTTTATGCAAAGTGTTTGAGTGATTATTATAATCGAAATACCTACCAAATTCAACGAAGAACGAACATGGCGTTTCTTGATGGAAACTTTTTGACCTGGACTGAGGCCAATTTCAAAACTCAGATTGATTTAGCGCTAAAAAAGACTTTAGAAAATGAAGCGATTTTAAAGTCCACTTTATTAGAAAAATACGAAATTATTTTTGATTTTTTTACTTTGGAAAAATTCAAAAAAGAAAACTTATCTGATTATCTGTTGAGAGAAAACATAGTTTTTTACAAACAAAAAGTTCGTCAATGGGAATTTACAAAAAGTGATTTTACACCTTACACAAAACAGCTTTTAGGAAAATCCGCTGATTTTACAAAAGTCGATTTCGATTTTGTTACTAATGAAAATCTGCGTTTGGTTTTGTCTTTATATCAAAAGCAGGAATCAAACAATCCCTCGGGATACAATGAGCTGGAGCGCATGCAGTATTGCAAAAATACGTTACTTGAATCTGATGAGGATTATTTACCTGCATTAAACAATCTTCAAAAAGAAACAAAAGATGCCATTTTAATTCAGAAGATTCAACTGGAAAAAGCATTTTTTTATTCTCAAAAAGCTTTAAAAGAAACTCATCCGGACTATAACATACAAGCAATTTCGTTATTAGACAGTATTATCTCTGTAAATAATAGATCGAATGCCTACAAATTGGCTGTACAGCAAAAAGACAATATTATTTCTAAATCCCTCAATATTGAACTTCAAAAGTATATTTACACGGACGAAAATACAAGAGCTTTTATTCGATACAAAAATGTTACCCAATTAAAAGTTTCATTTTATAAAATCAATCAGAAACAGCTTTTGGATTTCAGAAATACCTATCCCAAAAAAGACACTTTGGTATCCGCAATTATACGGAAAAGTCAAATTGGTGCTACAAAAACATATTCATTAATAAATAAAAATGATTTTTTTGAATATACTACCGAAGTGCTTTTACCACAATTAAAAACTGGTTCTTATCTGGTTTATTTTGAAAGTGATTCCGATACAAAAGACAAACAAGCTTTTGCTTATCAAACCATTTCTGTTTCTAATTTATCTGTTTTGGCTTCACAAAATCAAAGTGGAGAAACTTTTCAGGTACTGGACAGAAAAACCGGGAAGCCTATAGAGAATGTGAGTATTAAATCGAAACATTTTAATCTAAAAACAAATAAAAATGGTATTGCATCTTACAACCAAAAGAAATTTATTAACAACAACAATGATGTTGAATTATCAAGTGTAAATGATACTACGTTAATTCAAAAAAACTACATCAATTATGTTAATGACTATTCAGGCGAAGATCAAAATGATATTAATTTTAAAGGAAAAGTAGAATTTTATTTAGACCGTGCTATTTATCGTCCGGGGCAAACTGTTTACTACAAAGGAATCGCAATTCAAAAAAAGAACAATGAAAAAACTGTAATTTCTAAAACAACATTCAAAATTATTGTTCAGGACGCTGATGGTAATGATTTTAAAGAATTTGATGTCGTTACGAATGAATTTGGTTCTTTCTTTGGTGAATTTACATTACCAAAAAATGGTTTAACAGGTAACTTTTCAATTGAAGCAGAAGAGCCTGAGGATTATGAAAAAGATATTGATTATGATAAAAATGAAGAAGAACATGCTTTTTGGGACAATGCGGACTTAGAAGATTCCAGACTTGATTTTAGGGTTGAAGAATACAAACGTCCTAAATTCGAAGTTACTTTTGAACCTAAAAAAGAAAGTCTTCAAATCAATCAGTTAATCAAAGTAAAAGGAAATGCCAAAGCTTTTGCAGGAAGCAACATTTCTGATGCCGTGGTCAAATATACCGTTACCCGATATACCAGTTATTTCAGAAATCACTATGACCAACAACCAGAAAATGAAACTTTAAATACTGGCGAAATTAAAACGGATGCTTCAGGAAAATTTAGTATTGACTTTACAGCAACTCCATCAAAAAACAGTAAAAAAGAGCAATTGCCTGTTTTTAATTATCGAATTAACGTTACCGTTACTGATATTAATGGAGAAACACATGATGCTGAAACTATTGTAAAAGTAGGATATCATGATTTAGTTCTTGGAACTTCCCTTCCCAATCAAATTAAAACGAAAGACAAAAACGAAATTCTGCTAACGAGCACCAACTTAAACGGAGAATTTTTAGCTGTAAAAGGTGAAATCAAAATGTATTATGATAGCCCGTTTTCTGATAAATTCAAACCGAGAGTATGGCCAAATCCGGAATTTGAAACCATAAATAAATCGGAATTTGAAAAATTATTTCCGTACGAACAAAACAAAAAAACAACTATTGATACAACAAAAGGAACTTTAGTTTTTACCAAAAAAATTGATACTGAAAAAGACAAAAAAATTGTTTTGGATTTTATTTCGAATTATAAATCCGGCAACTACAAAGTCCTATTTTCAGCAAAAGACAGTTTTGAAAACGCCATCGAATCTTCAACCGGTTTTCAAATTGTACAAAGCAAAGATAAGTTCAATACAAGTACTTTATTAACGATCAAACAAGTCAATGAGGACGCTAAAAAAGATGGTTTTGTTACATTAAAAATAACTTCATTAATTCCTGAGCTTTATTTTTCAGTTACGGGTAACTATGAAAGCAAAGTGTTTTTTGAAAAAAATATCCATCTGGAAAATAATGAAAGTATCATTAAAATTCCATTGAAAAAAGAATTTGAAGAATCTTTAAAAATAGGTTTTCAGTGTGTTTTTGAAAATGCTGCTTTCCATGATGAGATAGATGTATTTCTAAAAAAGGAAGTTCCTAAATTGGAATTCAGTATTGAAACCTTTAGAAATAAACTTCAGCCGGGAATCAGCGAAAACTGGTCCTTTAAATTAAAGTCAGCCAACACAACTAAAGAAGCCGAAATTCTGGCTTCAATGTATGATAGTTCATTAGACCAATTCACAACGCAAAACTGGGCTAACTTAGGTTTTAGTGATTATCATTATAATGGTAACAATATAAAATCAGGTTTGGGCTTTGACAAAACATCCAGCTATCTTCAAAATTTAAATACTCCTAAAAACAGAGTAGAATTACACGACGAAAATGCAAAACTGATCTGGTTTGGTTTTGATTTTAATAATGCGAATAATTCTGTTTACCTGCAAAGGGAATATCAGAAACAACTTAGCAAAAAGGCAATCAAGCCTTTAAATGCAAAAATGATTTCGGGAATCATAACAGATCAATCGAAGCTGCCTCTTCCTGGTGTTTCTGTATCCATAAAAGGAACACAAAGAGGTACAACTTCTGATTTTGATGGCTATTATGAAATTGAGGCTGCCAAAAACGAAGAAATTATTTTTAGTTATATCGGTTTTAAAAGTCAATCTGCTGTAGTTGTAAACACAAAAACTATTGATGTGGTTCTGGAGGAAGATCAGAATAGCCTGAATGAAGTTGTAGTTGTTGGCTATGGAACAATGAAAAAACAATCCGTGACTGGGGCAGTAACAACCATTAAAAGAGAATTCATTCCCGAAGATAATAGTGTTTATAGTGTAGATGGAATTGAAAGTGCACTGCAAGGAAAAGTTGCCGGAATTCAAATTAGAGGGGCTTCGAGTATCAATGGAGCAACTCCTTTATATGTGGTCGATGGAAAAATCATCACTGACATCAACAATATAAATGCGGCGGACATAGCTTCGATGAATGTTTTAAAAGATGCATCAGCTACAGCGATTTATGGAAGCAGAGCTGCAAACGGAGTAATTGTTATTACCACCAAAAACGCAATAAAAGAACTAACGCAAGTAAAAGCCAGAAAAAATTTGTCTGAAACGGCATTCTTTTTACCCAGTTTAAAAACCGATTCGAAAGGAAATATAAGCTTTAGTTTTACTTCGCCGGAAGCTTTGACGGCCTGGAAACTTCGTTTGATGGCACATAACAAAGACGCTGTTTCAGGCTATTTGGAAAAAAGTGTTATAACACAAAAAGAGCTGATGGTCTTGCCAAATTTTCCTCGCTTTTTAAGAGAAAAAGACACCATTGTTATTAGTACCAAAATTTCGAATATCACTAGTGAAGCCAAGACAGGAATGGCCATTTTACAATTTTTTGATGCAACAACCATTGAATCTGTTGATGCCAAAATGCTGAATACTGACAACATTAGAAACTTTAGTGTTGATGCCTTTGGAAATACAACAGCAAACTGGACAATTTCGATCCCTGAAGGTCTTCAGGGAGTTCAATATAAAATTCTAGCCAAATCAGGTAATTTTTCTGATGGAGAAGAAAACATACTTCCCATTTTAACAAACAATATGCTGGTTACAGAAAGCATCCCAATTTGGGTTCGGGAGAATTCCACAAAAGAATATGCGTTTGAGAATTTGAAAATCAATACTTCAACCTCATTAAAAAATCATCAGTTTACGTTGGAATACACCTCTAATCCTGCTTGGATTGCCATTCAGTCTCTGCCTTATTTAATGGAATATGAGCACGAATGTGCAGAACAGACTTTTGCCCGTTTTTATGCAAATGCCTTAGCATCAGAAATCATTTCAAGTAATCCGAAAATTGCAACGGTTTTTGAAGACTGGAGAAAAAACGGAAAACTAAATTCTAAATTAGAGGAAAACGAAGAATTAAAATCGATTATTCTTGCTGAAACGCCTTGGCTGAATGATGCTCAAAGTGAAGACGAAAAGAAAAAGAATCTGGCACTTTTATTCGATTTGGAGAAAATGAAAAGTTCTCAGGAAGCAACTTTTGATAAATTAAAACAAAAGCAAAAATCATCAGGAGGTTTTGCCTGGTTTGACGGAAATGATGAAAACGAATACATTACCAGACATATTTTGGCAGGTTTAGGGCATTTGTCAAAATTGTCTAAAAATAATACTTCACAAATTGACCAGATTGCCAAAAGTGGGATTCCGTTTTTAGATCAGAAGTTTTTAACTTATCATAAAGCAAGAACAAAAAATTTAAAAACAACAGCCAATTTAATGTGGATCAATCCGTATACTGATTTGCATTATTTATACACGAGAAGTTTTTATTTAGATAAATATCCGCTTTCAGACACTTTAAAAAAAGCATCAAAATTATATCTGGAAACAGCTAAAAAGGATTGGCTTTCATATTCACTTTACGAAAAAGGATTAGCAGCTTTGACATTAAATCGTTTTGGAGAAAGGGAGTCGGCTAATAAAATTATTGAAAGTTTAAAAGAAACTTCATCCAATAATGAAGATTGGGGAATGTACTGGATATCAAATAAATCAGGCTGGTATTGGTATCAGGCGCCAATAGAAACTCAGTCTTTATTGATTGAGGCTTTCGCCGAAGTGAGTCAGGATACCAAATCTGTCGATGCGATGAAAGTTTGGCTGTTAAAAAACAAACAAACCAAAAACTGGCCAACCACAAAATCAACTACTGAAGCCATTTATGCCTTATTAATGCAAGGAAATGATTGGCTTTCTGTAAATGACAATACAATTATTAAAATTGGTGATGAAAAAATCTTAACCAAAAAACTTTCTGAAAACGAAAAAGAAGCCCAAACAGGCTACATCAAACTGAACTGGAAAGCTGATGAAATTAAAAAAGAAATGGCTACCATCAATATTCAGAACAAATCGAAAGTTCCTGGTTTTGGTGGTGTTTACTGGCAGTATTTTGAAGATTTGGATAAAATAAAAACTAATTCGGGTACTGTTTTATCAGTGGCAAAAGAATTATATCTAAAAAAGAATACTATGACAGGAGATGAATTAGAAAAAATCACATCCAAAAACTCCTTAAAAACAGGAGATTTGGTTACCGTACGATTAATTATTTCAGCTAAAGAAGACATGGAATTTGTGCATTTAAAAGACATGAGAGCTTCATGTTTTGAACCTGTAAATGTACTTTCAGAATATCAATACAAAGATCGATTAGGATATTATATGAGTACAAAAGACGCTGCAACACATTTCTTTTTTGACAAAATCAATAAAGGAACTTATGTCTTGGAATACGATATCAGGGTAAATAACAGCGGCGAATTCTCAAACGGCATCACCACAATTCAAAGTATGTATGCGCCGGAATTTTCAAGCCATACAAAAGGAATTAGGATAAAGGTTGTTCCATAAAAAAATTAAATTCAAAATCCGTCATTATTTATTGGCGGATTTTTTTTATAATACTAAATACACATTGCCGTAACATAGTCAGATTACTTTCGTACGATAATTTAAAGAACAATCGTTAATGAAAATATTTTATGCCATACAAGCCACTGGCAATGGACATATTAGCAGGGCAACTCAGTTATATCCTTATCTCGAGAAATTTGGTGAGGTAGATTTTATGGTAAGCGGTATCAACGCCAGCCTTAACATTGATTTACCCGTAAAATTCAAAAGTAATGGCTGTAGTTTGCATTACAGTAAATGCGGTGGATTGAATTATTGGGATATTGTAAAAAACATACGCCCCAATCAAATTTATAAAGATGCAAAGTCGTTGCCCCTGAAAGATTATGACATTGTAATTAACGATTTCGATTCGATTACATCACTTTCCTGCAAACTGCAAAAGGTACATTCCGTTCAGTTTGGACATCAGGCCAGTTTTATATCCAAAGCTACACCAAGACCGGAAAAGAGGAGTATAATGGGAGAAATGATTCTGAAACATTATGCGCCTTCACCAAAAAATATTGGACTCCATTTTGAAAAATATGATTCGTTTATTTATCCTCCGGTAATCAAGGATCAAATTGTAAATGCAGAACCGAAAAACCTGAAACATATAACGGTTTATCTTCCATCGTTTCAAAAAGAGTGTTTGGAAAAAGCGATCAACAAACTTAAAGATGTTCATTTTCACTGGTTTTTATATGATGTGAAATTTGAACACACCATTGGCAATATCACCTATTTTCCCGTTAATCAGGATTTTTTCAATCAAAGTTTGATTGATTGCGAAGGCATCATTACAGGTGGTGGATTTGAGACACCGTCAGAAGCATTGTTTTTGGGAAAGAAGATTCTTAGTATTCCTATTCGGGATCATTATGAACAGGAATGTAATGCTGCCGCTTTGAAAAAGTTAGGTGTGCCGGTTATGTATGATGTCAAAGATAATTTTGATCAGATTATAGAAAAATGGCTTAATTTGGATATTGAATATCCCACCATTAAAGCCAATAACATTCCTGAAACACTTCAAATGCTGTTCGATACTTACCGGGATTAAAACTCTCATAAATGACAAAACCCCATCTCATCAAAAATGAAATGGGGTTTTGCATAAATTATATACAATTATTTTTTGATGGTCAATTCATCAATAATATTTTTTGCTCCGGCATATTTGTCAATAATCCAAAGTACGTAACGAATATCTACGTTGATGGTTCTTTGTAAGTTAGGGTCAAAAATAACATCTCCCGCCATCGCTTCAATGTTCCCATCAAAAGCAATACCGATTAATTCTCCTTTTCCGTTAAGAACCGGAGAACCTGAGTTTCCTCCGGTAATGTCATTATCTGTTAAGAAGTTTACTGGCATATATCCTGCTTTATCAGCATATTGTCCATAATTTTTTGCTTTGTTCAATTCTAATAAACGCGCCGGCAAATCAAACTCCTCATCACCTGCTTTGTACTTTTTCACCATACTTTCCATGGTGGTGTAGTTGTTGATTGTAGCATCGTTGCGCGGATCAGCAGGCAAAGCACGAACTTTTCCGTAAGTCAGTCTCAAAGTTGAGTTCGCATCAGGATACTGAACCGCATTTAATTTTGATTCTCTTAAACCTTCCACCAATTTTCGGTAAGCAATTGCAAAACCATCATCCGCTTTTGCCTGATCATCTGTTTTAGCACGATATTTATTTAGTAAGTCACTAGAAATAACATACAAAGGATCAAGTGGAAGCGCAGCCGGTTTAGGATCTGCTATGTAAGCCAACACTTTTTCTTTAGAGGTAAAAAAACTTGTTTCAGTTGCTTTTGCTACATCAGCAGTAAAATCGCCGTTATTCGCTGCTTTCATTTTAGCAATTTGCGGTGCTAAACCATATTCAGCTGCTTTTGAAGCATATAAATTCAATTGTGCTGTTAAAACATCTTTTTCTAATGGAGCATAAAATTCACCATAAATATTATCTACCAATGCATTGATTTTAGGCAGCATTTCCGCTTTTTTAGCATCATTTTCCTTAGAATAGGCAATTAATGCATTTCCTAAAGTTGCAGGACCTGTTGCATAAGTCGAAGTACGCAAAAGCTGCATCAAGTAATTATCATGAGTTGCTTTTATATTGGTTTCCCTGTAATAATCATTAATCGTCGGAAGTACATTTTCGTACTTTTCCTTATTAGCCGGTTTGCTTGCCCATTCGTAGAATTTATCTTCCTGCTCTGCTTTGGCTGCAGCTGTTCCTGCTTTAGTCAAGGCATCAATCATTCCCTGGCGGTTTTTCCAGTAATTGGCAGTAGAAGCATACTTAGAAGCATATTGCAAGCGAACCGTTGCGTCTTTATCCATATGCTTTTTCATTTGATCCATTCCGGTTTTTGCACCTTCCACCCACGCAGGATAAGAGAATTTTACGTTTTGCTCAATTCCTCCAGCCGGCATCCAACGATTTGTTCTTCCCGGATAACCTAAAATCATAGCAAAATCATTTTCTTTAACTCCTTTAATACTTACCGGCAAATAATGTTTCGGCTGTAAAGGCACATTATCTTTAGAATATTCGGCAGGATTACCGCTTTTATCAGCATACACTCTGAACATAGAAAAATCTCCGGTTTGACGCGGCCATTCCCAGTTGTCTGTGTCTCCTCCAAATTTACCTACACTTTCAGGTGGTGTTCCTACCAAACGAACATCTGTATAATCCTGGTAAACAAAATATTAATACTCATTTCCCTGAAAGAACGGACGAACCGAAACGGTATATTTTCCGCCTTCGTTATTTTCTTTTTCGATCAAAGCAATTTCCTGCTGAATAGTTTTATTTCTTTCAGCTTCTGTCATTTGATCATTTACTTTTGATAAAATTCTTTTGGAAACATCATCCATACGAACAAAGAAACGAACGTATAGCGATTTTGGCTTCATCTCAGCACTTTTTTCTTTTGCCCAAAAACCGTTTTTCAGGTAATTTTGTTCTGCAGATGAAAGTTCTGCTATTGCATCATATCCGCAGTGGTGATTCGTTAAAACCAGTCCGCTTTTAGAAACGATTTCGGCAGTACAGCCTCCGTTAAACTGCACAATCGCATCTTTTAAACTATGGTGATTGATGCTGTAAATTTCTTCGGCTGTCAATTGCAGACCCATTTTCTGCATGTCTCTGTGGTTCAGCCTTTCGATAAACATTAAGAACCACATTCCTTCGTCGGCTCTTACCGGAAATGCCATCAGGCACATCGCGAAAAATAAGATTATTTTTTTCATATAATAAATTGAATTAGTATTACGAAGATAATTCATTTTCATAATTACATCAATCAATTGGTATTGAAAATACATTTCACAGATGTTATTTTATCATTTTATTACGAATTCAATAGTATTAAAACAAAAAAGATGCTCTGTTTCCAGAGCATCTTTTAATATAAAATAGTCGTTATATTAGTCATTCAGCATTTTCCAAAGCTTGTCTTTCAATTCAGTCAGACCTTGTTGAGCCACTGATGAAATAAACATATATGGAATGTCTTTGAAAGCAACATCCAATTCAACTTTTAATTCGGCTTTAAGTTCGTCGTCCAGCATATCACATTTTGAGATAACCAGAAGACGTTCTTTGTCCAGCATTTCAGGATTATATTTGGTTAATTCGTTTACCAAAATATCATATTCTCCTTTGATGTCCGGAGTATCAACAGGAACTAAAAACAACAAAGTTGAGTTACGCTCGATATGGCGAAGAAAATAATGTCCTAACCCTTTACCTTCAGCAGCACCTTCAATAATTCCGGGAATATCAGCAATTACAAAAGATTGATAATCTCTGTAAGCGACAATTCCTAAGTTTGGTTTTAGGGTTGTAAAAGGATAATCGGCAATTTTTGGCTTAGCCGAAGTCAATACAGACAATAACGTTGATTTTCCCGCATTAGGAAAACCTACTAATCCAACATCTGCCAAAACTTTAAGTTCCAGAATAACATCCATTTCTACACCCGGCAAACCTGGCTGCGCGTAACGTGGCGTTTGATTAGTTGAACTTCTAAAATGCCAGTTTCCTAATCCGCCTTTTCCTCCTTTACAAAGAACTCTTTTTTCGCCATCATCTGTGATTTCGAATAAGGTTTCACCTGTTTCTTTATCTTTTACAACAGTTCCCAACGGAACTTCGATATATTTATCTTCACCATCTGCACCAGTACTTCTGTCCCCGCTTCCATCACCACCATAACCTGCTTTAATATGACGGGCAAATTTTAAGTGAAATAATGTCCACAAACCTTTATTTCCAACTAAATATACGTGACCGCCACGACCACCGTCTCCACCATCCGGCCCTCCCTTTTCAATAAATTTCTCCCTGTGCAAGTGTGTAGATCCTTTTCCTCCCTTTCCGGAAGAAACATATATCTTAACATAATCTACAAAATTCCCTTCTGTCATTTTCTTTTTGTTTATGTATAGTTTAAAGTTTAAAGTTTCAGGTTTCAAGTTGGCGCAACGCACTTAACCTGAAACCTGAAGCATAATAAACCTGAAACAAATTCTCTTTACTCTTTTAGTGTTTTTATCAGCACTTTATCAATCTTTACGCCATCCATATCGATGACTTCCAACACAAATTTCTGCCAGATTAGTTTTTCGCCTTCTTTCGGAATATGGGAAAGCTCAGTCATAATCATTCCGCTTACTGTATTTACCTCATAATCATTTGTCAATTCGTCCAGCTCAAAGTAGGTTAGAAAATCATGTAATGAATAATGTCCATCTACCAGCCAGGAACCATCTTCTCTTTCGATAAGCTGGAATTCATCTTTATAGAAATCGGATGCATCACCTACCAAAGCTTCCAAAATATCATTCAGCGTAATAATTCCCTGGAAAACGCCGTATTCATCAGAAACCAAAGCGTAATGAACGCCTGTTCTTTTAAAATTTTCCAATGCTTTGTAAGCTGTTGTCTGCTCCATTAAATACGGAGGGTCTGTCATTATTGCCGATAAATCGAAATGGTCTTTTTCGATATTGGCAAAAATATTTTTAAGTGTTACAACTCCGACAATATCATCATAATTATCGCTGTAAACAGGATAAATCGTATGGAGATCGTGCAATACCAATTCTTTTATTTTATCCTTATCTGCATTTAGCGGTAACATATCCACCGATTTGCGGTGTGTCATTAAAGAATTTACTTTTCTGTCTCCAATGTGAAAAACACGCTCCACAATGTCCTGCTCAATTTCCTGAACTTCCCCGCCTTCAGTTCCTTCTTTGATGATTGCTTTAATTTCTTCCTCAGTTACTTTTCCGTCAGCGGAAGGTTTTATTTGTAATACTCTTAATAAAAATTCTGTAGAAGTGGTTAACAACCAAATAAAAGGTGCTGTTACAATTGAAACAATTTTCATTGGCAACGCTACCATTTTTGCAATTGCTTCGGGATAATTCAAACCGATACGTTTTGGAAGCAATTCTCCTAAAACCAGAGAGAAAAACGTTAAAACCACTACTACAATCCCAACTGCAACCGAATGGGCATACGGTTTTAAAACTTCAAATCCTTTGACAAAAACTTCGACATCCATTGTTATTTTGTCTCCACTGTAAATACCTGTCAAAATACCGATTAAGGTGATTCCGATTTGTACAGTTGATAAAAATTTGTTTGGAGAATTAGCCAGATCCAGTGCAATTTTGGCGCTTTTATTGCCTTTTTTTGCAGCCGTTTCCAGTCTGTTTTTCCTGGCCGAAATCAATGCGATTTCTGACATGGAGAAAACTCCGTTTAATAGTATCAGAAAAAATATTATTAGTATTTCCAATTTGTGGGTTATTCGTTATGTAATTGTCCGCTTTAATGTAATTTGCAACCTAATCGTGTTATAGCCCAGATGGAAGAGAAAAGCCCGGAGCTAAAAAAACTAATTTTTTCCTGCCGGAAAACAGCGACCGGCGGAAGCTCGTTTTATGGAGTGGAAAAATAGTTTTTTTAGCGAGGACTTGAAACGTACAGCTGGAAAATGCTTCTACAAATTATCTATAACTGACGTTAATCGCTCTGTAATTTCTTCAATAGTTCCGATACCGTTTACGGCATGAAACTTATTTTGTTCTTTATAATAACCAATTAATGGTGCTGTTTTTTCGTTGTATTCCTGATATCTCACACGGATTTTTTCTTCATCCTGATCATCTGGTCTTCCGCTTGTTTTTCCTCTTTCCAGCAAACGTGCTACCAGAATTTCGTCATCTGCCTCTAATGCAATCGTTGCTGTAACTTCAGATCCGATTGTTGGTAAAAATTTATCAAGAGCTTCAGCCTGGTCTAAAGTTCTTGGGTAACCATCGAACAAAAATCCTGCTGTATCCGGGTGTTTTTTTACTTCGTCAATTAACATTGCTGTCGTTACTTCACATGGAACCAACTCCCCATTATCCATAAAAACTCTTGCTTTTTTACCTAAATCTGTATCGTTTTTTAAATTAAAACGAAAAATATCTCCGGTTGAAAGATGTGTTAATTTGTATTTTTCTTTTAAAAATTCTGCCTGAGTTCCTTTTCCTGCTCCCGGCTTTCCAAATAAAACAATATTAATCATAATGTGTGTGAGTTGTGTGACTTCTTGTTTTGAAGAAGTTTTTAATGAATAGTTGTATGTTAGTTATTTATTCTGATAATTTATAAACTTCTGGAAGGTTTCTTCCTAAACCATCATAATCGAGACCGTAGCCAACGATGAATTTATTTGGAATCCTGATGCCGATGTAATCAATTTTTATGTCTTTTTTATAGGCTTCGGGTTTAAAAAACAAAGTGGCAACTTTAAAATGTTTTACATTTTGAGCTTTAAACATTGTTTTTAATTCTTCAACTGTATTTCCTGTATCGATGATGTCTTCAATGATGACAACGCTTCTTCCTGACAGATCCTGATTAATACCGATTAATTCTTTAACGGAATTGGTGCTTTCCGTTCCTTCATATGAGGCCATTTTTATGAATGACACTTCGCACGGATTTTTATATTTTTTCAGAAAATCGGCAACAACCATAAAGGCACCATTTAAAACGCCAATAAATATTGGGGTTTCGCCTGCAAAATCATCTTCAACCTGAGACACTATCTTTGTTAAGGCAAAATCAATTTCCTTGGCCGAAATAAACGGAACAAATTGTTTATCGTGCAATTGTATCATTATTTTTACGTTTAAAATAATGCGCAAAGATACAGAATTACAACCAAATTGTAAGTAAGAAATTGTATTGCAGTAACACTTTTTTAAAACTGTTAAATATCACTTAATATTTACAGAACTTTTATTCAGGCTATTTTAAAATTTGGTAAATTGTTGTTTCATAAACTTTTAATCAAATACTCAAATGAGAACAGCTACTCAACTATTTTCAATATCCTTATTCGCAATAATAACAGCCTGCAACGGACAGGTAAAAAAAGAAGAAAAAGAAGCTTTGGCAAAACAACCCGCCAACGTTGTAAAAACAGCGGTTGGAGACCTTACTTTACCACCGCCATACGCCACCGAATCTAAATCTAAAAACAGCAAAGTTATTGGATGGCCGGAAGGAAAAACGCCAAAAGCACCACAAGGTTTTACGGTTACAAAATTTGCAGATGGTTTTGAAAATCCGCGTTGGACTTATATTGCTCCTAATCAGGATATTTTTGTTGTGGAAAGCGGTACGAGAACCAGTAAAAACCAAATTATAGTACTCCGCGACAAAGACAAGGATGGAAAATTTGAAACCCGTGAAGTATTTATTAAGGATCTAAACAGACCTTTTGGAATGCTGGTCGTGAAAGACTTTTTTTACATTGCCAATACCGATGGATTGTACCGTTATCCTTATAAAAACAATCCGTTGAAATTAGAAACGCAGGGAACTAAAATCCTGGAACTTCCTGCAGGCGGTTACAACAATCACTGGACAAGAAATTTACTGGCCAATGCGGACGGCTCAAAAATTTATGTTTCTGTAGGTTCAGGAAGTAATGTTGGAGAGAACGGAATGGATAAGGAAATTCGCCGGGCTGCCATTTTGGAAATCAATCCAGACGGAACAGGGGAAAAAATCTACGCAAGCGGACTTAGAAATCCGGTGGGAATGGATTGGAATCCGGCAAATAAAGAATTATGGACAGCAGTAAACGAACGTGATGAATTGGGAGACGATTTGGTTCCCGACTACATTACAAGCGTCAAAAAAGATGGCTTTTATGGATGGCCGTATTCTTATTACGGGAATATTTTGGATCCGAGAATGAAAGGCGAACGCAAAGATCTGGCTGCAAAAGCAATTGTTCCGGATGTTTCTGTTGGTGCCCATACAGCATCTTTAGGACTGGCTTTTTACACCAAAGACAAATTCCCGACTAAATATAAAAATGGTGCTTTCGTAGGACAGCATGGTTCCTGGAACCGCGCCAACATATCAGGATATAAAGTAGTTTTTGTTCCGTTTGCTAACGGAAAACCTTCCGGAAAACCGGAGGAATTTTTAACCGGTTTTATTTCAGATGCAGACAAGGCTGAAGTTTACGGACGTCCGGTAGCGGTTACGGTTATGAATGACGGATCACTTTTGGTGAATGACGACAGCGGGAATACGATTTGGAAAGTGACTGCGAACAAGTAAAATTCCTAACTTTACGCAAATATTTAAACACATAGAATCATAGGATTGTGGGAACTTAAAAAAAGCGTTTCACTTGCTAAAACACATAGCTTTGTGCGTTTTAGCAAGTGAAACACCTTTATACGCAAACCATAACTATGTCTCTATGTGTTTAAAAAATTACGCTTAAAAAAAACTATCCTTTATGCTTTTAAAAAAATATTTCTTTTTTCTTCTTGCTATAATTGTTTTCCAAAACACTTTTGCCCAAGAAGAAGAAAGCAAATCTATTGATTCTGTTAAAACAGAAAAATTGAAAGAAGTAGTAATCAGTCTACTTCATATAGATGAAAATTTATTAAACGCACCGGCTTCTATCGGAGTCCTTTCCAAGAAAGATTTACTGCAAAATAACGCTGCAGATATCACTACGGTGTTGAATATTATTCCGGGTGTTTTTATGCAATCTTCCAACTTTACTACAACCCGAATTTCGATTCGCGGTATTGGAGCGAGAACAACTTATGGCACCAATAAAATCCGGGCATTTTATGGCAGTATTCCGTTGACTTCGGGAAATAGTGAAACCGTTATTGACGATATTGATTTGGAAAACCTCAACCAGATTGAGATTATAAAAGGTCCGCTTTCGAGTATTTATGGCGCAGGTTTGGGTGGCGCAATTTTGATTTCACCTCAGCTTTCTAAAGATCACGGACAAAGTGCCAGCGTAAGTTCGGTTTTTGGTTCTTATGGATTATTGAAAAATAGTTTGAATTATAGTCTGGATGAAAAGCAAGGCAGCCTGAATATTAGTTATCACAATCTAAAAACTGACGGCTGGAGGGAAAACAGCGCTTATAAACGCGAGGGAATTACAATTGCCGGAGAATTGTTTAGAAGACAAAACAGCAAACTGACGTACTTTTCCAACTACACGTATTTGAAAGCTTTTATTCCGAGTTCAATTAACAAAACCGCTTTTGATAACAATCCGAAATCCGGAGCGCCAACCTGGGTTGCTTCAAAAGGATATAAGGAATACAAATCGACTTTGGGCGGACTGGCTTATGATTTTAAAATCAATGAGAATCTGAATAATTCTACTTCTGTATTTATTAATTATAAAGACAGTAACGAACCACGTCCTTTTGATGTATTACGCCAATATACTTTTGCTGCAGGAGCGAGAACACAATTTTCTGGTGCTTTTAAAATTAGAAAAACAGATAATAATTTCATTGCCGGAATTGAATATTTTGGGGATAATTACAGTGGTAATACTTTTGAGAATTTATACCAACAGAATAACGGATTGGGAAGTTTACAAGGCAATCAGCTGACCGAAACAGATCAGAAAAGACATTTTTATAATATATTTTCTCAATTGAGAACTTCATTGTCACAGCAATTTGAAATTCAGGCGGGACTCAATTACAACAAAACACAATTTGAACTGATCAATTTTACGGACAGTTCCAGTCAGAAATATAGTTATGACGGAATTTTTTCTCCGCAATTATCTTTACTTTTCAAGCCAAATACGCAACAGACTGTTTATTTTTCCGCCAGCCGTGGATTCTCATTACCGGCAACTGAAGAAACTTTAACGAGTGAAGGCACAATTAACACCGATATAAAACCTGAAAACGGTTATAATTTTGAAGTGGGTGGAAAATTCTATTTTTTCAACAGAAAATTGTATACCGAAATTGCGGTGTACCGAATGGAAATCAAAGATTTACTGGTTGCGAAAAGAATTGGCGATGATCAATACGAAGGCATAAATGCCGGAAAAACATTTCATGAAGGAATCGAAATAACCTTAAACCATAACTGGCAGATGAATCGGTTTTTTTCTATGAATTCTTATTTGGCGGGTTCTTTGGGAAATTATGAATTCAAGGAATTTGTGGATAACGGAAATGATTATTCGGGTAATAAATTAACCGGAGTTGCTGCCAATAAAGTCAATGCAGGATTAGTTCTCCATACAAAATTAGGGATTTATTTGAATGCCGATTATCAATTTGTGGATGAAATTCCGATGAACGATGCCAATACCGCTTTTTCAGATTCTTATACTATTATCAATTTAAAAACCGGCTATCGATTTGAAATCATGAATGGTTTATCCTCCCATATCGCAGCAGGAATAAATAATATGACCAATGAAAAATACGCTTCGTTAATTTTGCCGAATGCAGTAGCTATTGGAAATGCTTTACCGAGATATTATTATCCGGGACTTCCTGTAAATTATTACGGATCAGTTTCATTAAATTATTTATTTTAGTTTCCTGAAATTAAACAATTAAACATGTTATCTGAACTGCAAATCAAACTTGATTACGTAAACGCTTACCGTGAAAATCGGCTCCTGGCTGCACAAAATATTTTAGAAAATCCGTCCTTATTTCATGAATTAGTTTCGATTTGTTTTTCCCCATCTGATAAAAACAACCATAAGGCCTGCTGGATTTTAGAGTTTGTATCTTATGAAGAATTGATTTGGCTCCAGCCACATTTGGATTTTTTTTGTTCAAATTTAAAAATTTTGAAAGATGAAAGTTCGATTCGTCCCATTGCAAAAGTTTTGCAGCTATTAGTAAAATCACATTATCAAAAAGAAGAGGACGGAATTTTACTTTCTGAAAAAAATCTTCAGGATTGTATCGAAGCCTCTTTTGACTGGCTCATCAATGATGTAAAAGTAGCTACAAAAGCGTATTCCATAAGAACTTTATTCTTTTAGGAAATCATTACGACTGGATTCATCCTGAACTCAAAGTAATTCTCGACAAAGATTATAGCGAGCATTCGGCCGCTTATAAAGCAGTTGCGAGGGAAGTTTTGAAGAAAATGAAGTGATTTCTTTTACCACAAATTACACAAATTTTCGCAAATTATAGCCTGGAAATTACATCAAATTTGGATTTTTGTTCCAGTAAATTAATTTGTGCTAATTTGCGAAATTTGCGGTTCATTTCTTTAAAAATTATTAAATAGTGTAACTTTTGTTAAAATAGATAATATGTTTATTTCAATCTAAATTTCTTAAAATAATTATTTTACGTACATTTGTAAAAACTTTACGTATATGAACACTAAACTCACCTTATCTCTGGAAAAAGAAGTTATCGAGCAGGCAAAATCGTATGCAAAAAAAACAGGCAGAAGCTTATCTGAACTGGTAGAAAGTTATTTTAAAAATCTGACTGAAAAGGAACAGATATACGATGACATTCATCCAAAAGTTAAAAAACTGATTGGAATAGTTACTTTGCCAGATGACTTTGATGAAGAAAAAGCAAGAGAAGAACATTATAGAGAAAAATACGGTATATGAAAAACGTATTTATCGACACTAATATTCTAATGGACATTTTCGCAAATCGACAACCTTTCGTGCATAATTCATTAAAGATATACACTTTGGGAGTCGATAAAAAAATCAAACTTTTTTCTACTTCCAATACAGTTATTACGCTTCATTATTTATTAAAAAGGTTAATTGCTGAAGAAAAAATAAGAATGGCTTTGGATGAAATTACACAAAATATAGAAATAATTCCCATTGATGTAAACATTATCAAAAAGAGCTTAAAATCAAACCATAAAGATTTTGAAGATGCTATTCAGATTACAGCGGCCCAATCAATTCACAATATGGATTGTATTGTAACGAGAGATTTGAAAGACTTTAAATTTTCTGAAATCAATGTATTCACACCAGATCAATTTCTAAATACACTATAAAAACAATGAATTATTTTTCTTCTGATTTTAAATTAGGAATATTAGGAGGTGGACAACTAGGTAAAATGCTTTTGTCTGACACCAGAAAATTTGACATACAAACGTATGTTTTAGATCCGAGTGACGAAGCTCCGAGTAAAATTGCCTGCAATAAATTCTTTCAGGGCGACTTAATGGATTATGAAACGGTTTATAATTTTGGAAAGCAAGTCGATGTTCTGACTTTTGAAATTGAACTCGTGAATCTGGAAGCTTTAACGCAATTAGAAAATGAAGGCGTAAAAGTGTATCCTTCTCCAAAAACTTTAAAAGGAATTCAGAATAAAGGAATTCAAAAACAATTTTACGCAGACAATACTATCCCAACCGCACCTTTTGAAAGATTTGAAAATTTAGACAATCTAAAATCTAAAATCCAAAATCTAAAATTGCCTTTCGTGTGGAAATGTGCTGAATTTGGTTATGACGGAAATGGCGTAAAAGTGATACGTCAGATTTCTGACATGGATGATTTGCCCAATGTGGAATGTATTGCAGAAACTATGGTTCCGTTCAAAAATGAGTTAGCGGTTATTGTGTGCAGAAATCCATCAGGCGAAATTAAAACCTATCCGGTTGTCGAAATGGAATTTCACCCCGAAGCCAACCAGGTTGAATATGTAATCTGCCCAGCCAGAATTGACGAAAAAGTGGCCGAAAAAGCCAGAGCAATTGCTTTGAATGTTTCGGAGAAATTCAATCATGTCGGACTCTTGGCAGTTGAGATGTTTCAAACCAATGATGATGAAATCCTGGTAAACGAAGTGGCGCCTCGTCCGCACAATTCGGGTCATTATTCTATTGAAGCCAGTTATACATCACAATTCGAAAATCATTTGCGCGCTATTTTAGATCTTCCGTTAGGAAACACAGACAGCAAAGTTGCCGGAGTTATGGTAAATTTAGTGGGTGCTGAAGGTTTTTCCGGAGATGTAGTGTATGAAAATATCGAAACCATTTTAGGCTGGGATGGTGTTACACCTCATATTTACGGTAAAAAACAGACACGTCCGTTTAGAAAAATGGGGCATGTTACGATTGTAAATCAAGATATGGCGGAGGCGAGACGAATTGCGGAGGAAGTTAAGAATACTATTAGAGTGATTAGTGCTTAGTAAATAGTACCTAGTGATTAGTAATTAGTCCTTAGTCGGATACCAATTTACCTATGATTTTTTAATTAGCTTTGTAAAAATTCAATTCATGAAAATTTCAAAATTACATATCGATCAGTTTAGACATTTAGAAAATCTGGATTTTGATTTTACTTATCCTGAAGATTTCCATATTGAAGAAAAAAGAGGAAAACCTTTAGATAGGATATGTTTTATTGGACAGAGTGCTACTGGGAAGACTAGTTTATTGGAGTTGATTAAGTCGACTATAGATTCTTTTTTTGATTTAAGGATTATAAATGAGATAGAAATAATAGATACAGGAGTATTTTTACCTTATAAAATTGAATTAGATTTTGAAGCCGATTTCTCTATTTATAAGCATAAAGAAAACTCGATTGAAATTGACAATAAAAAATTTAATTTTTACGAAGGAAGATATAATGATGGTATTAAAAAAGATGTCATAAATTATAAAAACAAACTATTCTACTTTACTGCCGAAATCTTATCTAAACAAAACATTAAACTTTTTGAAGAAGAGACTGTTATATTAATAGAACGATACAAGAGTTTAAAAGAAAAAATAAAAGACAATTACTACTATAGATTAACATTTGATGAAAAAGTTGAAGATGCTATTTGGATTGGATTATTGGAAGAGAATATAAATTATTTACAAAAATTCCTGCAATTTGCATCAGAATTAATCAATAGTGGAAAAATGTTAGACAGCTCATCTCAAATAAAAGTTGAGAATTGGAAAAGCAATAACATTAATCCATTAATTGAATTTTCTGAAAAATTTAATTCTATTTTAGAAAAAATAAATTTGGAGGTCGATTTAGTAAATACGGGAAACATTACGCCATTACATCATAAAATATCTGGTGACAACATTCCAATTAAAAATACAAGTACTGGAACAAAACAACTTCTTCTAACCGCTTTATTGCTTTTCAAACTTGATACCAAAGATTCAATAATTGTAATTGACGAACCAGAACGATCCTTATATCCAGACATGCAAATGGATCTAATGGATCATTATCAAAATCTTGCTCCTGAAGCTCAATTTATTGTTGCAACACATTCTCCTTTTATTGCAGCTTCATTTGAACCGGATGAGCGTTTTATTTTATATTTTGATCAAGAAGGAAAAGTTGCAGTTCGAAGAGGAGAATCTCCTATTGGAGACGACCCGAATGATATGCTCAAAAATGACTTTGGACTTGAATTCTTAATGAACAAAAAAGGACTAGCTGCTTTTGAACGATTTAAAAAATTAAAAAAGAGTATTGCTTCTGAAAAAGATGAAATTAAAAAAGACAATTTATTAAAAGAAATTTTAGAATTGGCTAATGATTATAAATTTTAATGAAAAGGCAAATTAAACTTCCTAATTCTTTAGCTAAAAGTATTGAATACATAAAAAACGGAGATAATTCGGTTCTTCGGGAAATACTTTTCAAAGAACAAAAAGGATTTTGCTCCTATACTGAAACATACTTAGGCAGAACCGACCAAAAAGATATTGACCATTTTAATCCATTAAAAGATTATTCAGAAAGGAATAGCTACTTGAATCTCTTTCTTTGTAAATCACAATGGAACAAAGAAAAATCAAATAAATGGAATAAATTCCAACCTGCCTTGTCTCCATTAAATACTGATTTTGAAAAAAGAATATCATATAACAAAGAATTAAAACTTTTTGAAGCAACTGACGAAAATGATAATGAAGCAATGCATTTAGTCAAACTATTAAAATTAGACGATTACGATTTATCTGTTGAAAGAAGAAAGTATATTGAGCTAACAATGGAATTAATAAAGCATTATGAAACTCCCGAAATATATTTTCAGAAAGTAATTCAAGGAAATATATCTGCGCTTAAATTCATAAGAAGTTTAGAAAAAGAATTTGAAGTATCTATTTGGAATATAATTCCTGAAATTGAATAATTAAAAAAGATTTAAAAATAAAGAACATGAGCAAAGTAGCCATCATAATGGGAAGTATCTCAGACATGCCAGTCATGCAGGATGCCATCGACATACTAAAACAATTTAATATCGAAACAGAAGTTGATATCGTTTCGGCACACAGAACGCCAGAGAAACTTTTTGATTTCAGTAAAAATGCACATACCCGAGGCATTTCGGTAATTATTGCAGGAGCTGGTGGCGCTGCACATTTACCTGGAATGGTGGCTTCAATGTCGCCGCTGCCTGTAATTGGGGTTCCTGTAAAATCAAGCAATTCTATTGATGGCTGGGATTCGGTTTTATCGATTCTTCAAATGCCGGGTGGTGTTCCGGTTGCAACTGTAGCTTTAAACGGAGCAAAAAACGCAGGTATTTTAGCGGCGCAAATCATCGGAAGCCATGATAAAAAAGTACTTGATACGATTATTTCATACAAAGAAGAACTAAAAGCTGCGGTTAATAAAGCGGCTGAAGGATTGAAAAAATAAAAAAACACATAAACACAAAGGCTTCACATTACGCGAAGCCTTTGTTGTCTAAAATAGTACTGTTTTGAAATTTACACTTCATCTTCAATTTGCTCCAGAACAGATTCAAATTCATATTCCGTTATATCTTCTTTATTTATCCAATTCTCTGAAGTAACCAGACTATAATTTACATTATCTGCTGTTGTCAATTCCCAAACAATACTTTCCGCTTCCGGAAACGGAATATTTTGAGATATTTGAGTTTCAAATAATCTTTTAATAAGATTTCTGTCAGACAAACCGTTATTCAATAATTTCAAAACGTTTTCTGCAGTCAGTTTTTGTGATTCTCCATCCGTTGGAGTTAAAGAAAAATCGACTATAGACGCTTTTGCGTTTGGAAATTTTCCATTGTAGGCTTTAAAAAGCAGCTGATTTACATGAAACAAAGTTCCCTGCATGTGTATTTCCGGGTATTCCTCACACACTTTATCAATTAACATATTATGCGATATCTGCTCAATTTGGCCATCGTTTAATTCATCGCCCAATTTGTATTTCAAAACTATTGCGGCAGCTTCATTGGGTTCGTAATCCGAAATAGCCATTTCCAATAATTCCGGTAAACTGGATTTTTCCGCTGTTGCTCCATCCGGATAATTGAATTTTTCTAATAACTGAACAAAATCTTCATCAGACCAATATCCATTCACTTCATTCACCGTATCTATATTCTTTATTACAACTTGATAATTCATCATTTTTATTTTTACAATTATGATTGGCATTTTATAATGCTAAATCGCATTTTTTGAATTTACGCATTTAAAGTCGCCTAAAGAAATAAATAACATATCTATAACACATTTTAAGAGAAATTTATAGTGAGAATCAATCTTGTTTAGGTCGCTGGATTTTCATAAATTGCTATCTTTGGAATTCAAAAATATCCACTTCAAATACTAAAATAATCACATCATAATGAACGTTTTACTTTCAAAATTTACTACCAAACATAATACTGCCCCTTTTTCGCAAATTAAAATTGAAGACTATGTTCCCTCTTTTAAGGAAGGAATTGCTTTGGCTAAAGCAGAAATCGATGCCATCGTAAATAATCCGGAAGCACCCACTTTTGAGAACACGGTTGTTGCCATGGATTTTGCCGGAGATACTTTAGATCGTCTTTCGAGTATTTTCTTTAATTTGAATTCGGCAGAAACGAATGACGAAATGCAAAAAATCGCTCAGGAAGTTTCTCCTTTATTATCTGAATTTGGAAATGACATTACTTTAAACGCTGCTCTATTCGCTAAGATAAAAACCGTTTACGACCAAAAAGAAAGTTTGAACCTGACTCCGGAACAAACTACACTTTTAGATAAAAAATATAAAAGTTTCTCCAGAAACGGAGCCAATTTACCAGAAGACAAAAAGGACCAATTAAGAGAAATCGACAAAGAATTATCAAAATTGAGTCTGCAGTTTGGAGAAAATGTTCTGGCAGAAACGAATGCTTTCGAATTGCATTTGACTGATAAAAAAGATTTAGCAGGATTACCGGAAGGAACTATCGAGGCTGCGAGATTATTAGCAAAAGAAAAGGAAAAAGAAGGCTGGATTTTTACTTTAGACCATCCAAGTTATCTTCCGTTTTTGACGTATGCTGACAATCGTGAACTGCGTAAAAAAATGGCGATTGCTTTTGGTGCAAGATCATTTCAAAATAACGAATTCGATAATCAGGAAAATGTGCTGAAAATTGCCAAACTGCGTTTCGAAAGAGCTAATTTATTAGGTTATAAAACGCACGCCCATTTTGTTCTGGAAGAAAGAATGTCGCAAAGCCCGGATAAAGTTTTTACTTTTCTGAATGATTTATTGGAAAAAGCAAAACCTGCAGCCAAAAAAGAGTTTGAAGAACTAAAAGCTTTTGCAAAAAAATTAGACGGAACCGAACAACTGGAAAAATGGGACGGCGCTTATTATTCTGAGAAATTAAAACAACAGCTTTTTAATTTAGATGATGAAAAACTGAAACCGTATTTTCAGTTAGAAAAAGTATTGGAAGGTGCGTTTACAATAGCCAACAAATTATTCGGATTAACGTTTACTGAAGTTTTTGATATCGATAAATACCATGAAGAAGTTATTACTTACGAAGTAACAGATTCTGAGAATAATTTAGTGTCAATTTTCTACGCCGACTTTTTTCCAAGAAAAGGAAAACGAAACGGTGCCTGGATGACTTCATTCAAATCACAATATTTAAAAGACGGCGTTAACGAAAGACCACATATTTCGAACGTTTGTAATTTTACAAAACCAACAGAAACAAAACCATCATTATTGACATTTAATGAAGTAACGACTTTATTCCACGAGTTTGGTCACGGATTACATGGAATGCTGGCAAATACAGTTTATCCGAGTTTATCAGGAACTTCTGTATTTTGGGACTTTGTAGAATTACCAAGTCAGATTATGGAAAACTGGTGTTACGAACCGGAAGCTTTGGCTTTGTTTGCGAATCATTATGAAACGGGAGAAATTATTCCGATTGAATATGTGCAGAAAATTAAGGAAAGTGCGAGTTTCCAGGAAGGAATGGCAACTTTACGCCAGTTGAGTTTTGGATTATTAGATATGGCGTGGCACGGACAGGATCCGACAACCATTACCGATCTTAAAACTTTTGAAACAGAACAATTCGCCAATACACAATTGTATCCAGATGTAAAAGAAAATGCTATGAGCACCGCTTTTTCACATATTTTCCAAGGAGGATATTCTTCAGGATATTACAGTTACAAATGGGCCGAAGTCCTGGATGCAGATGCTTTTGAATATTTTCAGGAGAAAGGGATTTTCAATACGGAAGTCGCTAAGAAATTCAAAGAAAATGTCCTTTCTAAAGGAGGAACTGAACATCCTATGATTTTATACAAACGTTTTAGAGGTCAGGAACCAAAACCGGAAGCTTTATTGAAACGCGCAGGATTGCTATAATAGTAAAACAGTTTTCAGTTTCTGTCACAGTTTTTGCTCTAACTTAAAACTTAACCATAAAAAGTATTCTCTTGAAAAAGTATTTAAAAATATCCCTTTACATTTCTATTTTCGTTTTGGTTGCTATCATAGCAGTAAACCTTCATGTAACATCATCGACCAAAAAGTATGTTCACTATTCTTTGAGAAAATTCCCAAAGAATGATGTCGGAATTATTTTTGGTGCGGGAATTAACGGAGATAAGCCAAGCAAATATTTAAAAGACAGATTGGATGCCGGAATTTTATTGTACAAAGCCATGAGAATTAATAAAATTCTGCTTTCAGGAGACAATGGAAGTAAAGAATATGATGAATTGACTGTGATGAAAAATTATTGTTACCAACATGGCGTTGACACCACCAAAATATTTATTGATTATGCCGGTTTTGATACTTATTCAACATTGTACAGAGCAAAACATATTTTTAAAATCAAAAAAGTAACTTTAATTTCGCAGAAATATCATTTAAACAGGGCGGTTTACATCGGAAGAAATCTTGGTATAAAAACTGCAGGCTATTCGGCTAACAAAGGGGAATACAGCGGTTATCAATATGTAAAATTCAGAGAATATTTTTCTACATTCAAGTCCTTTTGTGATGTTTTGAGAAATCGAGAACCGCACTTTTTAGGTAATCCAATTGATATTAATGGAGAGTCCAATTATTCAAAAGAAGATAAACGATAGAAAAACAGCCGCACTACTTATTCCTGCTGTTTTAAAATAAGTTTCATTTATTTTTGAAAGTTTAAAAACTTTTACTTACATTTGTTGCATGACAATGAGCATTTATGCGATTTGCATTTGAGCGTTTGAAAAACAATAAAATCTACAAATGAAATTCAAAGAAGCAAAAAATAAGTTTGTACAAACCTGGGGAGCGTTAGGTTCTCAATGGGGAATCAATAAAACCATGGCTCAGATTCATGCTTTATTAATGGTTTCGAACGAAGCTGTTTCGATGGAAGAAGTGATGGAAGAATTGCAGATCTCACGTGGAAATGCAAGTATGAACCTAAGAGCTTTGATGGATTGGGGAATTGTTTACAAAGAATACAAAGCCGGGGAAAGAAGGGAATTTTTTACTGCTGAAAAAGATTTAGATGAATTGGCCGTTAAAATTTCAAGAGAAAGAAGCAAAAGAGAAATTAAACCTGCCCTTAAAATCTTAAAAGAAGTTTCGACTATTGAAGCAAAAGATTCTGCAGAAGAAAAACACTTTGTGGAACAGACTTCTAAATTGTATGATTTCGTTTTAAAAGCAGATAATATGTTGGATAAAATGACGGAATTTAATGAAAACTGGTTAGGGCGTTTGGTTCTTAAAATCATGAAATAAAAAAATTTAATCAAAACTTTCATTTTTTTCTGAAAGTTTAAAATAATCAATAAGTATGAAAAGTTTAAACTACCTAAATTACTTTTTTATTGGCTTACCAATATTCTTTTGCTTAATAGCAATAATTAACATTGGATTTTTATCGTATGCAATGCTTTCAACAATTCTCACAGGGATATTTCAAGTTGTTATTGGGTTAAAAATGTTAATCGATGAACCTCATAATAAAAGCCTTCAAATATATGCAGCAAGTGTAGCGCTGTTTTTCATTTCACTTATTGTCATCTGTAAAATGGAGTTATATGATTTTTTAAACTATACATTATTTGGTATTCCTCCTGTAATTGCGATTTACCTCTCAGTAATAATCTATAAAAAACAATAATCATGAGTTTCTTAAACGCACAATGGAAAGACTTAGCATTAATAAATTATGAAATTGATGCTCAAATAGTAGAGAAATATCTTCCTGCAGGAACAGAATTGGATATCTGGAATGGCAAATGCTATGTCAGTTTAGTAGGTTTTCTGTTTAAAGAGACCAAAGTATTGGGAATTAAGATTCCGTTTCATATCGATTTTGAAGAAGTGAACCTTAGATTTTATGTAAAACGTTTTGAAAACGGAGAATGGAAACGGGGTGTTGTTTTTATTAAAGAAATAGTTCCTAAAAAAGCGATCACCTTTATTGCGAACAGTTTGTATAATGAACATTATGAAACTCTCAAAATGAGACATAAAATCATTGAAAAAGAAAATACCAAAATTTTTCACTATCAATGGAAAGTTGACGGTAAATGGAACACTATTAAACTGGAAACCCAAAAAGAATCTAAAGAAATTGAATTAGGTTCTGAAGCTGAATTTATAACGGAACATTATTTTGGCTATACAAAATATAAGGATACTACCACTTTTGAATATGAAGTAAAACACCCAAGATGGCAACAACTGGAAGTTAATAACTTCATGATTAAAGTTGATTTTAAAAGAAATTACGGTAATGATTTTGATGTTTTACAAAATGCAAAGCCTATATCGGTTATTTTGGCTAAAGGATCAAAAATTAAAGTGGAAAACAAAAAAACCATACGTTATGAAAGTGCCTTTTAAAATAATTAAAATCATTAATATAATTGCATTATTATTCCTTTTGGCCGGCGGATATGGATTACCCTTCACAGGAGCATTACAAGTTTTGGCTGCCGTTTTATTTTTGATAACATTTCCAAGAAACAAATTAATCTATATCTATTTCTGCTTAGTTATTCTGTTTTTTTTGATTTGGGATCAACATACTATAGATTGGCTGTTTCTGCTTCCAATATTTTTAGTTTTCTTCCTGACTTACACGATCCGTAATAAAAAAAGAAAACTAAAAACAGAGAATAAAATTACTACAAAAGACTATTAGTCAAAACAAAAATCATTTATTATGAAAACGCTCGAAAACCAAACCTTACTTTATGATGAAGATTGTCCGCTTTGCAATTTGTACACTTCAGGCTTTGTAAAAAGCGGTATGTTAGATAAAAATGGAAGAAAATCATATTGTCAGTTATCAGTAGATGAACAAATTTTTGTGGATTTAAATCGTGCGCCAAACGAAATTGCCTTGATTGATAATAAAAACAAAACGGTTATTTATGGAATTGACAGCTTAATAAAAGTTATAAGTTTTTCATTTCCAATAATTGAAAAAATAGCGATGATTAAACCTATTCATTTTATACTGACAAAACTGTATTCTTTCGTTTCTTACAACCGAAAAGTGATTATTCCCGGAAATGTAAACGAAGAAAACAAATTGCAATGCACGCCTGATTTCAATTATAAATACAGATTTATTTTCATCGGATTTGCATTAACATTGACAAGTTTTGTTTTATCCGGATATTCTAATTTGATTCCGAATTTACCAAAATCAAACATTTCAAGAGAAATCATTTTAGCATTTGGGCAAATTGTCTTTCAAAGTTTATTCCTTTTAAAATTCAATAAAAAAACCATAATCAACTATGCCGGAAATGTAATGACCGTTTCTTTAATGGGATCTTTGATTTTAGTTCCGATTTTAATTCTGAATCAATTCATTAATCTTCCAGTAATTCTGGTTTTGGGATGGTTTGGAATAACCGTTTTCATTATGTTTGCCGAACATCTTAGAAGGGTTAAAGTTTTAAAACTTCCATTTTATTTGTGTTTTACCTGGATTCTTTATCGAATTATTGCTTTACTATTTATTTTAAATTTATAAAATGAAAAAACTCATTATCGCAGCCGGAACAGGATTTTTAGGAAAGGTTCTAATAAATCATTTCAAAGATAAATTTGAAGAAATTGTAATTCTGACAAGGGGAAAATCTCAAACAATTGACAAAATTAAATATGTAAACTGGAATGCCAAAACTTTTTCTGGTTGGGAAAACGAACTCGAAAACGCAACCGTTCTAATTAATCTCGCAGGAAAATCAGTTGATTGCCGTTATACGCATGAAAACAAGAAAGAGATTTTACTATCTCGAATTGAAAGTACCAAAATATTAAACAAAGCCGTTTTAAAGTGCAAAAATCCGCCTAAGCATTGGCTGAATTCATCAACTTCTACTATTTATCGTTTTTCTTTGGATAAACAAATGGATGAAACTGACGGAGAAATAGGAAATGATTTTTCTATGAATGTGGCTCAGTCCTGGGAAAAAGCATTTTTTAAAACTGAAACTCAAAACACTTTAAAAACGGCTTTACGAACCTCTATCGTTTTAGGAAAAAACGGCGGTGCTTTTATTCCGTTGAAGACTTTGGCAAAAATGGGTTTCGGTGGAAAACAGGGAAAAGGAAATCAATTTATCAGTTGGATTCACGAAGAAGATTTTGCGAATGCAGTGGAGTTTATTCTTCAAAGAGAAATAATCGGAGTTATCAATGTTGTTTCTCCTAAACCAATTCATAATAATGAATTCATGTTTTTGTTGAGAAAAGCTGTTGGTGCTCCATTTGGAATTCCGATCAGTGAAAGTTTATTAAAATTTGGCGCTGTATTGATTCAAACACAATCTGAATTAGTTTTGAAAAGTCGAAATGTGATTCCGAAACGACTTATTGAAAACGGATTTAAGTTTAAGTTTGAAACTATTGAGAAGACTTTTAAAAATTTAATAAAATAAGATGACCATGAAATATTTAAAAATTATTTTTATTCCGATTCTATTTGCCCTTTTGCTTCGTATTATTTTTGGAGCCTCTATTTTTGATGATTTTTTATCGGTAATGACCTGGACTTTTTTCATATTGGTTCCTGTTGCTATCGGAGCACTTACGGTATATTATTCAAGTCTTGAAAAAGCGGAATCAATAACCTATAGAATTTTTGCACCTTGGTTACCCATTGTATTAGTTATTTTCTTAACTATATTAATTGGTTTGGAAGGATGGGCTTGCTGGATAATGATTTCTCCATTATTTTTAATCTTTGGGTCTATTGGAGGGGGAATAGCTGGACATTTTAAAGTTAAGAGGTCTAAAAAACAGGAGAATTTAAATTTATCGATACTTGTGCTGCTTCCTTTTATAATTGGTCCAATTGAAAACAGCATTCCAACAAATCCAGAAATTTTTAAAACTTATACTTCAATCGTAATTAATAGTGATGAAACTAAAATATGGAAGAATGTGACCTCGGTAAAAGAGATAAAGAAAAAAGAAGATTCATCAGCCTTAACTAAATGGTTAGGTTTTCCTAAACCAATAAAAGCCGAATTAGACAAATTGGAAGTTGGAGGTTATCGAAAAGCAATCTTTGAAAAAGGTCTTATTTTTAACGAAACTGTAACCGAATATGAGGATTTAAAATTAATGAAATTTGAAATTAAAGCAAATACATTTGACATTCCATCGACAACTTTAGACGAACATATTCTTATCGGTGGAGAATATTTTGACATGCTAAATGGTACTTATGAATTAAAGAAAATTTCGAACAAACAATACGAGCTGATTCTGTATAGTAATTTCTCAATGAAAACTACATTTAATTCCTACGCAGGTATTTGGGGAAAATGGATTATGAAGGATATTCAAAACAATATTTTAAAAGTAATCAAGCAAAGAAGTGAAAACTAAATCATGACAACAATACATCTAATCACCAAAATAAACGCATCAAAAAAAATCGTGTTCGATGCTTCAAGAAACATAGACATTCATCAGCAATCTGCAAGTCCTACAAATGAAAAAGCTATAACAGGAATAACATCCGGATTAATCAATTTAAATGAAACGGTAACCTGGCGAGGCAAACATTTCGGGTTTTATCTCACGCATAAAAGCAGAATTACCGCTATGAATTTTTATGATTATTTTGTGGATGAAATGGAACGCGGCAAATTCAAATCTTTCAGACACGAACATTTTTTTGAAGAAGTAAATGGCTTTACAATTATGAAAGATAAATTGCAATATGAAACGCCTTTTAGGATTTTTGGCGAACTATTTGACGTTTTATTTCTCAAAAAACACCTGACACGGTTTCTTTTGGAAAGAAATAAGACCTTAAAAGAGGTTTCTGAAAATAGTATAGCTTAAATTTAAGTAAAATAATTTCTTTTAAAACTAATTATCTTGTTTTACGATTTGCGTGAGGGATAGAAGCGGATAGCCCGCAGCCTGACGGAGGAAGAGCGAGGACTTGCAGCGCATAGCCCGGCCCTTGGGACACGCCCAAAAATAATTTTACTTTACAGTAATACCATCATCAGCCACCAAAGAATTGGCACACTTTCGACCCAGAAAGAAGTATAATATTTAGAACGGCTTGGATTGGCAAAAAATATAAATAACATCAACATGACTACCATAATAAGATTAATGATGAGTTCATGAAAACTAAAAGTCCATATTCCAACAATCCAAAACGGAACCAAAAGTGAAAACCCTAAAATTTTAGTGCGCTTTACGCCGATGGTTTGTGGAACAGTTTTTAAATGCGGATCATCATTGGCCAAATCCAAAATCTCAAAAACCAAAATCAGGACAAAAACCAATATAAAGCGCTGAATGCATTTTATAAAAAAGTTAGCCGTAAAGGGAATTTCAGCGTTTATATAAGGCAAAACAAGAGTAGCGCCAACCCAGCAAAGTGCCACAATGTAAATTTTCACACCTGCCCAATTTCGGGCATTTTTTCTATTTGGAAAAAAGGGCAACGTATAAAGAGCCGTTATCGCAAATATTCCAAAAGAGGCTATTTGAGTAATCCGTTTTAATTGAAAAAAACAATAACCGACTAAAATCACCGAAATAAAACTTAAAACAGCAATAATTTTTAACTGACTGCTTATTGGATTTTTTTTCACCCTAACCAAGGCATCATATTTAACAAAATTATACCCTACAATTGTTCCAAAAAAAACAAACAACGCCATGGGCTGATCATACTGAATATAAAATACATGAAACGTAATTTGTACCAAAGCATAACACGATAAAGCCACGTGAATACTACTATTTAAGTAAAAATTGAAGATCTGTTTCAATAGTTTCATCTCTTAAATCTAATCAATTGTTAATAAATCAACTTGTTAGTTGAAAAATTCATAAAAATTGAAGTTAAAAATACCCATTAAATTATTAATAATACTTAATTTTGCGCCACAAAAAACAACACATTTACTGTAAAATGTAATAAACATATATAAAACTTCATTGAACCGAAGAATATATACTGAAAATTACATTTCTTTTTAAAAAATAGATAGCTACAAATGAAAACAGATGCTTTTGCTTTAAGACACATTGGCCCAAGAGAAACAGATCTTCAACACATGTTAAAGACTATTGGAGTGGAATCGATTGAACAACTTGTTTATGAAACCCTTCCGGATGATATTCGTTTAAAAGCACTTTTAAACTTAGATCCGGCTATGACAGAATATGAGTTTGCAAACCATATTCAACAATTAGGTAATAAGAATAAAATCTTTAAAACGTACATTGGTTTAGGTTACAACGCGGCGATTGTTCCTGCTGTAATTCAGCGTAATGTCTTTGAAAACCCGGGATGGTATACGGCTTACACGCCTTATCAGGCTGAAATTGCACAAGGCCGTCTTGAAGCGATTTTGAATTTCCAGACAACCATTATCGAATTGACCGGAATGGAAATTGCTAATGCTTCTTTATTAGATGAAGGAACTGCTGCTGCTGAAGCTATGGCATTATTGCTGGACGTTCGTTCTCGTGATCAGAAGAAAAACAACGTAAATAAATTTTTCGTTTCTGAAGAAATTCTTCCTCAGACACTTTCAGTTTTGCAAACTCGTGCAACGCCAATTGGCGTTGAATTAGTAATTGGAAACCATGAAACTTTTGATTTTTCTACTGAATTCTTCGGAGCTATTTTACAATACCCTGGGAAATATGGACAAGTTTACGATTATACTGCTTTTATTGAAAAAGCGGCGGCAAACGAAATTAAAGTAGCGGTTGCTGCTGATATTTTAAGTTTGGCAAAATTAATACCTCCCGGAGAAATGGGAGCTGCAGTTGTTGTTGGAACAACTCAGCGTTTTGGAATTCCGTTAGGTTACGGTGGACCTCACGCTGCTTATTTCGCAACAAAAGATGAATACAAACGAAGCATGCCGGGACGTATTATTGGTGTAACTGTTGACACCAACGGAAACCGAGCTTTGCGTATGGCGCTCCAAACTCGTGAACAACACATCAAACGTGATAAAGCAACTTCAAACATTTGTACAGCACAGGTTTTATTATCTGTAATGGCAGGAATGTATGCGGTTTACCACGGTCCAAAAGGTTTACAATATATTGCTGACAAAGTACATGCTGCGGCTGCAACTTTAGCAAACGAATTGAAAAAATTAGGTGTTGAGCAAATTAACTCAGCTTTCTTTGACACTATTTTAGTGAAAGCTGATGCTAAAAAAGTAAAAGCGGTTGCTGAAGCAAACGAAGTAAACTTTTACTATGTTGATGAAAACACCATCTCAATTTCATTAAACGAAACTACAAGTGTTTCTGATGTAAATGATATTATAAACATTTTTGCTGCTGCGCTTTCTGGAAATGCTACAACTGTTTCTGAATTAACAGAAACAAATCATTTTCCGGATTCATTAAACAGAACTTCTGTTTTCTTAATACATGATGTTTTCAATAAATATCATTCGGAAACTGCTTTAATGCGTTACATCAAAATGTTGGAGCGTAAAGATTTGGCTTTGAACCACTCGATGATTTCGTTAGGTTCTTGTACAATGAAACTGAATGCTGCTGCAGAAATGTTGCCGTTAAGCAACCCTAACTGGAACAACATTCACCCTTTTGCTCCACTTGAGCAAGCGCAGGGATATCAGGAAATGTTGAAGAAATTAGAGGAGCAGTTAAACGTAATTACCGGTTTTGCAGGAACTACTTTACAGCCAAATTCTGGCGCACAAGGAGAATACGCAGGACTAATGGTAATTCGTGCTTATCACCAATCCCGTGGGGATGATCACAGAAACATTGCTTTGATTCCTTCATCAGCTCACGGTACAAATCCTGCTTCTGCAGCAATGGCCGGAATGAAAGTGGTGGTTACTAAAACATTAGAAAACGGAAATATCGACGTTGATGATTTACGAGAAAAAGCAATTCTTCACAGAGATAATTTATCTTGTTTAATGGTAACGTATCCATCAACTCACGGAGTTTTTGAAAGTGCAATTCAGGAAATTACAAAATTGATCCACGATAATGGTGGACAAGTTTACATGGACGGTGCAAACATGAACGCTCAGGTTGGATTAACAAATCCAGCTACCATTGGAGCTGATGTTTGTCACTTAAATTTACACAAAACATTCGCAATCCCTCACGGCGGCGGAGGTCCGGGTGTTGGTCCTATTTGTGTAGCACCTCAATTGGTTCCTTTTTTACCAGGAAATCCGGTAATTACAACAGGAGGAGAAACGGCTATTACGGCTATTTCTGCAGCTCCATGGGGTTCTGCTTTAGTCTGTCTGATTTCTTACGGGTACATTTGTATGTTGGGTGCTGAAGGATTGAAAAGTGCTACCGAACATGCAATCTTGAATGCCAACTATATCAAAGAAAAATTAAGCGGACATTACGAGACTTTATATTCCGGAGAAATGGGCCGTGCAGCCCACGAAATGATCTTGGAATGCCGTCCTTTTAAACAAAAAGGAATCGAAGTTACCGATATTGCAAAACGTTTAATGGATTACGGTTTCCACGCACCAACAGTTTCTTTCCCGGTTGCCGGAACTTTAATGATCGAGCCAACTGAAAGTGAAAACCTTGAAGAATTAGATCGTTTTTGTGATGCTATGATTTCAATCAGAAAAGAAATTGAAGCTGCAACTATCGAAGACAATAATAACGTATTGAAAAATTCTCCTCACACTTTAGCGATGCTAACAACTGAAGAGTGGAATTTCCCATATACAAGAGAACAAGCTGCTTTCCCTTTAGACTATATTGCCGAAAACAAATTCTGGCCTTCTGTTCGCAGAGCTGATGATGCATTTGGTGATAGAAACTTAATTTGCAGCTGTGCTCCTATTGAAGCTTATATGGAAAACTAAGAATTGTTCGAATTCAAGATTCCTTAAATTTGACCAAATAAATTTATTTTCAAAAATACCTTTTAAGAGGCTGTCCGAAAAGTAAGGACAGCCTTTTTTATTAGTTGTTATAAAGTAGTACATTTAGAAAACATAAAAACCGAAAAAATATATCATTCTTTTGGAAAATAAAATTAATACATGTCTTAATTCAAACGTTTGAAATCTCGGAAAAAGTTAAAATTCATTAAAAAATAAACAATATATTCCATAAAAAATTGTTATTTCATAATTATATGCATGCATAGTATTTTTTATGACAGTTATCATAAAATTATTTATAATTTAGCCATAAATTTATCGGATAATTAAGGAATAATGAAAATCAAAATAATAGGTATAGGAAGTTATATTCCTAATAAAGAAGTTAGCAATACAGACTTTGATAAACATGTTTTTTTAAATGATGACGGAACTCCTTTTGGATACCCTAACGAAGTTGTAATAAAAAAATTTAAAGGTATTACCGGAATAGAAAACCGACGTTATGCCGAAGACCATCACACTACTTCTGACTTAGCTTTTTTTGCTGCTGAAAAGGCAATTGCAAACGCAAATATTGACAAAGAAACTTTAGATTATATCATATTTGCACATAATTTTGGCGATGTAAAATCAGGAACCCATCAGTCTGATATGATTCCGAGTTTAGCGACACGCGTCAAACATAAACTGGACATCAAAAATCCAAAATGTGTAGCGTATGACATCCTTTTTGGGTGTCCGGGCTGGATTGAAGGTGTTTTGCAAGCGAACGCTTTCATAAAATCCGGAATGGCAAAAAGAGTTCTGGTAATTGGAGCTGAAACTTTATCAAGAGTAGTTGATGATCATGATCGTGATTCGATGATTTACTCAGATGGTGCCGGCGCTTCAGTTTTAGAAGCTTCAGATGATGATGAAACTGGTTTACTATCTTACGAAAGTGCTACATATGCCAATGATGAAGCTAATTTTTTATACTTCGGCAAATCATATAATCCCGATTTGAATCCGGATATCAAATACATCAAAATGTATGGCCGCAAAATTTACGAATTTGCCTTAAGCCAGGTTCCTTGCGCAATGAAAACCTGTTTAGATAAAAGCGGAATTGCAATCGATCAGGTAAAAAAGATTTTGATTCATCAGGCTAACGAAAAAATGGACGAAGCAATTATTGCCCGTTTTTATAAACTATACGATAAAACAGCTCCCGAAAACATTATGCCAATGAGCATTCATGATTTAGGAAACAGCAGCGTTGCAACCGTACCAACCCTTTATGATTTATTAATTCAGGGAAAATTGGAAAATCACGAAATAAACAAAGGAGATGTAGTTATTTTTGCTTCTGTCGGAGCAGGAATGAACGTTAACGCATTTGTATACAGATATTAAATTATTAAGTAGCTATTCCAGCTGTACATTACAAGTCCACACTTATAAAATGTGTTTTTTCACGTCTTAAAAAAGCTTCTTTTAGTCGCTTCTTTAATCCTGCAAAAACTACACTCTATAAGTCGTGGGCTTTTCATTTCCATCTGGGCTAAAAAACACCAAAAAACAAAAGATATCTTTGTACATTTGCAACCTAATTAAATTTAAGAACGAAAGATTGATTCGTTCCTCGCAATGATTATGTACGAAAAAACGTTTCCCAATAAAAGATTCAAACTTACTTTAGAGTTTCTGCAAAAACACATCACTACATCTGAAACAATCCTTGATTTAGGAGTTGAAAATCCCTTTTCTAAAATCATGAAAGAAGCGGGTTTTCCAGTAAATAATACCACTGGCGAAGATTTGGATTTGGATCAGAATTTTTTAAAAAATGACAAACAAAATGTGGTGACCGCTTTCGAGATCTTCGAACATTTACTGAATCCTTTTACAATCTTAAACGAAATCCAATCAGACAAACTCTTTATTTCGATTCCGATGCGTTTGTGGTTTTCTCCGGCTTATCGTTCCAAAACAGACATGTGGGACAGACATTACCATGAATTTGAAGACTGGCAATTAGACTGGCTTCTGGAAAAAACAGGCTGGAAAATCATCGACAGACAAAAATGGACAAATCCGGTAAAGAAATTTGGATTACGTCCTTTTTTACGCAGTTTTACCAATAGATATTATATTGTTTACGCAGAAAAAATTCATAATTAATAATTTACAGCTCGCAATTATTTTATGAAATATTATATTGTAATTCCCGCCCACAACGAAGAGAGTCTTATTGGTTTAACTTTAGATTCATTAGTTTTACAAACTGTTTTGCCATCAAAAGTTGTTGTTGTAAACGATAATTCAACAGATAAAACCGAAGAAGTTGTTTTGGGTTTTGCTAAACAAAATCCATATATTTCTGTAGTAAACAAAACTTCAGATGCGATTCATATGCCCGGAAGCAAAGTCATTCAGGCTTTTCAAAAAGGTTTTGAAACCCTGGATGCTGATTATGATATTATTGTCAAAATAGATGGCGATTTGATTTTCCCTCCTAATTATTTTGAAACCATAATCAGACATTTTGAATCAGACCCTAAAATCGGAATGGCAGGTGGATTTTGTTACATAGAAAAAAATGGCGACTGGGTTTTAGAAAACCTAACCGATAAAGATCATATTCGTGGGGCATTGAAAGCTTATCGTTCTGCAGCTTTTAATCAAATTGGAGGGTTAAAACCCGCAATGGGATGGGATACAGTAGACGAATTGCTTTGTAAATATTACGGTTGGAAAATAGTTACAGATTCATCACTGCATGTAAAGCACCTCAAACCAACAGGCGCTAATTATAATAAAACCGCACGTTACAAACAAGGCGAAGCCTTTTACACATTAGGTTATGGCTTTTGGATTACTGCAATTGCCTCTGCTAAACTGGCGATGCTAAAGAAAAAACCTTTGCTGTTTTTTGATTATATAAATGGTTTTTTGAAAGCCAAAAATGCCAAAACCCCTTTGTTGGTTACTCCGGAACAAGCTAAATTTATCAGGAATTATCGGTTTCAAAAGATGAAAGAAAAGTTAATTTGATTGAGAAATCGACCGAAATACAACAACTCATAACCCAAAACTCATAACTTCTTTTTACCTTAGCCAATATTTCAAAAACTATGATGCTAATTCGTTATTTATCTCAATTAGGAAGATATTTTTTAATGCTGAAAGAAATTTTCAACAAACAGACCAAATGGCCTGTGATGAAAAAATTAATTTTCAAAGAAATAGACGATTTAATTATTGACTCTCTTGGCATCGTTTGCTTTATCTCCTTTTTTATAGGAGGGGTTGTAGCAATCCAGACTGCCCTAAATTTAACGAATCCGTTAATACCAAAATACTTAATTGGTTTTGCCACACGTCAATCCGTAATTCTGGAGTTTGCCCCCACTTTTATATCCGTTATTATGGCCGGAAAAATGGGTTCTTACATCACTTCGAGTATCGGGACAATGCGGGTTACAGAACAAATTGATGCTTTAGAAGTTATGGGTGTTAATTCATTAAATTATCTCGTTTTTCCAAAAATAGCAGCCCTCATGCTTTATCCTTTCGTCATTGGAATTAGTATGTTCCTGGGTGTTTTTGGCGGTTGGCTTGCTTGCGCATATGGTGGATTTTCAACTAGTGAGGACTTTATTCAGGGGGCTCAAATGGAATTTATTCCTTTTCATATCGCGTATGCTTTTATCAAAACTTTAATTTTTGCTATGTTATTAGCAACAATACCTTCTTTTCATGGCTATTATATGAAAGGTGGTGCCCTTGAGGTTGGTAAAGCAAGTACAGTATCATTTGTATGGACATCGGTTTGTATCATTCTTTTTAATTATATACTAACTCAATTATTATTAGGATAATGATAGAAGTAAAAAACATAGAAAAATCATTTGGTGACAGTAAGGTTTTAAAAGGTGTTTCGACAGTTTTTGAATCCGGAAAAACCAACCTGATCATTGGACAAAGTGGATCCGGGAAAACCGTTTTATTAAAAACGCTATTAGGAATTCATGCGCCGGATTCAGGAACTATCGAGTTTGACGGACGCATTTATTCTGAATTAAACCCAGATGAAAAGAGGGAATTAAGAACTGAAATCGGAATGGTTTTTCAGGGAAGTGCCTTATTCGACTCGATGACGGTTGCTGAAAATGTAGCGTTTCCCCTAAGGATGTTTACCCATGATAACAAAGCCAAAATCAAAGAACGTGTTGACTTTGTTCTGGAAAGAGTAAACTTGATTGATGCACACCAAAAACTTCCTTCTGAAATTTCGGGAGGTATGCAAAAGCGTGTGGCGATTGCGCGTGCGATTGTAAACAATCCCAAATATTTATTTTGTGATGAGCCCAATTCAGGTCTTGACCCGAATACCTCAACACTGATTGACAACCTTATTAAGGAGATTACTGAAGAATACAATATCACGACCGTAATTAATACGCACGATATGAATTCGGTAATGGAAATTGGTGAAAACATAGTTTTCCTGAAAAAAGGTTTAAAAGCCTGGCAGGGAACAAAAGAAGAAATCTTCAGAACTGATAATAAAGATATTGTGAAGTTTGTTTATTCTTCGAATCTGTTTAAAAAAGTGAGAGAAGCGTATTTGAAAGGATAAAACCTTTTTAAATTCCAAAAATATAAATTCCAAATTCCAACTTTTACAGTTGGAATTTGGAATTTTTTTAATTAGATTTTATCAATTCTACCTCTGCATTGGGATTAAAAAGATACAATTTCCCAGAACTTATTTCAAGACATTCAAAACGTTTTGTTCTAACAGCAATTTTCTTGAATATTTTTCCGTTTTTGATTCTAAAAACACTTCCATACGGGATTTCAAAAACATAATTTTTATCATTTTCCTTATCATATTGCTTTAGTGCCAGGGACAAAGTTGTATCAGTATCGCTGCTTGCCGTCGGGTTTTTAAAATGCCTGGCTAATAATGGCAAGATCAGACTTGGGAAAATTTCAGGCCGAATAAAGGGAACCATAAGTCTCTGAAATGTATATTTCCATTCATTTCCATGTGGCTTAATATTTCGTCCAAACTTTTCGAACGCTACCAAATGCGCAATCTCATGAATCAGTGTAATCAAAAAACGATATTTGTTCAGACTTGAATTAACCGTAATTTCATGTTTTCCGGTATGAGCACGTCTGTAATCCCCATGACGTGTTTGGCGCTCATTAACGATTTTAAGATGCACCTGATTGGCAACAATCAATTCAAAAACAGGCTTTACAGCATGTTCGGGTATATATCTTGCTAGTGTTTCGTTCAAAATTAAAAATATGAATTATTAAGGATTTGTGGATGAAACTTCCAACACCTTTCCATTAAAGTATTTATTTCCATTAAGAGTGAAATCATAAATATAAGTTGCCATTCCTTCGGCAGAAATTGGGGCCTGATATCCCGGGAAAGCTTCATTCAACATTTCTGTCTGAACTGATCCTAAAGCCAAAGCATTAAACGAAATTCCTTTTTCCTTATATTCTTCTGCTAATAATTCGGTTAACGTAATTACTGCCCCTTTACTTGAACTATAAGCTGCAAGTCCTGCAAACTTCAAACTTCCTCTCACCCCTCCAATCGAACTTATTGTCACAACATGGCTTCCTTTTTGAAGATATGGTAAACATATTCTGGTAAGATTGGCAACTGCAAAAACATTCACTTTATAAATACTTTCAAAATCGGCCTGAGTAGTCTCTGCAAAAGGTTTTAACAACAAAGCACCTGCATTATGCACAACGGCATCCACTTTTTTCCACGTTGAAGAAAGAAAATTATCTACTTCGCTCAAAGCTGTTTCATCAGACAAATCAATTGACAAACAAGTAACATTTTGATGTTCTATAAGTGTCTGCGGTATTTTTCTGGAAATAGCCAAAACCTGATGTCCTGCATTAGCAAATTGCAAAGCCAGTTCATAACCAATTCCTCTGCTTGTACCTGTAACAATAATATTTTTCATACGAAGATCCTATTTGCTTTTTAATGGAATATGCTATCGCCATTCTTTCATTCCTGTCTATAATTTGGAATCATGGCAATTTCATAAAGCAAAAATAAGCAAAACAAGTAAAAACGAACTGTTTTTTTATTTCATCGTAATTTCCTCAGTTGGAGAACTCGCAATTTGAGTCACAGCCGGTAGAAATTCCTGTATAAAAGAAGTCATATGAGGAATATCCATTAACTTAAATTCATCTGACACGTGATGATAGAATTCAAAATTTTCAAAATCAAAAGTGCTTATTGACTGGCATGGTTTTTTGAATGCTTCATAAAAGGAATAATTATCTGATCTGTAAAACAATTGATATTCGGCTTCCTTTGGCAAAAATCCAATAGTATTTTTACCTGTATATTGATTTATTTTTTCAGCCATATTCGATTTATCAAAACCTGTTATGTAAGCTAAATAATCGCGTTTCATTGGCACACCAATCATTTCAATATTTAATTGGGCATATAAATTAAAATCTTTCTTTTTCAGTTTTTGAACCAGACTTTTAGAACCTAACAACCCTTTTTCTTCTCCTGCAAAAAACACAAAAAGGATACTTCTTTTATTTGATTGGGTTTTGCTGAAATATTTTGCCATTTGTGCAACTGCCGTTACACCAGAAGCATCATCATTTGCACCATTATTAATTCGGTCATCATTCTTATTTTTCTCTACACCAATATGATCATAATGTGCACTTAAAACCACAAATTCTTTTTTTAGAACCGGATCAGTTCCTTCTAAAACTCCAACAATATTATAGGCTGGGGATTTAAAATTGGTAAGTGTGTCACGATAGGTTTTGAAGTAAGGCTTTATATTGTTCTTATTTAAAAAATCTTCCAGAAAAACCGCTGCTTTTTCAATTCCCTTTGTTCCGGTTTCTCTTCCTTCCAGTTCATCAGAAGAAAGAAATTTTAAAAATTCGGAAACCTCAGTTTCATCTACTTTATAAACAACTTCAACAGGTTTTGATCCTGATTTAGATTTTTCATTTACCGTTGATATAGCAGATTTGCAACTTAAAAGAACGAATGGAAGAAGAAAATATAGTTTTTTCATTTACTGAAGCTTTAATAGCTCCAGAAATTAAGGTTCTAAAGCTGGTTTTTTAAAATACTTTTTATAGATTTTAAACGCCTGCATAATTCCTAAAACAATAAAAAATAACGGAATAAAAACAGGCAATATATACTTTGAAAATTGGTTTGTTTTTTCAAAAACAGTTTGCAAAATTACAATTAAACTAAACATTCCTAAAAAACTGCCAATTAAAGTTCCTGCAATATAATAATATTTTAACTTTTTTTCTATTATAATATACTTTCCATTAAGCAAATATAAATTCCAGCTGGTCCAAAATGGAATCTGCAAAAAATTGATACAGTTTAAAATTATACCAATTCCAAAAGAAGAATAGATCAAATATTTATTTAAATCAACATCAGAAGTTGATGATTGATTGAAATTGAAATAAAAAAGAAAAGCCAAAACAAACATAAATCCGATTGCAAAGAAATCGATTATCTTAATTAATTTTTTATTGTTTATTAGTTGTTTTGCAAAAATGAGCGTAAAATAAATCACAAAAGTTTCTATAAAAATGACTCCAAATAAAAAGAAAATTAGATCCTGAAGTCCTGATTTTGAATAAATCCCTAATCCAATTAAATTCAGATATCCCAATGGAATCGAACCGATGAAACTCACCAGAAATCCTATTGCGATATTCTTTATCTTTTTCATTTAAAAATTTGCTATTTTATTATTCTGAGCCAAATGCAATTTGTATTCCCGAATTCCCTCTTTATGATCTAAATACGGCACTCCCCTTTTATGATTTTCAATACTAATTTCATACATAAATGTTATATGCCTGGCCAGTTCTTTCCAGGCAAACCAAATTGAATGGTTAGGATCATAAATATGTGTTGGTTCACTCGCAGCTCCGTTAAGTTCTACAATTTGAAAATTTTCCCCGCGTTCTAATTCTTCAAAATTATTGTACATAATATCAAAACGCCCGAAGTAAAACTCCGGAATTTGTTGTGCTATTTCATCAATCGTAGCTGTTAATTTTGGCGTAATCAAATTACTTCCATCGAGAAATTTTGCACCCCGGGCATGATTTCCAAACGGAACTAAATTTATCGCTTCGTCTTTTTGTAAAACCCGCTGCAACTGATCACCGTATTCTTCTTTTAAAACTTCAAGCTGTAACTGAAATCTTGGTGTTTTACAAATTAAATCTTCAATTGTCGAATTTCCATCGCCTGTAACTATTAAAAATTCTTTAGAAACGATTCCGGTAATTTTTCCTTGTTTTTCAAGCGGATGACGTACATAGAAAATCCCAAACTCTTTTTTAAACGGAATTAAATCTTGTATTAAAAAATCGAAATTGGCTTTTTCGGCATATGTATTCAATTCACAAACAGTTTTTATTTTTTTTACGCCAGAGCCACGCAAACCAATATCCGGTTTGGCAATCAGGGGGAAATAAATTTTGTTTTCGACTATCGCATCCACGATATTTTTTAAATCAGTGTTTTGTTTAACTAAAATAGTTTTTGGATAATATTCTTTTGGAATCAAATCATAAATCTGCTTTTTGCTTTCCATCATAAATCCGCCATTTTTTATTTTAGGATTTGACGCATTAAAGAAGAAAATTGATCTGGCCCGGATTGAATAATAGGCCCAAAGAAAATAGATAGGAACATATAATACCTGAAAAGGCCAATATTCCCAATTAGTGATTTTATGAATAAGTAGTTTCATCTCTGTTTTTTAGATACTTATAAATGAAGTCGAAAAATCTTGTGCATTTACTAAATCATGATACCGTATTATTCCTTTATTTTGGATAACTAGTGCCTGGGTAACACTTACCGTTTTCACTGTATTTTCTCTGTTTATAATCAAACCGTTTTCAGAATCATTTTGTTGAGTTGTAGTATGGAAACTAAACATTTCCCGTGCTGAAACTTCATTTTTGTTTCTTAAAAAATCATGAAACCAGAAAGCCCTTTTTTTTCTCATTTCATCAGAATATAACGTAACAGAAGACCAAATGTGGTTTTGAAATTCATTCAATTGTTTCATTGTTTTCTCAAAACCGTCCCATATCAACTCGTATAATTTTCTACTCTGATACAAAACCAATGTAAAAGGTTCAATATTGCTTAAATTAATTTGTGACCAAAAATCCTTGGGTGATTGATCGGAAATAATATCCAACGCAATTAATCCTCGACTTTTTCTATACGAAAATAAAGGATTGTGTTTTACAATTCCTCCATTCAATAGTACCAATACAGTTCCGTTTTCGTCCATTGCAAACCATGTTCCACCAGCTTTTGGATCTTTTGGATACACAATATTTTTACCGTTCAACAAATAATTTTTTGGCTCAATAGCGCCTGGACGAATTACTTTTTCATCCCGGTTAGAAGTTAAAATGACTTCTCCATTATTATTTACAAAACTTACTGTACACACTTATTTCTATATTCTATGGTTGAGCGGGCTACGCCAAAATTTTCATTAATCGAAATGTTTTCCATTTGCAAAACAGCCACTTTAATCAGTGCCTGATGATGAATACAATGTTCCAGATTATAAAGTAACTCTCTATAATAGCTGCTTTGAATCCGGATCGCAAGTCCATTCACCACTTGTTCTACGTACATTTTTTTGTTTTCTGTCCGCAACCCTGTTTTTATTTCGTTAATACATTCTTTAGCAATTGTAGTTTCTGTTTGAATTTTTTCGTTTCTTTTTCGACTATCATAATTTAGAATTCCTAATTCATAACCATTATCCAGACATTGAAACATTTCGATAATATGTCTTGTATGTTCGCCAATTGTTGCATTACTTAAAGCTTTGCAATATTTCGAATATTCATTATCAGATAACTGATCTAAAATATAAATTAATTCATCCAAACTCTGGCATATTGATTTTACTAACATGATTATTTTATTTTTAGAAAGTTAAAAAATATTTTCCTGTAATGATGCAGCAATCCTAAACAACATACAAACACAATTACAGCAAGACCAAAGAGCAAACCTCCATCACCTTTAATCTGTATTCCTAAAACCAATAAATGTGAAAAAATGGCACCTGTCATTATTACTAAACCACATAATGCCCCAATCCATGTTGTTCTTGGAATTAAAATCAGAATAACAACAATTAACTCCGCAATTCCTGTTCCAATTCTTCCATAAGGTTCTACTCCTAAAGTTGAAAAAATATAAATACTTTCTTCTGCTCCGTTAAATTTAAAAAACAAAGTTTGCAACAAAATAGCTGCAGCTATTATTCTTAAAATCCAGATTATGAATTTCTTTTTTATCATAACGCTATTTGATTATATTTTTCCAGTTACTATCTGCTTTTACTTTTAAAACTGTTTCATTTTTGTTCCAGCTTTTTAACGTGTTGTTAAAATAAGCATTGTAAAATAAATATAATTTCCCATTAATAATTTTAAAAGTTTCAGGATTTATTTCAATTTTATCACCTGTGCTTCCCATTGCATACGCACACCATCCTCCATATTGAGGTTCATATTCTGAAGGTTTCTTTAAAAAAGCCTCTTTATTCTGGTTGGAAGAAAACTTATAAATTACTCCCTGATACGAGGCAGAAACTTCTTTTTTTCCTTTTACTGCTTTCCCGTTAGTAAAATAAGCTACCGGATCAAATCCCTGAATTGCTATTTTATTTTCTAAATTATAATGACTTATCCTTTTTGAATCATTTTGACCATATAAAACAACGGAAACAAGTATAAATAAAAATACTACTGCTTTTTTCATTTTAGTTTAATTTAAGTTTTTTAATATTGAAATCAACAATTGGGATGAAATACGATGTTTAAAATCGGGCGAAATATATTCGAACAAAATGTCGGAATTTGTATCTACAATAAAAACAGAGGGAACGGGCAAAATGTTGCTATTGGCTCCATTAGAATTTACGTTAATTATCGATTTATAGTTTTCAGGAGCTTCAAAAGCAATTCCAATTGCTTTAATTAGTTCTCCTTTTGAATCAGAAAGCAAAGTGTATTTTACTTTATCTTTTTCTTCTGTAATCTTTAAATTTTCAGAAGCATCAGGACTTACTGCAATAATTTGATATCCCAAATCCAGAATTTGTTTTTCGGCTTCAGCTAATGCCTGCAAATGCATGTTGCAATAAGGGCACCAGCCGCCCCTGTAAAAAACCAGAACTGTTTTTTTCTTTTTTAGCAAATCATAAACTTTTACATCTGTATTATCAGTTGATTTTAAAATAAAGCTTGGAATCTTCTCTCCTATTAGTAACGGAGAAATATCATTTGCGTTTTTGGGAATTGTGTTTTGTGCATTGGCGAACATCGTTATACCGACAAAAACAATAAAAATTAGCTTTTTCATAATTTTAATTTTATATCTTATTTGATAATGTAAAATTATTTTATTGTGAAAAATCAAAATGTCAGCTGATTTACACTTTGTTAAAAATAATTATATTTTGGTGATATCCTGAATGATAATTTCTTTTCTGCTGTAAGTTAAAAGATAATTATTTTCCATTTCATTAAGCAATTGTGTGGCCGTTTGTCTTGAAGTACAAATTATTTGTGCGATATCATTTTGCGTTAGATAGTTCTCTAATTTTACTACATTTTCGTTGCGAATACCTTCCTGCTCAGCCCAGTCTCTAAGGAATTGATATAATCTGGTTTTGGCATCCTTAGAAATTAAATTGGCGTAACTGTTTTTGATTCGTTTCATCTTTAAACCAACAAACTTAGTGTAAGAAAGAGCCAAAGTTGGATTCTTAAGTAATAAATCTTCGAAATCGGATAATAGAAAGCTGCAAATTGCAACATCATCTGAAAGGACTTTTGCGTATTCTTCATTTTTAAAATCACTTTCCAAAGTCAATTCTCCAAATAAATCTCCTTTCTGGATGATATCTTTTATCGTTTCGTTACCATCATCATCAACTGCAACAATTTTAATATTCCCTTTTTTAAGTAAAAATATACGAGGCAGGTCTGAAGAGGAAAAATAAATTATTTCCCCTTTTGATGCTTTTTTAAAACCTGTGATAATGCACAATTGCTTAATTTGACTATAACTCAAAGTTCTAAACAATTTATGATCCCTTAAATACCAATATTTTAAATCTTCATACATACAAATTGCTTTGTGTAAATGTAATAATTTTAAGGAGCAAATAAAAAACCCTTTCAAACAAGTGTCTGAAAGGGTTTAATCCTATATTTTTGATTAATTTATCCTGCAATAACAGCTCTTGAAATTACAATTTTCTGAATTTCTGAAGTCCCTTCGTAAATCTGAGTAATTTTGGCATCGCGCATAAAACGTTCTACGTGATATTCTTTTACGTAACCGTTTCCTCCATGAATTTGCACAGCTTCTACCGCGGTATCCATAGCTACCTGCGATGCAAATAATTTCGCCATTGCACCACTTACATCATAATTTTTATGCTGGTCTTTGTCCCAGGCAGCTTTCATACAAAGATGACGTGCCGCCTCAATATTCACAGCCATATCAGCAAGTTTAAAAGCAATAGCCTGATGATTGCAAATCTCTGTTCCAAAGGCTTTACGTTCTTTAGAATATTTCAAAGCCAGCTCATACGCTCCTGAAGCGATTCCCAACGCCTGAGATGCAATCCCGATACGACCTCCAGCAAGTGTTTTCATGGCAAATTTGAATCCGAAACCATCTTCTCCAATTCTATTTTCTTTAGGAACTTTTACATCATTAAACATTAATGAATGTGTATCAGAACCACGAATACCCATTTTTTGCTCTTTTGGACCTACTGAAAACCCCGGCATGTCTTTGGTCATGATTAAGGCGTTGATTCCTTTATGTTTTAATTCGGCATGGGTTTGGGCAATTACCAAATAAACTGATGCTGTATTTCCATTTGTAATCCAGTTTTTTGTTCCGTTTACCAAATAATGATCTCCCATATCTATTGCTGAAGTTTTTTGAGAGGTTGCATCACTTCCTGCCTCCGGTTCGCTTAAACAGAAAGCACCATGAATTTCACCCGATGCCAGACCCGGCAAATATTTTTGTTTTTGTTCTTCAGTTCCAAATTCCTGTATTCCCCAACAAACCAATGAATTATTTACAGACATTACTACAGAAGCAGATGCATCTACCTTGGAAATTTCTTCCATAGCAATCACGTAAGATATGGTATCAAGACCACTTCCGCCGTATTTAGGATCAACCATCATTCCCATAAATCCAAGTTCTCCCATTTTTTTTACTTGTTCTGTTGGAAAAATTTGCTTTTCATCACGTTCAATTACTCCTTCCAACAATTCATTTTGCGCAAAATCCCTGGCAGCTTGCTGAATCATTAAATGTTCCTCGGTAAGATTAAAATCCATAGTAATTTTTTTAATTATTAAGGCTTTTCTACTGTCTGTTTAGTTTAAAAAAGCTTTCCAAAGATAAATTTTAAATATTAAATAACAATGCATGCATAGTATTTTAAGTTTTAATTAAAAAATACTATAACGTTTTCGTAATTATTTTGAATTTAAGTTTGGTAAAGATGAAAACTAATACATTTTCTTTAAAATTTAAGAGTAAAATTATAGATAAAAAAGAGTACTGCATAAACCTTTAATAATTTATATAATACTGAAAACCAAGGCTTGCAAATACACGTATATTTACGTAAACCAAATCTTACTATTTTGATTTAAAAACGAATACATTTTAAAAATATAAAAAATATCACAAAAAACATTAGGCTAAAGAGCGTTCTTTTAACAAATTAGCATTAATTTTGCAAAAACAAAAAATCCGAAAGACCATGAAAAAGATTCTACTATTTACATTTATTTTAAGTTTACAATTCACTACAATTAATGCGCAGAAGAAATTGGAAGTAGGCGGTGTTACTATACCAAGAACGCTTGATTTTAAAGGAAAAACATTGACCTTAAATGGTGTTGGGCAACGTTCTAAAATGTTTACAGAATTGTATGTGCAAGCCTTATATTTATCACAATTAACACAAGATGCAAATCTTATTTTAGAAAGTGATATAGAAATGGCAATCAGAATTCAGATAACATCATCTTTGGTTACTTCTAAAAAATTATCCAAAGCACTGGCAAAAGGAATGGAAAAATCCGTTGGGGAAGAAGGAATGTTAAAGTTAATAAAGGAAGTAGATCAACTAGAAGCCTTAATAGGTCGTGAAATTACAAAAGCAGGTGATAGTTTTAACTTAATCTACAATCCTTTAGACAGATCATTATGGATTTATAAAAATGACAAATACGAAGGAAAAATTGAAAGCTTCGAATTTAAAAAAGCATTCTTTGGTATTTGGCTTTCAGAAAATCCTGTAGATAAAGATTTGAAGGAAGAATTATTGGGCAAAAACAACTAATCAACAAGACAGAACTCGTCTATGAATGATTTCTTATACAATTCTTAATATATAGATGTTAGTGCTAAATGCAATCTTGTTCTTGAAAGAGATCCTAATTAAAATGCCAGGTAAATCAATTAACCTGGCATTTTAATATACTCAAAGAAGCAACATTCCTTTTTTTCTAACCTCATTTTTTTAACTTACAATCTTCGAATTGAATTATTTTGTTATTTCACCATCTACAATTCTAAAAATTTGCAATGGGTTTTCATTTTTTAATTCGTTTGGCAATAAATGATTAGGGAAATTTTGGTAACAAAAAGGTCTTGTAAATCTTGAAATTGCACCTGTACCAACTGATGTGGAACGACTATTTGTTGTTGATGGAAATGGCCCGCCATGAACCATAGAATGACACACCTCAACTCCCGTTGGATAATTATTGAGGATTAGCCTGCCTACTTTTTGCTCCAAAATCTGAATTAAATCTGTATAATTGTTCAGATCTTCTTCGGTCCCAAAAATTGTTGCGGTTAAATGTCCTTGTAGTTTATTGGCTGATGCTAATAATTCTTCTCTAGAATCTGCTGTAATAGTTATTGTTGAAGGTCCAAAATTTTCTTCTTCTAAATAATTTTCTTTAATGAAATTTTTTGCCGAAGTTTCAAAAACATAAGATGTTCCTTTGTAGCCTTCATCATTAACTTTGCCTTTTGCTAATAAATTCACTCCATTTTTACTATTCAAAAAAGCGATGCCTTCATCAAATGCCTTTTTAATTCCGCCATTCAGCATCGTATTGGCTTCAACCTGCTCAAAATGTTCAGAAACAGCTTGTTTAAAACCAGACAAAACTTCTGCATTTTCTAAAAATACAATTCCCGGATTGGTACAAAACTGACCTACACCCAGTGTAACAGAATTTGTTAATCCCTGTGCAATTTCGTTGCCATTTTGTTTTAACGCTTGTGGCAAAATAAAAACAGGGTTACTGCTTCCCATTTCGGCATATACAGGAATTGGTTCCGGCCTATTATTTGCGGCATCAAAAATTGCTTTTCCACCTTTATTAGAACCTGTAAAACCAATCGCTTTAATTAAAGGATGATTTACAATAGCCATACCAATGGCAACAGATTGTCCTTGAACTAATGAGAAAACCCCTTTTGGCATATTGCATTTTTCAGCAGCTTTATTAATCGCAAAAGCAATCATTTCGCAAGTTCCAGGATGTGACGGGTGTCCTTTTACAACAATTGTACACCCACTTGCCAGTGCCGAAGCGGTATCACCTCCTGCAACCGAAAAAGCTAAAGGAAAATTACTTGCTCCAAAAATACCTACTGCTCCCAATGGTTTTTGCATAGAGCGAATATCCACTTTTGGCAATGGTTCCCGATTTGGAATAGCATTATCGATACGGGCATCTACCCATGAACCCTCACGTAGTAATGATGCAAATAATTTTAATTGTCCCATCGTCCTGCCACGCTCTCCCGTGATTCTTCCAACAGGCAAACCTGATTCAGCACAACAACACTCTATTAAAGCATCTCCTAAATTTAAAATTTCATCGGCTATTGTCTCTAAAAAACCAGCCTTTTCAGTACCACTTTTTTTTCCATAAACAGCAAATGCTTCATTCGCTTTTGTAGCTGCTTTATTTACCTCTTCTATAGTCGCTTCATGAAAATCTGTTGGCAACTCTGAAGCGTCAAATGGATTAACTGCTTTAAACGTACTTTTCCCTTCTGATGATAATAATCCTGCGATATAATTTCCTCCTGTCAAATCCATTTTTTCTGTTTTTTTATTATTTTTTAGCTGACTAAATCTATTTTAAACTTTGTCAGGGCGCCCATCTTTTTTCTAATATGTTGCTATTAACTAAATTCATAGGATATATGTTCACAAGAGAATCTATAGTCCGCTTTCATTAGACAAGAAAAACAACACCTTTTAATATCATCGTACATAATTGATTAATGTACCGATGTGATCGATTGTAATTTGAATTTCGTCATTACTTTTCAAAGTAAAATCAGTTGTTGGCACAATACCCGTACCCGTCATCAATAAACATCCATGTGGAAAAGTACATTCTCTAAAAAGGTAATCAACCAATTCTTGAAGTTTCCTTTTGATTTTATTAATGCTAGTCGTTTCGTTAAAAATAACTTCCGAGTCTCTAATTACTTTTAAATGGATTTCGGTATCTAAAGGTAACGGTTTTTCGGTTACCAGAATGCAAGGACCTACACCCGCACAGGCATCAAATGTTTTGGCCTGTGGTAAATACAGAGGGTTTTCACCTTCAATACTTCTTGAACTCATGTCGTTTCCAACGGTGTAACCTATAATTTTTCCGCTTGAAGTAATAACTAATGTTAATTCGGGTTCCGGAACATCCCAACTAGAATCTTTTCTAATATTTACTTTTCCTCCAGAAGGGACCGAACGTTGTGCTGTCGCTTTAAAGAACAATTCGGGTCTGTCGGCATGATATACACGTTCGTAAAAGTCAGCACCTCCTGCATCTTTACTTTCTTCCTGTCGTGCCATTTTGCTGTTAAAATAGGTAACCCCACTAGCCCAGATTTCTTGATTTTCTAATGGTGCTTTTAAATAATTATCAATCAAATTCTGAGCATTAGCTATTGAAGTACTGGTGATTACAAAGCTTTTTAAATTCTCGAATAAGTTGTCATCATTAATTAATTCATCCCAATTTTTAGTATGGAGATAAAACATATTTTCTGATTCGATTAAAATACCTTTTGATGTGTTGTAAATTTTCATCTATGTTAAAATTAAATATAATATGTATAGTAATAGTGCTGATGATGTTCCTAAAATAAATGTTCCTAAACTATGGAAACGGTAACCCATTTTTATATCCATTCCGGAAAGCCTTGTTACTACCCAAAAGAAACTGTCATTTGCGTGAGAAATCACAGAAGAACCTGCGCCAATAGCAATAACAACCATAGCTTTTTGCAATTCGGTTTCAAAACCTAGAGTAGCCATCATGGGAGCTATAATTGATGCAGTTGTAATTAACGCTACTGTTGATGATCCCTGAGCTGTTTTTATAGCTGCTGCTAATAAAAACGGCAACCAAATACTAATGTTTATGTTTGATAAAGCTTCGCCTAAAGTAATTGCAATTCCTGAATCCCTAAGTACTTGTCCAAATATTCCTCCAGCTCCTGTAATCAGTAAAATGGATGACGCACCTTCCAGGGCACTACCAATCCAACCTGATGTTGAAAACATATCGCTGTTCAATTTTTTTGGAAGTGTAAAAGATAAAAAACAACCTATTAATAAAGCAATGAAAGGTTCACCTAAAAAATATAGTATTTTTATAAAGGCTGGAAATGATTCATAATCATCCGTTTTGTAGCCTAAAACCGTGGTCAATAATGATTTTATAACGATTAAGATTATTGGTGCAAAAATTGGAATAGTTGCTTTATAGGCACTTGGTGCCGTTTTTAAGCGTTCTGTAATTTCTTCATCTGTAATTTCCGGATCCGGGTCTATATATGTTTTTGAAACAACTTTATTAATAAATATTAAACTGATCATTAAAGCAAATACGCTAATAGGAATTCCTAACAACATCACTAAACCTAAATCTGCATTTAAGTAATGAGCTGCCGCTACCGGTCCGGGAGTAGGTGGTATTAAGGTATGCGATGCTGTTAAGCCAAGTGCCAGCGCAATAGCTGTTCCTGACAATGAGATACCTGCTTTTTTTGATAAACTTTTATTTAGTGGTGCCAATAACATAAAACCACTATCGGCAAAAACAGGGATAGAAACAAACCATCCGATAATTCCCATTGCAAAAGGAATTTTTTTCTTTCCTGTAAATTTTAGGACTTTTTCGGCTAAAGCATAAGCGCCTCCGGAATTTTCCAGAAAAGCTCCAATGATGACACCTAAAATAATAATCATTCCAATGCTTCCTAAAGTGTTTCCAAAACCTTTGTTTACGGAATCTATGATTTGATTTAAAGGCATGCCAACAGCAATACCATAACAAATAGCTACTAAAAGTAAAGCTACAAAGGGATGCACCTTCCATTTAGCTGTTAGCAAAATGATAAGCAAAACGGATAATAACAGATAAAATACTATCATATTTTTTAGTGTAAATCTCTATCTACTTGTGAGCCTGAACCTCCCACTAAAACATCTAAATCAGCACCAAGTTCAGCACCTTCAACATGATCTAAATACAAACGCACATAACCTCTTGTTGCCATAGGCTCCGGAGCTTTCCATGCTGATTTTCTTTTGGCAATTTCTTCATCTGAAATATTCAGTTGAAGCAATCTTTTCTCCACATCCAAAGTAATCATATCGCCGTTTTGAACAATGGCTAATGTTCCGCCTATTGTTGACTCTGGAGAAACATGAAGTACAACAGTTCCATAAGCTGTTCCACTCATGCGGCCATCCGAAATACGAATCATATCCTTAATTCCTTTCATAATCAGTTTTTCGGGAAGATCCACATTACCAACTTCAGGCATTCCTGGATATCCTTTTGGACCTACTCCTTTGAGTACAATTACACAATTTTCATCAATATCCAAATCGGGTGTATCAATACGTTCATGATAATCTTCCATGCTTTCAAAAACTACGGCTCTTCCTGTATGTTTCATAAGTCTTGGAGTAGCGGCAGAAGGTTTTATAACAGAGCCATTCTCACACAAATTCCCCTTCAATACTGCTATTCCTGCATTTTTTTGTAAAGGAGTGTCTATTTTGGCTATCACTTCCTCATCATAACATTTGGCTTTTACGTAGTTTTCTCTAAACGTTTTTCCATTTGCTGTAATGATATCCTGGTGTAATAAATTCCCTAATTCTTTCATAACAACTGGTAAGCCTCCGGCATAAAAGAAATCCTCCATAAGGAATTTTCCAGAAGGCATTAAATTTACCAATAATGGAATATGACTGCCAACAGAATCAAAATCCTCCAATTTTAAATCAACTCCTATGCGACGTGCAATGGCAATTAAGTGAATGATTAAATTGGTCGATCCCCCAACCGCTGCATTGGTAACAATAGCATTCTCAAAAGCCTTTCTTGTCAGGATTTTAGACATGGTTAAATCTTCTTTTACCATCTCTACAATACGACGACCAGAAAGTTGCTGCATTACTTTTTTTCGGGAATCTGCTGCAGGAATTGATGAAAACCCAGGAAGCGTTAATCCAAGTGCCTCGGCCATTGTAGCCATAGTTGAAGCGGTTCCCATGGTATTGCAATGTCCAATACTACGTGCCGCACAAATTTCGGCTTCGCGCATATCTTCAGCATCAAATTCCTCTGTTTTTTGTTTTTCTTTTATCATCCAGTTAAATGACCCCGATCCTATAGTACCTCCTCTAAAACGACCATTCAGCATCGGTCCTCCTGGAACTACGATAGTAGGCAAATCAACACTGCAAGCTCCCATAATAGTGGAAGGAGTTGTTTTATCACAGCCTGTTAACAACACAATACCATCTAAAGGATTGGCACGAATAGATTCTTCTACATCCATACTCGCTAAATTTCGAAACAGCATGGTAGTTGGCCGCATTATGGTTTCCCCAAGTGACATCACTGGAAATTCCAATGGAAAACCTCCCGCTTCAAGAATCCCTCTTTTTACAATTTCTGCAACATCTCTAAGATGTCCGTTACAAGGTGTTAATTCTGACCATGTATTGCAAATTCCTATGACAGGTTTTCCTTCAAAATAATCGTCTGGATATCCTTGGTTGCGAAGCCAGGAACGGTGTACAAATCCCATTTTGTCGTTCCCGCCAAACCATTCCTGACTACGGAGTTTTTTTTTATTATTCATTGATTTACTGATGATTAATTATTTTTATTTTTTACGCAATCGATTGCTTTTTTAAACAAATATATTATAAATATTCTTATATCAAAATGAAAAAGCAGTTTTAAACAAGAGCCTTTTTCTAATTCTTTTTTATATTCAGGATCGCTTTTAAGGCAGGCTTAGGCTTTTTATTGCGATCATATAGTAATGGATAATTAGTTCTGTTTGCAATAGGATAATCATTTTTCCATGACATCCCATCATGTAATCCCCAGAAAGTAACGCGGTCTATCTTATCACGCTTTTTATAAAATATTTCAAACAATTCCGCATATCTGTTGGCTAATTGTTGTTGTATATCTGTTGGTAAACCATTTTTATAGGGGTCTAGAAATGCTTTAAATTCTTCTAATTCGTATTGGGGGTGCAATAATCCGGTACCTATAATTTGCCCTTCTTTTGTTAATGGCAATACGTCAATATCCAATTCCGTAATCATTACTTTTACGCCTAATGAAGCAAAGGAGTCTATTGCCGCTTCAATATATTCTTTTTTTGGATAATTCAGTCCCCAATGCCCCTGGATACCAATACCATCAATTCTCACACCTTCTTTTTTCAGCATTCTTACCATACGCATGATACCATCTCTTTTAGTTGGCCGCCAGACGTTAAAATCGTTATAATATAATTCTGTGTTGGGTGCATATTTACTGGTGAATTTAAATGCATTTTTCACTAAAGTATCACCATTACCAATACTATTGACCCAGGTTGTTGGGCGATAAGAGCCATTTTCGTCAAGCACTTCATTTACAACATCCCAGGCTTGTACCTTACCGGCATACCTCCCTGCAATAGCCTCAATATGCTTTCTCATTTGTTCCATTTGAGCTTCCTTTGTATTAGGTTTTCCATTTTTATCCTTAAAAAACCAATCCGGTGTTTGATTGTGCCATATTAAAGTATGTCCAATTACAAACATTTTATTTTTTTTGCCAAACTCCACAAAGTCATCTGCAGGTGTGAAATTATAAACTCCTGGTTTTGGATTTATCCTTTCCGCTTTCATTACATTTTCCGGAGTGATGGAGTTAAATTGTTTCAGAATAATATTTTGAGAAACGGAGTCTTTTCCGGATGAGATTTCTTCATTTATGGCAATCCCAATTAAAAATTCATTTTTAAAAGACTCTTTTAAGGTTAAAGTTGATTGTTTGTCATTTTCTAAATTATGTCTTTTGCAATTAATAAAAATAACAAAAATGGCTATGATGATTACTCTAAATTTCATATGCTTTATGATTAAATTTTTTCGAAAAGATAATAAAATTATTTTATCATAATCAAAATGTTTCAAAATGCAAATTGTATGTTATTAAAAATCAGAGTTATATGTGTTAATTTTTAAAATTTAAAAATGTAAAAAACACACGTATTAAAAAATAAAATAAGTTAAATACTATTAAAAATTAAAAATATTTTGGTGTGTTTTTTATTTTTTTAAAGGTTGTTTTTTTAAGAAAAAAATAAAATACTAATGCTGATTGAGTAATTATATATACTTGTTAAAAAAAATAAAAAATATCCAAATCCTGCGTATTTATTAGCATTTGCATCATCTCTCTGGTCAAATCCCAATTTAAGAACAAATGAGCAAAAAATAATTAATTACTAAAAAAATGACTGATTTTTTTTTACATATCATAAAAATAACAATGAAAATAAAATTATAATGCATTAATTTTTTTGTTCTTTTTATTTTGATTTTGATTTTTATTTATTTATTTGCTTTGTTAACCCCAACTTTTTTATTAAACAAATCAAATAAACAAGTCAATTATGAAGAGTAAAATTAAAATTTATTGCAAACCGAAACATCTTCTGCAACAAGTATATAGCCTTCGAACAGCTATTTTTATGATCACTATGTTTGGCATTTTTAATCAAACACAAGCCCAAACCGTTAAAGGTATTGTTTCAGATGATAAAGGAGAACCATTATTCGGTGTAAACGTTGTATTAAAAAACACAAAAACTGGTATTTCTACAGATCTGGATGGAAAATTCGAAATTTCTATTGGCAATCAAAGTAATGCAACTTTGCTATTTAATTATCTGGGATACAAAGAAAAAGAAGTCTTAGTTGCTGGTAAAACAGTTGTAAATGTAACTCTTACTCAAAGCGAATCTGCTCTGGACGAAGTGGTAGTTACTGCATTGGGAATTAAAAAAGAATCAAAAAAACTAGGATATTCTGTTGAAACTGTCAACAATGATGATCTTCAGAAAAACAGAAATGCCAACATGATGGCATCTCTTGAAGGCAAGGTTGCGGGTTTGGATATTTCACCTCCTTCTGCAGGTGCAGGTGCAAGTGCAAAAATTCGTTTGCGTGGTCAATCAGCATTTGCCGGAGCAAGCAATTCACCCCTTATTGTGATCAATGGTCTTCCTATGGATCAAAATGCCCGTGGCGCGAATGGAAACGATTCACGCGATTTAGGGGATAATTTACAAGGTATAAATCCAGATGACATCGAAAGCATGACGGTCTTAAAAGGAGCTACTGCAGCGGCGTTATATGGATATCGGGCTGCAAATGGAGCTATAATCATTACTACTAAAAGCGGGAAAAAAAATCAGGGAATAGGGGTCGAATTTACCACTAATTTTACAAGTCAGTCTGTTTTAGATTATTCCGATTTTCAAAAAGTATATGGTCAGGGTGTTGGTGGAAATAAACCAACCTCGGCAGCAGATGCCGCTTCAAATGGGCAGTACGGTTTTGGAGCTAAATTAGATGGCTTACCAACCTTTAATTACGATGGTGTTTTACGCCCATATTCTTATGATAACAACAGGATTAAGGGGTTTTACAGAACTGGTCTGTTATTTTCCAACACAGTTGCTTTTTCTGGCGGTGGTGAAAATGGCAGTTTTAGAGCCTCCTTTTCTCATTCGCATGCCGATGGTATTCAACCCGACAATGAATACACTAAAAAAATTGCTAATTTAGGTTTAAACCATAACCTTTCTAAAAAACTTAGTGTAGCAGTAAATTTAAACTACACTCATGAAGATAATATTAATCCTCCGGAAGTAGGTGCTCAGGGGGCAGGAGCTCCGAACTTTCTTTACAGGATGGCAGGATCTATTCCTTTAGTGGCTTTTAAAACCAGCGTAGTAGACCCCGCAACAACAACGGAATGGAGAAATTCCGGGTTTCAAAGCACCGTAATAAACCCCTACTACAATTTGGGACGCCAATTCTTTAATGATGTTAGGGACCGTTTCCTTATGACAGCTTCTTTAAAATACGAATTAACCGATTGGTTATATGCTCAGGGTAGAATTAACTATGATTATTCAGATAATGAAAGAGAATTTAATACTCCTACCGGAAGAGGTTCGTCGACACCCAGAAATGGTGCAAATACAGGTTATAATGGCACATATGAAATACGAAATTTCAGAGGCACAGATTTAAATGCTGATTTCTTAATCGGTGCAAATAAGACATTTGGAGATTTTTCTGTTGATTTAAGTGTCGGGGGCAATATATATAAAACCAAATCTTCAGACTCCAGACAATTTGTAACCGATTTTACAGTGCGAGATCTCTATTCCATAGAAAATGGTATTACTAAAAATCAGAGCTATGGCATCGGAAGATCGCAGGTGAATTCCTTATATACTTTTGCCGACTTTGGCTATAAAAGCTTGTTTTTTTTAAATGTAACTGCCAGAAATGACTGGTATTCTGTATTGAACCCAAAAAACAATAGTTACTTATACCCGTCTGTGGGTGGTAGTTTTATTTTTTCAGAATTAATGAAAAACAGCGATTGGCTGAGTTATGGCAAGATAAGAGCCTCTTATGCAGAAGTTGGAAGTTCTAATGGTATTGGAGCATTTAATGGAAACCTAAACTATAGCATCAACCAAAATCAATTTAATGGTCAGGTTTTAGGATCTATTGCCGGTGATGGAAGTTCCCCTAATCAAAACCTAAAACCATTTACAGTGGCAGAAAAAGAAGTAGGACTAGAATTAAAAATGTTTAAAAGCAGAGTAAATTTGGATATTGCTGCGTTTGAAAAAACAACTACAGATCAAATTTTAAATGTTCAAATCTCAAGCACTTCTGGCTATACCTCTACTCCACAAAACCTAGCATCCTTACAAAATCGTGGTGTCGAATTTATGCTTGAAGTTATACCAGTAAAGACAAATAACTTTAGATGGGGCAGTACTTTCAATAGTACTTTTGTTGAAACAGAAGTATTGGAATTAGCTCCGGGTATCAATAATTTGGTAGTACAAAGTTATGGCGGAAATGAATTCTTAGGTCAATTGGTTTATCAGGTTGGACAACCTCTTAACCAGCTTTCCGCAAAAACATATAAGAGAGATGCTAATGGCAAGCTTCTTCTTGACAGCAGCGGACGTGTTCAGGCATCAACTGAATATGTGAATTTTGGTAGTGCATTACCAAAATGGACAGGTGGCTGGACCAATACTTTCTCTTATAAAAACATGAGTCTCTTAGTGTTTTTTGATTATAAATTAGGAGGAAAAGTTATTTCATCTACGGCTTTAAACGGTGCAAGACAAGGACTCAATAAATTGTCTTTATATGGTCGGGAAGGCAATGTTGTCCTTGATGGTATAATTGAAAGTACGGGCCAGCCCAATACAAATATATTAGATACAAGATCGTATTGGACGGATCATAGAAATGGACAAATTGGAGATCCCTTTATTTATAAATCTGATTTCGTTAAGTTGCGAACTATTACGTTTACCTATGACCTCACCAGTCTTATAAAACAAAATAATAATTTTATTCAGGGCCTTACTCTGGCAGCGTCCTGTCACAATGTACTTCTTATTGCAAGTGACCTACCAGACTTAGACCCTGAGGCATTTGCTTCTTCTGGAGATTATAGAGTTGGTTATGAGCAAGCTACACTACCAACAACTAGAAATTTTAGTATAAATTTAAACGTTAAATTTTAAAAAGTAATTGCTATGAAAACGATAAAAATAACTATTCTTATAGGTTCTTTATTTTTTGCGATGACAGGCTGCGATGATGGTTTTGAAGAACTAAACACCAATCCTTACGCTGTAACCACTCTTGATCCTTCGCTTTTATTTGCAGAATCGCAAAGACTAACTCCTGTTGGTACCTGGACCGGAGAAAGTACCATTGTGCAGCAGTTTGTGCTTGCCTACGATACCGGGGCTACATCTGGCGCTAATTTTAATGATGATACTGATAACTTAAACAATGATACCTGGGATGCTTACACTGAATCTATTAAATTAATTACTCAAAGTATTGCTAATATTGAAGGTAAGCCAGAACGTGCCAATTTATACAATATGCTTCGTATATGGAGATCTTATGTTTTTATGAATTTGGCAGATTCTTATGGAGATGTTCCTTACACACAAGCTGGAAAAGCTTACTTAGAAGGAAACTATGCTCCGGTATACGATGATGATGCAGCTATTTATGCTGATTTGTATACCGAAATAAAATCTGCTACAGCAGCATTGAATCCGTCAGGAGATATTGTTACTTCCGACCTTTTTTACAAAGGTGACATTGCAAAATGGAAAAAATTAGGCAATTCTATTTTATTGAGATTAGGAATGCGCTATTCAAAATTAGATCCAAATAAAGCAAAAAGCATTGTCATTGAAGCAATTGCCGGCGGTGTTATGCAGTCTAATGCCGATGACGCAATTTTAAAATTCAATGCCTTATTTATTACACCTCCGAACGAATCTATCAGAGCCCAAAACCCCTACACATATTATGCTGCTGAACCAATTGTCAATCAGTTTAAAGCAACTAGTGACCCAAGATCAACGTATCTTGTAGGCAAATATGCTGATCCAAATTTAGTTTTAGCAACTAATCCTGATACAGCAATTCCCAATCAGTTCGGTTTTCCTGTTGGATTTGATTCAGAATCCATTAAAACAAATCCTAATTACAGAGGTACAAGTGGAAGTGGTCTAAACTATTCACAGTTAAATTATAATGCCATTGCAAGTGCTCTGGCTCCTATATTCTTAGTTACAAATTCTCAAACCAAATTACTTTTGGCTGAGGCAACTGCAAGGGGCTGGATTACATCAGAAGGTACTGCCCAATCACTTTATGAGGCTGGAATTATAGCCAGCATGAATCAATATTCGCTTTATCCTGGTGGTTATGGTGCTATTTCAGTTGCAGACCAAAATACTTATATAGCACAACCTAACGTAACTTACAATACTGCTAATGCACTCACCTTGATTAATACGCAATATTGGATATCCAATTTTGGATATTCAATGGAAGCATTTGCAAACTTTAGAAGAACTGGAATTCCAGCGCTTGCACCTAATAGCTATAACAATAATCTTAACGGCGGTTTTATACGCAGATTTTCGTATCCGGATGTTGAAGCGTCAAGAAACTCAAAAAATTTCGCTGATGCTTCTGCTGCCATTGGAGGAGATGTTTTAACAACAAGAGTATTTTGGGACATTCCTTAGTATAATTAATACAATCCTATTATAGTATTTATTAAAAGGAGGTTCAACTAAAAATTATTAAACGACAGCAGAAAAAACATCTTTACTGCTGTCGTTTTTGTTTATAGTACAAAATTTTTTTCAGGAAGTTTGATTGAATACTGAACTAAATTATTTAAAAATCTGTGATGCCAATTCCTTTGTTTTCATCAAAATCTTATAGCAGTTGTCATAGTTGATGCCTTCATCTGCTGTAATTATAAAAAAAAAGACATAATACACATTTCTCATAAAAGCTTTTATATATTTGTTTAAAATAAATATATCACAACAATATGAAAGATTTATTGCAACAATTTGAAAATAAAGAACCTGAAATTGTTTTTAACTGGAAAGATTCTGAAACAGAAGCTGAAGGATGGACTGTAATTAATTCACTTCGTGGAGGAGCTGCGGGCGGAGGCACCAGAATGAGAAAAGGTCTTGATATGAATGAAGTATTGTCATTGGCTAAAACCATGGAAGTCAAATTTTCGGTTTCGGGTCCTGCAATTGGAGGCGCGAAATCCGGAATAAACTTTGACCCTAATGATCCTCGTAAAAAAGGAGTATTACAACGTTGGTACAAAGCGGTTTCCCCTTTATTGAAAAGTTATTACGGAACAGGCGGCGATTTGAATGTAGATGAGATTCACGAAGTTATCCCGATGACAGAAGAATGTGGCGTATGGCATCCTCAGGAAGGCGTTTTCAACGGGCATTTTAAACCTACGGAAGCTGATAAAATCAATAGAATCGGACAATTACGTCAGGGGGTTATCAAGGTAATTGAGAATCCTAAGTTTTCACCGGACGTTACCAGAAAATATACTGTTGCCGATATGATTACCGGTTTTGGGGTTGCCGAGGCTGTTCGTCATTATTATGCAATTTATGGCGGAGATATAAAAGGTAAAAAAGCAATTGTTCAGGGATTTGGCAATGTTGGCTCTGCAGCTGCTTTTTATCTGGCTGAAATGGGAGCCAAAGTAATTGGAATAATCGATCGTGACGGCGGATTAATTAATGAAGAAGGGTTTTCTTTTGAGGAAATCAGAACGCTGTTTTTAAATAAGGACGGAAACAAATTAGTCTCCGAAAATATGATTCCGTTTGATGAAATCAATTCGAAAATCTGGACAATTGGTGCTGAAATTTTTACGCCTTGTGCTGCTTCAAGATTGGTAAAACAATCACAAATTGATAGTTTGATTGTGAACGGACTAGAAGTTATTTCGTGCGGTGCCAACGTTCCTTTTGCAGACAAGGAAATTTTCTTCGGTCCTATTATGGAAGAAGTGGATCATAAAGTAAGCCTGATTCCTGATTTTATATCCAATTGCGGAATGGCGAGAGTGTTTGCTTATTTTATGGAGAAAAAAGTACAAATGACTGATGAGGCTATTTTTAACGATACATCTGAAATTATAAAAAATGCGATTGTAAAAGCTCATGCTTTGAATTCGTCGAAAACAAATATAAGTGCAACTGCTTTTGAGATTGCACTGAAACAATTAGTATAATTTTTATACGCCTTTTCTAACGAGCTAATTTTATTTGGCTCGTTTTTTTTTGTCCTGATTTAGTACTAATCTGGCAGAAAACTACTTCTATAAAATCACAACACTCCTTTCATTCTAAACAATTTTTAGTACTTTTAAACGTTTTTATTAAAATACAATTACAAATTCAGAATCAAATGAATTCTACCGATTCTTCAGATAAAAGGAAATCATTATTAATCTCTACAGCTATTTATGCTGTATTATTGCTGCTCCTGTTTTTTATCCGTTTTTGGCCTCCTTATAATCCTGAAAACAATTCGGCACTTGCAGCAGGCGGTGGCGGTGGTGGCGTAACCGTGAATTTTGGAGACAGTGATTTTGGATCTGGAGCCAATTATAAAAGTGAAGTACTGGATGTAAAAAATAATGCTAAACAAGCGACTGCCAAAGCAACTCCGGAAGAAGCAATTCTTACCCAGGAAAATACAGCAGCTGACGATGACAGAATAGTAATTCCCGCAAAAGAAAAGCCTAAAAAAAATACTCCCGTTGTAAAGCCGGAAGAAAAACCAGCTCCTCAAAAGCCAAAAGTTTCGAATTCTACCAATGATGCTTTATCCAGCATTTTAAAAGGATCCAACAAAGGCGGGGATGGTGATGATAAAACAGCAGGCAATAAAGGAAAAGCAGGCGGAAACTTAAGCTCTAAAGACTATTATGGCACTGGAGGTTCCGGTGGCGGAACTGGAGGAGGCAACGGTACCGGAAACGGCATTGGTACCGGAAGCGGTTACGGAGCCGGAAGCGGAGGAGGTTCTGGTGGCGGATCAGGATATTCATTAGGCAACCGAAAAGCATTATCGAAACCCGCGCCAAAATACACCTGTAATGAAGAAGGAAAAGTAGTTGTAGAAGTTACAGTCGACCAAAACGGAAAAACAATAAGCGCAACTCCGGGAGTAAAAGGAACGACTAATACGGCAAGCTGTTTACTGGAACAAGCTAAAATAGCTGCAATGAATACTAAATGGTCTCCTGATAGCAATGCTGCTGCAAAACAGGTTGGTAAAATTGTGTATAATTTTAGTTTGAATTAAAAACATAAATTTATACTATAAAAAAGGCTTTCTGGAGATTTTCAGAAAGCCTTTTTTATTCGCTCTTTTGGTCTAGTTTGCCATTTCGATCGAAGAGAGAAATCACACTCGTAACTCGACAAAGATTGACGATTTTAATTGCGAGTTTCTAGTGTGATTTCTCCCGTCGAAATGACATACTTTATGGCTACTTATTCTTTTATCTTCCTGCATCCCTCTTTCTTCTTTGCTCTTTCTTCTACTCTCTCTTTTTTTCCGCGTGAGGGATAGCAGCTGGCTACCGAAGTAGCGCGTATAGCCCGACCAGAATAAAAAAATGGGCCAGTCAACACCTTGCTGATTAGCCCATTTTGTTTATTGTGGTCACGCCCAAATGAATGTTTTATTTTGGACTTGTGGCAATTACGAATTTCAGATTGTTCTTTACCCCTATCTGCAATACATCAACCAAATCCTGTACCTGCAAATTGAACGGAATACGAACGACAACTGTCTGCTCTTTATCATCTCCAATTTTAGACATTAGCTGTGCTTCGAGGTTTTCAAAATCTACCGCTTCTTTGTCGATGTAGAATTTTTTATCTTCTGTAACTGACAAGCTTATTAATTGTTTGTTCGTTTTTTCATTGGCCTTAGCTTTCGGTAACGTCATTTTGATGACATTAGGATTTGCAAGTGTTGATATAATTAAGAAAAACAACAGCAGGAAAAACATAATATCACTTAATGAGGAGGTCGCCACCTCAGCATGAAATCTCCTTTTTCTTTTAATAGACATACGTTATGCTCTTTGAATTATATTGACAAAAGCTAATATTTGTTTCTGGATTTTCAAGGCAAAATCATCAATTTTACCGTTGAGGATGTGGTAAGCGCTATAGGCAATAATACCTACAATAAGTCCTGCGCCACTACTGATCATTTTTTCGTACAATCCTCCGGAAATGTTTCCGATACTAATGTTTTCTGTAACCGAAATGCTGTAGAAAATCTTGATTACCCCAGAAATAGTTCCAACAAACCCAAGGGTTGGTGCAATACCGGCAATTAGACCCAGATGTCCCAGTTTGCTTTCCATTTGAGCAATTTCGATATCGGCGGCACGGTCCATGTTGGATTCGATTTCTGCAATAGGCCTTCCAATAACCAAAACACCTTCTTTCAGGATATTCGCAGCCGAAGTATCACTTCTTTCTACAATTGTTCTGGCTAATTCAATATTTCCGGAATTAAGCTTATCGCCTACATCCATCATTAAACGATTGTCAATTTTTGAGGCTTTCGTAATGTATAAATAACGTTCTATAATCAGGTAAAAAGTATAAAATAATAAGATTGCTATTGGAATAAGGAAGAAACCTCCTTTTAAAATGAACCCTAAAACGGAAATTTCGGTTTCGGGAGCAATTTTTTCGATAACTACGTTAGATGCGTTTGCAATGGTATCTGTTTGTAATTGTATGAAGCTAAACATATATTAATTCTGGTTTATAATAATTAATTCTAAAAAATATTTCAAATTTGCAATAAAGATAATTTTCGCTATAATAGTAAACTAATAAAATTGAAAATTATTTCAATTAACCGCTATTTTAATCAAAAATGAACTATCAGGAAACCACCAATTGGATGTTTAACCAATTACCGATGTACCAGCTTCAGGGCGCTTCGGCTTACAAGGAAGATTTGACTAATATTAAAATGTTGGCTGAACATCTTGGTAATCCGCACGTTCAATTAAAGTGTATCCATGTTGCAGGAACAAATGGAAAAGGTTCTACTTCGCATATGCTGGCGTCGGTTTTGCAGGAAGCGGGATATAAAGTTGGACTCTATACATCACCCCATCTAAAGGATTTCAGGGAAAGGATTAAAATTGACGGTCAGGAAATTTCAGAAGATTTTGTTGTTAAATTTATCACTAAACACAAAACTTTTTTTGAATCCAATGACATGAGTTTTTTTGAAATGTCTGTTGGTTTGGCGTTTGATTATTTTGTTTCGGAAAAAGTTGAAATTGCCATTATTGAAGTCGGTTTGGGAGGAAGATTAGACGCTACTAATATTATTACCCCTTTAGTTTCTGTAATTACTAACATAGATTTAGATCATACACAGTTTTTAGGAAATACACCGGTTGCAATTGCGGGCGAAAAAGCTGGAATTATTAAACCCTACGTTCCAGTTGTTATTGGTGAATATACTCCGGAAACACAGCCTGTTTTTTTGGCTAAAGCCGAAGAAAATAAGGCATCTATTTATTTTGCATCCGATTTAATTACTGAAGTTTTTTCATCTGATCTAATTGGAGATTATCAGTTTCACAATAAAAAAACGGTTCAGCAGACTATCGCCGTTTTAAACAGTCAAAATGAATTTAAAGTTTCGTATGAGGACTTAAAAAAAGGATTACTAAACGTTTCCAAAAATACCGGTTTACAAGGAAGATGGCAGCAACTGGGAGAAAATCCGAAAACAATCTGTGACACGGCACACAACAAGCATGGTCTTGCAATTGTGATGAATCAGATTCAGAAAGAAAATTTTGAGAATCTTCATATTGTTTTGGGAGTTGTAAATGATAAAGACCTGGATTCAATTTTGCCTCTTTTTCCTAAAAAAGCACACTATTATTTCTGCAGACCGGATTCATCACGTGGCCTGTCAACTGAAATACTGAAAGAAGCTGCTGAAAAACATGGCTTAATTGGTGAAAAATATGACTCTGTTGAATATGCCTTTACAGCAGCTAAAGAAAATGCTAACCAAAATGACTTTATTTATGTTGGCGGAAGCACTTTTGTTGTAGCGGAGCTGCCGTTGGGTTAAATAAACCCAACTTATCATCAAAAAAGCTTAAAAATTTACTTTTATAATGGATTCAATTCCAATAAACTATAGATTTTAATTCAAATAAAATAAATTATTAATGCAATTTCTTTGGAGAACTAAAAAACTAACGTATATTTGCACTCGCAATAACGCAAGACATTGCAACCCGATAGGGCGATTAGCTCAGCTGGTTCAGAGCACCTCGTTTACACCGAGGGGGTCGG
>NZ_JBDTTP010000007.1:0-102606 GCF_039930565.1 Flavobacterium sp. | reverse complement strand
TGTATAAAGTTTTTGTGAACGACAAACCACTTTTTTTGACAAATGAAATCTCAAGAGAGACTGACTTTCAATTATTTTTGTTAGAGAGTATTGATATTGAGCAGCTTATTGTCAAGATGTTTCAAAATAAAATTCAAAAGGCTTATTTATACCATCCTGATGAAAAAGAGATTATGAAAACTTTAAAAGCTAAAATTCCTGTTAATAAGGCAGGTGGAGGCTTTGTTTATAATAAAAAGAGGGAAGTTTTATTTATTTTTAGAAATGGAAAATGGGATCTGCCAAAAGGTGGAATCGAGAAAGGTGAGGAGATTGAAGATACTGCTATGAGAGAGGTTGAAGAGGAAACAGGTGTAGGTAAACTTCAAATAATAAATAAACTTCAAAAAACGTATCACGTTTTTAAACGCAACGGGAAATACAAACTTAAAATTACCCATTGGTTCGAAATGCATTCTGATTTTGAAGGAACTCCACAAGGCCAGCTTGAAGAAGGAATAGAAAAAGTAGCCTGGTTGAATCCGGAGGAAATAAAAGAAGCCTTAAAAAATTCATACGAAAATATTAAATTGTTATTTGAACAAGAAAATCAATTGCAATAGGAGTTATCAGAGGCTATTTCAAATTAGAATTGAATAGTAACTTTTGCTATTGCATCTCAAATTTGATATTGATAAGTTCGTGCCGAATTAAAAAAATGCCCCAGCGATCTTTGCGTTCGGGCATTTTTTTAATCGAAATAAGAAAGCATTTGTAATGACTGTAAAAACGGATCATTCTCATAAGATTCTAATTGGTATTATCCTGAATTTATTTAATATATTCCTGATTCAGACTAACTTCTTAAAATTTTTTCCATTGACTTTTCTTTAGCCAGTTCATCAATTAGCTTATCTAAGTAGCGAATCTTTTGCATGAGTTTATTTTCGATTTCTTCAATCCTGTATCCACAAATAACACCAGTTATTTGTGAAACATTTTCATTTAATCGAGGCGCTTCTGCAAAAAAAGTTTCAAAATCTTTTTTGTTGTCAATTTGTTGTTGCAGTTGTTCCTGAGTATATCCTGTCAGCCATCTAATTATGGTGTCAACTTCATCTTTTGTCCGGCCTTTTTTCTCTGCTTTAGTGATATAATGTGGATACACGCTAGCAAATGATGTTGTGAAAATTCTATGTTTTTCCATAGTTTTTGATTTAGAATAAAATAGACATAAATTGTTACTTTCAAAAATAGTTAAAAGAATGAAAAGAAAAATTGAGTTACAGTGAAAAAATTTATCAGAAATCATAGTAATTAATTGTTATCTAAAAGGGTATAATCTCCAGTCTAATTTTCCTATTTTTGCAAAATGAATAAAAATCACCATTCCAACAATATACTTTCGAATTTAGGTATCGAGAGTCTTAACGAAATGCAGGAAGCTGCACAGGATGCTATTTTAAACGAAAACAATGTTTTGCTTCTTTCTCCAACCGGATCAGGAAAAACGCTGGCTTTTTTACTGCCAGTATTAGAATTATTACAACCTGAAATTTTATCAGTTCAATGTCTCATTTTAGTGCCTTCTCGTGAATTAGGTTTGCAAATTGAGCAGGTTTGGAAAAAAATGGCGACCACTTATAAAGTAAATATTTGTTACGGAGGTCATTCAATAGATACTGAGATCAAAAATTTAAGCAATCCGCCCGCTGTTTTAATTGGAACTCCCGGAAGAATTGCAGATCATATTGACAGAGAAACTTTCAGGACAGACAAAATTCAGACTTTAATTTTAGATGAATTTGATAAATCACTTCAATTGGGTTTTCATGAGCAGATGTCTTTCATTATCGGAAAATTATCAAAACTGAATAAACGTGTTCTGGTTTCGGCCACTTCTGATATTGAGATTCCGAAATATACACGCGTTGTAAATCCAACTATTTTGGATTTTATTCCTGAGGAAGAGGAGAAAGCAAACCTTTTGATAAAAATGGTTGTGTCATCTTCAAAAGATAAATTAGAGAGTTTGTTTAGTTTGATTTGTTCATTGAAATCACAATCTGCTATTGTTTTCTGTAACCATCGTGATGCTGCAGAACGTATTAGTGATACTTTAAACGAAAAAGGAATTTATGCTACATATTATCATGGCGGAATGGATCAGGATGAGCGTGAGCGTGCTTTAATTCAGTTCAGGAATGGAAGCATGAGTTACTTAATTACTACAGATTTGGCTGCTCGTGGATTGGATATACCTGAAATGAAACACGTAATTCATTATCATCTTCCTTTAAAAGAAGACGAATTTACGCACCGTAATGGTCGTACTGCACGTATGCAGGCTTCTGGAACTGCCTATATTATCATCCACGAAAGTGAAAAACAACTTGATTACATTGATTATGGTATGGATGTTTTAAAGGTCGGAAATGCCACAACTTTGCCTAAACCTCCCGAATATCAAACCATTTACATCAGTGGAGGAAAGAAAACAAAACTTAATAAAATTGATATTGTTGGTTTTTTTTCCCAAAAGGGAAAACTGGAAAAAGGCGATTTGGGCCTCATTGAAGTAAAAGATTTTATATCATTTGCCGCAGTAAAATACAATAAAGTAAAAGATCTTCTTAACCACATCAAAGATGAAAAAATGAAAGGTAAGAGATTTAAAATCGAGGTTGCTAGAAAAGTGGTTAAGAAAGAAGAGGAGAAATAATTTCTATCACAATTTTTTCATTGCGGATGTTTTTAGATTTTTTTTTTTTAAAATTGTAAAATTCAATTATATTTTGTTAGCGCATTTTGTAGTATAATATTTAATATTAAGCATGTTTTTAGTTGTTCTAATTTTATAATACTCCTATAATGATATTGCTACGAAACACTTATTGTGTTGATTTTTAGGTATTTAATTTAAAATCATAACCAGTTGAATGAATTATAAACAACAATTATAATATTATGTTAATAAAATAACGCTATATACTTTAATTTATCACAATTTCTGCGTTTATTGCAGAGCAAATATTAAACCCCAAATTAATTATGAAAAGAATCCTTACCATTGCCATTTTGTTTCTGAGTTTCATCTCTTTTGCACAAATTAAAGTTTTGGAAACTGTTCCAGTTGAAAAATTAGGAAAAGTAAATAACAACTATATTCAAAAAATTGGAGATGAATATACAGTATATTATACAAGTATTCAAAACGAAGATGAATCATCAAGCTTAAGAAAGTTTGCATTTAAAAACCTTAATAATGATTATACAAATCTTTATAATATTATTATAAATGGTTTTACTGCAAGTCCATTATATGATATAAAATTAGAATTGCCTAATAATTATATTTGGTTGCATTATACAGGAAGTGTAAGTCCTGATAAAGCTACTGTTCAGTTTATGGTTTCTTCTAAAGATGCTACTTCTGTTACAAGCAGTATTTCTGAACCACTTATAAAAGATCAGATTAATAAATTATTTCAAAAATAATTATTTCAAAATTATAAATTAAAAAGGCTGTTCAAACTGAACAGCCTTTTTGCTTTGTAATAAATAACTTAATTTATAAGTGTGCTTATATTTTTTTTACGTATTGTGTAATAATTACAATTTGCTGGCCATCGACTTTTCCTTCGATATATTCAGCATTTTCATGGTCAAGACGAATATTTCGTACGGCAGTTCCTTGTTTGGCTACCATACTGGATCCTTTTACTTTTAAATCCTTAATTAAAACCACAGAATCACCGTGTTCCAGGATTACTCCATTGCTGTCACGGTGAATAATTTTGTTTTCATCCTCTTCGCCTTCGCCGGTTGCTTGTGCCCAAGCTAAAGTATCTTCATCTAAATATAGTATATCTAACAATTCCTGTGGCCATCCTGCATTGCGCATACGACTTAACATTCTCCATGCTACCACCTGAACAGCAGTATTTTCATTCCACATGCTGTCGTTTAAACATCTCCAGTGATTCAGATCTACATTCTCAGGGTTTTCAATCTGGTCGATGCAGGTTGTACAGGCTAAAATACTTTCGTCAAGTCCGCCTTTTTGAGCGGGTAGTACCTCATATACTTTTAGGTTTTCTTCAGCGCCGCAAAGTTCACATTTAGATCCGCTGCGTTTGTTTAATTCTCTTTCGATGCTCATTGTTTGGTGTTTATTTGAGAGGCGAAATTAGTTTTAATTTGTATGGCTTACAAATTTATATTGTTTGTCTTGCGTGTTTATTTCTTCACTCTAACCGCATCCGGAACCAGCATTTCATATTTACCACCATTACGCAATACATCACGAACTATGCTCGAACTGATAAAGGAAGTTTGTGCAGCGGTCAGTAAAAAGACGGTTTCAATTTTAGAAAGACGCCTGTTAGTGTGTGCTATGGCTTTTTCGAATTCGAAATCTGCGGGATTGCGCAATCCTCTTAATATAAAATTGGCTTTTAGTTTATGGCATAAATCAAGTGTCAGACCTTCGTATGTTATTACGGATATCTTTGGTTCATCTTTGAAAGTTTCTTCAATAAAGCGCTTTCTTTCTTCGAGTGAAAACATGTATTTTTTTTCGGCATTTACGCCAATGGCAATTACTATTTCATCAAAAAGGGATATTCCTCTTTTGATAATATCTTCGTGACCCAATGTGATGGGATCAAATGATCCGGGAAATATGGCTTTTCTCATTTTTGAGTTTGTATGATTTTGATTGTCTAAGCTTTAAGTTTCTAAGAAATTCTTAATGTTTTTATGGATGAAACCCATTCTTCTTTTTTGCAGACTTTACATTTTGCATTTCCTGCTTGTTGTTCTTCTGTATGACCGCAAAAAGTACAGGAATAAGTACCATCTGTTGGGATTATTTTACTTTTTTCATTAAATAAAGCTGGTAAGATTGGTAATCCGTATCCAACTTTCTCATCTTCATAATAAAATATGCTGACTTCTCCGCTTGGCTCTATAAAGGCATGTTTTACCTGTCCTAAATGTTCAACTGAGTTTACACGAAGCTCAGAAAAAAATTCATCCTGTGCCAAAGTTTCTTTTTTGAAACTAGTTAAAGAAAATTTTCCGTCATCTATAAGGCATTCTGTTTTCCCTTCAATAAATTCTTCAAATTTTTTGCTTTTTCCTGTAAGCCAGGTTACACCGCGATACAGAATGATAATAACTAAGAATACTATGGCAGCCGGCACAATACCTACATCTTCATAAAACATAGGATCGCCTGCCGCAGAACCCAATGCTATTACAATCACAGTTTCGAAAATTGATAATTGTTTTACACCACGTTTTCCGGCAAGTTTCAGGGTTAGTAATAAAATAATGAACATTACTGTAGAACGAAATATGACTTCCAGAAGAAAAATTCCCGGCAATTCGTTAAATAATACTCTATTCCATTCGAAAATTTCTTTCATTTTTGATGTTGCTAAGTTTCAGAGTTACTAGTTTCAGAGTTTTTAGTATTAAAATTTGATCTGTATAACTTCAATATTAAAGGTGCTGAGAATCTTAGAACTTAGCACCTTTAATGTTTAATGACTATTCTAAAGCTAACTCAATAGCATTTGTAAACAATTCTTCAAGTGAAATACCGGCTGCTTTGGCTTGTTGCGGAATCAGGCTTTCGGTTGTTAGTCCTGGAATCGTGTTCATTTCGAGCATATACGGTTCGTTGTCTACAATAATGAATTCGCTTCTTGAGAAACCTTTCATTTTTAAGACTTCGTAGGCGCGTTTTGCCACTTCACTTACTTTTTGGGTTAGTTCATCTGAAATTCTGGCGGGAGTAATTTCCTGTGATTTCCCTTCGTATTTGGCTTCATAATCGAAGAAATCATTGTCGGAAACGATTTCTGTAATTGGCAATACCTTGATTTCTCCTTTGTAATTGATGACACCAACTGAAACCTCGGTTCCGTCAAGAAAACTTTCTATAATGATTTCGTTATCTTCTTTATAAGCTACTTCAATGGCAATTGGCAATTCGGCAGCGGTTTTTACTTTTGAGATTCCGAAACTTGAACCCGCTTTGTTTGGTTTTACGAAACACGGCAAGCCGACTTTTTTAACGATTTCCTCTGTATTGATGATATCCCCTTTGTTTAGGTAATAGGAAATAGCGGTTTTGATTCCGTATGGTTTTAAAACCGATAATAAATCACGTTTATTGAATGTCAATGCCGATTGGTAATAATCGCAGGATGATTGCGAAATACCTAACAATTCAAAATACGCCTGCATTAATCCGTCTTCGCCCGGAGTTCCGTGGATGGCGTTGAAAACACAATCGAATTTGATTTTTTCTCCGTTTACAGTAACTGAAAAATCATTTTTATCAATTGGAAATTCAGCTTCATTTTCATCAACATATACCCATTTTTCCTTAAAAATATGAATACGGAACCCGTTGTATTTTGTTTTGTCAAGATATTGATTTACGACGTTTCCTGAGATAAGCGAAATTTTGTATTCGCTTGAATATCCGCCCATGATGATGGCAATGTTTTTCATTTTTTACTGTTTATATGTTGAATCGAAATATATTTAATAGCTAATCGTTTAATCAAAATGTTGTTATAAAACCCGGAGCCCTAGCCCTGATGGAAGCGGCATCCTTTTGGGCCGGGGTTCGGCGGAAAAGATACAGCGGACAGCAGGAAAAAGCTACTTCTGATAACAGGTAGATAAAGCTTTCTTTTTTTAAACAAAATTATCATTTTTTTTGAAACGAAATAGCTTTATCTTTGCCACAAATAAAAATAAATTATGAGGATACATAAGTATTTTACAAGCAAGGTTTTTTTAATACAAATATTAATTGCGTTTGCTATTATTGCAGTTTTGGCTTATTTATTTATGCATTGGCTGACCTTTACAACTGATCATGGCCATGAAATAGAGGTTCCGAATTTAGCTAAACTGACTGAAGAGCAGGTAGAAGAGAAGCTGGACGAACTGGATCTGGATTATGTGCTTTTGGACAGTGTGGATTACAGAAGTCAATTTCCTAAGTACAGTGTTGTTGAGCAGGATCCGTTGCCGGGGACAAAAGTAAAAGTAGGAAGAAAAATATATATTAAGATTAATTCTTCAGGATTTTCATCTGTTAAAATCCCGGATTTAATTGAAAAAACATACCGTGAAGCTGTTCCGACATTGAAAGCTTTAGGGCTTGAGGAAGGAACAATTACTTATATTCCGAACCTTGGAAAAGATATGGTTCTGGAACTCCGATATAAAGGCAGAAACCTAAAAGCCGGAGACAGAGTGCTGAAAGCGTCCAAAATCGATTTGGTTTTAGGAGACGGTAAAGCAAGTTATGTAGATGAAAGTGAGGCCACAGACAGTACTGCTGTGCCAAATGAAACCCCAAATGATGAACAATAATATTGAAAATTTAGATCTGGAAGACGAGTTATTTGAACATTATAGATTTGAAATTCCGAAAGGTCAGGCGCTTTTGAGAATAGACAAATATCTCATGAATATGATTCAGAATTCTACTCGAAATAAAATTCAGAATGCGGCAAGTGAAGGGAATATTTTTGTGAATGATATTCCGGTAAAATCGAATTATAAGGTAAAACCACTTGATATTATTACGGTGATGTTAACGCATCCGCCGTTTGAAAACCATATTCTGCCGGAAGATCTTCCGTTGAATATTGTGTATGAAGATGATGCTTTGCTTCTGATCAATAAAGAACCTGGAATGGTAGTACATCCAGGTCACGGAAATTACACCGGAACTCTGGTAAATGCTCTGGCGCACCATTTTGATAACCTGCCAATGAACAGCAGTGAACGCCCGGGACTGGTTCACAGAATCGATAAAGATACGTCAGGACTTTTGGTTGTTGCCAAAACAGAAGCTGCCATGACACATTTGGCGAAACAATTTGAAGCCAAAACGTCTGAACGTGAATATATTGCCCTTGTTTGGGGAAATGTTGCGAATGAAGAAGCAACAATTGAAGGAAACCTTGCCAGACACCTAAAAGACCGCATGCAAATGGCGGTTTTTGCAGATCCGGAAATAGGTAAACCCGCAATTACGCATTATAAGGTTTTAGAACGGTTTGGGTATGTGACTTTGATTTCCTGCAGATTAGAAACCGGAAGAACACACCAAATCCGTGCACACTTGAAACACATTGGACATCCGTTATTTAATGATGAACGTTACGGTGGTCACTTGATTTTGAAAGGAACTACGTTTACGAAATACAAACAGTTTATAGAAAATTGTTTTAAAGCTTTGCCGCGTCAGGCACTGCATGCCAAAACACTTGGTTTTATACATCCGAATACTAAGGAAATGATGCGTTTTGATACGGAATTACCGCAGGATTTTCAGGATTGCCTTGATAAATGGCGCAATTATTCTAAAACACATCATGTAGAGGAAGAAGAGAATTAATTAGATAATTACTTTTGAAGATATAAAAGCTCCTTAACGGAGCTTTTTTTTGTTTTAATTGTTACTTTATCTTTCCAATTGATCCTGTTTGTGTTGGAGTCAATTCGAAAACCGAAGTAGGAGAGAGGCCAGCTTCAATTCTATGTGAAACATATAAAATAGTCACATTGGTTTCTTGTTTGATCGTATTAATCAATTGAATGACCAAATCTACATTTTCGTCATCTAGACCTTCAACAGGTTCATCTAAAATTAATAAAGGCGGGTGTTTTAAAACGGCACGAACAATCAGTGCGACTCTTTGCTGACCAATTGAAAGATCAATGAAACGCTTTTTTCTTAAGGAAGCCATCTCAATAACTTCCAGCCATTGCGAAACGATCTGTTTTTGAAGCGTTGTTGGTTCAATATATAATCCGATAGAATCAAAGAAACCAGAGAGGATCATTTCTTCTAAAGTGTGGCTTTTTTGAAATAAATCGGTCATGGAGGTACTGAAGATTCCGATTTGTTTCTTGATATCCCAAACGCTTTCTCCGGTTCCTTTTTTTCTTCCGAACAAATATAATTCCTGTCCAAATCCCTTTGGATTATCTCCGGAAATTAAAGATAATATAGTGCTTTTGCCCGAACCATTCGGACCAATTAACTGCCAGAATTCGCCTTGTCTAATTGTCCATGAAATAGTGTCCAGAATCTTTCGATCATCATAACTGACTGAAATATTATTCATTTTAATTAATACACTTTCGTGGAAGGAATGCAGCTCAACAGCTTTTGGAATTGCTGATGCATTTACGGTTTTAAAATTAGTTCCGGTTTTTGGAATGGGGTGTAACTCAAAAGTATCGTCCTTAATCTGAGCTTTATTTTCAACAAAATTGAGGATATCTGTAACCCGGTTCACAATTTGAATGATAGCAATACTATTAGCTAAATCTTTTAAGGATTCTGCCAGAATTACCCTCGAAGCGTTATCCAAATGATCAAATGGATTGTCAAATATTATAAAATCCGGTTTTTGGCAGATGCAGTATTTTAAAAACTCTTTTTTACGTTCTCCGGATGAAAAAGTTCTTAATTGCCGGTGTGATTCAGGTAAAGCTTCAACAGAATCGTATTGGTATTCTTTTTCGATAAATTTCTCGATTGCAATATCAGAAAAAAGAATTCCTTTTTGATTATTGAAAACAGCTAATTCTTTTTTAGCCTGACCCATAAGTAAAGTATCTATGAACTTTTTTTTGTTTACCTGATTGGATAAGAGGATGTCCCAATGTTGTTTTTGATGCATTATTTATTTATTGAAGATATTGTTTTGTTGTTTAGAGATATCGGTATTCATTCTAATATAATATTTATTCCACTCTATTTAGTGTCAAAATTAGATAACATATTAGCATCGTAAAGATAATTTATTTAAAAAATCTGAAAAACAAACAAACAAATCACTTTAATTCTTTTGATTGTCAATTAAATTCATAAGTATCTCTGCTAATTCATGATTTCATTATTTTAAACGTAAAAATTACACATATAATTACAACCGGTTGCTTTTATTTGTATTTTAGTAAAAAATTGTGCTAATTTTTTAAACAAAAACCAACCATAAACTTTAAAATTTACTATGAACATTAAACACAAAACGTCGTTGAAAGTGATGTGCTTTGTATTTTTGGCAACATTAGGGTTACAAGGATTTACTGTCTCATCGAGAGGCAAAATTGATTCAAATACCAAAAACGATACTGTAAGAAGTATCGAGCCTTACTTTAGTCCGGCAACAAAATCAAAAAAAACACCAGATTCGGATGGATTCATTCAACGTTGGTTATTATTAGAACCAATTAACAAACCAAACCGTAGTAATGCTGTTTTTACTGATAGCTACCTCAGAACGGCATTTTCTACCGAGTATTTTCCAAATCAGTTTACTATTCTTCCTAAAAATGGAGAAAAGGTAAAAGTTGGCGATCAGGAACTAACATGGCATGCACTCGACAGCAAAAAATTCAATGTAAAATTATTTCGTTTAGCTTATGGGTTAAAAAAAGAAATATACGGAGTTGTGTTTTGGTCAGTAACAGTAGTTAACAGCCCAAAAGAAATGAAAAATGTAAGAATGGCAGTAGGGTCAAATTCGGCATCTATGTGGTGGGTAAATGAAAAGGAAGCTGTATTGCTTTCAGGAGACAGACGGATGGTAATGGATGATTGCGTTTCACCTCGTCTTACTCTTAACAAAGGGAAAAATATAATTCGCGGTGCAGTAATCAATGGACCCGGAATGAGTGATTTTTGTGTTCGTTTCCTGGATGAAAAAGGGCAGCCAATAAAGGATTTAACTATTACTCTGGAATAATTAATTAATCCTAATTAAAAATCTCATTTGTAAAAATTTGTAATTATTATGAAAATAAGAAATAAACTAATAGGCGCAATAGCCCTGTTATCAATATGGTTATCCGGAACAGTAAATGCCCAGACAGGAAAACCATTTATACATGATCCATCAACAATAATGGAATGTGAAGGGAAGTATTATACATTTGGCACTCGTGGAGGAGGTTTAATATCCGATGATGGCTGGACTTGGAATGAAGGAGGCGTAAGACCAGGCGGAGGAGCTGCTCCGGATGTAGTAAAAATTGGTGATCGTTATCTTATAGCGTATGGTTCTACCGGTGGTGGTTTAGGCGGCGGACATGACGGACAAATAAATACGATGTGGAACAAGACACTTGATCCAAATTCTCCGGATTTTAAATATTCCGAACCAATAGTTGTTGCTTCTTCAAGTAATATGGAAGATAACGATGCCATTGATCCGGGACTTCTTTTAGATCCTACCAATGGCAGATTATGGTGTTCTTACGGAACCTATTTTGGATTTATTCGTATTGTAGAACTTGATCCTAAAACAGGAGCGCGTGTAAAAGGCAATAAGGCAATAGATATAGCAATTGACTGTGAAGCAACTGATTTGATGTATCGTGATGGATGGTATTACCTGCTTGGAACACATGGAACCTGTTGTGATGGTGCCAACTCTACTTATAATATAGTGGTGGGACGCTCGAAAAAAGTCACAGGCCCTTACCTAGATAATATGGGAAGAGATATGCTGAAAGGAGGCGGTAAAATGGTAATTGCTGCAGGAGGAAGAGTTAACGGACCGGGACACTTTGGACTAATTGACCTTGGTGATGGAGTTCAAAAAATGTCCTGTCATTACGAAGCTGATTTAGACCAAAGCGGACGCAGTGTATTAGGTATTCGTCCTTTGTTATGGAAAAACGGCTGGCCAGTTGCAGGGGATAATTTTAAGGAAGGAACTTATGAAATTGAATCAGAGAGAAGAGGTTATGCCTTAGAATTAGTGGTAGATTTTGTTCGAATGGAGGATAGAAAGCGTCCGTGGGAGCATGACGTTAATGAGCCTGTAAAAGCTATTCCATCACAGCAATTGTCAGATGTAATTGATACATGGCCAAAAGGAGATACAAAAGTTCGTACTGGTGATTATATGTTCCGTCCTCATCAAAAATGGACCATTACAGCGGATCCAAATGCAGGAGGATATCTTGGAGCACCTTATTATAAAATAGTAATAGCAGGAACAGATCGGGCACTAGCAGCAACCGCAGACGCAGAGCTGATAACAGTTCCAAAATTTACCGGTGCATCTGAACAACTCTGGCGTATTGATCAATTAATTGACGGGACGTATAGAATAATGCCTAAGGTTGTTCCAAATTCTAATGAAAAATTAGCTTTGGTGTCTTCTGGTGACAGCACAATCACACTTGCAAAGTTTGATAGGAATAGTGATAATTCTAAATGGAATTTTAGAGCGCACTAATATATTCTTTCTGAAAAAAATGAAAAAGACGCACTTATATTAAGTGTGTCTTTTTTTTGTAGAAAATGAATGTTGTATCATTTGTTAATAGTTTTCAATGAGTAATGACTTATGCTTTTAGCTGAATTGTTTGATTACCATAGGCTTATCATTTCGTGACCATTCACTCCAGGAACCTACGTATAATTTTGGAATCGGAATTCCGGCATAGTCCATTGCCAGCAAAGTATGACAGGCTGTAACACCAGAACCGCAATGTATAATGATGTTTTCAGTTTTTATGTCGCCAATAATTCCTGAATATTTTTCTTTTAATGTTTCTGCTGTATGATAGAACCCACTTTCATCTAAATTTTCACTAAACGGAACATTTATTGCTCCCGGAATATGTCCTGCAATTAAATCGATAGGTTCTGTTAGGCCGTCAAAACGATTTTTATCTCTTACATCAATTACAATATTTTCGTTATTATTTCGAGCTTTTTCGACGTCTTCTATATTTGAAATGCCCAATTTCCATTCAGAAAGTGGATAGATAACTGTTTCTTCAAAAATTTCTATTCCTGAATTTAAAGGAAATCCGGCTTTTATTGCCGCTTGCAATCCACCGTTTACAACCTGAACTTTTTCATGTCCTATTGATCTTAGCATCCACCAAAATCTAGCAGCAGCGTTTGAACCGTTTTTGTCATCATAGACAATGACATGACTAGTAGGTAAAATGCCGATTTTTGAAAGCACTTCTGAAAATTTTTCCAAAGAAGGCAACGGATGTCTTCCTCCATTTTTAGGATTACAATCAACTGTTGACAAATTCCGGTTTAAATGGACATAACGGGCGCCTTTTAAATGTTCAGAGTTGTAATTTTCTTCAGCACTAAGACCCGCTCTGGCATCTATTAAAATAATTTCAGAAGAATTTTTTAACTGAATTAATTCCTCAGGATTAATTATGGGAGACAATTTTTTTGACATCTGGATTCGTTATAACTGATTAACCCGGAATTTTTTCAATCAAAATTTCGGCACCTGATTTATCAAAATACGTACAGTTCATTTCAATAATGTCAACACGCCATTTGGCAATTCCGCATTGTCCGGAGTGATTGCAGAAAGTAATATAATCAGTTTGCCCATCCTGATGCGCTACCAGAAACTCAATAAAACGCTCTTTGTGGGCAGCATCTTCAATTTTTATTTCAGGATATTTTTCGTCAGAAGTTACCATGTAATTGTTTACGCCATAATATTCCACATGTCCGTCATTAACAAAAGTATCATAGCCTTTTACACCTAAAATAATCAGGTCTTGTAAGTAGTTTGGAAAATCAGCACCGCTTTTTACTTTCGCATGTGCTTCTTTTATTTGTTCGATTGTAAACATAAGTTGTGATTTTAATGTTTTATTGTTTTAAAAATACGATTAATGGATTTATAAATTGATCAAAAGATTCGATATGCGGCAAGTGTCCTGTATTTGGGACTTCAACTAATTTTGAATTCAGAATTGCCTTTTGCGTTTTTTTACCTAATTCGGCATAATTTCCCAGCTTCTTTCTGACTTCTTCAGGTGCCCATTGTTTTCCAATTGCCGTTTTGTCCCTTGTTCCAATGATTAAAAGCGTTGGGCTTTTGATATTTTTAAATTCATACAAAACGGGTTGTGTAAAAATCATGTCGTACATCAAAGCAGAGTTCCATGCCACCTTATTATAATCGGGTGCTGTAGTCCAGCCAGCAGCAAGTTCTGCCCATTTTTGGTAATCGGCATTCCATTTTCCATTGTAGTAATTTTCCATTTGGTATTTTTTTATGGCTTCGTAATTTTGTTTTAGTTCACTTTCATACCACCAATCTACTGGTTTATAGGGAACAGCTGTTTTCCAGTCTTCTAACCCTATTGGGTTTTCCAAAACTAATTTTTCAACAGTTTCAGGATACATCAACGTAAATCTTGTAGCTAACATTCCGCCCATCGAATGTCCTAAAATCGTTGTTTTTTCAATGCCCAAATGATCTAATAATTTTTTGGTATTCTCAGCAAATTGCTGAAAAGTATATTGAAAATTATCTGGTTTGGATGATTTTCCAAAACCAATCTGATCAGGAACAATTACACGGAAACCCTCCTTTGCCAAGGCTTTAATAGTAGTCTCCCAATAAGCTCCGTTGAAATTTTTTCCATGCAGTAATACTATGTTTTTAGTATTATAATTATCGGGTTTAATCTCCATGTAGGCCATTTTTAAAACTTGACGCTGGTTGTTAAGTTCTAAAAAATGTACCGGAAATGGATATTCATAATTAGTTAAAAAGATGTCTAAATCCTTTATTTTTTGTGCTTGTGAAAAGCACAAAAAAGGGAATAGAAATAGTAAGATTTTTATAGTTTTCATTTGAAATACATTTCATTCATTATAAATTTACTGTTATGTATTTTCAAAAACAAAATGAGAGCCTTAAAATTATCAAAAAATGGAAATAACATAATATTATGCTGTGACAGATATAATATTCAAAGCTATTGAACAAAATTGTTTATCTCCAATAATTTTGTGTTTTTTGCTTCATCCCAGTCTTTTATAGCGAATCATAATTAAAGAATTCTGTTGTTTAAGTTTATTATAAATTATTTCTATTACTTAGATGGTAAAATACAACTGCACTTCTAATTAATAATATACTGATATTAAAACGACTAACAGGATACGACAGGACGCTCTACTTTTATCTTATAACTAAATTGGTTATAGCTATTTAACCAATTTTAAACCAAGTAAGATGAAGAAAATTACTTTAAACTTTAATTTAACACTAAAAATTTTCATGATTTGTGTGTTAATGCCCACGATTAATAATGTAAATGGACAAACACTTGCATTTCCGGAAGCTACCGGTTTTGGAAAATTTACTACAGGTGCCAGAGGATCGTCAAATCCACAGATTTATTTAGTTACTAATTTAAATGATAGCGGACCAGGTTCATTTCGCGATGCAGTTAGCCAGGAAGGCAGGTTTGTACTATTTAAGGTAGGAGGGATTGTTAATTTACTTACTCAGATTGTCGTTTCGCCTAATACAACTATTGCCGGGCAGACAGCAACGGGAGAAGGAATTGTATTTTTAGGTCCACGTGTAACTTTTTCAGGAGCAAGCAACACTATTGCTAGATATCTTCGTATTAGATATGGTGGAACAGCGCAAAATCAGGATGCATCAGGGCTGTCAAGCGGGACAGACATGATTTTCGACCATATGACTTTTACGTGGGGAACTGATGAAGTTTTTTCAATTAATTGGGATGGCAAAGGTGTGAGTCCTGATAATATCACTATTCAGAATTGTATTATTGGACAGGGATTACATCGCCACAATCACTCAGCGGGAGGATTGATTCAGCCTTCAGGCGGAAAGGTAAGCTTAATTGGAAATTTATATATCTGTAATAAAACACGTAACAACAAGATTAAGGGAATTAACGAGTTTGTAAATAATGTTGTTTATAACTGGGGTAACTATGGCAATACTTATGGACATACCGAATCCGGAGATGCTTACATAATGGGAGGCGATTCTGCCGGAAGATCAGATGTAAACATTATCAATAATTATTTTATTGGAGGCCCAAATACCAGCAGTTCGGTTTCTACACCTTTTAACAGAGGAAATGCGAATTTCTTTTTATATGGTTCAGGTAATTATTTTGATAATAATAAGGATGGAATATTAAATGGTACTTTGGTACCGGCAGATTTATCCGGATATCCGACGGAAGATGCGGCATCAATTCTGTCAACACCGTATGATTATCCCATGAAAAATACAACACTAACTGCCGAGGATGCGTACAATAAAATTGTATCGGGTGTTGGAGCTTCATACCCAAGACGAGATCAGGTAGAGAATTTAATGATTTCTGATTTGATGTCTAAAGGAACGACCGCAACGTATGTATATGTTCAATCTGATTTGACAACAAAATTTGGGTTTATCAACGGAGGCTCAGGACATGTCTATGGTGCTCCGGCTCCTCTGGATACGGATAATGATGGTATACCGGATGCATGGGAAGATAACAATGGATTAGATAAAAATACTGCTGATGCTTTAGCAGTAAGCACAACAAATGCGCCTTATCTGAATATTGAAGTGTATATTAATAGCTTAACGAATGAAACACCGGCAGATTTTCTTATTCCGCCATCAAATGTAAATTTTACCAATGTGGTTACTACCGAAGTTCCGCCATTAAGTTCTTTAACTGTCAATTGGATTGACGGTGCTGCAAATGAAGATAATTATGTAGTAGAGCGTTCAATAAATGGTACCGATTATACTGAGATTGTTACCCTTAATACAAATGTTACAAGTTATAACGACACTGGTTTACTGCCGAATACTACCTATTATTATCGTCTTAAAGCAACAAATAGTACAGAATCATCAGTGTATGAAACCGGAAGCCTGACTACACCGCCAATTCCGTCAGCTCCTGTAAAAGCATCAGCACCTAATCCGGGTACAGGACTTAATAGTGTTCAGTTGACAGGTGGTAATTTAACATTGAAATGGAGTGGCAGTACAAACACACAAACCTATTCTGTATATTTTGGTACTGATCCTTTAAACTTAACTAAGTTGGCCGATTTAGCTTATGTTGCGGCGCCATCATACCTGGTGACAGGTTTAAGTCCGGTAATAACTTACTACTGGAGAATTGATGCTTCTAATGAAAAAGGAACTATTATGGGTGATGTATGGAATTTTCGTGCTCTGGCCCCAGAACTTGTTGGACATTGGCCGTTTAAAGAGGCTGCGGGCGAAGGTCAGCAAATAACAGATATTTCAAATTATGCAAACAATGGACAGTTGGATGCGGCTTTCGATAATAGTACTGTAAGAGTTCCCGGAAAAGCAGACAAAGCTATAGATTTTGCAGCATTATTGCCAAATAAGCTAATGGTAAGCATCCCCAATCAGGATCAGATATTATTTGACAAAAACTCTTTTACTCTTTCATTTTGGATGAAAGCCGATGCCAGTTTAATACCAACCGGATCAACGTTGAGTTCTTATATATTATGCAAAGGCTCGATGACAAAAAATCCAGTAACTGGTGCAACAGGCCGACGATTTAATGTAGAAATTAAAAGTAATCAATTGCGTTATGCTATAGATGATGATAAAACAAAAACAGAACTTGCCTCTACATTAGCAGCGACTAGTTATTTTAATGGGAATTGGGTCAATGTAATGATTATGAGAGATGTTACGGCATCAAAATTAAGAATATTCACCAATGGTATTTTAACCGGTGAAAAAACTGATGCCACAGGAACATCAGTAGGCATAGGAGAGGCAACAGATTTAGTAATTGGTAATATCGGTGCACTTGAATTGTATGCCAATACTACTCCAGCACCTTACAAAGGATTGTTTGATGAACTCAAAATGTTTAACTACGCATTAACAGCATCTGAAGTATTGTCTGCATACAATGAAGCATTATTAAGCACTGAAAAATTTATTGAAAACAAAAACAATGTTACTGTATATCCTAATCCTGTAAAAGAGCAAGTTTTCATCACTATTCCAAACAATAATTTATCTTTTGTAACGGCTACTTTAAGCGATATTACAGGAAGAATTATTGTGAAAGAAAAGATCCAAACTGACGGAAATGGAAATTTTACTTTAAATATTGCCAATAAAAAAGTATCAGGACTTTATATATTAAATGTTTTGGGAGAAAATTTAAACAGCAATTTTAAAATTGTTGCAGAATAATAATCAAGCCATTTATTAAAAAAGAAACCGTTACATTAAGTTGTAACGGTTTTATATTTAGAATGAACAAGTTTTTTATTATAGTCCGATAAAATCATCACTTTTTGGGAAAACACGCAAAGCTTCAATTGCAATTTCCGGAGTTGGAGAAGCTAATTTTCTAAGTTTGGTATCCATCCAGGCTCCGTCAACTGTAATGGTTGCGCAAAGTGTATCATCTTCTCTCCTGAATTCGTGAATAATCGACCAGCGTGAAGCATCGGCTTTCATCTTTGATGTTTTGGTGTGGATAAAAATTTTATCCGAAAGTTTCAATTCTTTTCTGAAAACGCATTCCTCCCTAAATAAAACAGGACCAAATCCCTGAGTTTGCATAACTTTTAATGTTAAACCTAATTGCTCCAGAATTTCAATACGATGCTGAGCACCAAAATCGTAATAAGCACTGTGACGAACGTGAAAATTAGGATCAAGATCTGACCAGCGAAAAGATATTTCTTTTATAAATGATGCCATTTTTACTTCTGTTTTTATGATAAAATTTGAAAATCGAAATTACAAATAAAATGATAAAAGCTGCTTTTTTTATTTATTGAAATTATCATTATCGGAAAGTAAATTCTTGTTGTTATTGAATATTTTAATTCAATTCAGATTCTTCAATGTCTGAAATTACAATATCATCAGTATCCAATGATCGCAAAAAATCGGCTGCATCAAATATTTCTCCCATAACGGTTACGCCTGTATTTTTTATTTTACCTGACAATATTCTGTTTACGGCTTCAACCACCAAAGGTGAAGTTACAGCATAGATATCCTGACCCTGAGCGGTAATTGTTCGTTCTGTTTTGCCATTTTTAGCCAATACTTCTACAGAAAATTGTTGAGACGATCTGTTCTTTTCATCAGTAGGTTTTGGCTCCGGTGTGTTTTCATTTCTAAGATCATCCAAAGAGTTTTGACTCAGATAAGTATTGATGGAATTTACATTCAAATGACGGGAAATAGTGATGATTTCCGAAAGCGGCAAACCAACAACCTCCTTAGTTCCGATTGGGTTTTTGAAATTCCATTTTGTTGTAGGACCGGATTGAAATTCCAGTAATTTTTTGTCTTTAAAAGTTAATCTTTTATAATGATTTCGATCTCCCGTTAATCTGGTTCCTTTTGTTGGATGCCAGGAATCCAGCCCGATATAAATGTTTATTTCGTCAATTTGATTCCAATCCTGAGTTACCGCTGTACTTAATAAGTCGCCTAATCCGCCGTAAAATGCCGCAGCCGGAATTATTATAATCTTATCGTTTTTTGCCTGTTCAGAAAATTGTTCAAATATATCCAATACCGATTTTTGTTCGGCACTTAAATCAATATAATGAATACCTAATCGCAGCGCAGACTGAATGACAGGTGTTGCCGTGTCTAAAAAAGGACCGGCACAATTTATAATAATTTTTGCATCAGAAAAGGCGTTATCTAATGCTTCAGAGTCCTCGATATCTGCCGCTTTTATTTCAGAATTAGGATATTGCTTTTTTAGATCTGTTAACTTTTCATGATCTCTTCCTGAAAGCATTAGTTTATAACCCAGTTTGTAAAGCTGGGCTACAATAAATTTTCCGGTGTGACCGTAAGCTCCGTAAACTGCAATGGTATTTTTCATAGAAAGAATTATTTTATTATTTTAAAAAAGCAGCTATTTAAATGACAGAACTTTAAATGGTTTTTAAGTTATTCCACTCATATTCTATTTTGTTTAATCTTAGATAAAAAATAATAAGAAGTATGAGTTCAAATCTAAATTCAAAACGAATACTTCTGAAAATAAAAGGAAGTATAATCATAGAAAATAAACAAATTGCAATTCCTGCAATAGCATCAAACTTTCCAATTAAAATAGCATTTTGTTTTTCGAACCAGAGCGTATAAGCAGCATATCCTTTGAATATAATAATAGCAATGATAAACAGTCCAATTCCTGAAAAAGCGGTATAAGTTGTAAATCCATAAATTGATAAACGAATATTTGGCGTAAAAAGATTAAAAATTAACGCACCTACAGAACAGCCTCCCATTAGCATAAAAATCCAGCAAAAAGTTTTAATCCACCATGGCAAAAGTTTTCTTCTTATTATTAATGGCTTTTCAAATTCTGTAAATTGGCTCTCTAATTCTTCATTCATGGTTTTTTATAGTTTTTGATTGTATGCTTTGGACTTTTATCATTACCGTTCCACTAAAAATATCGTGAATTGCTCTTTTTTTGTTGTTTGAAAAAATAGTAATAAAAGAAAGCCAGCCAAACAGAAGTTTGAAAAAATAACGGATAAAAGCCTGAAAGAAATTAATTGACTGGGCTTCGTCTTCATTTTTTCGAACTCTGATTCCTTTTATATTATTGCCGATTGTTCCGCCAGCCGCTGTGGCAATTGGTTCGTACAAAAAGAGAGAAATTAGTAAAATCGCTCTTAACCAATTTGGAACGTCTTTAAAATTGGATAAAATATCTGAGAAAATTATCATAAAAGCGATTATTAAAACAGAATCTATTAGCATGGATTGTATTCTTTCTAACATAAAAGGGTATTTTTCTTCCATAGTTTTTTGACGAAGATAATTAAATCCCTGAAATTTTTTAGATATAAGGTTTTCTGATGAAATCTAAGTTTATAGCCCTGATAGAAATGAAAATCCTTTTGTGGCGGCGTTCGCCATAAAAGATTGTAATGTATAGCAGGAATCAGCTCCTGATAATGACACCTAAAGTACTGATATGCCATAGTTGTCAGGTTTTGAAAATGTCATGTTGTCAGATTAATTTTAGTGTGCCGACATGAAACTGACATTTTACTTTGGTTTTTTATATTGGCACAAAGATTGACTTATGCCACCTTGAGTTATAAAATTAGTATATCAAAAATAAATTATATAAAAATGGGTAAAATAATCGGAATTGACTTAGGTACGACGAACTCTTGTGTTTCTGTAATGGAAGGTAACGAAGCAGTTGTTATTCCTAACGCAGAAGGAAAAAGAACAACGCCATCTATCATCGCTTTTGTTGAAGGTGGAGAAATTAAAGTGGGTGATCCTGCAAAAAGACAAGCAGTAACTAATCCAACTAAGACTATTGCTTCTATTAAACGTTTTATGGGACACACTTTTGCTGAAACTACAAATGAAGCAAAGAGAGTATCTTACAAAGTAGTAAAAGGGGACAACAATACGCCACGTGTGGATATTGATGGTCGTTTATATACTGCTCAGGAATTGTCTGCAATGACGCTTCAAAAAATGAAAAAAACTGCTGAAGACTATTTAGGTCAAACTGTAACTGAAGCGGTTATTACTGTTCCTGCTTACTTTAACGATGCACAACGTCAGGCTACGAAAGAAGCTGGAGAAATTGCAGGTCTTAAAGTAATGCGTATCATCAACGAGCCAACTGCTGCGGCACTTGCTTACGGATTAGATAAAAAAGGAACTGATCAAAAAATTGCTGTTTACGATTTAGGTGGAGGTACTTTTGATATCTCTGTTCTTGAATTAGGAGATGGAGTTTTTGAAGTATTGTCTACAAATGGTGATACTCACTTAGGTGGAGATGATTTTGACCACGAAATTATTGACTGGTTAGCTAATGAATTCTTAGCTGAAGAAGGTATTGATTTACGTCTTGACCCAATGTCATTGCAACGTTTGAAAGAAGCTGCAGAGAAAGCAAAAATTGAATTGTCTTCTTCTTCAGAAACTGAAATCAACTTGCCATACGTTACGGCTACGGCTTCAGGACCAAAACACTTAGTTAAAAAATTATCAAGAGCTAAATTTGAGCAATTATCTGATTCATTAGTTAAACGTTCTATGGAGCCAGTTGCTAAAGCATTAAAAGATGCAGGTTTATCTACATCTGATATTGACGAAGTAATCCTTGTTGGAGGTTCTACCCGTATGCCAAGAATCGCTGACGAAGTAGAGAAATTCTTTGGTAAAAAAGCATCTAAAGGTGTTAATCCTGATGAGGTTGTTGCTATTGGAGCTGCTATTCAGGGTGGAGTTTTATCTGGAGATGTAAAAGATGTATTGTTACTTGACGTTACACCTTTATCTTTAGGTATCGAAACTATGGGTGGTGTATTGACTAAATTAATCGAGTCAAACACAACTATTCCAACTAAAAAATCTCAAGTATTCTCAACTGCTGCTGATTCTCAACCATCTGTTGAAATCCACGTTATTCAAGGAGAAAGAGCGATGGCTGCTGATAACAAAACTATCGGTCGTTTTCACTTAGACGGTATTCCACCAGCACCAAGAGGAGTTCCTCAAATCGAGGTTACTTTTGATATTGATGCAAATGGTATCATCAAAGTTTCTGCAACTGATAAAGGAACTGGAAAATCTCACGATATCCGTATCGAAGCTTCTTCTGGATTAACAGCTGAAGAAATCGAAAAAATGAAAAAAGATGCTGAAGCTAATGCTGATGCTGATAAAATAGCTAAAGAAAGAGCTGAGAAATTAAACGAAGCTGACAGCATGATTTTCCAAACAGAAAGTCAATTGAAAGAGTTAGGAAGCAAACTTGCTGACGACCATAAAGTTGCAGTAGAATACGCTTTAACTGAATTGAGAATGGCGCACCAGTCTCAGGACATTCCAGCTATTCAAACCGCTCTTGACAACATCAATGCAGCTTGGAAAACAGCTACAGAAGCAATGTATGCTCAAGGTGAACAAGGTCAACAAGCAGCTCCTCAACAAGAGCAGTCTCAAGGTGACAATGTTGAAGACGTTGAATTTGAAGAAGTAAAATAATTTACTTTTTAGTTTATAAATTAAAAGCCGGATCAGAAACGATTCGGCTTTTTTTATGTCTAAAAGAATCTACAAAATGACTATTCTCATTTCCTTTTTGGATTCTTTTTCGTAATATTACTATAATAAATCATTTTTGAATGAGAAAAATAAAATATAAAAAAGGCCGTAAGCTGCAGCATGTCACATTAGAATATACAGGATCACAAAAAGAGCACAAATCAGAAATGCAGCTTTTTGTATATAATAATGAAGATGTTGTTGAATATGAAAAGTTTACTGTTGAATCTTTAAATACCTGCATTGATTATTCAAAAAACAATTGGCTTAATATTCACGGATTAACCGATATTAATTTAATAAAAACAATTGGTGCTCATTTCAAATTAGATGATTTTTTATTGGCCGATATTTTAAATACTACCAAAAGAACCAAGTTAGAGGAGCAGGAAGGAATTTTATTTTTTAATATAAAATCGCTTTTGCCTTCAGAACACTCAGATGGACTTAAAGTCGAACAGCTTACTTTTATAGTTAAAGATGGAATACTAATTTCATTTCAGGAAAAACGAAGTGATTTTTTTTCGCATATTCGGGAGCGTTTAAGAACGCATGCAGGAATAGTAAGAACTAAAAAAGTAGATTATCTGCTGTATTTATTACTCGATGCCGTAATGGAAAATTTTTACATTACCATTGAAGATGAAGAACACAATATTGAAGAACTTATTGATTTGACCAAAAAAGGAGCGGATCCGGTTATTCTTGAAAAGATTGAAAACCACCGTGATAATTTTAATTTTTTAAAACGTTCTATTATTCCGCTTCGGGATTCGTTGTATTATTTAAAAACCATCAAAGAAGATGATACAAACGACCTAATTCAAAAAGAAACGTTTAATTTTTTCATCCGGCTGCACCAAAAAAGCCTGGAACTTTTAGAGCAAATCGATTCGGATATGAGTTCATTGGAAAGTGCTTCCAATTTTTATTTCTCGGAGCAAACCCGAAAAATGAATGAGATTATGAAAACACTCACAATAATTTCGGCCGTATTTATTCCGCTTACTTTTATTGTTGGGGTATACGGAATGAATTTTGATAATATGCCTGAATTGCATGCCCGAAACGGCTACTTTATTGTTATGATAGTAATGTTTCTATTGGTTATAGCCTTAATTGTTTATTTCAAAAAAAGGCGTTGGTTCTAATCTTAGTCAGTACATTAAAAATACAATTCAAATACATCTTTATAGATTGAAAATATAAATTATGAGTAAAGCGATATATATTGCAACAAGTGATCAGGATAGCGGAAAATCAATTATAACACTCGGTTTGATGAGTATTTTGATTGGTAAAACGTCAAAGGTAGCGTATTTCAGACCAATTGTAGAGGATTTTGTGGATGGAGAATTAGACAATCATATTGAAACGGTTTTGTCATATTTCAACCTTGATATTGAATTTGAAGAGGCTTATGCCATCACCAAAAGCAAACTCATCAAAAAGAAAAATAAAGGAAAAATAGGCGAAGTTTTAGATTTTATTATTGAAAAATATAAAAAACTCGAAGAACGTTTTGATTTTGTTCTGGTGGAAGGAACCAGTTTTACAGGTGAAGGAACTTCAATAGAATTGGATCTGAATGTCCTGATTGCTAAAAATCTCGGAATTCCAACTGTTATTATTGGCTCTGGAGTGGGAAAAACTTTAGATGAATTGGTTGACAGTCTGTATTTGGTTTACGATTCTTTTAAAGTTAAGGAAGTAGAAGTTTTAGGAGTTTTTGCCAATAAAGTTCAGCCTGAAAACATTGAACTGGTTACCAAAGGATTGCAAAAAAGTTTACCTGAGAATGTTTTGATCAATACAATTCCTTTAATTTCGAGTCTGAATAACCCGACAATACAGGAAATTGTTAATGAATTGGATGCAAAAGTACTTTTTGGAGAAAACTACCTCAATAATGAAATTGGGCATTTTAGTGTGGGTGCGATGCAATTACATAACTATCTGGTTCATTTGCAAGATAATGCTTTAGTAATAACGCCTGGAGATCGTTCCGATATTATTTTAGGAGCTTTACAAGCGAATGAATCTGCAAATTATCCAACCATTTCAGGAATTATCTTAACAGGAAATATTCTCCCTGAAGAAAGCATTTTAAAATTAATTGAAGGACTTTCAGCTATTGTTCCGATTCTTGCTGTAGATGGCGGAACGTATCAGATCACAAATAAAATTGGCGGTATCAAGGCAAAAATTTATGCCAATAATACTAATAAAATTGAGACTTCTATAAATACGTTTGAAAAATATGTTGATAATGATGCGTTATCCGAAAGATTAATCACTTTTGTACCTGAAGGAATGACACCCAAAATGTTCCAGTACAATATGGTCAAAAGAGCTAAGCAGCACCGTAAACATATTGTTTTACCGGAAGGAAATGATGATAGAATTATCATGGCCGCATCAAGATTGTTAGATATGGATGTGGTAGATATCTCGATAATTGGGGATAAGAAACAAATTGAAAATAAGATTATCGAGTTAGGAATTACTTTTGATTTTTCCAAAGTCAATATCATCAACCCGATTGAATCGGAAAATTATGAAGATTATGCCAATACCTATTATGAACTTCGCAAAGCAAAGAATGTAAGCATAACAATGGCAAGGGATTTAATGGAAGATGTTTCCTATTTCGGAACCATGATGGTGTATAAAGGCCATGCTGACGGAATGGTTTCCGGAGCTGCACACACCACACAACATACCATTTTACCGGCACTACAATTTATTAAAACAAAACCCAATTCATCAGTAGTTTCCTCTGTGTTTTTTATGTGTCTGGAAGACCGGGTTTCCGTATTTGGAGATTGCGCCATCAATCCAAATCCAACTGCCGAGCAATTGGCCGAAATCGCTATTTCCTCAGCAGATTCGAGTGCTGCTTTCGGAATAGAACCTAAAATTGCGATGCTTTCGTACTCATCAGGATCATCAGGAAAAGGAGATGAGGTGGAGAAAGTTCGGGCGGCAACCGAAATTGTAAAACTAAAACGTCCCGATTTAAAGATTGAAGGACCAATTCAATATGATGCGGCTGTAGATCGTGCAGTAGGAAAAAGCAAAATGCCGGATTCTGAAGTTGCAGGTCAGGCGAGTGTGCTGATTTTTCCTGATTTAAATACAGGAAACAATACCTATAAAGCCGTTCAGAGAGAAACCGGAGCTTTAGCCATTGGACCCATGCTGCAGGGTTTAAACAAGCCTGTAAATGATTTAAGCCGTGGCTGTACGGTAGATGATATTATAAATACAGTAGTTATTACAGCCATTCAGGCGCAGGGATTCTAAATTTTATATTTAAAGATTAGGTAATTAATTTAACAAATATGTTTGAGCATTGAATATTAAAAAAATATACAATTACTTCTTTTATCTGAATACAGGAGCTAAATCTTCGGGAAAGGAAACTACTATTATTTCAAGTTTTGAAGCATTTGTAATATTGGTAATTTTTGCAATTTTAAAGAAAGGTTTATTTTCAAAATTAAAAACTAATTCTCTTTTTGTCTTTGCGTGTTTTTTAGTAATTGTTTTAGTGTTGAATTATTTCAATAAAAAAGTATTCAAAAGAAGAAATTCTGAATTTGCCAGACAATGTATACAAGAATTAAAAAGTAATAAAATTGCATTTAAGGTATACAATGTAATATTTATAATTATTACTTTTTTTATGTCAATCTATATGTTAAGTTATTTTGATTAAATTAAAAATCTGTTTTTATCAGCGTTTTTGCTTAGCAAATCCGTGTCATCCATGTTCCGCTTTGAATAAGATTGAAAAATTAATAATTCAATTTTGAATCTTTCAATAATTAAATAAATTTACATGAAAATATTAATAATAAACTCAGGAAGCTCATCGATAAAATATCAATTAATGGTCATGCCGGAAAACGAAGTAGTTTGTTCGGGTATGATTGACAGAATAGGACTAGAAACTTCCAACATCACCTTTAAAACTGCAGAAATTTCAATAGAAGAAATAATACCGGTCCCAACTCATAAAGTTGGTTTGCAAAAAGTAGCCGAATTGCTTCTGAATGCTGAAAAAGGAGTTATTAAGTCAACTTCGGAGATTAAAGCTGTGGGTCATCGTGTCGTGCATGGAGGATTTTATTTCTCAGATACTACGATTATTACTCAGAAAGTAAAAGATAAAATAAAAGAACTTTCAGAATTGGCTCCCTTGCATAATCCGGCGCATTTAGTTGGAATAAATGTTGCCGAAGAAATTTTTTCAGATGCCAGACAAGTAGCCGTTTTTGATACCGCTTTTCATCAGACCATTCCGGTAGAAGCGTATAAATATGCAATTCCCAATTACCTTTTAACAGAAAACAAAGTAAGGGTTTATGGTTTTCATGGAACGAGCCACAAATATGTTTCTGAAAAAGCAATTGACTATTTAGAAAATAATTCTAAAATAATAACAATTCATTTAGGAAACGGCTGCAGTATGGCCGCTATTAAGGAAGGAAAAAGTATTGATACCACAATGGGATTTTCTCCTTCTAACGGCTTAATTATGGGTACAAGAGCTGGAGATATTGATCAGTCAGTAATTTTTTATTTAGTAAAAAACCTCGGATATACTGCTGATGAAGTAAATGCAATTTTACTAAAACAAAGCGGAATGCTGGGCCTTACCGGTTATAGTGACTTGCGTGATATCGAATCAGAAGCGGAAAAAGGAAATAAGGACTGTCAATTGGCATTATCGATGAACGCATACAGAATTAGAAAAACAATAGGTGCTTACACGGCTGCATTGAATGGTCTGGATGCCATAATCTTTACAGCAGGTATTGGAGAAAATTCATCTTATATGCGTAAGTTGGTTTGTACGGATATGAATTATTTTGGAATTGAAATAGACGATGAAAAGAATCAGATTCGTTCTAAGGAAATTAGAGAAATCAGTAAAACAGATTCAAAAGTGAAGGTTTTAGTGGTTCCGACTGATGAGGAATTTGAAATTGCTAATCAGGTTTATCAGTTGCTTGAAAACTAATTTTAAAAATATATTTTTACTCAAAAGCTTCTCAATAGGGAAGCTTTTTACTTTTTATAAATTAAATATTTGTCAGTATCTTTGAATATAAATCCGAATATTTTGAAATCGATACTTCTAAAATCATTTTTCTTCTTTTTCATCGCATCTCAAATTCAGTCTCAGGAATTACTTCCATTTGTTGAAAACTATAATAAATCAGATTATCAGGGAGATAATCAATTTTGGAATGTTGCCCAGGGAAATGATAATGCCATGTATTTTGCCAATAATCATTATTTATTGCGATATGATGGCGTAGTGTGGGAAAAATATACACTTCCTAATAAAACTATTATTCGTTCTATTCTGATTGAAGGAGATAAAATTTACTCCGGCTCTTATAAGGAATTTGGTTACTGGTACAGAAAAGAGGGTAAAATGCATTATGTTTCGATTACCAAAAACGTTAAATTATTTGATGAAAAAGATAACGAAGAGATCTGGAAAATTTTCAAATTTAATGGTTCGATTTATTTTCAGTCCTTTAATGGTGTTTTTATCTATAATGGAAAAAGTATCCAAAAAATAATTTTTCCTTTTTTAATATCCTACTGTTTCGTAGTGGATAGAAACCTCTATGTTGCATCTGTTGAAAAAGGAATTTTCAAAATGAATGGTTTCAAAATTGCCAGTCCAAAAGGATGGAATGTTCTAAAAAACACTGTTGTTCACGCCATTGAAAAATATCAGGGTGATGTATGGGTTTTTACCCAGAAAAAAGGCGTTTTTATTCAAAAAAACAACAATCTGACAGCTTGGAATAATCCATTAAATGAAATACTAAAGACTGCTACTATTAATGTGGCAAAGTTCGCAAAAAATAATCAGCTTATTATTGGAACAGGCAATAAAGGCATTTATATTTTGAACCTGAATACCAATACCTACAAGAATATCGATCGGGATAATGTTCTGATGAACAATTCGATTTTGAGTATCGGTTTTGATAAGGAGAACGATTTATGGCTGGGATTAGATAATGGTATTGCTCATATTGAAGTGAATTCTCCCATCTCCATTTTTTATGATAATTCCGGAATTTTAGGTTCAGTTTATTCAGTAGCAAACACTCAACAGGGATATCTTATTGCTTCTAACCATGGCGTTTTCGAATACTTATCAGGGAAATTCAACATGCTTCCAAATACTCAGGGGCAAGCATGGAATATTGCTAAAATTGAGGATAAGTATGTTATAGGCCATAACGATGGAACTTTTTGTTATGATAAAGGTTCTTTTTACAAAATTAATAACGTAAGTGGCGGCTGGAATTTATCAAAAAGCAGTATTAGTAACACCTATTTTCAATCGACTTATAGTGGGATTTTAGTTTATGATGCTATTTCCAAATTAAAAGAGCATAAGATAATTAAGGGGATTGCAAAACCTATAAAATATGTAGCCCAAAACAAAAAAAATGAAATTTTTGCTGCCGATAATTATCGTGGTTTGTACCGTGTTTTGTACAATGATAAATATGAAACCCAAAAGGTTGAAAATATTACCCAACAAAGTAAAATAGAAAATGATTTTGGGGTTAAAATTTTCGAATTCAGACAAGAAATACTTTTTCTGATTAATAATTCCTGGTATACCTATAATTCCATTACTAACGAATTAGATGCAAATGATGTTTTTAATGCTAATTTTAAACGTATTAGTGATATAGTTTCAATTGATGATGACCACTTTATGGTACTTCAGGACGGAATTTTGCATCACATTTATGCAGTGGGTAATAAATTTGTATGGAATATTATTCAGGAGAAATATTATAAAGGAAAATTGATTAACGATAATCTCAAAGTCTTTAAAAAAGAGAATCAATACTTATTAAATCTGGATGACGGATTCATTTCACTGGACTTAAAATATGAAAACAAGCAAAATAAAGAGATTAAAATTGAAGCTTTTAATAATGATAATCTAATTGAAGATGATTCTAAAATCAAATTCAATACTGAGTTGAAGTTAAATGTAATTTCAGGAATTTACGGTGCTAAAAAGCCTAATTTATTTTACCAGATCAATAAAAGCCAAAATTTCATTCCAATTTCAGAGGGTTTAATTTTATTAAACAATTTGACCAGCGGAGATCATTCTATAATTATTTACAGATATGATGGAGTACGTTATGATAAAGTTTCAGAATTTAATTTTACAGTTGCACAGCCATGGTATTTTTCAACCTGGATGATTTTATTATATCTTTTATTAATTGGCACTGTTTTATTCTTTTATTACAAATGGAATAAATTACGCTACATTCAAAAATTAAATTTACAAGCCGAAGAACAAAAACATCAAAGGGCTATTCTCGAAATGGAGCTGAAAGCTGAAAATGAATTAAATATACAGGAATACGAAAAACATATCCTGGAACTTGAACTGCAGACCAAATCATCAGAAGTCGCTGGTAAATCTTTATCTATTGCCAAACAAAGTGAAATGATTGAGAATATTCAAAGTATTCTGGATTCAGAAAAAGATTTTAATAAACTAAAAAGTGAAATTAAAAAAGCAATAAGGATTAATGAGGTAAATAAACATGAATGGGAAATTTTTGAATCCAATCTCAATCAGATTCATAATGAGTTTATAATAAATCTTGCTAAAAAGTTCCCTAATCTTACTCAAAAGGACATTAAACTCTGCATCTATCTTAAAATGAATCTTTCTTCTAAAGAAATTGCACCTTTGATGAACATATCATTCAGAGGTGTTGAACTCCATCGGTATAGGTTAAGAAAAAAGTTAAACCTTTCTCAGGATGAAAATCTTTCCAGATTTTTACTTAATCTATAATTTTCACGACATGTTTTAGTGATAGTATATTTTTTCATAGTATTTTTTACAAAATTCAAATACATCATTACTACATCATAACATAATGTTAATAATAATTATTTAGTTTATAGGTTGTTGATTTTAAAAGGTTTAATGTGTTTTTTCTGTTTTATGATGTAGCTGTGTAGTAGTATATATTGATGTACTACAACGTTGTAATTGTTTAATTTGGCTCTACTAACTTAAACGATTAGAAACTGTATGAAAAATTTTATTTTTAGCTTTTTAGCACTCTTATTGCTACCTGCATATATGTCTGGACAGGCAATCAAAGGAAAGGTAGTTGATAATAGTGGAATGGGAGTTCCGGGTGCAATAATTGCGGCTTCGGAATCCAAAACATCAGCAGAAACTGACTTTGATGGAAATTTTACTATCAATGCCAAAGAAGGTGAGGTAATTAAAATCTCAATGCTTGGTTTTGAAGCTGTGTCCCTACCAGCAACAGTAACTCCAATGTCAATAACACTGAACGAATCCGAAGATACTGCTTTAAAAGAAGTAGTAGTAATTGGATACGGAACCAGAAAAAAAATTGATAATACTTCTGCTGTAACCTCTATTAAATCTGAGGAAATCACAAAAATGAAAGTAATCAATGCATCGCAGGCTATACAAGGTAAAGCGGCAGGTGTACAGGTTTCTACTTCTGATGCACCGGGAAGTACACCTTCAGTTGTAATCAGGGGAGCAGGTACTGCATTAGGAGGAAGGAATCCTTTATATGTTGTCGATGGTATGCCTACTGACAATATCAATAACATTAATACTAATGATATTACATCTTATGAAATTCTGAAAGACGCTTCTTCATTAGCTATTTATGGAACCAGAGGTGCGAATGGTGTAATTATGATTACAACAAAATCCGGAAAAGGGAAAATGACTGTTGATGTTGAAAGCTTTGCAGGTTTTAGAAGCCCGTTAAAAAAAGTTGAAATGGCCAATAGCGATGAATTTGTTCGTTATAGCAATGTAGCGTACAGCAACGATTTTCCACAAGGAAGGTTTTCTGCCAGTCAGCCTTATGACACCAATTGGTTTGATGAAATCACCAGAACCGGGTCGTACACACAAAACAATATTTCTATCTCCGGATCTTCAGAAAATGTAAAATATTTTTTTAGTGCCGGTAATTATGAAGAAAAAGGCATTTTAAACGGATCTGATTACGGACGAACCACTATCAGAAGTAATAATGAGTTTAAGATTTCAGACAAACTTAGCGTTACTCAAAATTTTAGTGTCAGTGCAATAAAAAATACACCAGTACCTTTGAGTGCTTTTACCAATGCTTACAGACAGTCTCCATTAGTTCCTGTACGTTATGCAGATGGAAAATATGGTGTGCCATTTGTTTCTAATGGCGTTGTGGCTCAAACAGGAGCCTCTTTTAATAATGTTGGTAATGCTGTATCTCAGTTAGATTATACAAATGAGCAGCAGAATAGCGTTATTTTACAGGGAGGTTTGAAATTAGATTATGAAATTGTAAAATCATTAAAATTTACATCACAATTTAATGGGGAATTTTATACGTACAAACAGTATAACTATGTAGATAATTTAGCACTATGGCTTGCGGCAGATCCTACTCGTGTAGCATCAGGTTACGATACAAAAAGTTTAAATACAAATACTTTAACCAGAGGCAGGGATCAATATTTTAATTGGAATTTGTCTAACTACTTCACTTATAATAAAGTTTTTGCAGAAATTCATGATGTTGAAGTTACTGCCGGTATTGAATCTAATGTACAGGGTATAAGAGAGAAATTAACAATTGACAGAAAAAATGTAAATCCAAATGCTGACTATTGGTCTTTAAAAGATATTAATGTTGCCAGTACAGTGACAGGATATAAAGACGAAGCCTTTAATCAAAGAAGATTAGCGTCATATTTTGCACGTTTTCAATACAAATTGATGGATAGATATTTGGTTACTGGTACTGTCAGACGTGACGGATCATCACAATTTGCTGAGGACAAACGCTGGGGAACATTCCCATCGGTTGGTTTGGGCTGGATTGTAACTAAAGAAAGTTTTTTAAGTAATATTGAAGAACTTAATTTATTAAAAATAAGAGGTTCCTGGGGTAGATTAGGAAATCAAAATGTACCATTGAATACTCAGACATTTACGTCAGGAGTAGATGTGCCGGGACTTGGTTCAGGTACAACAATTAATTCACAGGTTGATCCTAATTTGTCATGGGAGATTGTAGAAGAACTTTCAGGAGGTTTTGATTTTGAGTTATTCAGCAATAAATTGAAAGGATCATTTGATTTATACGACAAAAAAACAACCAACACAATTTTGAATGTAAGACCTTACGGAACATCAGGAATTACACTATCAACACCGGCACATGTTGGAGAAGTATCCAATAAAGGTTATGAAATTGCATTACGTTGGGATGATAAAATAAACGATAATTTAAGTTATTGGGCTGGAGGAAACTTTTCTCATAATAAAAATGAACTCTCAAGCCTTAAAAATGTTCAGATATCACCAATTATTGGAGGAAGTTTAGGAAATGGGCAAAATACAAAAATACTTGATAATACCTCAGTAGGACAGCCTTTAGGCAGTTTTTATATGTATGAATTTGCAGGAATCGACCAGACAAATGGTAATATGCTGTATTACACAGCTACTGGTGATAAAGTAGTTCAGACAGCACTAAACGAGAGAACTGATAAAAAGTATGTTGGATCACTTTTACCAACATCTACTTATGGAGTTACTTTAGGCTTGAATTATAAAAATATTGATTTTTCTGTTGATGGTTATGGAACAGGAGGAGCAAAAGTGTACAATGGCAAGAAAGCACAACGTTTTGGAGGTGAAAATATAGAAGCCTCTGTAGCTAATGACTTCTGGACATCAACTAATACAACGGCTTCCAATCCAAGACCTTCAAATGAAACGCCTTATGCCTCTACTTTTTTCTTAGAATCAGCAGATTTCTTTAGAATCAATAATATTACTTTAGGATATAAGCTCCCATTAAAAGATGATCAGTTTTTTAGCTTTTGCCGAATTTACATAAATGCTATTAATCCGTTTATTTCTCAGAAATACTCTGGTTTTTCACCGGATATTACAAGCGATGGTAAACTGGTAGAAGGCACTCAGGGTGTTGAATTAGATGCTTATCCATCATTGAGATCATTTATAATAGGTGCTAATTTTAAATTTTAAAATCATGAAAAAAATATATATATCAATATTTGTGCTGTCCGGATTACTCTTTTCAGGATGCGCAGATGAATTTTTAGATGTCAATCCTACAGAATCGGTTCCGGCTGATGTTGAACTGATCAATAATGATGAAGGGGCAAAAGGTCTTGTAACGGCGATTTACAATCAGTTTTTAGGCTGGGAAATGTCATCTTTTGCCTGGAATGCTGTTACAAGTATCATCTCAGATGATGCAGATAAAGGTTCTGATCCCGGAGATGCAGGAACTGATAAGGATATAATTGACAACTTAACTTACAACGCTTCGACTCCTTCGTTTCAATCTATCTGGGATTCCAATTACGCAGGAATAAACAGATGTAATCAGGCCCTGGATATATTTCCTAAGCTGGATAAAGTAACACCGGCTTTGAAAGTAAGGTTAGAGGGAGAAGCGAAATTTATGAGAGCCTTTATGTATTTTACTTTACTAAAGGGCTATGGCGGGGTTCCAATTGTTGATCATTTGCCACTTCCAACATCAGAAGAAGACAGAATCATGCAGCTCACCCGCAAGTCTCCGGCAGAAGTATATGCTTTTATTGAAAAGGATTTAAATGATGCCATAACGAATTTGCCTGATAAATCAGCTTATGGAGCAGATGATAAGACAAGAGTTTCCAAAGGATCTGCTTACGCTTTGCTGGCAAAAGTAAATCTATACCAGAAAAATTGGCAGAAAGTAATTGACAATTGTGATAAAGTAACCGGATATGGTTTAGTAGACGATTATGCTTCTCAATTTAAAAAAGAAGGTGAATTTGGTAATGAATCTATTTTTGAAATCAATGGCGTTGGTTCAACTTCAAGTCCTGGTTTCGGAATCGGAAATTACTCTGTTTCTCAGGCACCACGTGGAGCCGGAGGCTGGGGCTGGGGTTTCAATACGCCAAGCCAGGGTTTAGCAGATGCTTTTGAGCCGGGAGATATAAGAAGAGCGGCTACTATTATTTTCAGGGGGTCGGTTTTGTATGACGGTACGGAGGTTCCAGAATCAGTAGCAAATCCAATGTATAACTACAAAGCGTACTCATCTGATTTTTCTAATCAGGAATTTTCAGATACAAATCTTAGATATTTAAGATACGCAGAAGTATTATTAATGAAAGCGGAAGCTTTAAATGAATTAGGACAGACTTCACTTGCTATTCCTCTATTGAATGAAGTTAGGCTCAGAGCAAATTTAGGAGAAACACCTGCTTTAACACAAACGGATGTGAGAACGGCAATATGGAAAGAAAGAAGAGTCGAAATGGCTTTTGAACACGACAGATGGTTTGATCTTATCAGAACAGGTCAGGCTAAAGATGCTATGGCTGCAAATGGAAAAACTTTTATCGTTGGAAAACATGAATTGTTTCCTATTCCAACTTCTTTCCTGAGAGAAGCAGGAACGCTTTCAGAGCAAAATCCTGGAGGTTATTAATTAAGATTTTCAGAATCACTCCTTTCAAATTTGGGAGGAGTGATTATTTTAAGAACACCATAAATTTTTTATGATGATTAGAATTTCAGTTTTACTACTGGCTTTTACTTTTTTTAGTTGTGGTTCGAATACTGATAAGGCAAAGGAAAGTGTATCAGAAAACGTATCTGAAGCTAAACTGACAGATGAGCAGCTTTTGGATGCTATTCAAAAACAAACTTTTAAATATTTCTGGGATTATGCTGAACCGAATTCGGGATTAGCAAGAGAACGTTATCATCCGGATGGTATTTATCCCGAAAACGATTCCAATATTGTTACAACCGGAGGTTCCGGATTTGGATTAATGGCTATTGTTTCGGGGATGTCTCAAGGATATATTACAAAAGATCAGGGCGTTGAAAGATTAAATAAAATAGCAGACTTTTTAGGCAAAGCCGATCGTTTTCATGGAGCATGGTCGCACTGGATTGATGGCAATACAGGAAAAGTTAAACCTTTTGGAACCAAAGATAATGGGGGAGACTTAGTCGAAACATCATTTTTGGCAGCAGGAATGATTACTGTCCGTGAATACCTGAAAGATGGTTCAGAAAAGGAAAAAGAAGTTGCTGAAAAATATGACGCCCTTTGGAAAGGGATTGACTGGAAATGGTACACGAACAAAAAAAATGTTTTGTACTGGCATTGGTCACCAAACTACAAATGGGAGATGGACTTTCCACTGCAGGGATACAATGAATGCCTTATTACTTATGTACTGGCAGCCTCTTCACCAAAGCACTCCATCGATGCAAAAGCATACCATGAAGGCTGGGCCAGAAGCGGTGGAATCGTTTCTACCAAAACAAAATATAATATTCCTTTAATTTTAAAGCATAACGGTGCTGAAGAATTTGGAGGGCCATTATTCTGGGCGCATTATTCTTATGTTGGTTTAGATCCAAATCAATTGAGTGATCAGTATGCTAATTATTTTGATTTGAATGTAAATCAAACCAAAATCAATTATCAGTATTGTGTTGAAAACCCAAAGAAGGTTGCTGGATATGGTGCTGATTATTGGGGGCTTACAGCATCATATTCCAGAAATCCTGATGGATCTGTTGGGTACAATGCACACATGCCTAGCAACGACCAGCAGGTCATTTCGCCAACTGCAGCAATCAGTTCGATTGTCTATACGCCAAAAGAATCGATTGCTTTTATGAGAAATCTATATGAAAATCATAAAAATGAAACCTGGGGCAATGCAGGTTTTTATGATGCATTGAGTTTAGGAAATAAATGGGTTGCAAAACGTTATTTGGCAATTGATCAGGGGCCTGAAGTTGTAATGATCGAAAATTACAGAACAGGACTTTTATGGAAATTATTTATGAATGCACCCGAAATAAGACAAGGTTTACAAAACTTAGGTTTTCATTCAACTAAATACGGCTTTTAGCAAGTCAAAATAAACAATAGGAAATATAAATACCACATTTATTAGATCGCCATTTTTCCGGACCAAAATAGGAATAAGCAATGGCGATTATATAAAATCAATAAATATTTACAATGAAAAAGAAATTAATCATACTTTTTTTAGGATGTACTGTTTTGGGTTTTGCTCAAAAGAAAAATGCTAAAAATGCTGTAAAAATCAAGCCCAAAGCCGAATTTGTTGCCGAATTATTGTCAAAAATGACATTAGACGAGAAATTGGGACAATTGAATTTGCCTACATCAGGGGATATTACAACAGGTCAGGCCAATAGTTCAAATGTAGCAAAAAATATTGCAGAAGGAAAAGTAGGAGGTTTATTCAACATAAAATCGGTACAGAAAATAAAGGAAGTACAAAAAATAGCTGTTGAGAAAAGCCGATTGAAAATCCCCTTGCTTTTTGGTATGGATGTTATTCACGGATACGAAACAACTTTCCCAATTCCGTTAGGATTATCCTGTACCTGGGATATGGATTTAATTGAGAGAAGTGCACAAATCGCAGCAAAAGAAGCAAGTGCAGACGGAATCAACTGGACATTTTCTCCTATGGTAGATGTTTCCCGAGATCCGCGCTGGGGAAGGGTTTCTGAAGGTTCAGGAGAAGATCCGTACTTGGGGAGCCAGATTGCAAAAGCGATGGTAAACGGATACCAACAGAAAGATCTTTCAAAAAATAATACAATTTTAGCCTGTGTTAAACATTTCGCATTATACGGTGCTCCAGAAGGAGGTCGTGATTACAATACGGTAGATATGAGTCATATCAGAATGTTTAATGATTATTTTCCGCCATATAAAGCTGCTGTTGATGCGGGAGTTGGTTCTGTTATGGCGTCTTTCAACGAAATTGACGGAATTCCGGCAACGGGAAATAAATGGCTGATGACGGATATTTTAAGAAAACAATGGGGTTTTAAAGGTTTTGTAGTAACCGATTTTACAGGAATTCCTGAAATGATTGAACACGGAATGGGTGATCTTCAGACAGTTTCTGCCATGTCATTGAATGCGGGGGTTGAAATGGATATGGTGGGCGAAGGGTTTCTGGGGACTTTGAAAAAATCTTTAGACGAGAAAAAAGTAACAATTGAAACAATCGACAATGCCGTAAAACTGATTTTAGAAGCAAAATATGATTTGGGATTATTCCACGATCCGTATAAATATTGCGATGAAAAAAGAGCTAAGACAGAAATTTTTACAGCAGACAGCAGAAAAGAAGCCCGATCAATTGCTGCCCAATCTTTGGTTTTATTAAAGAACCAAAATCAGCTATTACCACTTAAAAAATCAGGAACTATCGCTTTAATCGGACCATTGGCTGATGCCAAAGAAAACATGCCGGGAACCTGGAGCGTGGCTACAAAAATGGAAAATGCTGTATCATTATTAGCTGGAATTAAAGCAGTTGCAGGTACTTCCACGAAAGTGTTATATGCAAAGGGTAGCAACCTGGATTATGATGAAACTTTTGAAACGAATGCTACCATGTTTGGAAAAACATTACATCGTGATGCCCGTTCAAACGAAGAATTGTTAGCAGAAGCTTTAAAGATAGCCAACGAATCAGATGTAATTGTAGCAGCTTTAGGTGAATCAGCAGAAATGAGTGGAGAATCAAGCAGCCGTACGAATTTAGAAATTCCGCAAGCGCAAAAAGATTTATTGAATGCCTTATTAAAAACAGGAAAACCAGTTGTTTTAGTTTTGTTTGATGGTCGTCCGTTAGTTATAACAGAAGAAAATAAAACGGTTCCGGCTATCTTAAACGTTTGGTTTGCCGGTACAGAAGCAGGTTATGCCATTGCGGATGTATTATTCGGTGATGTAAATCCTTCCGGAAAATTAACAGCAACTTTCCCGAGAAGTGTTGGTCAATTACCAATTTACTATGCACATAAAAATACCGGAAGACCACTTTCAAATACAGAAGGAAAATTCGAGAAATTCAGATCTAATTATATCGATGAAAGAAACGAACCTTTATTTCCTTTTGGTTTTGGTTTAAGTTACACGGCTTTTGATTATTCAAATGTGAAAATTTCATCTGATAAAATGGACTTCAACGGAAAACTAACTGTTTCTGCGGATGTTACCAATACAGGGAATTTTGACGGAAAAGAAACTGTTCAGTTATACATCAGGGACTTGGTTGGTTCGGTTACAAGACCAGTCCGCGAATTGAAAGGTTTTCAAAAAATAACACTCAAAAAGGGAGAAAAGCAAACGGTGACATTTGATATCACGGTTGAAGATTTAAAATTTTATAACTCTGATTTACAATTTGTAGCAGAGCCCGGACAGTTTGATATTTTCGTAGGAGGAAGTTCAGCTGCCGATAAGAAAGTTAGTTTTGAATTAACTAAATAGTTGGTTTATTGGTTAGTAATTGCCCTTCGTACTGGTTATACGGAGGGCTTTTTTTAATTCCAACAAAAAAAATAATTATAAATAAGACAAATGTATAAGCTATATGCAATTTTACTATTGGTGCTTTTGATTGGATTTAATCTAAATGCATCAGCACAGAAAACCGAATGGTTCGATCCAAACAAACCTGCAACGACTTATTGTAATCCAATCAATATTGGCTACAATTATACAACAGAAAATCACAACGGCATTCCTGAATCCCGTCGTTCAAGCGCAGATCCGGTTATCATTACTTTTAAAGGGGATTATTATTTGTTTGCAACCAATCAGGCTGGTTTCTTTTGGAGTAAAGATATGTCCAACTGGAATTTTGTTTACGGAAGTTTCCAAAGAAAACCTGCAGATGACGATCAGTGTGCACCAGCTGCATGGGTAGTCAACGACACTTTGTTTTACGTAGGTTCAACCTGGAAAAGAGACCATCCAATCTGGAAAACTGCCGATCCTAAATCGGGAAGATGGCTACGACATGTTGATACAGCTATGTTGCCAACCTGGGATCCTGCGATTTTTCAGGATGATGATAAAAAAGTGTATATGTACTACGGTTCAAGCGGAAAATTGCCTTTGGTAGGAGTTGAGGTTGATTATACAACCTGGCTTCCAAAAGGAAATCAGGCGGATTATGCAAAACTGTATAAAGCGACAGAAGTTGAGGATATTCAAAAGCCTTATGGCGGTATAAAAGAAGTGGTTGGTTTAGATCCTGGATCGCATGGCTGGGAAAGATTCGGACCCAATAATGATATGGAACCCGCTCCTTGGGGTAATTTTATCGAAGGTGCCTGGATGACCAAACACAATGGTAAATATTATATGCAATACGGAGCGCCGGCAACCGAATTTAAAGGATATGCAAATGGAGTTCACGTAGGCGATCATCCGTTAGGACCTTTCAAATATCAAAAACACAATCCAATGTCGTATAAACCTGGCGGATTTGTAATTGGAGCCGGACACGGAAACACCTTTACCGATAATTACGGAAATTACTGGAATACGGGAACCTGCAAAATATCAATAAAAGATCGTTTTGAACGTCGCATCGATATGTTTCCGGCGGGATTTGATAAAGAGGATGTCATGTATTCTAATACTTCTTATGGCGATTTTCCAATCGTTCTTCCCACACAAAAAAGGAATCATGAAAATGGTGCTTCTTCCGGATGGATGTTACTCTCTTATAAAAAAGCGGTAACTGTCTCTTCTTCGGAAGAATGTATGGAAGTCCAAACACACCGGGTAGATCACGGCGGAAAAAAAGTATATGAAAAATTCTGTTATGGAGCTTCAAATTTAACCGATGAAAATATTCAAACGTATTGGTCTGCCAAAACAAATAATCCTGGCGAATGGCTGCAAATGGATTTAGGCAGAAAAATGCAGGTAAATGCTTTGCAGATTAATTATGCTGATCATAAAGCAACACAGTACAACAAAGCAAAGGATATTTATTATCAATATAAAATTTTCATGTCTGATGACGCAGTAAACTGGACATTGGTAGTTGACAAATCTCAAAATGATAGGGATGTTCCTCATGATTATGTGGAGTTAACCAAACCAATTGAAGCCCGTTACATCAAAATGGAAAATATTCATAATGCCTCGGGATTGTTTGCTGTTTCAGATTTCAGGGTTTTTGGAAATGGATTGTCAGAAAAACCAAAATCTGTTTCAGGTTTTAAAGTAAAAAGAGATACGAAAGATTCCCGCAATGCGATGATTAACTGGCAAAAGCAGTCCGATGCCACAGGTTATAGCATTTACTATGGAATTGCTCCTGATAAATTGTACAACAACATAATGGTTTATGATGAAACCTCCTATGACTTCAGAGGTTTGGACAAGGATACAAAATATTATTTTACAATCGAGGCTTTTAATGAAAATGGTATTGCGGCAAAAAACAAAATTATCACAGTAAAATAATTTTTTATCATTTTTAGAAAAGGTATAGAAAAGGTGACAAAAGTTATAAAGAATTTTGTTCTTTTGTAAAACCAAAAAACAACCCCAAATACTTTATAACCAATGAAAAAAACAATTTTTTTAGCTGTTTTAGTTTTAAACGGATTGACTTCATTTGCCCAGTCAAATGAGGAGAAAAACATCAAATTATTTTATAAAAAAGCTTTAACCGATTCAAAATGTTATTCCTGGTTAGAATATTTATCCAATGATATCGGGAGTCGTTTGTCAGGTTCCGAAAGTGCTGCAAAAGCGGTTCAGTATACCAAATCACAACTTGAAACTTTGGGACTGGATAAAGTGTATTTGCAGGAAGTTATGGTACCTCATTGGGTGCGTGGCGAAAAAGAAACTGCTTTTATCTTAGACGGAAAAGTGAAAACAATTGTCCCAATTTGTGCTTTAGGGGGATCGATAGCAACGCCAAAAACCGGACTTACTGCGGAAGTGATAGAAGTGCAGGGGATTGAAGAATTAAAAACTTTAGGTGATAAAGTAAAAGGAAAAATTGTGTTTTTTAACAGACCAATGAATCCTGAAAATATTGAAACTTTTACATCATACGGAGCTTGTGTAGATCAGAGATTTGCCGGCGCAAAAGAAGCTGCAAAACTGGGTGCCGTAGGAACAATTGTTCGTTCGATGAATTTACGTTTAGACGATTTTCCTCATACAGGAGCACAAAGTTATGGTGATCTCCCAAAGGAGCAATATATTCCAACTGCTGCGATAAGTACCAATGGTGCCGAATTATTAAGTGCTACTTTGAAAAGTAATCCGGCTTTGAAATTTTATTTCAAGCAATCCTGCGAGACTTTACCGGATGTTTTGTCTTATAATGTGATAGGGGAAATGACAGGAACAGAACATCCTGAAAATATTATGGTAGTTGGAGGACATTTGGATTCCTGGGACTTAGCCGACGGTTCTCATGATGATGGTGCAGGAGTTGTACAAAGTATGGAGGTAGTTCGTATTCTTAAAAGCTTCAATTATAAACCTAAAAATACTATTCGTGTTGTATTGTTCATGAACGAAGAAAATGGCGGAAAAGGCGGTGCGAAATATGAAGAAGTTTCCAAACAAAAGAATGAAAATCATATTTTTGCATTGGAAAGTGATTCGGGCGGATTTACACCAAGAGGATTTTCAATAGAAGCTGATGATGCTAATTTTAAAAAGATAAAAGGATTTGCACCAGTTTTTGAACCGTATTTAGTACATAGTTTTACAATTGGCCATTCCGGTTCAGATATTGAACATTTGACTTCTAAAGCAATAGTTAAGGCGGGATTAAAGCCTGATTCACAACGTTATTTTGATTATCACCATGCGGCAAATGATAAGTTTGATGCCATAAACAAAAGAGAACTTGAATTAGGTGCAGCAACCATGACAACATTGATATACCTGATGGATCAGAGCGGGATTATACTTCCAATAGCTAATTAATTTTATAATGAAACTCCTTTTAAAGTTTGGTGCTATTTTTTTGTTTGTAACAATAGGATTTGCACAGCATAAATCAGAAAATTTTACCAGAAAATTATATATAAGCGAAAAGAAATATTCAATTCTATTTCCTTATAATTGGTATCTTCAGAAATCAGATTCGCTTGGAAATAAATTTATGCTTCTAAGTGAGAAAAGTTCTGCTAACGATAATTTCATTGAAAATATAAGTTTGTTAATTTCTGATATTGGATATTCCAAAATTAAGTCAAAAAGGATAAAAAAGATAGTAGATAAAAGATTCGGTGTAAGCAGTGAAATTATTTCTAATCGAAAGGTTATAAAAAACGGATTTGAAGGACAGGAAATTGTTTACAAACAATTAATGAGCAACGGTGTCCTTGCAACTATCCTACAATATTATTTTATTAAAGAAAGAGATTTGTATATTCTTAGTTTTTGTAGTAAAAGTGATGAATATTTGTCTTATATGCCAATTTTTCAAAGTGTATATGAAAATTTTGATATTAGATAAATGACACTAATATAAAAAAACATTTCATCTTTTTGTTTGATCAAGAGTAATCCAAAATATAAATCATATAAAATGAAATAGTATTAAATAGTATTAAATAGTATTAAATAGTATTAAATAGTATTAAATAGTATAATTATAATTATTGCTCTATTTTTAATCTCAAATAAAGTCAGCGCTCAAAAAACAACTTGGAAAGCAATGATTGCCAAACTAAAACTTCCTTAAACACAAAGTTAGTGATTTAAAATAATGGAGTTCTACAGTTGTAAAAGACTATATCTTACGGGCTTTGCTATTAAGTTTTTATTAGATTGAAATGGAATCATATTAGCTAAAAATATTCGTGGAAATCAATTAAATGTGATGATTAAAGTATTGGTAGAGAATAAATAACAAACTATTCTTTCAACGATATTTTTTTATAACGGATTAAAGTATTTCTAAGCAAATATTTTAATCCTTTTTTATGTGATGTTATTTTTATTAACATAAAAAACTTATTTTTACACTTGTGAAATGGATAACCATAATATTATCAGTTTATTTAATTGCGCTTTCGATCATGCCTTGTGCAGATTTGGAAGTCAATAGTGTTGTTCATAAAACAAGTCAGTTTTCCACTCAGGAAAGGCATTCACATGATAAAGAAAATGATTTATGTTCTCCATTTTGCGCTTGTAATTGTTGTGGTGCACAGGTTTTGAGTCATCAGGCAAACATCATTTTTGAATTTCCGGTTAAATCAGGTATTATTTCACTTTTATTACCAAATTATAATTCTGTTGTTACTTCCAATTTCTTCGGGAGTATCTGGCAACCGCCTCAAATAGTATAATATAAACCCTTTCGATAATTATCGGAATTTGGGTTAGAAACTTGTGGACTTTCCACACATTATAGCAGACAAATAATTGTCTCATTTCTCATTATATTATACATTCAAATGTTAGATAAAATTATACAATTTAGTATAAAGAATAAGTTCATTATACTATTGTTTACCCTTGTACTAATTGCCTGGGGAAGCTATTCCCTTAAAAAATTACCACTAGATGCCTTACCGGATGTTACTAATAATCAGGTTCAGATTATTACTACTGCACCAACTTTAGCAAGTCAGGAAGTAGAGCAATTGATAACCTATCCGTTGGAACAGTCCGTAAAAACGATTCCCAAAGTTATTGAACTTAGAAGTATTTCTCGTTTTGGATTGTCTGTTGTAACAGTTGTTTTTGAAGATAATGTTGACATCTACTGGGCAAGGGAACAAATATTCCAACGTTTAAAACAAGCAGAAGAAAATATTCCGGACTATGCAGGTTCTCCCGGGTTAGCACCTATTACAACAGGTTTAGGAGAAATTTATCAATACGATGTCTATGCTAAAAAGGGATACGAAAATAAATACAATGCAATTCAATTAAGAACCATTCAGGATTGGATTATTATTCCGCAATTGCAGGGAATCGAGGGTGTTGCTGAGGTAAGTACGTGGGGTGGAAAACTTAAGCAATACGAAATTGCGGTTAATCCAAACACATTGAACAGCCTTGGTGTTACCATTACTGAAATTTTTGAGGCTTTAGAAAAAAACAATCAAAATACAGGTGGTGCTTATATTGAAAAAGACGAATATGCTTATTTCATTCGCGGGGTAGGAATGGCAAAAGGAGTCCGGGATTTAGAAAATGTGGTGGTTAAAAACAGGAATGGTTCTCCGGTTTTAGTTAGGGATGTAGCTGAAGTGAGAGAAGGAATTGCTTTGCGTTACGGAGCTTCCACTAAAGATGGGAAAGGTGAAATTGTATCAGGGTTAGCTTTGATGTTAAAAGGCGAAAATTCAAGTGAAGTCGTCAATAAAATTAAAGAAAAAATGATCCAGATCAATAAAAGCCTTCCTGAAGGAGTTGTAGCTGAACCTTTTATTGACAGAGGAAAATTGGTAGACAACACTATGGGTACGGTCACCAAAAACTTACTTGAAGGAGCTTTGATTGTCATATTTGTATTAATATTATTTTTGGGAAATCTTCGGGCAGGACTAATCGTAGCTTCAGTAATTCCGTTGGCCATGCTTTTTGCCGTAATCCTGATGAATGCATTTGGTGTAAGCGGAAATTTAATGAGCCTCGGAGCAATTGATTTTGGAATAATTGTAGATGGAGCCGTAATAATTGTGGAAGCGACGATGCATCATTTGCAAAATCTCAAACGTAAAAAAGAATTATCGCAGGAAGAAATGGACAGTGAAGTTTATATTTCTGCTTCAAAAATTAGAAATAGCGCTGCCTTTGGAGAGATTATAATCCTAATAGTTTATTTACCCATCTTAGCCTTAATAGGAACAGAGGGAAAAATGTTTAAGCCAATGGCAATGACAGTTGGTTTTGCTATTATTGGTGCGTTTATTCTTTCACTGACTTATGTTCCTATGATGAGCGCCTTGTTTTTATCTAAAAAGACAGAACACAAAGAAAATTTTAGTGATAAAATGATGGCGTGGCTGGAAAATAAATACACTCCTTTTTTAGAAAAAGCATTACAGTTTAAAAAACTTGTTTTAGGTATTGCCTTAGGTTTGTTTTTATTGGGAATAGTAGTTTTTCAAAACATGGGAGGCGAATTTATTCCGACTATCGAAGAAGGGGATTTGGCAATTAATGCTACAATTATGACCGGAAGTTCGCTTACGCAGATGATTAAAACTACCACGGAATATGAAAAAATATTAAAAGCAAAATTTCCTGAGATAAAAACAATAGTTTCAAAAATCGGGAGCGGGGAAATCCCCACAGATCCAATGCCTATTGAAAGTGCCGATTTGATTATTGTGCTAAAAGAAAAGAGCGAATGGACTTCGGCAGACAACTGGGAAGATTTAGCCCATCTGATGAAAGAAGAAATGAAAGTGATTCCAGGTGCTAATATCGAAATTTCACAACCTATCCAGATGCGTTTTAATGAATTGATGACAGGAAGCCGAAGCGATATTGCGATAAAAATTTTCGGGGATGATTTAGAGATTCTTGATGCGAAGGCAAATGAGTTAATTTCGAAAGTGAAAAATATTGAAGGTATTGGAGATTTAAAAGCTGATAAAGTAACAGGATTGCCTCAAATCACGGTAAAATACGATTATAACAAAATTGCTTTATACGGACTTAATATTTCAGACATCAATCAAATTATCCGTTCCTCGTTTGCAGGAGAAAGTGCGGGTAAAATTTATGAGGACAGCAAACGTTTCGATATTGTGGTCAGGATGAACCAGGATAATCGGGGAGATATAACTGATGTGAGTAATTTGTTTGTTCCGCTTCCAAACGGGCAGCAGGTACCGCTTTCTCAGGTAGCTAGTGTGGATTATGAGCAAGGACCGGTACAGGTAAGCCGGGAAGATGGTAAACGCAGAATTACGGTTGGCTTAAATGTTCGGGGTCGGGATATTAAGAGTGTAGTGGAAGAGATACAGGAAAAATTAGATTCCAATTTTAAACTTCCTGCAGGATATTATGTAACCTATGGAGGTCAATTTGAAAATTTGATTGAAGGAACCAAGCGCCTTTCTGTGGCATTGCCAATAGCTTTAGGTTCAATATTAGTTTTGCTTTATTTTACTTTCGGCAGCTTAAAACAAGCCGGATTGATTTTTACTGCAATTCCACTTTCTGCGATAGGAGGTGTTTTTGCGCTTTGGATAAGAGGAATGCCTTTTAGTATTTCGGCAGGTATTGGTTTTATAGCTTTGTTTGGAATAGCTGTTTTAAACGGAATCGTTTTAATATCCTATTTCAATCAGCTCAAAAAAGAAGGAATAACAGATGCTTTGCAGCGGGTTTTGATTGGTGCCAAAACAAGGTTACGTCCCGTTTTAATGACAGCAGCAGTGGCTTCACTTGGATTTTTGCCAATGGCATTATCAACAAGCGGTGGGGCAGAAGTTCAAAAACCTTTGGCAACCGTAGTAATTGGTGGGCTTTTTTCGGCTACTTTTTTGACTTTGATTGTTCTGCCAATTTTATATTTATTGTCAGAAAAACGAACTAAACGGAAAATGAAAATCACAAAACCATTATTAACCCTTATTTTATTGGTTACGGGCAGCGTTTCTTTTGCTCAGGATACACAAGCAGTTTCATTGCAAAAAGCAATAGAAATGGCTAAGTCAAACAATATTGATTTAAAGATTTCGGATAAGGAAATAGAAAAACAAACAATTCTGAAAAAGACAGCTTTTCAGCCTGATGCGCTACAGGTACAATATCAGGGAGGGCAGTTCAATAGTGCCGACTTTGACCATAATATTTCGATACAGCAATATTTTCCAATCGGAAAAATCACCAGATCCAATAGAGAATTACAGGAAGAGCTGGTGAAATTAGCTCAAAAACGTAAAGCTTTATCTGCTTATGAAATAGAAAAAGCAGTAACGCTGGCCTATTATCAATATCTATATGGCATTTCTATTCAGCAATTAAATACAGAATTAAATGATATCTATATACAATTTCTAAAAAATGCCCAGTTACGTTTTCAAACCGGAGAAAGTGGCAATATCGAAGTGATTAGTGCCAAAGCAAAAGTGAAAGAGATTGAAACCCAAAAAGCACAATTAGACTATGATTTGGCGATGTACCAAAAGCAGCTGCAGTTTTTTGTACAGACAGAAGAAAATATTGTACCTGAAATTACGACTCCATTGCAATATCAAATCATTAAAGCGAAAGGAAATTCAGAAATTGAAAACTTGGTAACGGATTATTATCAGCAGCAAATTTCGGTTTATCAAAAAGAAGCCAATACATTCAAATCCATGCGGACTCCAAAGTTAGGATTGGGATATTTTGCACAAACGATTAATACGGAAGCATGGTTTCAGGGATTTACGGCCGGACTTCAGATTCCTTTATTTGGCGGTGTCAATACGGCTAAAGCTCAGGCTTCGGCGATCAACATTTCGCAATCGCAATTGAGTTTAGATAAAAACAAATTAGTTTTAAATCTGCAAAAACAAGAGTTGCAGCATAATTTTGAAAAGCAAAAAAAGGTGCTTGACTATTATCAAAATGAAGGCTTGCAATATGCTGAGCAAATTATAAACACGGCACAAAAAAGTTATGCCAATGGCGATATGAGTTATTGGTCGTACATCAGTTTCTTAAATCAGGCAATTGATATTAAAAAACAACATGCAGAAGCCGTTCATAGCTTTAATCAAAGTGCTATTGAGGTTCAGTTTCCATCAATGAAAAATAATTAAAAATGAAAAATATAAAGGTTTTTACCACCATACAGCTTTATCTAACCAGGAATAGTTCGAAACAGTTTTTTCGAACTACTGAGACTTCTTTAAATGCTAAATGTTTTTTTCTTTATCTTAACTGTGTGATCATTGCGATGAGTTTAATTTCCTGCAATGAAAAAAAAGCAGAAGAAACACATGAAGAAGAAAAATCTGCGACAGAAGTTGCCTTATCTCCATCTCAATTTAAAACTATCGGAATTGAAACAGGATTAATAGAAAACCGAAATTTAAATAAGGTCATAAAAGCCAATGGATATACGACTGTTCCCCCTCAAAATTCAGCTAATGTGGCTGCATTAATAGGAGGAACGGTTAAAGATATTTTTGTTTTGGAAGGTACTTTTGTCAACAAAGGAAAAACTCTGGCAACCATTCAGAATTTAGAAGTAATAGAAATACAGGAAGAGTATCATTCGGCTACAGCCAACATCGAATATTTGAAATTAGAATACAACCGCCAGAAAACGCTGAGTGAGGAAAATGTAAATCCCAGAAAAACATTTCAGGAAGTAAAAGCAAAACTGGCAGTGGAACGAGCAAGGGCACAAGCAGCAAAAAGCAAACTGGATGCGCTGCATGTTGGCACAAAAGGAAATAGTTCACTGGTGCCGATAGTCGCTCCAATAAGTGGCTATGTTGGAAAAATAAATATTGCCAAAGGAGCTTTTGCCGAAACAGGAATAACTTTGTTTGAAGTAGTAGATAATAGTCAAATGCATTTGGATTTGAATGTTTATGAAAAAGATTTAGGCTCAATTGCAGTCGGGCAAATGATTGACTTTGTATTAACGAATCAATCAAACAAGTCAATCAAAGGAAAAATTTTCGGGATTAATAAATCATTTTCCAATGAAAGTAAAACGGTAGCGGTTCATGCAAAAATTGAACCTTCGGACACAAAAGATTTAATTTCAGGAATGTATGTTTCTGCAAATATTAATATTACAAACGCCACAGTACCCGCTTTGCCTAAGGATGCTATTGTTCGAAATGGAGATAAGTACTATGTGTATGTACAAGAAGAAAAGAAGCATTCAGAAAAAAAGAATACAAAAAACACAGAATCTGAAGAAGTTCATTTTAAAGCAATTGAAGTCATTCCGGGTACTACCGATTTAGGTTATACCGAAGTGAAATTTGTAGATGAAATTTCGGCTGATGCCAAAATAGTTTTCAAGGGTGCATTTTATCTTCTTTCAGCAATGAAAGGAGGAGGTGAACATGAACATTAAAACAGTATTTTTATCTATTGAAAAACAACTTGGTATTGTTTTAAGAATATTTTTTATTTAAAAAAAAGCAGCTACAGTTTTAAAGAATTGTAAAATTTCAATTTCGAGAATTTAAGAAAATAATATTTATGGAAATCCATCATACTACAGAAGAAAAAGGCAATAATGGCGATTGTGAAACTTCCAAAAAAGAAAATTCAAAAAAGAACAAACAATCGGGATGCTGTTCAACTCATGATGAACATAATCATACAGATGATGATGGGCATAATCATGATCATAATGATGATCGCAGTTTGTTTCAAATGTTTCTACCGGCGATAATTTCATTTTTGTTATTATTAGTCGCCCTTGGTTTTGATCACTATTTTCCGCAGTCCTGGTTTTCAGGTTATATTCGCATTGGCTGGTATGTTCTCGCTTATTTGCCTGTCGGAATTCCGGTTATCAAAGAAGCTTTTGAAAGTATCGTAAAGGGAGATGTGTTTTCCGAGTTTTTCCTGATGTGTATCGCCACCATTGGTGCTTTTGCTATTGGTGAATATCCGGAAGGAGTTGCCGTAATGCTGTTTTATACTATTGGCGAAGTGTTTCAGTCGATGGCGGTTAGCAGGGCAAAATCTAATATTAAAAGTCTGTTGGATCAGCGACCGGATGAGGTAACTCTTTTAGAAAATAATACTCCTAAAAATGTAAAAGCTGCTGATGTACAAATTGGTGCTATAATTCAGTTAAAACCCGGAGAAAAACTAGGATTGGATGGTGAATTGCTATCTGATTCTGCTTCTTTTAATACAGCGGCTTTGACTGGGGAAAGTAAACCTGACACCAAAAAGAAAGGAGCAATTGTTCTGGCAGGAATGATAAATCTCAATACAGTTACTCTGATCAAAGTAACAACAGCTTATTCTGACAGCAAACTTTCTAAAATATTGGAACTGGTTCAAAATGCTGTAAAACAAAAAGCACCAACAGAACTTTTTATTAGAAAATTTGCTAAGATTTACACACCGATAGTGGTATTTTTGGCGATGGCGATTTGTCTGTTGCCTTTCTTTTTTGTTGATAATTATAATTTTAACCAATGGTTGTACAGGGCCTTGGTTTTTCTCGTTATTTCCTGTCCTTGTGCTTTGGTAATCAGTATACCGTTAGGGTACTTTGGTGGAATTGGAGCTGCCAGCAAACATGGTATTTTATTCAAAGGAAGTAACTTTCTGGATAGTCTGGCAACAATTCAGCATGTGGTTATGGATAAAACCGGTACATTGACAGAAGGCGTTTTTAAAGTTCAGGAAGTAATTATTGCTGATGATTTTCCGAAAGAAGAAATTTTAAAAATGGTAAATACTCTTGAAAGTAAAAGCACACATCCGGTAGCGACTGCAATCCATGATTATGTAGGTGAAATTGATACTACAATAGAAATGAAAAATGTAGAGGAGATTGCAGGTCATGGTTTAAAAGCTGAAATTTCAGGTAAAGAAATATTAGTTGGGAATTTTAAATTAATGGATAAATTTTCTATCACTTATGAAGTCGATCACAGTACAATTGTTTCCACTTTAGTCGCTATTGCTTATGACAGGAAATACGTGGGTTACCTGACTATTGCAGATGTTATCAAGGAAGATGCAAAATTAGCAATTGATAAGCTAAAAGCATTAGGAATAAAAACAACCATGCTTAGTGGTGACAAAACAAATGTTGCGAGTTTCGTAGCTGAAAAATTGGGAATAACTAATTTTTTTGGTGATTTGCTTCCAGATGACAAAGTGAATAAACTGAATGAAATAAAAGCCAAAAATGAAACCGTTGCTTTTGTTGGCGATGGTGTTAATGATGCTCCAGTTGTAGCATTAAGCACTGTAGGTATTGCTATGGGAGGTTTAGGAAGCGATGCTACAATTGAAACCGCAGATGTCGTTATTCAGGACGACAGGCCGGGTAAAATTGCTATGGCAATAAACATAGGAAAACAAACAAGGAAGATTGTCTGGCAAAATATTATTTTGGCTTTTGCGGTAAAAGCCATAGTGCTGACTCTTGGAGCCGGTGGTCTCGCTACCATGTGGGAAGCCGTTTTTGCAGATGTTGGAGTTGCTTTGCTTGCCATATTAAATGCAATGAGAATTCAGAAGATGAAATTTTAGTATCTATCACAATGTGTAATAATTTATTGAAACATTGATGACGTTATTTATATTTGCCAATGATTAAATCGAATAATCCAATAAAATACTACTCAATATGAAGAATTTATTTTTTGTTATAACATTTTTATGGTCCTGTGTCATGACCATAAATGCTCAGGTTGTAGGACTTGAAATTGGAGATATCGCTCCGGAAATTGATCTTCCGGATACAAAAGGAAATAATATTGCACTTTCTTCTTTAAGAGGCGGTATTGTTTTAGTCGATTTTTGGGCTTCCTGGTGCGGACCATGTGTAAAAGAACAACCTGAATTGCTAAAATTATATAACAGTTACCCGGATCAATTTTCGATTTATGGAGTTTCTCTGGATAATAAAAAAGCTGCATGGACTGGAGCAATTGCAAAACTTAAAATTCCATGGACACAGGTGAGTGATCTTAAATATTGGAGCTCACCCGTAGTTGGAGATTACATGTTGCAGGCATTGCCATTAAATTTCTTATTAGATAAAAACGGAATTATTTTGGCAAAAAATATTCATGGCAATCAATTAAATCAAATGGTTAAGGAATTGACAGAGAATAAATAACGGATTATTCTTCTTCAGATATTGTTTATTTTTTATGGCGGATTAAAATATTTTTAAGCAAATATTTTAATCCGTTTTTTTTAGTTTGACGTTATTTTTATTTAGAATGATTAAAAATAATTTGGATAAGAAGATTTTTGGATTTACTTTTGCCCCGAATTTAACACCATACTAAAATGAATAATACCATTAAAACAGCTTTGTTTTCACTTTTATTTTTATGCTCTTTGCATATGATTGGGCAAGAGACAGGCAAAGTAATCGGGAAAATATTTTTAAGCGGAAATACTCCGGCAGAAAACATTTCAATTACTCTTAAAGGAACAAAATATACAGCCGTTACCAACTCAAACGGTCAGTATGAAATAAAAAATGTTAAGCCGGCCAATTATACAATTATTGTCAAATCTTTAGGTATAACAGCAGTAGAAGATTACATTGTAATTACGTCAAAACAAACTACTACTAAAAATTTCACACTTTCTGAAAGTCAGGAAGATCTTGATGAAGTAATTATTACAAAAAATAAATACAAGCAGGATAAACCTTCTTTGTCTTTACGCCTAAATACACCGGTACTTGAAATTCCTCAAAACATACAGATTGTTAGTGCCCAGACCTTAAAAGATCAACAAATTATCAGCATGAGTGATGGTGTTATTCGTAATGTGAGTGGCGCTGTACGTTTAGAGCATTGGGGAGATATGTATACGAACATCACAATGCGCGGATCTCAAATTCAGGCATTCCGTAATGGTTTTAATGTAGTGTCTTCTTTTTGGGGGCCACTTACTGAAGATATGAGTTTTGTAGATCATATTGAATTTGTAAAAGGTCCTGCAGGATTCATGCTTTCAAGCGGCGATCCAAGTGGATTGTATAATGTGGTAACTAAAAAACCAACCGGAATAACAAAAGGGGAAGCTACTATTATGGGTGGAAGCTACGATTTTTACAGAGCAAGTATTGACCTTGACGGAAAATTGGATAAACAGGGTAAGTTTTTATACCGTGTGAATGCAGCAGCACAAAATAAAGGGTCTCATCGTTCATTTGAACACAATGACCGTTATGTATTTGCACCAGTACTTTCTTATCAGATTGATGATAAAACAAAAATTACACTTGAATACAATCTTCAGCACGCTAACATGACCGAAGTAGGTTCTTATTATGTGTTTGGAAAGGGAGGCTATGCAACAACTCCCGTAGATTTTACTATGACGCAGCCTGGTTTGCCTGATACAAAAATTAACGACCACAGTGGATACTTTATGTTTGAACATAAGTTTGATGATAACTGGAAACTTACAGCTCAGACATCCTATTTTAAATATTTACAGGAAGGATATAGCTCATGGCCATCGAATGTTGGACCTGGTGATGTAGATAAAGATTTTGATGGTGTGCCTGAAGGAACTTTAGCCTCTGGTGAAATTATAAGAAATGTAGGTATTTGGGATTCAGAAAGTACAATGTTTTTAGGACAAATCTTCGTCAACGGAAAATTCAATACCGGATCGATTACGCACAAAGTATTGGGAGGTTTGGATATGGCCAACAAAGAATATATGGCAGACTGGAATCAATCTCATGACCTTGACACAGTAGGTGATCCATTTAATGTAAATGCTCCGGATTATGGACCTCCGGCGAATGGAATGCCCAATTTTGATCGTGAAACACCACTTAAAGAAAGAGGATTGGGAGGTGTAATGACATCAAAATTTGCTGCTGGATATGTTCAGGATGAACTTGGTTTTTTTGAAAATATGCTTAGAGTTACACTTGCTGCAAGATATACCTGGATTAGTCAGACAAGCTGGGGAGAAACTCAGGCCGATAGTCATATTACGCCACGTGTTGGGGTAAGTTTTTCTGTAACAGATAACACAGCCATTTATGGATTATATGATCAGGCTTTTTCACCTCAATCAGGGATAATCAGAAACGATGGAAAAGTAAAACCACTTACTGGCAGCAATTTTGAATTGGGTATTAAAAGAGATTGGTTCGATGGATCCTGGAGTACTACTTTGGCAGCTTATCGTATCGTAAAGCAAAATGAACTTACAGGAGATCCTACAAATGCTCCTAATGATCAATATAAAATTGTTTTAGGAGAAAAAAGAGCGCAAGGTGTAGAATTTGATGTAAGAGGAAAAATTATTGATGGATTAAATCTTATTGCCAATTATGCATTCACAGAATCTGTTGTAACAAGTTCCGCGATTACCAGCATTAGTGTTGGATCGGTTGTACCCGGATATGCTAAACATACTGCCAATGCCTGGTTGAATTACAGTATTCAAAACGGCAAATTAAAAGGATTAGGAGCTTCAATAGGAGGTACTTACCTTGCGGGTCGTGAAACAGATACATGGAGTCCCGGAGTTGTAAGATTGCCTGATTATTTTAAATTGGATGGAGGTCTTTCTTATGAAACCAAAAAACTGAAATTAACTGCTAATATGTTTAACATACTGGATAAATATCTTTACAGTGGTTCTTATTACCAATGGCTTGAAGCTTACTACTGGCAGACAGAACAGCCAAGAAACGTAAGACTTGGGGTTACATACAAATTCTAAGTAAATACTATTTTCATAAAAAAAGGGATACGATAATTCGTATCCCTTCTTCTTTTCTGATTAAATCGATTTAATAGCCATTATTTTTTCTTCAAAAGTATCCTTAAAATCTGATTTGCTTTTAATTCTGGTTTTATAAGTATAAATAGTAGCCACAGAAAGTTCCAGAAATTCTGCCATTTGATTGCTGTCCTGAATTCCTAATCGATATAAAGCAAAAATTCGGAGTTCTGTATTTAAGATTTCTCCTTTTTTTATAATTGATTTATGATCATTTGGAAATAAATGATTAAAATCTATAACGAAAGTCGGAAACAATCTCACGAAGATTTCATCAAACTGATGGAAGAGGTTTTCACGCTCTTCTTTTACATTATAGCGCTTTAAACTTGCAATAACTTCATCGGTTTTTTTGGTAATGATTTTATGAAGCGTGCTTTTCTGGATATGATCTATTTTATTGATAAAAGCTGATGTTGCTTTGATGAAATAAGTAATGTATTCTTCTTTGATTGTGTTTGCTTCACTCAGGCTACTATTCATTTCCTGAAGCTGTGCATAAGATGAAGCCATTATTTTTCGTGCCTTGTTTCTTTCTTTTAGCTGCTTGAAAATGATGACTGAAAACAAAATAATAATGACAGTTAACAACGTCAAAAGAATAATTATCCTTTCAAGTTTGTCATTTTTCTCTTTTACATTATTCAGCTGGGCTTTTTCTATAATAGGCAATATCGACGAAATTTCAATTTTACGATGCCTGGCATTGTAAAAAGTAGCGTCATCCATGGCAATGTTAATATATTCATTTGCCTTATCCAAATAACCCATTTTAAACAGTTCATTGGCTAAATTCCGTAATGCAACCGTTTCTTTTGTGGCATTTTTTACATCAGCTATAGCTGCTAATGCCAAATACTCAATGGCCTTTTTTGTATACCCTCTTTCTGAATAAATATAACCGAGACTCGATGTTGCAATTCCATAGTAATCCGGTGGTAAATCATAATTATTGATCCAGTAGCTAAAGGCAAATTCTGCCCCACGCCAATCCTGTTGTTTTAATCTTTTTAAACTCTCGGCAGCCCAATATTCATTAGTATTGGTTCCAATTAATTCCAATGCCTTTTTCAGGAAATGATTCCCTTGCTGCACATAATGAATATTAAAACGCTCGTCTTTATTGTAATCGGCTAAATCATAATAAGCGCGGGCTTTAATGGAATAAAACTCAAATTTATTTTTTATGTCAAGCTGGGTATCGTCAATAACATTTAAGGTATCAATAGCTTCTTTAAAAAGTCCGGAAGAAATCAATACAAAGCCTTCTTTAATTCGGCTTTTTGCTAAATATTTTGGGTTTTTTAAAACATTGGCCTTAATTTTTGCTTCTTCTAAATAATAGTAGGCTGAATCGTATTTGAATGATTTATACTCATCAAATAAAGACATATAACAATTATAAAGCTGTTCATTGTTCTGACTAAGGGTAAATTTGGATACATTTTTTTTTAATGCTTCTATTTTATGATACTTCTGTTTTAAGTACACGTTTTTTTTAAGAAGCACCTTATCTAATTCTTCCAGAACAGGATTTGTCTCTTTAGCAGCCAGAGAAAAGCCTGTAATTAAAAAATATAGAATCAATATTCTTCGCATGGTTCGTTTGGTTTAGGTATAAAATTGTTTGGTATTTATGTTAGTTCGTTTTTAATCAAGCTTTAATAGATAATAAGATTTAGTGCTATTGAATTATTTAAAACAAAGTGGAAATTATAATCTTTGTGTAATAACAAGCTAAAATTGTTAAAAGTAGTGTAATAAGTTACAATTATACAATAAAAAGCAAATATAAATACAGATACTTAAAAAAATATATGTTTTAAATTAGATATTGTCATAATTACCATTATTTTTCTATCATTTTCATCTAAACAGCATCTTGATTTTTATAAAATATATTTTATTCTAAATTAATGTAAATCAATTGTTTGTGTGTTTTTTTGCTTGTTTTTTATCTTGATTTTTACCAGATATTTTTTTTTAGATTTATTTAACATCTAGTTTCGTCGTGTCCTTTCAAAGGATAAAAACTAACAATCAAACCACAAATTTATGAAATGTAAAAGTATTTATTGGTTCGATATTTTCATCTTTGTTTTACTCACAGGATGTACAAATACCGACGATGGAAGCTATGTTGATCCGATTACCCTTTACGAGAAAGTAAATGGCAATTGGGGATTAACAAATTTAAAAATGGTTGATGAATTTGCAAAAGCAAATGCCATAGAGCCACATGAAGAAAACCTGAGTACCTTTTTTAATTACGAGGATTTTAAAATCAACTTCAGCGTAGATGAAAAGAACCAGCCAACGACTTATGAAGTAAGTGGAAATGTTCCGCAATTATTTGCACCAAATGGATATTGGAAATTAGCCTCAGACTTTCAGCAGACCAATGCAAGTGCAGTAAAAATTTACTTGTACAGCGATGCCCAAAAAACGCAAAAAACAGATGAACTCCGATTAACATCCGTGCCTGGAAGCAATGACGAAATGGAAATCCAATTGGTAAGATCTTCCGGCGGAAGTGCGTTCGTATCTTATGTATTCAAATTAAATGCTATTAACTAAAAGTAATATGAAATCGCCATGATTCCAAAAAAACAAACTGGAATTAGAATGGCGATACCATATTCCTTTAAAAACAAATATTATATACATATGAAAAACTTTATATATACAATTTTACTTGTTCTTCTGATGGCTCCAAATTTTACTCAGGCACAAGAAAATGCCGGAGCTGTAGGACCTATGTCTTCCTATCCTGTAATTTACAAATATGATGAGCAGGTTACCTGGTATTTTGATTTATCCGGAACCACTTTCGCAGAAACAGAGGATCTCTACATTTGGATTTGGTCACCATCTGAGCCTGATGCAGGCAATTGGGAGAACTCTTCTGATTTTGCTAAACTGACACACGTTGGTGATAAAATCTGGAGTTTTACATTGACTCCAACCGCTTATTTCTCTAAAACTCCGGAAGAAATTGCAGCAAGTGCAGGATTTTGGTTTCGTCTAAAGAACAAAAACGGATCCAAACAAAGCGATGTAGCTAATATGACATACACTGATTTTTCATCATTTTACACGGCTAATGAAATGATAAAATCATATCCGGCAAAACCAACAGTTGACAAAGGCGTTAGTATTTTGTTTAATTCGAATTTAGTTCCCGGTTTTGCAGGTGTACCAAGTGTACATTTTCATAGTGGATTAAACGACTGGGCAGTAAAGCAGGAATATCAGGCATGGCTTCCGGATGTATCCGAAAAAACAAAACTGAAAGATTTAGGAAATGGTTTCTATAAAATGGATTTGCTTCCGCAAGAATATTACGGAACAGAACCGGGATTTGTGATGGAAAATATTGTTTTTCTGATGGTTGCAAAAGACTGGGCAGCAAATTCAGGAGATCAGGTTATTTATGCAGGTGAATATATTCCGCCACCGCCACCGGTTTTCAGATTTTTTCCTTTACAAATTAGTCAGAAGGATTTTCTTGGAATGTCCAGAAAAAATAATGAATCGGGCGTTAATAAGCTGTTGTACACAATTACCGCGGGCAGTAAAATAATTAACGGAGAGTTTTCCGGCAGTACCAACGAAATTAAAGGTTTCGTCAATTTGGTTTCAGAATTAAAAGGGATTCCGAATTTAACTGAGATTCATGTTTTGGTAAAAGACAACAAAGACAAAACGATTTCAGATACTACGATTCCACTTAAAACGCTAGACTAATTCACTATAAAATTAAAACATCAATTCTAATGCATAGTAAAAATAAAAAAATAGTCGTGCAGCAAATGTGGACTAAAACGCTGGTATTCATGATTTTCATGCTTTTTATTTCGGCAGGAACGTTTGCTCAGGAAAAAAAGCAGATAGCAGGTACCGTTTACGACAATACAGGAAATTTAGTGCCGGGAGCATCCGTAATTGAAACCGGAACAAAAAATGCGACTACGACAGATTTTGACGGGAAATTTTCACTTTCTGTAGCCGTGGGAAATTCTATTGAAGTTTCCTTTATAGGATCAACCACGCAAAAAATCCAGATTACTGAAACTACTAAAAATGTAGATGTTCGTCTTCAAAATGATGGTTACCTGCTGGCTGAAGTTCAGGTAGTATCGGTTGGATACGGAACACAAAAAAGATCGGATTTAACAGGCGCTATATCAACGGTTAGATCTGAAGATCTGGTTAAGGGAACAATCTCTTCTACAGAACAGGTTTTACAGGGAAAAGTGGCAGGACTTAATATCATCCGTCCTTCGGGAGATCCTGCTGCGGGTTCTACATTGCGTTTGCGTGGAGGAACTTCTTTAACGGCAAGCAACAGTCCGCTTATTGTAGTGGATGGAATTGCAGGTGTTGATATTAATGTGGTTCAGCCTTCTGATATTAAATCGGTAGATGTTTTGAAAGATGCTTCGGCGACAGCCATATACGGATCAAGAGGTGCCAATGGAGTTATCATTATTACCACGAAATCGGGTACAAAAGGCGTTTCTGTTACCTACAGCGGATTATCAAGTATCGGATATGTAGCAAACCATTTAGATCTTTTATCAGCCAATCAATGGAGAGGCCATGTACGTCAGACTGGTAATATGGATGCTATTGATTATGGAGGAAATACTGACTGGCAAAAAGAATTAGAGCAGACTGCAATTTCACAATCACATACTTTGAGCATCAACTCCGGTAAGGCAGACAGCGGTTTCAGAACTTCACTTTCGTATTTGAACAATGAAGGTGTAATAAAATCTACAGGTCTTGAAAGATTAAGTGGAAACGTGAGTGCCTATCAATATTTAGGTGATAATAAAGATGTGAAATTTGATATGGGTTTATTCGCCAATATAGATAAATGGCATCCGTTGGATTACAGGATTTTTGAGCGTGCTTATAACTTAAATCCAACTATCCCGGTTTATGATGCGAATGGAGAATTTACTTCTGTTGGAGGAACAATCTATGAAAATCCGGTTGAAATTTTAACCAACAGAACAGTCGATAATGAAAGACACCGTCTTTTGGGATATTTTAAAACAGAAGTCAAATTCCTGAATGACTTTCAGGCTGTAGCCAATATTTCATTAGAACATAATGCTGTACAAGGAAGTACGTATAAGCCATCTTACGCTGTTATGGAAGGAAGAACTGAAGACGGTTATGCCCAAAAAACATATGCCGAATATCAAAATGCACAAGGCGAATTATATGTAAACTACACTAAAGTTATTGATAAACATAATATTAGTGCGCTTACCGGTTATTCTTATCTTGAAAATATTTATCAAGGTTTTGGAGCACAGCGAAGTGGATTTGTATCAGATACTTTCAGCTATAATAATTTGGGAGCCGGTTACAATTATCGCTTAGGAGATGTGTATTCGTATAAAGGAAAATCAAATCTGGTTTCCTTTTATGCACGTGCTAATTATGGTTATGATGGAAAATATTTATTTACGGGTACTGTAAGAAGAGACGGTTCAAGCCGTTTTGGAGAAAATAATAAATGGGGAGTTTTTCCATCGGCATCAGCTGCGTGGAGAATATCCAACGAAGATTTTATGAGTTCATCCAAAGACTGGTTAGGAAATTTAAAACTGAGAGTGGGTTACGGAGTTACGGGTAATCAGGAAGGAATTGGAGAATACAAATCACTTTCGATCTTAGGAGTGGGTAATGACAGTTATTACGATCCGGTTACAGGAACATGGAGTTTGGCTTATTCTCCAAAACAAAATCCGAATCCGGACTTAAAATGGGAGTCAACTGAACAATTGAACGTTGGTATTGATTTTACTCTTTTCAACAGAGTTACAGGTTCATTCGAATGGTATTCTAAAACCACAAAAGATTTGTTATATACGTATGAAGTGCCACAGCCTCCTTATTTAGTGGGAACCATGCTGGCTAACGTTGGAGAAATGTCTAACAAAGGAGTAGAACTTACGTTGAATGCAGATATCATTAAAGGAGATAAATTTTCATGGGATGCAAATTTAACATTAGGTCACAACGTTCAGAAAATTGAAAAATTATCGAATACAACCTATGAAACAGATGTCATCAACAGCGGTTCATTACACGGATTATCCGGAATGTCCGGACAATATTCACAAATTATTGCTGAAGGTTATCCTGTTGGAACTTTCTGGGGTTTTGAAAATGCAGGATTGGATGCTGACGGGAAAATATTGTACTACAATGCAGCAGGCGATAAAGTTTTAGGAGATGTTTTAGTGGATGCAGATAAAAGAGATTTAGGCAATATCCAGCCAGATCTGACTTTAGGAATCGGAATGAATTTTACTTATGGAAGTTTTGATCTTGGTGTAACAGGTTACGGAATGTTTGGTCAAAAAGCGTTAAACGCGACCAACATGATGCTAAACGATCCTAACAGATTACCGGCTTTCAACGTTCCGGATGATTTTTTGAATAGCGGAATTACATCTGCTCCAAAATATTCAAGTTACTGGATCGAAGATGCTTCTTTCTTCAGGCTTCAAACACTTTCTGTTGGATATACTCTACCATTGAAATATAAAAGTTCAAAATTGAGATTGTACTTAATGGGAGAAAATCTTGCCGTGTTTACCAAATATAAAGGAGTAGATCCAGAAATTGGACTGAATGCCCAGGACGGTTCAGACCAGACAGGTCTGGCATCACCGGGAATTGACAAATACAATAATTATCCCCGACCAACAACCATTTCTGTTGGATTGAATTTTACGATAAACAACTAAGCGAATTAACTCAAAAATATAAAAAATGAAAATCAAAATAACAGCAGCAATATTGATGAGCATGCTTTTTACGATATCATGTACAGATTTAAGTGAAGATTTGTATGATAGGGTAGAAGATGGAAACTTTGGAAACACGCCCAAAGAAATTGATGCGCTGGTTGGTGGAGCCTATTCTTCGTTAAGAGGTTTTGCCGATGGAATATCAAATAATTATCCAACCTGCGAATATGTATTTTTCCTGAATGAAACGGTTTCTGATGAAGCTACTATTCCAACAAGAGGAACAAACTGGTACGATGGCGGGCAATATCAGGAAGCACAAAAACATACCTGGAAAGCAGATAACAAAATGATTTTGTCGGCATGGCGTTATAATTACACAGGAATTGCCAAAATCAATTCGATCATTTATCAAATCGACAAATCATCGTTGACAGATGCAGCAAAAGCGCCAATTTATGCCGAATTAAAAGCACTAAGGGCTTATTATTACTACAACCTTCTTGATATGTTTGGGAATGTGCCCATCGTAATTGACTTTGAAGACACGGCTTTACCATCAAATTCTACCAGAAAACAGGTTTATGATTTTGTTGAAAAAGAGTTGCTGGATGCTATTCCGCATTTAACTTCTAATGTAGTATATTCTAAACTGACAAAAAATGTAGCGTACTCCTTATTAGCGAGATTATATCTTAATTCAGAAGCTTTTATAGGAACGGCGCGTTGGCAGGAATGTATTGCTATGTGCCAGAAAGTTACCGGATATACGTTGGCTCCGGATTTCTTTGCCAATTTTGCAACAGCGAATCAAACTTCGCCTGAAATTATATTTGCAGTTCCGTACGATTCAAAAGCCGGAACAGTAGGAAATTATATGAATTCAATGTCTTGTCATTACCTTCATAAACTGACACTTTCAGCTATAGGAGATTATCCCTGGAGTGCCAACGGAATGTGTGCACAGCCGGGTGTTTACTCAGCTTTTGCAGCTACAGATAAAAGAAGAAAATGTATGGTTGCCGGAGATCAGATCAATTTGGCAACGGGACAGGTTATTGTTATGGATAACGGAGAACCATTAACCTATACAGAAGAAGTTACAAGTGTTGCTGATGCTAAGGAAAATCAGGGTGTCCGCTTAGGAAAATACGAAATGAAAGCCGGAGAAATGTGGGAACGTGACCATGATCTTGTTTTGATCCGCTATGCTGAAATTTTGATGATGCAGGCAGAATGTTACGTTCGATTAGGATCTCCTGATCTTGCAAAACCATTTTTACAGCAAATTACAACACGTGCCGGAGAAGAAATGCCAACTGTGATCGATCTTGATTTTATTGATCAGGAATTGCTTAAGGAATTTACTTTTGAAGGAAAAAGAAGAACAGACAATATTCGTTTTGGAACTTTCTTTGATCCATGGTGGGAAAAAGGAGCTACTGAAAAATACAGAGCTATTTTTCCTATTCCAAGCACTGTTTTAACAACTAATAAAAACCTGAAACAGAATCCTGGTTATCCTGAAAACTAGGTTCTGAAATGTCAGTTTTCCACGTTGGTTAGTCGTGGAAAGCTGACCTTTTTTTAAACTCAACACTTAAATAAATGAAAAAATATATCACCTTATTGTTTTTTGGAATCATGAGCATTCTGGCTGCTGCCGGATGCAGTAGTGACGACAATGGTTCAGATGAACCAACAAAACCAGAAACGCTGGCACCCGTCGCAATCGAAAAAACAAACAGTACGAAAATTTATATGCATTATATGTCATGGTTCGAAACCAATGAAAGCAGTGCCGATAAAAAATGGGGCTACCACTGGACAATGGCCAATAAAAATCCGAACAATACTGATGCAAACGGACGACGTGAAATCGCATCACATTATTATCCTCTTATCGGTCCGTATCATTCAGGTGATAAAAATGTGATTGAAAATCATTTGTTAATGATGAAATACGCAGGAGTTGATGGCCTTTTAATTGACTGGTACGGCACTTATGATGTCAACGATTACAGAATTGTAAAAGAAAATACAGAACAGCTTATCGCATTACTGAATAAAGTAGGTTTGGAATATGCGATAGTATATGAGGACAGATTTTTGACCAATGTTGTAAATGCAGGAAAGGCGATTTCGGTAACAAGCGCTGCTAAAACCGATTTGGCATACATGGAAAAGAATTATTTTGAGGATGACAATTACATTAAAATAAACGGAAAACCTCTGTTGTTGAATTTTGGTCCAATTGTATTGCAGACACCTGCAGAATGGACGAATGTTTTTAACATCTTAACTGCAAAACCTACCTTTTTAACGCTTTGGGACCAATCCGTGGAAGCAGGCGCAAATGCATCCGGAGAATACGCTTGGGTTTACAAAGACAACAGCTATCTGACCAATTTTTACATCAATACAAAACCAAAACTGGGTGTTGCAATGGGAAGTGCTTATCCGGGTTTTAAGGATTTTTACGCTCAGGGCGGAGGCGGAGCAGCTATTGGATGGACAATCGAGCATAACAACGGAGCTACTTTGGATGAAACACTTTCTTTGGCTAAAAATGCCAATCTCAATTACCTGCAATTAATTACGTGGAATGACTTTGGAGAGGGAACTATGTTTGAACCGACAACTGATTTTGGTTACACGTATGTTGAAAAAGTAAAAGCATTTTCCGGAGTTAAAAATACCGAATCATTTTTTGCGGAAATAAGCAAACTATACAACTTAAGAATACAAAAGAAAGGCAATGCTGATGCCCAAAAAAAATTAGATCAGGCCTTTAATTATTTTGTTTCTATGCAGCCTGCAAAAGCAAAAGAGTTACTAAATGAAATTAAGTAAGAGTTGTCATTAACACAATTAAATAATGAAAAAAATAAAATACAGCTACTGCCTGATCTTTTTTGCGTCGATATTAATTTACGCTTGCAGTGCAGGTACTAAAAAAATATATAAAATCAGCTCTCCCGGGAAAAATGCCGAATTGGTTTTTGAATTAACTCCTTCCGGTCAGCCTCAGTATAGTTTTTATTCCTATGGAAAATCGGTGATAGAACCTTCTTTATTGGGATTTGAATTTCAGGAGATCCAAAAAATGACAGAAGGTTTTGAAGTTGTTTCCACAGAAGAAAAAGAAGTTGAGAAAACCTGGGAACAGCCTTGGGGAGAATTCAAAAAAGTAAAAGATAATCACAACGAATTGATTGTTCATTTGAAAGAATCAAAAGGCGAGGAGCGTGTGGTTGATATTATTTTCAGGGTTTTTGATGATGGATTAGGTTTTCGATATGAGTTTCCAAAACAACCCAATTTAGGTAAAGTCAAAATATCTAATGAAGTAACGCAATTCACTTTTAAATCGGCAAATGATGTCTGGTGGATTCCGGTGCACCGCGAAAATAGTTATTACGAAAGTGAATATCGTAAAACGCCAATCAGTAAAACAGATACAATTAATACACCGGCAACTTTTGAAACCAAGGAAAAATTATTCGTAGCGATTCACGAAGCCAATTTAACTGATTTTGCGTCTATGACGTTATTAAAAACAAATGATAAACAGTACAAAAGCGATTTGGTGCCTTGGGCAGATGGAGTAAAAGTATATGCTGAAACTCCGTTTAAAACTCCATGGAGAACTATAATTGTAGGCAAAATTCCCGGAGATGTAGCGACTTCTACAATCATGCTAAATCTAAATGAACCATCAAAAATTGATGATCTTTCGTGGATTACTCCTTCAAAATATATTGGAATATGGTGGGGAATGCATTTAGAAAAATACACTTGGGGACAAGGACCAAAACACGGTGCTACAACCAAAATCACTAAAGAATACATTGATTTTGCTGCCAAAAACAATTTTGACGGAGTTCTTGTCGAAGGCTGGAACGAAGGCTGGGATGGCGACTGGACAGCTGACGGATCTGCTTTTAGTTTTGTAAAAGCCTATCCCGATTTTAATCTGGAAGAGATAACAAAATATGCCGATATCAAAAATGTTCGTTTGATTGGACATCATGAAACCGCAGGCGCTACAAAAAATTACGAAAACCAATTGGAAGATGCTTTTAAGTTGTATCAAAAAATGGGTGTGAATACGGTGAAAACAGGTTACGTTAACAAATATCTGGATAAAAAAGAATGGCATGACAGCCAGTATGGAGCCCGTCATTACAGAAAAGTGATGGAAACCGCTGCTAAGTATCACATTATGATTGACAACCATGAACCAATAAAAGGAACGGGTTTGCAAAGAACGTATCCAAATTTCATGTCACAGGAAGGGGCAAGAGGTCAGGAATACAATGCCTGGTCTGTGGATGGAGGAAATACACCCGAACATTTAACTACCTTGCCTTTTACCAGAATGTTATCCGGACCATTGGATTATACACCCGGAAATTTCAATTTTGATTATAAAACTTCTTCAGGGGCAAGAGTGCAGACTACTTTAGCTAATCAGCTGGCATTGTATGTGATTGTTTTCAGTCCGTTGCAAATGGCTTCCGACCTGCCTGAAAATTATGAAGGAAAACCGGAATTTCAGTTTGTAAAAGAAGTTCCCTGCAATTGGTCGGATACTAAAGTTCTGGATTCTAAAATTGGAGAATATACTACAATCGTCCGTAGAGACTGGGAGGAAAAAAACTGGTATTTGGGATCAATCACAAATAAAAATGCCAGAAATCTTAAAATTGCCTTGTCATTTCTGGAAAACGGAAAAGAGTACCAAGCTGAAATTTATGCAGATGGAGCAGGAGCGAATTACAAAACCAATCCGTATCCGTTAACCATTTCAAAACAACAAGTAAATAGTAAAACAGTGCTTGATATTAAATTGGCAGCTGGTGGGGGAACGGCTATAAAATTTTCTCCAATACAAAAATAAGTTAGTTGAGTTTGTTTATTTGAGTTTAAGTTTGAGTAAAAAGTCCGGTATTTTTAAGGTATCGGACTTTTTGATTAAAAAAATAATTAAAAAAACATTGATTATATTCTGTAAGGCTTATAAAACTTATGAATTGTAATTTTAAATATGAATGATTTTTTTAAGGATGTTTATAAACATATAGAGGGTATTATTTTAGTCTTGTCGAGTTAACTCCTAAGCTTATACTAGCCATTGTTGTCGTTCTTATTTCCTTGTTCATTGCTTCTCATATTGGTATAATAGCTGACAATAGCTTAAATAAAAGAATGCATGACCGTTTACTTGCGACTTTTATTGCAAGGTTAATTAAATCCATTCTTTTGATTATAGGCATATTAATTATGTTTAGGATCGTTGGATTGAACTGAATAACAAAAAGTATGTTGGCTGGTGCCGGAATATCTGCTTTTATTATTGGATTTGCACTTAAGGACATGGAGAAAATTTTCTGGCAGGTATACTTCTGGCTTTCAAACGGCCTTTTGCAATTGGTGATGTTATTGAAAGTAACGGCGTAAAGGGTCAAGTAATTGCACTTAACCTTCGGGATACTGAAATCAAAAGTGACAGTAAAATTATTTATCGTGAGAGAAAATGGTTTTGTACTTAAGTAAGTTTTCTCAAAATTATAAAAGCGAACCAATCGCTGGTTCGCTTTTATAAAACATTTTATTTTTAGTTTTGAGGCTCTTAATCAATAATTAAAAATGAATTAATCTATCTGAATAATTTTAGTTAGGACATTACTATTAACAGGATTCTGCTCATCAGGCTGATGTCCGCCAATTGCGATTTTTACTTTACCATTGTATTGCTTGTAATTCCCTTCTGCAGTTACATAAGATAAGTCTTCAGGTAATAAAGTAAAGGTAATCATCTTGCTTTCTCCGGCTTTAAGAGAAATTCTTTCGAAACCTTTCAACGTTTTTATGGGTGCTTTTATCGCTAAGTCCTGATTGATAACATATAACTGAACTACTTCTTCACCATCCATTTTGCCAGTATTAGTTATACGAACAGATAAAGAGGTATTCTTTCCTTTTTCTATTTTAGATGCTATATCTAATTTATCATATTTGAAAGTAGTATAACTTAATCCATAACCAAAACCGTAAAGTGGAGTTCCTTTAAAATAACGGTATGTTCTGTTATCCATTTTATAATCTACAAAAGCGGGTAAATCACTGTCGCTTTTATAAAAAGTAACCGGTAATCGTCCTGCGGGATTGTAATCTCCAAAAATAATATCAGCAACTGCAGTACCAGCTGATTGTCCGCCATACCATGAATTTATAATGGCAGGAATATTTTCTGCCTCCCATGGAAAAGCGATTGCGCTTCCCGTCATCATCACAAATACAACAGGTTTGCCTGTACTTTTTAATGATTTCATCAATTCAGTCTGAACATTAGGAAGTAAAATTGAATTACGGTCACCTCCTTTAAAACCCGGAAATTTAACTTCCATTTCTTCACCTTCCAACTGAGGGGATATACCACCAACAAAAACATAAGCATCAGCATTTTTTGTTCGGTTTAGCAAAGCATTGAAATCTGTTTTCACAAAATTACCTGCCTGTAATGCTACATTTGCTTTTCCTTCACCTTGCCAGTATTCAACAACCAGATTATAACTTGCTTCTTTTTTTGTTTTCAAAACAAATGTCTGTCCGCCCCATCTGTTTCTTTTCCAGGCATTCAGGACTTCTTTTCCATTTACGATAAAACGATAACCATCATCTGCTGTAAGTTCAAAAGTAATAGCTCCGTCCTCATTGGCTTTAAAATTTGTAGTATATCTTGCAGAAAAATTATTGGCTTTGATATTATTTGCAACAACCGATCCTTCCTGCCAAAAATTATTGATTTCAGTTTCTGTTCTGATAAATTCAGGTTTTCCGGAAAGTTCTTTATTACTGTAATATTCTGCCTTGAAACCTTGTTTGCCTTCAAAACTATATTGATTTTTAATGTTGGCATAAACCATTAGGGTATCATTAGTAAAATTGACAGCCTGTTCGTAAATTACTTCAGTATCAGTACCAACTTTATCCTTAATGCCTTGTAATACAGTAGTTAGTTTAGATGGAGTTCCATTGTAATTTCCTAAAATGGCTATTGCATTATCGGCATTAGGACCTAATACTACTATTTTTTTTAATTTTTTATTCAGAGGTAAAACATTCTTTTCATTTTTAAGCAAAACCATAGATTGCCGTGCCATTTTTAATGCATGGGCTTTATGTTCATCACTTTCTAGAACCGAAGCAGGAGTTTGTGCATATTTTACCATTTCTACAGGATCAAACATCCCTAATCTGAAACGAATCATGAAAAGGCGCTTCACAGAAATATCAATTTGATTCTCACTAATCTTTCCGTTTTTTACTGCAGCTACCAAAGCTTTGTAGGCATCTGTACCGCAATCAATATCAGTTCCGTGAAAAACGGCATCTGCAGAGGCCGCTTCCGCATCTGGATGTGTTTTATGGTTTTTATAAAAATCATCAATCGCCCAACAATCTGAAGTTACATAACCCTCAAATTTCCATTGTTTTCTCAAAATATCAGTCATCAGAATATCACTGGCACAACAAGGCTGCGTTCTAAAAGCATTATAAGCGCACATTACCCCTGCAACTTTTGATTCGGTTACTAATTTTTGAAAAGCAGGGAGATAAGTATCCCAAAGCTCATATGGTGTTACATCAACATCAAATGTATGTCGTAAAGGTTCGGGTCCGCTGTGTACGGCATAATGTTTCGCACAAGCTGCTGCTTTTAAATATTTAGGATCATCACCCTGTAAACCCCTAACAAAAAAATCTCCTAAAGTTGCTGTCAGATAAGGGTCCTCACCATAGGTTTCCTGTCCGCGGCCCCAACGTGGATCTCTGAAAATATTAATATTAGGTGTCCAATAGGTTAGTCCAAGATACCGTTCATTTGTGCGTCCCAATTCAACTGCTTTATTATAAATTGCTCTTCCTTCCAATGCAGAATAATCAGCCATTTTAAAAAGTGAATTTTTATCAAAAGTGGCAGCCATTGCAATTGCTTGTGGGTAAACAGTCGTTTTAAAAGGTGTTCTTGCCACTCCGTGAAGTGTTTCATTCCACCAGTCATAAGCAGGAATGTTTAGTCTTGGAATTGCAGGTGAGGAATTCAGCATTTGAGAAACTTTTTCTTCAAGTGTTAATAATCCCACTAAGTTACCTACTCTTTCTTCAAATTTTAACTTAGGATTTTCAAACAAATGTTTTGTAGATTTTACCTGACTGGTACAATAAGCTGAAATGAATATAAACAGAATAAAATGTATTTTTTTTGGTTTCATTTTAATATTTTTTTGGTTTTATAGCTAGTTTAATTGGAATTAATCTAAGATATTAAAGCAATTCGCAACCGATTGTGTAAAGTAATGAAAAATATTTTACTTTTTTATTGGTTGAATTGTAAAAAAAATCGTGAATATAGATATGAAATTTAGTGTAATAAATTAACAAATGCTGAAATGATTTGTTGTAACAATAAATTTTAAAAAAGTTATATTTGTAATTCATTTTTTATTATTATCATGGAAGAAAATAAACATGTAACTATATATGACCTTGCAGAGCGACTAAATCTTGCTACTTCAACAATTTCAAGAGCATTAAAAGACCATCCCACCATAAGTGATAAAACAATAAAAAAAGTAAAAAAAGCGGCAGAGGAAATGGGCTTTGTTCCTAATACACTTGCAGCGGGTTTAAGAGGAAATAAGACTAAAACAATTGGAGTATTAATACCGACTGTTACCCAGCCTTTCTTATCTTCCTTAATTAGTGGAATCGAAATTTCAGCACAAAAATCAGGATATACTGTAATTATTATGCAATCTCATGACTCGTATGAAGAGGAAGTAAAAATGGCCAAATCATTATATAGTAATCGTGTGAGTGGTGTAATTTGTTCGTTAGCAATGGAAACAAGGGATACTTCACATTTTCATCAATTTTCAAACAATAATATTCCTTTAGTTTTTGTAGACAGGGTTCCTAAAGATTATAATACTTTCAGGGTTGTCATAGATAATTATTCTGCGGGTTATAAAGCAACTAAACATCTTATTGAGCAAGGCTGCATTCGTATAGCACATTTAACTGCAGGCTCAGAATTTGGAAATCTATATAATGAAAGAAAGCGGGGTTATATTGAAGCGTTAAAAGATCATAATATTCCTTTGGATGATGAACTAATCATTAATCTGAAATCTGTTACTTATGAAGAAGGAGTAAAAGCAAGTAATCAGTTGTTTGATTTAGATAAAATCCCAGACGGACTTTTTGCTCCCGGTGATATTATAGGTGTAAGTGCTGTACAGACTGCTAAAAAAAGAGGAATAAAAGTTCCCGAAGATATTGCGGTTATTGGGTTTAACAATGATCCAATATCAGAAATTATTGATCCTAATTTATCAACCATCACACATCCTGCAGAAAAAATGGGTAAAGCCGCTGCAGAAATTATTATAAAGAACCTTAAATCTTCAAAAAGTGATGATGCCAAAGAAATAACTTTTTTAAATACAGAAGTTCTTATTCGGGAATCATCCAATAAAAAATAATTTTCCTTACTTACAATATTCTATATAATAAGCTCTATTATATCAATCTTGTCATTTTATTTTTGATCTGGAATAATAAATTTCACTTAATAAATAAATTTTATAGCAACCGATTGTGTATAGTTGTATTTTATATATATTTGTTTCGTAACTAACTTCTCATTTAATAAAAAGCTTTATTGATATTTTTCTTCATCGGCAATTGATAAATAGTTAGTTTAAAATAGTTCAGGAGAGTAAATGATTTTAATATCAGTACTTAAGAAATTAAAGTTATATTTTAACTATTATTAAATTATGGAGGAAAATAAGGATGTTACTATTTACGATATTGCCCTGCGATGTAATCTTGCAACTTCTACGATTTCAAGAGCCTTAAATAATCATCATTCCATAAGTAGTACAACCATAAAAAAAGTAAAAAAAGTTGCAGAAGAAATGGGATTTCGGCCAAATACACTCGCAGCAGGTTTACGTGGAAATCAAACAAAAATAATTGGGGTTTTAGTTACAAGAATCAACAGGCCCTTTCTTTCTTCATTAATAAGTGGTATTGAAGAAACTGCGCAAAAAGCAGGATATAGTGTCATGATTACCCAAAGTCATGATTCTTATGAGGATGAGGTAAATTTATCCAAGGTTCTTTATGATACCAGGGTATGTGGTCTGATATGTTCATTGGCCATGAATACAAGAGATACTTCTCATTTTCAAAAGTTTATCGATAAAAAAATACCTTTGGTCTTTGTAGACAGGGTTCCCAAGGATTTTAACACTTACAGGGTTATGATCGATAATTATTCAGCGGGTTATAAGGCCACAAAACATTTAATCGAACAAGGATGCAAACGTATTGCACATATAACAGGCTCTCAATATAGAAATACTTATAGTGAACGAAAAAGAGGATATGAGGATGCTTTGTCAGAACACAATCTGATTATTGATAGTACTCTTATAATTATTGATACTACATTGACTTTTGAAGAAGGTGAAACAGCAGGTAATTTTTTATTTGATTTGCCTAATCCTCCCGATGGTATTTTCGTTGCTAATGATACTGCAGCTGTTGGAGTAATCCAGGTTGCAAAAAAGCGTGGTCTGAAAATTCCAGAAGAAATTGCAATAGTGGGTTTTAATGATGATCCAATAGCTTCCATCATAGATCCTGGACTGACTACAATTTCACACCCTGCTGTAAAAATGGGTCAAACCTCTGCAAAGAAAATATTGAGCCATTTAAAAGCATTAAAAAAGAATCCAGATTCCTCCAAAAAAGATGATATTACTGAAGTTACATTTTTAAATACTGAAGTTTTAGTCAGAGCATCTTCAAAAAGAAATTTATAAAATTATTTTTATGAATTTCTTTTTATCCAATTAATCTCATAATTGTGTTCCTTTTCATTTAATTTCAAGCTAATTTCAAAAAAAAAATAGATAAAATTTTTTTGTTTAAAAACAATGATATATTTTTACGCAACCGATTGCAATTAAATAAATATTTTTAATAATGCATTTTATTTTGCAATAATTTATCAAACGCTCTATTTATTATTCAAAATTATATCTTTAAAATATGAATTTACGAAAAAATGCATTTTTATTATTTATAATAGTATTTTCCTCAATTATTGATGCTTCGGCTCAAAAAGATTACAAATTATGGCTGCAGTATGAAAAAAAAATTAGTCCTGAAATTTCAGGCTATTTATCTGGTATTAATGGAATAGTAATTTTAGAAAATACAGAAACTTCAAAAATTTCTTCAACAGAATTGCAAACTGCTTTAAGCAAAATGCTGGATAAAGATATTATATCGACAGCAAAATTAGAAGGAGAAAATAAAATAATTGTGGGTTCAAAATCTGCTTTAAGTGGTGAAATTCAAAAATCTATTGGATCTGATTTTGATAAAATAAATGAAGAAGGTTTTATAATTAAATCAATTTCAGTAAATAATAAAAAACATATTCTTATTACAGGAAAAAAAGATATTGGAGTTTTATATGGCGTCTATAACTTTTTGAGATTGGTTCAGACAAATAAATCTATCAAAAATTTAAATATTGCAGATTCTCCAAAAACAAATATTCGAATATTAAATCACTGGGATAATTTAGATCGTACAGTAGAGCGTGGTTACGCCGGTTTTTCTTTATGGAATTGGCAAAAACTTCCAGATTTCATTGATCAGCGATACATTGATTATGCCAGAGCAAACGCATCAATTGGAATTAATGGAACAGTTTTGAGCAATGTAAATGCCAATGCACTAATCTTAACGCCTCAATACTTAGAAAAAGTAGAATCGTTAGCGAATATATTCCGCCCTTATGGCATTAAAGTGTATTTAACAGCAAGATTTTCGGCGCCAATAGAAATTGGGGGTTTAAAAACGGCAGACCCAAAAGATCCAGATGTAATAAATTGGTGGAAAAATAAAACAATAGAAATTTATAAAAGAATTCCCGATTTTGGAGGATTCCTGGTAAAAGCAAATTCAGAAGGTCAGCCCGGTCCACAAAATTATGGACGTGACCATGTTGACGGAGCAAATATGCTGGCCGATGCGGTAGCGCCTTTTGGAGGTGTAATAATGTGGAGGGCTTTTGTGTATTCTGAACATGATGCAAATGACAGGGCTAAACAAGCTTATGCGGAATTTGTGCCTTACGAAGGAAAATTTAAAGAAAATGTAATTGTTCAGGTAAAAAATGGAGCAATCGATTTTCAGCCACGTGAACCTTTTCATCCTATGTTTGGTGCCATGCCAAAAACGCCTTTGATGATGGAGTTTCAGATAACGCAGGAATATTTAGGTTTTAGCACGCATTTGGTTTTTCTGCCTAAATTATTTCAGGAAGTTTTAGAGTCGGATACGTATCAAAATGGCAAAGGTTCTACAGTTGCTAAAGTTATTGATGGCTCGTTAAACAAAACAAAACTAACAGGAATTGCTGGAGTTTCTAACATAGGAAATGATTTAAACTGGACAGGACATCCTTTTACACAAGCAAACTGGTATGGATTTGGAAGACTGGCATGGAATCCATATTTAGATTCTGAAGTTATAGCTGATGAATGGCTTAGATCTACTTTTTCAAATGATGAAAACTTTATTAAACCAATAAAGAAAATGATGATTGAATCAAGAGAAGCAGTTGTAAATTACATGACACCGCTTGGCTTACATCATATTATGGATACGGGTCATCATTATGGTCCTGGTCCATGGGTTTCAAATTTGTCAAGACCAGAATGGAATCCGGTATATTATCATAAAGCCGATAAAAACGGAATCGGCTTTGACAGATCAAAAACAGGAACGAATGCGACTGCACAATATGCTCCAACACTTGAGAAAATTTTTGATAACCTGGATACCTGCCCTGAGAAAGATTTATTATGGTTCCATCATGTTTCCTGGGATTATAAATTAAAAAATGGTCAAACACTTTGGAACGGAATGGCATTAAAATATCAGGAAGGAGTTGATCAGGTAAAAAACATGCAAAATACATGGAATAAAACTGAGAAATATGTTGACACCGAACGTTTTAAGGAAGTTCAGATGTTATTAGAAATTCAATATAAAGAATCAAAGTGGTGGAGGGATGCCTGTTTATTATATTTTCAGCAATATTCTGGAAAAGAATTGCCGGCTGGAGTTGAGAAACCAACACAATCTTTAGAGTATTTCAAATCTTTAAAATTCCCTTTTGCACCGGGAAATTAATATTCAAATTTTTAAAAAAAAAATGAGCATAAAAACAGCAATTGTAACCGGAGGAAATTCGGGTTTGGGTTTTGCAACAGCAAAAAAACTATGTGATAACGGAATTAAAACCTATATTATTGGAAGATCAAAAGAGAAAACAGAAGATGCCTGTAAAGAAATCGGACCCAATGCAATTCCGGTTATTTACGATCTAAATAATCTTGCCGGAATTCCAGTTATGATTGAAAATATTATCAAAGAAAATCCGATTGATATTTTAGTGAATAACGCCGGAATAAATCTTAAAAAAGAATTTTTGGATGTAACTGACGAAGACTTTTTGTCTATAATTCATACGAATCTTTTAAGTGTTTTTGCAGTAAGTAAAGCTGTCGTAAAAAACATGAAAGAAAATAATGGAGGAAGTATTATTAACATCAGTTCGATGGCGTCGCAATATGGCATTCCCAAAGTAATTGCGTATTCGGCAAGTAAAGGCGCAATTGAATCAATGACTAGAGCAATGGCAGTAGAATTGGCACCATTTGGAGTACGTGTAAACTGTATCGCTCCAGGGTTTATTAAAACTAAAATGTCATCTACAGCGTTAGATAATGATCCGGAAAGAAAAAATAAAGTACTCGGGAGAACACCAATGGGATTCTTAGGAGAACCATCAGACATTGCAGATGCGGTTTACTATTTCGCTTTAAGCGAATCAAAATATACGACCGGAACCGTTTTACCAGTAGATGGCGGAAACAGTATAGGGTTTTAAAAATATATATTTAAACACATAGAAACATAGATTTAGTTTGGCGTTAAAGGCGTTTCACTTATTTGAAAACACATAAACGATGTGTTAAAATCTAGATTTTTAAAAACATCTTTTTTCAACATCAAGTAGAGTTATGTCTCTATGTGTTTAAAAAATTAAAGTTATTGCTATGATAAAAATGCAACAAACCATGCGTTGGTTTGGCCCTCAGGATAATGTTACTTTAAAAGATATTATGCAGGCTGGAGCAACAGGCATTGTGACGGCTTTGCATCAGATTCCCGTTGGTGAAATCTGGTCAGTAGAGGCTATTAAACAAAGACAGCAAATCATAAGGGAAGCCGGATTGGATTGGACAGTTGTAGAAAGCCTTCCTGTTCATGAAGAAATAAAGCGTGCTTCCGGAAACTATCTTCAATACATTGAAAATTATAAAATCAGTTTAAAAAACCTTGCTGAGTGTGGTATTAAAATTATTACTTATAATTTTATGCCTATTTTAGACTGGGTTCGAACAGAACATAATTTTATTAATGAAGATGGAAGTAAAGCGTTGTTGTACAATCAGCTGGCTTTTACTTATTTTGATGTGTTTTTACTGCAAAGACCTAATTCTGAAAATGATTATTCAGATGAAGAAAAAGCAAATGCATTGGAATTCGGGCATCAACTTTCAGAAGACGAAAAAGCGTTACTTTTTAAAAATGTTTTATTAGGATTGCCGGGAAGTAAAATCAATTTTACTGCTGAGCAAATTCTTTCACTTTTATATAATTATGCTGAAATTGATAATAATAAACTAAGAGAGAACCTGATTTACTTTTTGTCTGAAGTAACTCCGCTTGCGGATGAATGTGGTTCAAAGTTAGCAATTCATCCTGACGATCCGCCGTTTTCGGTTTTAGGGTTGCCCCGTATTGTTTCAACAGAAAAAGATATCAAAGCAATTTTTGAAACCATTCCTTCCAATGCTAATGGATTGTGTTATTGTACAGGTTCATTAGGAGCGGACCCAAAAAATAATCTGGAGAAAATTATAGATGATTTCGGAGATAGAATTCACTTTTTGCACTTACGGAATACCATCCGCGAAAGCGCAAATATTTTTAGGGAATCGGAACATTTAACCGGTGATTCTAAAATGGAAGTTATAGTCGAAAAACTACTTTTATTAATGAACAAAACAAAAGTCAGTTTACCAATGCGTCCGGATCATGGTTTTTTGCATGCCGTTGATGAAAAAACAGATAGCTATCCTGGTTATTCCTTAGTAGGAAGGCTAAAAGGACTTGCCGAATTAAGAGGTTTGGAAATGGGAATTGCTTATAAATTGAATTTATAATGATACTGATTAAAACAAAATCAAAAAACAATTAAAATGAACTGCCTAAAATTTCCTTCACTATCAATAATATTAATGCTTTTTCTTGTTGGAATCAGCATAAAATCTCATGCTGTAAATGGCGATAAATATGTTATGGATAAGGCTTTTCCAGGAAGTTTTCCATTATCATCAAAAGGAAAAACTGCTTCAATTTTAGTAAGTAAAAATGATTTTGCAGGAGTTTTAAGAGTGATGGAACATCTGGAAAATGATATTTTTAAAGTTACCAGTTTGCATCCAAAACAATTTAATAAATTAACTGAGGCAACGGATTATGTCGTTATTATTGGAACAATTGGTAAAAGCGAAATTATAGATCGATTGATTCTCGAAGGAAAAATAGATGCAAGCCAGCTTAAAGGAAAATGGGAAAAGTTTACAACTCAAATTATAGACAATCCTTCAGCCGGCATTAAAAAAGCATTGGTAATTGCAGGTTCTGATAAAAGAGGGACTATTTATGGAATGTATGATTTGTCAAATCAAATAGGTGTTTCCCCATTCTATTTTTGGTCAGATGTTCCGGTGAAAAAACAATCCGAATTACATGTTTTACAAGGAATTCATACAAAAGGGGAACCAAAAGTAAAATACCGTGGAATCTTTATAAATGATGAGGCTCCGGCATTATCTGGATGGGCATTTGATACGTATGGCGGCTTCAATTCTAAATTTTATGACAAGGTTTTTGAATTGATATTAAGAATGAAAGGCAATTATTTGTGGCCATCAATGTGGGGAAGAATGTTTTATGTGAATGATCCTGAAAATGCTGTTTTAGCAGATGAATACGGAATTGTAATGGGAACATCACATCATGAACCGTTAGCAAGAGCGCATGCAGAATGGGCTAAATTCGGAAAAGGAAAATGGGATTTCAGCAGTAATTCTGAAACCCTGATTTCATTTTGGAAAGAAGGAATGAAAAGAATGGGAAATAAGGAATCTATTGTAACTGTTGGAATGCGGGGTGACGGCGATGAACCAATGACACAAGGAACTGCTATTGGTCTGCTGGAAAATATTGTAAAAACGCAAAGGGATATTATTAAAGAGGTAACCAAAAAACCAATTGAAGAAACACCTCAAATGTGGGCACTTTATAAAGAAGTTCAGGATTATTATGATAAGGGAATGCGTGTGCCAGACGACATTACACTTTTGTTATGTGATGACAATTGGGGAAATATCAGAAAGTTGCCGGAACTGGACGCAAAACCACGAAAAGGGGGCTACGGAATTTACTACCATTTTGATTATGTGGGCGGGCCAAGAAATTATAAATGGATTAATACAAATCAAATTGAACGCACCTGGGAGCAAATGGACTTGGCTTATCAACATGGAGTTGATAAAATTTGGATAGTGAATGTAGGTGATATTAAGCCAATGGAATTTCCAATGGAGTTTTTTCTGGATATGGCGTGGAATCCTGAAGCTTTCAATGCTAACAATATAGATCAGTATTATGTGCAATGGGCAAAAGATAATTTTGGGAATCAAAATCCAGAAGATATTGCTGAAATTTTGAAATTATACGCCAAATACAATGCACGCAGAAAACCTGAATTGCTAAATGAGAAAACGTATAGCCTGACAAATTATAATGAAGCAGAAAATGTAATTGACGATTATAAAAAACTAGCTGATAAAGCGAATTCTATTAATAATAAATTAAAACCAGAATATAAAGATGCTTTTTATCAGTTGGTGTTGTTTCCTGTTTTAGCGAGCACCAACATAAATGAATTATATGTTGCGACAGCAAAAAATCAATTATATGCAAGTCAGGGTCGCGCTTCTGCCAATTCATATGCAAAGCAAGTTAAAGAATTGTTTACAAAAGATAGCCTGTTAACTGATTATTATCATACCAAACTGGCAAATGGAAAATGGAATCATATGATGTCTCAAGTTCACATTGGTTACACATCCTGGCAGGAACCAAAAAAGAATGTAATTCCGAAAACAAAAATTATTGAGTTACCGAATACATCAGAGGCTGGAATTGCGATAGAAGGTTCTGAAAAAGGTTGGCCAAATAGCACTACAGAAATTGTGTTACCTACTTTTAGCTCTTTGGAAAACAACACTAATTACTTTGATTTATTTAATAGGGGAACAAAATCTTTTGATTTTAAAATAAGCTCTAAGGCTAATTGGATCAAGTTTTCAAAATCTAAGGGAAAAATCAATCAGGAAGAAAGGATATTAGTAAGTATTGATTGGAAAAAAGTCCCAAAAGGTGATGTTAAAGACCAATTTACAATCACAGCAAATAATCAAAACTTTACGGTAATTATAAATACGAAAAATGTTGATTCAGGGCAAATTAAAGGTTTTGTTGAAAATAAAGGTTTTGTGTCAATAAATGCACATAACTATTCAAGAGCAACTAATTCAGATATAAAATGGACAACCATTCCTAATATTGGTAAAACTGAATCAGGAGTGACTTTAAAGCCTTCTAATTTCTCAACTCTGGCAATTTCTGAAAATTCCCCAATATTAGAATATGATATTCATTTCTTTACTAAAGGAGATGTAAAAGTATATGCATTTTTTTCACCAACGATTAACTTTAAAAACGGAAATGGTTTGAAATACGGAATTGGTTTTGACACTGAAAGACCTCAAATCATGAATCTTAATCAGGATAGTACAGAAAGAAGCTGGAATACCTCTGTTGCTGATAACATAAAAGTAATTACATCTTTACATAGCATCGAAAATTCAGGAAAACATATTTTAAAAATATATGGGATGGATCCAGCACTGGTGCTTCAAAAAATTGTAATTGAAACAGAATCAGGAGAAATTTTAAAATCATATTTAGGTCCTCCACAAAGTTTTGAAAAGAAATAACTATTTAACCAAAAACAACATTATGAAATTTATCAAACCTTATTTACTGGCAATAACATCATTGCTGTTTGTAAATTGTACTTCAAAAAAAGAGGTAACCTCGTTAAAAAACGCCTATAAGAACGATTTTTATATAGGTACCGCTTTAAGCGCTGATCAAATTGAAGAAAAAGATGCAAAAGTTGATTCGTTAATTCGTAAAGAATTTAATGCCATTACCGCAGAAAATATAATGAAATCAATGTTTGTACACCCGCAAAAAGACAAATATGATTTTGCTTTAACGGAAAAATTTGTTGCATATGGAGAAAAAAATAAAATGTTTATTCATGGGCATACTTTAATCTGGCACAGCCAATTGGCTCCATGGATGCAAAAAATTAAAGACAGTACAGAAATGAAAGCTTTTATGAAAGATCATATCACTACGATTGTTTCTAAATATAAAGGTAGAATTGATTCCTGGGATGTTGTTAACGAAGCTTTAAATGAGGATGGTACGTTAAGAAAATCAGTTTTTTTAAACACACTTGGAGAAAGCTATCTTATTGATGCTTTTAAATTGGCTGCCGCTGCCGATCCAAAAGTAGACTTATATTACAATGATTACAATAATGAAGAACCGGCTAAAAGGGCAGGAAACATTAATTTGATAAAAAAAATCAAAGCTGGTGGAGGAAAAATTGACGGAGTTGGTATTCAGGCACACTGGCGTTTAGAAAGCCCTTCATTAGAAGAAATTGAAAAAAGTATTTTGGAGTATTCAGCACTTGGAGTTAAAGTTGCTTTTACTGAATTAGATATTACGGTTTTACCAAACCCATGGGATTTAAAAGGAGCAGATGTAAATCAAAATTTTGAAGGAAGTGCAAAAATGAATCCTTATCCGAAAGCACTGCCTGATTCAATTCAAAATAAATTAGCCGATCGTTATGCTTCTATTTTTAAACTATTCTTAAAACATAAAGATAAAATTAGCAGAGTAACATTTTGGGGTGTTTATGACGGTCAGTCCTGGTTAAATGGATGGCCAATAAAAGGCAGAACAAATTATCCTTTATTGTTTGATACTCAACTAATTTCTAAAAAAGCATATAATAGCGTATTGGAATTAAAACAACCTAAAAAATAGAATTTTGATTTTGGGGAATCTGTCAAAATAATAGAGGTCTGTCGGTAAAATTTAAATTACTATATTTAATTTTCACACAACCGATTGTTTTATTAAAATATTATTTATCTTGCGCCCCAAATTGGCTATTATTAGCAAGATTTTATTACAAAAGCAAATGATTTTAATTTTGACTAACCACAACTAACCAAATAAAACATAAATAATGAATTTAATTTCTCAAAAATTATCTATTAAGGAAAAAATAGGATATAGTCTGGGCGACCTCGCAGCCAACTTGGTTTTTCAAACATTAATGACATATTTAGCCTATTTTTACACTGATATTTATGGATTATCTCCTACCGATTCTTCTATAATTATGTTAGTTGTAGGTTTGATTGCTGCTTTTGTTTTTAATCCTATAATTGGAGTTTTAGCAGACAGGACCAGTACAAAATGGGGAAAATTCAGACCTTGGATTTTAGCGACGGCGATACCTTTAGGTGCTGTGGCTTTATTGGCTTTCTCAACTCCTGACTTTTCCTATCATGGAAAAGTTATTTATGCCGTAGTAACGTACACCCTATTATTGCTTTTTTACGCCAGTAACAACTTGCCTTATTCAGCTTTAAGTGGAGTTATTACAGGTGATATGAAAGAAAGAAACAGTATGTCTTCTTATCGTTTTGTTGCTGTTATGTTTGCACAATTTTTTGTTCAGGTTTTTATGCTGGGCATTATTAAAAGTGCAGGAAATGGAGATAAGGCAATTGGGATAGAAAAGGTAATGACAGTTTTAGCTATTGTTGGTACTGTAATGTTATTAATTACTTTTTTAACTACAAAAGAACGTATTATTCCAAAGCCTGAACAAAAATCAAGTGTAAGGGAAGATTTGGGAGATTTAATGAAAAATAAGCCATGGATTATAATGCTGTGCCTGACTACTTTAGTATTTATTACTTTAGCGATGAAGGGCGGATCGTATGTTTATTATTTTGAGAATTATGTAAATAAAGAGCAGCTCGCTCTATTTATACAGCCCATTCTGGATGTATTATCAAACATAGGTTTAAATCATTTTGGAACAGATCCTGTTTCGGCAGGATTTGGATTATTCAATGCAGGTGGTATTATTTTTATGATTGTGGGAATTACTTTGTCGAAAAGTCTGGCTGATAAATATGGAAAAAGAAATGTATTTGGATTGTTTTTATTCATTTCTACTTTGTTTGTTATGGCGTTTTATTTTTTCCCGCCAGCTTCTATTAGTTTAATATTTTTCTCCCAGATTTTACATGGATTCTTCTATGGAATAACGATTCCAATTCTTTGGGCTATGATTGCTGACGTTGCTGACTACTCAGAATGGTTAAACAACAGACGCGCAACAGCCATTATATTTTCTGCAATGATGGTTGGTTTAAAAGCTGGTTTGAGTATTGGGGGAGCATTAACAACTTTATTTTTGGGATATTTTCATTATGTTCCAAACTCATTATCTCAAACAGAAACGGCAATTAACGGAATAAAATTATTGGTCAGCATTTTTCCTTCCATTCCATTTTTAATAGGTGTTGCGTTATTGTTTTTCTATAAGATCAATAAAAAAATGGAAGTACAGATAGAAGCTGACCTTAAAGAAAGAAGAGCTTAATTATAATTTAAAACATAAAGATATCACTATGCCTGAAGATAGTATTGAACAAATTAATTTTGAAGAAATTAATAAATTAGCGATTTCACAACCTTTGGTTTCTCATATGTACACAGCTGATCCTTCGGCTCATGTATTCAACGGTAAAATTTATATTTATCCTTCGCATGATATTGATGCAGGGATTCCTTTCAATGATAACGGCGATCATTTTGGAATGGAAGATTATCATGTTTTTTCAATGGATGGCATTACATCAAAAGCGGTAGATAATGGTGTTGCCCTTCACGTAAATGATGTCGCCTGGGCTGAGAAACAAATGTGGGCTCCAGATGCTGCATGCAAAGCCGGAAAATATTACTTGTATTTTCCTGCTAAAAAAGCTGATGGAATTTTTCAGATTGGTGTTGCTGTTAGTGATTCTCCTGTTGGTCCTTTCAAAGCTGAGCCAAAGGCTATTAACGGAAGTTATAGTATTGATCCGGCTGTTTTTGAAGACGAAGACGGAAAATATTATATGTATTTTGGAGGAATTTGGGGTGGCCAGCTTCAAAAATACAGGGACAATAAGTACAATGAAAACAATGAAGAGCCATCAGATAATGAACCTGCGTTAGGACCATTAGTTGCTATGCTGACTGATGATATGTTGGAATTTATCGAAGAACCAAAACAGATTATAATTTTTGATGAGAATGGGGAAGTTTTAAAGGCTGGTGATAATGACCGTCGATTTTTTGAAGCTTCTTGGGTTCATAAATACAATGATAAATATTATTTTTCGTATTCTACCGGTGACACACATTATATTTGTTATGCAATTGGTGATACTCCGTATGGTCCTTTTACCTATCAGGGTCGAATTTTAAATCCTGTTATCGGATGGACATCGCATCACTCTATTTGTAAATTCGAAGATGAATGGTATTTATTTTATCACGATTCAAGTCTTTCTAAGGGTATAACTCATTTAAGAAGTATGAAAGTAACTAAAATTGATTATTTGGAGGATGGCAAAATAATTACAATTGATCCTTACGGAATAAGAAGATTAGTAGATTAAGATTTAAAGTACTGTAAAACATCTTTTAAATTTAATTCTGTAGAAATCAATACACAGGGGCTAATCTTAGATTAGTCCCTTTTTTTCTGAGAAAAAAAATAACAAATTTAACTAAAATATATTTTTTTTATAAATTGAGATCCACTACTTTAGCATACCAGAACAGAACGGAATAGTATGCAAAACGCTGAACAGGAAAAATTTGTATTTGTTATTAATCATGATAGTGACATTCCTAAATATCAACAATTAGTTAATGGAATAAATAATGCTATTGCAGAGAATATTTTGCAAAAAGGAGATTTACTTCCATCTGTTAATAGTATTTGTAAAAACAATCAGCTTTCAAGAGATACAGTTTTTAAAGCATATTCAATATTAAAAGACCAAAAAACAATTGATTCTGTTCCTAATAAAGGATATTATGTTTCTGGGGAAACCAGAAAAGTGCTTTTGGTATTGGATACTTTTAAGGCATATAAAGAAGTTTTATATCATTCATTTGTGAATAATTTAGCGGATAATGTTATCACAGATGTACAGTTCCATCATTATAACATTGATGTCTTCAAAACAATAATTAATAATAGTGTTGGAAAGTATTATAAATATGTAGTAATGAATTTTGATAATAAGGAAGTTTCTTCAATTTTATCATCTATTTCAAATGAAAAATTGCTTTTGATTGATTGGAATATACATTCTAAAAAAGAAAATAATTATATTTTTCAGGATTTCGGAAATGGATTTTATGAATCCCTGAAAGAGGCTGTTGATTTGTTTAAAAAGTATAAAAGTGTTCATTTTATTTATCCTGATTATACAAATCATCCGAAAGAGACATTAGAGTTTTTTAAAAAATTCTGTATTGATTTTAAGTTAAAATATGAAATTATTACAGATCCAAAAAAGTTCAACATAGAAAGTGGGATTGCTTATATAAGTATTAGTGACAGGGTTTTAGGTCATTTTTTAGAACAATGTAAAGAAAAGGATTTTGAGCCTGGAAAGGATGTTGGTTTTTTGTCTTACAATGAAACACCAATGAAAAAATTTATTTATAAAGGAATATCAGTAGTTTCTACTGACTTTAAGGAATTAGGAACAAAAGCTGCGGCATTTATTACGCATGATGAGGTTGTTCAGTGTTATGTACCAACAAAATTAATATTAAGAGAATCATTATAAATTATGTATTATATAGGATATGATATTGGAAGTTCATCTGTCAAGGCAGCCTTGGTAGAAGCCGAAACAGGCAAAAAAATAATTGTTCTGAATGAACCGCAAAATGAAATGGAAATCGTTTCACTTCATTCCGACTGGGCAGAGCAAGATCCCGAAATTTGGTGGAAGCACATTTGTACAGTCACTAAAAGAGCCATTCGTGAGGCAAATATTGATCCGTCAAAAATTACGGGCGTTGGTATTTCCTATCAAATGCACGGACTGGTTATTGTTGATAAAAATTGTGAGCCATTACGAAATTCTATTATTTGGTGTGATAGTAGAGCGGTAGAGATTGGAAATAAAGCTTATGCCGAAATTGGACAAGAAAAATGTTCTGAGCATTTATTGAATTCTCCGGGAAATTTTACTGCTTCAAAGCTTAAATGGGTAAAAGAAAATGAGCCTGAAATTTATAGCAAAATCTATAAATACATGCTTCCGGGTGATTATATCGCCTACAAACTTACCGGAGATGTCACAACAACTAAAAACGGTTTGTCTGAAGGAATGCTTTGGGATTATAAAGAAAATAAAGTAGCCAACTGGTTATTGGATTATTATGGAATTGATCAGTCATTAACACCTACAATTGTAGAAAATTTTACATCTCAGGGAGTTTTAACTGAGAAAGCTTCAAAAGAATCGGGACTTCCAGTTGGTATTCCAGTAGTTTACAGAGCAGGAGACCAGCCTAATAATGCATTATCATTAAATGTTTTAAATCCGGGTGAAGTGGCTGCTACTGGTGGAACTTCTGGAGTATTTTATGCGGTAAGCGGAATACCTTCAGGGAATAAAACCAATAGGGTAAATAACTTTGTACATGTTAATTACGAAGAAAAAAATCCGAGAATTGGTAAGTTGTTAAACATAAACGGAGCAGGAATTCAATACCGTTGGTTACGCAATAACATGGGTGATGAAACCTATGAAACAATGAACAGAAAAGCTTCAAAAATTGCTATCGGTTCTGATGGAGTGGTTGTAATTCCATTCGGAAACGGAGCTGAGCGAATGTTCAATAATAAAAATATCGGAACTCACTTTTTAAACATCAACTTAAATATTCATAACAGTTCCCATTTATTCAGGGCATCTTTAGAAGGAATCGCTTTCTCATTTGTATATGGAATGGAATGTTTAAAGGATGATAATGCGACTATAAACGTGATCAGAGCTGGAAATGATAATTTATTCCGCTCAGAAATTTTCTCTAATACAGTTGCTACGTTAATTGGGCATGAAATAGAAATTTACAATACAACCGGAGCAGTAGGTGCTGCAAGAGCAGTAGGTTTAAGAGATGGTGATTACAATAAATTTGGTTCCAGTATTACGACCAACGATCACGTAATGACCTTTTTACCGCTGAAAAATAAAGAGCCTTATGAAAAGGCGTATCAAAAATGGAAACAAGAGTTAGAACTAATATTAACAAATAAATAAAAAACAAATGATAGTTTTAGGAAATAAAGAATACTTTAAAGGTATTGGCGAAATTAAATTTGAAGGAAAAGAATCTGATAATCCTTTAGCATTTAAATATTACAATCCAGAACAAGTTGTTGCTGGTAAAACAATGCGTGAGCATTTTAGATTTGCTATTGCTTACTGGCATACTTTCTGTGGACAGGGAAGTGACCCGTTTGGACCGGGAACACAAAATTTTGCCTGGGATCAATCTTCAGATGCGGTTCAGGCTGCTAAAGATAAAGCTGATGCTGCTTTTGAATTTATAAGTAAAATGGGATTTGATTATTTCTGTTTTCATGATTATGATTTAGTAGCTGAAGGACCAACTTTTGCTGAGTCTGAAAGACGTTTATCGGCAATTACTGAATATTTAAAACAGAAAAAAGCCGAATCCGGAATAAAATTGCTTTGGGGAACTTCAAACTGTTTTTCGAATCCAAGATTTATGAACGGTGCTGCTACTAATCCAGATTTTAATGTAGTAGCAAGAGCAGGTGGACAGGTAAAATTAGCTTTGGATGCAACTATAGCTTTAGATGGAGAAAACTATGTATTCTGGGGAGGAAGAGAAGGTTATATGTCTCTTTTGAATACAGATATGGGAAGAGAATTAGACCATATGGCTCAATTCTTAACAATGTCAAGAGATTATGCAAGATCTCAGGGTTTTAAAGGAACTTTCTTTATTGAACCAAAACCAATGGAACCATCAAAACATCAATACGATTTTGATTCTGCAACGGCAATTGGATTCTTAAAAGAATACGGTTTGGATAAAGATTTCAAAATTAATATTGAGGTTAACCACGCAACTTTGGCACAGCACACTTTTCAACATGAAATTGAAGTAGCTGCAAAAGCAGGAATGTTAGGAAGTATCGATGCAAACAGAGGTGATTATCAAAATGGTTGGGATACAGATCAATTTCCAAACAATATTCAGGAAACTACAGAAGCAATGCTTGTTTTCTTAAAAGCAGGTGGATTACAAGGTGGTGGAGTTAATTTTGATGCAAAAATTAGAAGAAATTCAACTGACATGGAAGATGTTTTCCTTGCTCACATTGGTGGTGCTGATACTTTTGCAAGAGCTTTATTGACTGCAGATAAAATCATCACTTCATCACCTTACGAAAAATTAAGAAAAGAAAGATATAGTTCTTTTGATTCTGGAAAAGGTAAAGATTTCGCTGATGGAAAGTTAAACCTTAAAGATCTTTATGACCTTGCTAACCAAAATGGTGAACTATCTTTACAAAGTGGTAAACAAGAATTGTTTGAAAATATCATCAATCAATATATATAGGTAAATTTTATAGATCTATGATAGTAAGAAGTTAAAGTTGATTATTCTAATTCCATAATAACTTATGATCAATTATATTAGTCAACTTTAACTTCTTCTGTTTTCTATAATTTTTAAAACTATTAACCCTATTAACAACTAAGTTAATTAAAATTAAAACAAATGAAATTTTTTATAGACACTGCAAATTTAGAAGATATTAAGGAAGCCCAGGCATTAGGAGTTTTAGATGGCGTTACTACAAATCCATCTTTAATGGCTAAAGAAGGAATTTCCGGAAAAGACAATATTTTAAAACATTATCTTGATATCTGCAATATCGTTGATGGTGATGTTTCAGCTGAAGTTATCTCTACCGATTTTGATGGAATGATAAGAGAAGGTGAGGAATTAGCTGCTTTACATAGCCAGATAGTAGTTAAATTACCAATGATCGCTGATGGTATTAAAGCATGCAAATATTTTTCGGATAAAGGAGTTAGAACAAATGTTACTTTGGTTTTCTCTGCTGGACAGGCATTGCTTGCAGCAAAGGCTGGTGCGACTTATGTTTCACCATTTTTAGGCAGGTTAGATGATATCTCGACTGATGGAATGCATCTTATTTCTGAAATCAGAGAGATATATGATAATTATGCTTTTCCAACCCAAATTCTTTCAGCTTCAATTAGACATACTATGCATGTTGTTAACTGTGCAAAAGTAGGGTCAGATGTAATGACCGGACCTTTGTCTTCTATAAAAGGGTTATTAAAACATCCTTTGACTGATATTGGATTAAAACAATTTGTTGAAGATGCCAAAAAGATGAATTTATAATTTAAAGTTGTTTAAATTATATTTGAATAATTAATACAGTTGCAGGAAACCCTTGCGGCTGTTTTTTTTTTTGCTTGTATTTATTGTTAGAATATCGGAAGTGGCTTAATTATGTCTTTAACTTTTTTTATATTTTATACTCTTTATAAATATAAATAAAAGTATTATTCTTATTGATTGCAACAATACTCATATGATAATCTTTTTATTCAAATATCGATTATATACTCATTTACAATTAATCAATTTTTATTTTTTATTTATTTATAACTGCATTGCCTAATTAAAAGTGGATCTGAAAATGTCTTCATTTTTGGTAAAATATAAATTTTTAACTTTATTTTATTCGTAAATTTCTTTCATAAAAGTAATGAAATTTTAAAATTTTATAAACTTTAGAACAACCGATTGTTTGATATTTAATAATATTCTTTTATAAATGATTTCTAAAAAAGCAGCCTGTATTATCCATATTTAATGATATAATTCATGTTATAAGCAGTTTTTAACATTATTTATATTTCAAATTTATTTTTAATAAGTTCTTTTAATCGGATTCTCTTCTGAAATTGATTTTTTATTTTATTTTCTTAAAATACTCTTAATGGCACTATTTTATTTATTTTTTTAAAGTGTATTAAGCTAAATTTTAAATTAATCGCATTTATTTTAAATTATAAAACAATATAGTGTTATTATTATTAGTATTTTTTTTGTAATTCATAAAAAAAAACAACGCAACCGATTGTTCATTACGTAGTTTTTTTTACATTTGTGACAAATACACTTATTGACTAACTAACTAAATATTAATTAAAATCATTTTTTATGACTAACTTTTTTAAAACTAAAAGTAAATCACAATTCTTTAAATGTCTGGGGTTTCTAATCCTGATGTTTATGTTTTCTGTGAATGCTAATGCACAATCAACAGTTTCGGGAACTGTATCTGATGCCAATGGTCCAATACCTGGTGCCAATGTTATCGTAAAGGGAACTAAAAATGGTGCTGCAACAGGTTTTGATGGTAACTATACTATTACGAATGTCCCTGCTAATGCTGTTTTGGTATACAGTTTTTTAGGATTAAATACTAAAGAAGTAAGCGTTCAGGGAAAATCTAAAATCGATGTAGTTTTAGAAGAAAATTCCAATTCCTTAAAAGAAGTTGTTGTTATTGGTTATGGTGTTCAGCGTAAGGAAGCTGTAACCGGATCGGTAGCTTCAATCGGTGGTAGAGAACTGAACGAAGTGCAGTCTGCCAACGTAACACAAGCATTACAAGGAAGATTAGCGGGTGTTGAATTATTACAAACTTCTTCAAAACCTGGAGCAGCTATGCAGATTCGTATCCGTGGTACAAGATCTCTTACAGGAAGCAATGATCCTTTGATTGTTCTTGATGGTGTTCCTTTTGCTGGTCAAATTGGAGATATTAATCCAGTTGATATCAAATCTGTTGATATTTTGAAAGATGCTTCTGCAACTGCTATTTATGGTTCACGTGGTGCGAATGGAGTTATATTAATTACAAGTAACAAAGGACGTAAAAACCAAAAGGCTACATTTAATTACAATGGGTTTAGTGGTATTAAACAAGTTTTTAGTCAATATGATATGATGGATGGTGCTAAGTTCGGTGCGCTTCGTACCGCTGCTCGTTTATATGCTACTGATGGATTGGATGAATCAAGAAGTACAAATACTAATTGGCAGGACGGGCTTTACGGAGCTGGTGAAATGATTAGTCATGATCTAAGTGTTACAGGAGGAACTGAAGGTGGAGCTTACAATGCAGGTTTGGGTTATTATAAAGAAGAGGCGGTATTGCCTGGTCAAAATTTTGAGCGTTTCACACTTAGAGCAGGTTTAGACCAACAGATAGGAAAAGCACTTCGTCTTGGATTCAATACAAATAGTAATTATGCAATTACAAATGGAGATAACATAGGTACAGGTACTGTATTGGGAACTTCTCCTTTAGCTAATCCATATAATGCAGATGGGTCTTTGAAGAGAACTGTTAGGATGCCACTCGATGAAAACTGGGTGTATAATAGAGAAACTATTAACAATCTGGGAGAATCTTATGTTAACTTAAATAAAGCTTTTAGTTCTTATAATAATATTTTTGCTGAAGTTAAAATTCCTGGAGTAGATGGATTAAAATACAGAATGAATACCGGATTAAATTTTCGTGTAGCTAACAGCGGATATTATGAAGGACAAGGAGTATTTGATGTAAATGCGACTACATTATCAGAAGCAGCAATAAGAAATGAGATGTCAACTCAATGGCTTATCGAGAATTTAGTATCATATGATAAGACTTTTGCGGATAAGCATACTATAAACTTTGTTGGACTGTATTCGAATGAGCAATACACGGGTAATACTTCCAGAATAACAAGAAGAGGAATTACTTCTGATGCATTTCAGTTTTACAACTTAGGTCAGAGTGAAGAGCCAATAATTATACCTCCTGGAGATCAGGATTACACACAATGGGGGTTAAGTTCCTACATGGCAAGAGCAATGTATTCCTACGATAATAAATACTTTATTTCAGGAACAGTTCGTTCGGACGGTTCATCAAGATTATCTAAAGATAAGAGATGGGTCACTTATCCGGCAGTTTCTGCAGGTTGGACAGTTTCTAATGAATCTTTTGTGAAGAAACTTTCATGGGTAAATCTATTAAAATTACGTGCTGGTTATGGTGAAACTTCTAATCAGGCTGTAAATCCATATTCTACTTTAGGATCTTTGAGTACCAGACCTTATAATTTTGGAGCTACAAATGCAACAGGAGTATATGTTACAGAATTGACTAATGATAATTTAGGATGGGAGTATTCTACAACCTGGAATTATGGATTGGATTTTGGATTCTTTAATAACCGTTTGTCCGGTACAATTGAATATTACAAAACGAATACAAAAGATCTTTTACAAAGGGTAAATCTTCCGGTAACATCTGGTGTTGGAAGTTATGTAGCGAATGTTGGAGAAAGTGAAAATAAAGGTTACGAAATATCTCTAAACGGAGTAATTCTTGATAATCCAAATGGTTTAAACTGGTCAGTAGGTTTTAACTTATATGCAAATGAGAATAAATTAGTTAAATTGGCATCAGGAGCTTCAAGGGATGAGTCTAACTCTTGGTTTGTTGGTTATAATATCAATTCGATTTATGATTATGAGAAAGTTGGTCTTTGGAAAGAGGGAGATCCATATATGTCAATATTGGAGCCTAACCAGAAATATGGAATTAATGATGCAGGAACTGTTGTAGGATCTATCCAGGTTAAATATAATGGAACTTACAATCCGGATGGTTCGCCAACTCGTGCCATTAATGCAAGTGACAGACAGATAATTGAAACTGATCCGGATTTTCAGGGAGGTTTTAATACTAATTTAAGTTATAAAGGTTTTGATTTCTCTGCAGTTGGAGCATTTAAAAGCGGAGGTGTATTAGTAAGTACTTTATATGGAGGAGCTAGTTACCTTAACCTTCTTAATGGTAGAAGAAGTAATGTAGATGTAGATTACTGGACACCTGATAACAGAGATGCTGAATATCCTAACCCATACGGTCTAAGAAGTGGTGATAACCCAAAATACATGTCAACAATGAGTTATTTTGATGCTTCTTATGTTAAAATTAGAGCAATAACGTTAGGTTATACATTAGATCAGGAGTTTATGAGAAATTTAGGAATTGAAAAATTAAGACTTTATTTTACTGCACAAAATCCTTTTGTATTTTTCTCTCCTTACCATAAAATGTCAGGAATGGATCCTGAAACAAATTCATTTGGAGATGAAAACCAGGCTGTAGCTTCTTACCAACGTAGATTTTTGGTTATTGGAACCAATACACCTACAACCCGAAATTATTTATTAGGACTTAATTTAACATTTTAATCAAGAAGAACTATGAAAAGATATATTTTTAAAAAATTAATTATAGGATCAGTAGTTTTGTTCTCCTTTACAGGCTGCTCTGATATTTTAGAAGAAAAACCGCATGATTTCTACGAACCAGAATATTTTAAAACCCAACAGGGTATAATTCAGGGAATTACCTCGCACTATGCACATTTGAGATGGATATATGGGCAGGCATATTTTTACAATGCTACTCAGACAGGTACAGATGAACACACTTATGCACAACAGGCAGACGGAAATTTTAAAGACCATGATTTATCGGGTGTTGGGGTGATTAATCCTAATTCAAGCAGAGCAGATGTATTGTGGAATAATTCATTTAGTGATATCAATACTGCAAATGGAATTATTGAAAATGGTCCAGCCGTTGGTGTAGCAAGTAGTGTAATTGCTGAGTCTAAATTTTTTAGAGCTTTTGATTATTTTTTATTAGTGCAGACGTTTGGAGGTGTTCCTTTAGATTTAGGACAGGGCGAGTTAAAATTTAATCTTAAACCTTCCAGAACTTCTAAGAGAAATACTGTAACCGAAGTTTACACGAAAACTATTTTTCCTGATCTTATAGCGTCTATAAATGAATTACCTGCTGCTCCAAGGTTTACAGGAACAGCAACAAAGACTTTAGCACGTTTAATATTGGCTAAAGCCTACCTTACTTACGGATGGTGGTTAGAAAACCCAAATAATGTTCCAACCTATCCTGATACACCAAGAACAGATCCTGACGGGCATAATGCGCAATGGTATTTTCAGCAGGCTTATAATTTGTCTTTAGATGGTATTAATAATCCTGGATCATATGGATTATTGCCATACTATTACGATGTAAACTTAGGATCTAATGACCGTAATCAAGAAATGATGCTGTATGCAGACCATACTCAGGCAAGTGAATATTATAATGGAGGAAGTCTTACAAACGGTAGCGGAGGTTCACCAGATCATTTTGCAGGATGGATGTCAACATGGGATTACACCTCTATTAGAAGTATAAATCCGGCAGATGGAAAAGCAGTTTCTAGTGTACAGCGTGCAGCTGACCAATTCTTAGGTCGCCCTTGGGTAAGAATGGCACCTACTATTGAAGTTTTTACCAATACATTTGCAGATAAAACAAATGATTCAAGATATGACGGAACATTTTCTACAGTATACCGTGGAAACTGGAATCTGGCAGGAACAGGATTAACGAATGTAGCAACGCTTAATAATGCTAATGATTTACCGGTAAAACCAGGTGAAGCCATTTTAACTTTCCTGAATGATGAACCAGGAACAGCAATTACTTATTCTGCAACATCTGCAAGCAATATTGGTGCAGGAGTTTTACCGGGCAGAGCTGATTATGTAATTTCTCCATTAGGAATAAGTAGAAGAACCTATCCAGGATTCTGGAAATTAGGTCCATATCGTACTGATAATGGTGGAGGATTAGGACAGCCTAATGCTGGTAGCACAAGACCATTTCCAATTGCTAAATTCTCTGAATTTTACTTTGTTGCGGCAGAAGCAGCAGTAAAAGGAGCAACAGGTAGCATGACTGCCAGAGATCTTATCAATGTAATTCGCGCCCGTGCAGGAAAATGGCGTTGGGACAATAATGGAAGAGTAGCAAAAACTGCAGACAATAGTGCTTTGTTGGTAAGCTCAACTCCTGCAATAATTGATATTAATTATATTTTGGCAGAACGTTCCCGTGAATACTATGGAGAAGGTTACCGTTGGTATGATTTAGTAAGAACACAAAAATGGAATGAGCTTGCGGGTAAATATACAATTGGTGGACCAAATGTTGGAGATCATACTCCAGTAGTTGTTACCAGAACAATAGATCCTCATCATTATTTGCGTCCGATCCCTCAAGGTCAGTTAGATGGTATGGAAATGACTGCTGCTGAAAAAGCTGCATATCAGAATCCAGGATATCTTTAAAATTTATAGATATAATTGCCCCACAATTTAATATTAAAATTTTGAGTTGAATTTTTAAAAAGTTAATACTTAGTTTATTTACATAATTAGTTTTTAACTGGTATTAGTGTTAGTTTAAATTAAAAGCCGGAAGTTTAATCCCTTTCGGCTTTTTCATTATTTTAGATTTATGTTTATTGTAAATAAGTATGAATCAATAGCAATAATAATTACAATGTTAGGTTATAAATCTCTTGGATAAGTTTTAGCTCCAGGATTTATAATAATAATTAAGTGGTAACATATTATTAATTTATTATAATTACTATGAATAAATTTTCAAAACATCATAATGTTAAGATGCTATTAACTTTAGGGTTAATATTTCTTCTGAATATTTCAACGGTTAAAGCCCAACAACCGATAATCCAAACAAAATATACTGCAGATCCTGCACCAATGGTGCATAATGATACTATATTTCTTTATACTTCACATGATGAAGATGATGCAAAAGGTTTTAAAATGCTGAATTGGCTTCTCTACACATCTACTGATATGATCAACTGGACAGAACATGGAATAGTAGCTTCCTTAAAAGATTTTAAATGGGCGAAGCAGGACAATGGTGCCTGGGCTGTACAGTGTATTGAACGTGATGGTAAATTTTACTTATATTGTCCAATGCATGGCGGAGGTATAGGAGTTTTAGTATCAGACAGTCCGTATGGTCCGTTTAAGGATCCAATTGGTAAAAAACTGATTAATTCTGATCATGTCTGGAATGATATAGATCCTAGTCCATTTATTGATGATGACGGTCAGGCCTATTTGTATTGGGGAAATCCGGATTTATATTACGTGAAACTCAATGCAGATATGATATCTTATTCTGGTGAAATTGTAAAAGAAGCTACCAAGCCTAAAAATTATCAGGAAGGACCATGGGTTTGGAAAAAAAATAATCATTATTATTTGTCTTATGCTTCAACCTGTTGTCCCGAAGGAATTGGTTATTCTATGAGTAATTCTCCTTTAGGTCCGTGGGAATATAAAGGAATGATTGTTGATGCAAGTGATAAAACCAGAGGTAACCATCCCGGTATCATAGATTTTAAAGGAAAATCATATTGTTTTGGACATACTTACGATTTGATTAAAAGCGAAACTTCTACATTTTATGAAAGACGTTCTGTAGACGCTGACAGAATTATTTATAATGAAGACGGGACTATTCAAAACCATCCTTATTTTACAAAAGACGGACCTGAGCAAATAGAAACATTAAATCCTTTCTCACGAATTGAAGCCGAGACAATGGCTTGGAGTAAAGGAGTTAAGACAGATAGTGATGTATCAGGCGTGTATGTTACTCAAATTCATAATGGCGATTTTATTCAGATAAGAGGAGTTGATTTTACAAAATCTCCTAAAAAAATAAACCTTATTACAGCATCATTAAATACAGGGATTATAGAGATACATTTAGATAAGCCAGACGGAGAAATTATTACTACTTGTCAAATAGAGAATACGGGTGGAGCCACAAGCTGGAAAACTTTTACCAGCAAAGTAAAAAAAGTAAAAGGTGTGCATGATTTGTTTTTTGTTTTCAAAGGAGGACAAGGGGAATTGTTTAATTTCAATGCATGGAAATTTATTAAATAAGAAAAAAATGAAAAAATTAATTGTTTTATACTGCCTGATTGTTTTTTCTGCAGTTCATTCTCAAAATACGATGTCGGTTTCCAGTCCTAATGGCGATCTAAAAGTAAATGTAGTGCTGAAAAGTGGAAAAATGATGTATTCCGTTAATTACAAGGATGGAATAATAGTAGAGGATTCTCCATTAGGGTTCATTACCAATGCAGGGGATTTTAACACCAATATGAATTTTATAAATTCAACTGTATCCAATGTTGATGAATCATATAAGCAGAATAAAATCAAACAATCAGAGGTAAACTATAAAGCAAATATTTTAAAGTGCTTATTTACAAATTCCAAAGATCAAAAAATAGCTGTTTTATTTCAGGTAAGTAATAATAACATTGCTTTTAGATATGAATTACCGGCTTGGGGAGACACTAAAGTCTGTGTAATTTCAGAAGAAAAAACAGGATTTAAATTCCCGTCATCAACTACTACATTTCTTTCTCCAATGATGAAATCAATGACTGGTTTCGCACGTACTGCACCAAGTTATGAAAGTGGTTACGAAGCTGATGCCCCATTAGATAAAAATACATCTTCGAACGGTTATGTATTTCCGGGACTTTTCCATTTGGGAAATAAAGCATGGGTTTTGTTGTCAGAAACAGGAGTAAGCAGTTTGTATACTGCTTCACATTTAAGCGCTTATAAAGATGGTTTATTTACTGTTGAATATCCAAATCCTGAACAAAATAATGGTTTTGGAAGTTCTGGAGCACAAATAAGTCTGCCGGGAGTTACTCCATGGAGAACAATTACTGTTGGTGAAACATTAAAACCTATTGTTGAGACCACTATTCCTTTTGATGTTGTAAAGGCACTTTACAGCGCATCACAGGATTATAAAATGGGTCGTGCTACCTGGAGCTGGATAGTTTGGCAGGACAACAGTATGAATTACGAAGATCAGGTTAAATATATTGATTTGGCAGCTGAAATGAATTATGAATATATTTTGATTGATGCATGGTGGGATGAAAGAATTGGGTATGAAAAAATGAAAGAACTCATTAAATATGCCAAATCAAAAAATGTTGATGTGTTCTTGTGGTACAATTCTAATGGCTCTGCAAATGATGCCTTCATGACGCCGCTTAACAAAATGAACACAGCAATAGCCCGAAAAACCGAAATGAAATGGCTTAAAGATGCAGGAGTCAAAGGACTTAAGGTTGATTTCTTTGGAGGCGATAAACAGGAAACTATGCGATTATATGAGGATATTCTTTCTGATGCTAATGATTATGGCTTGATGATTATTTTTCATGGTGCGACAGTTCCAAGAGGTTGGGAAAAAATGTACCCGAACTATGTAGGAAGTGAAGCAGTAATAGCGTCAGAGATGCTAATTTTTTCTCAGGATGTTCGTGAAAAAGAAGCTTATTTTGCTTCATTACACCCTTTTATTCGAAATGCGGTAGGCAGTATGGAATTTGGTGGTGTTTTACTAAATAAATTCCTGAATAAAGGAAATGTAAAAGGACAAGAGCGCTTAACAACTGACGCTTTTCAATTGGCTACGGCAGTTTTATTTCAAAACCCTGTTCAAATGTTTGCTTTAACGCCAAACAATCTTAAAGATGTCCCAGCCTTTGAATTGGACTTTATGAAAAAAATTCCAACCACGTGGGATGAAACAGTTTTTATTGATGGTTATCCCGGAAAATACAGCGTAATAGCCAGAAGACAAGCAGAAAAGTGGAATATAGCAGGAATCAATGCAGAAAAGACAGCGAAAAAATTAAAACTTAGCCTGCCAATGCTTTCAGGTAAAAATTGTAAAATCTACAATGATAAAGATGATAAACAAACTTACACAAGCAGTATAAAAATTCCTAAAAACGGTGAATTGTCAATAACAATACAACCTAATGGCGGATTTGTAATAACAAATTAAAATGAAACAGAGCTGTAAAATAATAGCAATACTTATAATCATCTTGAATTACTCTGTTGCAGGAGCGCAAAATCCTATTATACAGACCAATTATACAGCTGACCCGGCTCCAATGGTATATAATGGCAAAGTATATTTATACACCAGCCATGATGAAGATGATTCGACATGGTTTACCATGAATGACTGGCGGTTATATACAACAGACGATATGGTCAATTGGACAGATCATGGAGCAGTGCTGTCTTATAAAGAGTTCAGTTGGGCAAAAATGAATGCGTGGGCACCTCAATGTATAGAACGAAATGGAAAATTTTACATGTATGTGCCCATAACGACAAAAGAAGGAAAAGGGGCAATAGGCGTCGCTGTAGCGGACAGCCCATATGGTCCATTTATAGATCCTTTAGATAAACCTCTGGTTTCTAATAGTAATGCAGATATCGATCCAACCGTTTTTATTGATGATGATGGACAAGCGTATTTATTTTGGGGTAATCCGGTTTGTTATTATGTTAAGCTGAATGAAGATATGATTTCTATTGAAGGTGAAATTAAGCAATTTCCTAATACAGAGGAATCTTTTGGCAAGCGCAAAGGCGAAGAGAATCCTAAAAGACCTACTACTTACGAAGAAGGACCGTGGATGTACAAACGTAATAATCTTTATTATTTATTTTTTGCAGCGGGTCCAATATCAGAGCATATAGGATATTCAACGAGTAATAACCCAACTGGTCCCTGGAAATATCAGGGAGTTGTAATGCCTACGCAAGGAAGTTCCTTTACAAATCATCCCGGGATAATTGATTTTAAAGGGAAAAGTTATTTTTTCTATCACAGCGGTGCTTTACCGGGAGGCAGTGGTTTTACCCGTTCGGTTTGTGTAGAAGAGGCTAAGTTTAATAAAGATGGTTCTATCATACAGATGAACATGACAGATGGTATCAAAAAGAGCTTAAATCCATTAAATCCTTATATTAAGACGGAAGCAGAAACAATAGCGTGGTCTGAAGGTGTAAAATCAATGAAAAATAATGTTGTAGGTAATTTTATCACGGCAAAATACAATGATGCTTTCACCAAAGTAAAAGAAGTAGATTTTCGTAAAGAAGGAGCTTCAAAATTTTCAGCACGAATGGGCACCGTCCATAATGGTAATGTTTCCATGGAAATAAGATTAGACAGTAAACACGGGGATTTAATCGGAACAGTAAATATTCCTATGACAGGTGGAGATGACAGATGGGTACTACAAACAATTGATATAAAAAAGGTATCCGGTATTCATGATGTATATTTCGTTTTCAAAGGAAAAACCAAAAAGGATATCATGTATTTTGATTACTGGAAATTCTCAAAGTAATAAATTTTTCAAAAAAAACAATCGGTTGTTTTTAAAAGTTTAATTTTAGAATTAAAATTAAAATTAAACAAGAATAAATACTTACTAATGAGAAGTATAAAATACATAATAGAAAAAAGAAAAAATTAATGAAAAATAAAGAATTAAAATTTAGCGTAATGAAAAACACACAGCTACTGTTATTATTGAGTATCGTTTTATTTTCCTTTACTGAATCCAACAGTCAAAACAAGCAGAAGAAAAACCAGCCATTATTTTCTAACTTTATTTATGAAGGTAAAGATCAGGTATATATAGATAATCCATTAAAATCAGATGAGTTTTATACTCCAATTTTACAGGGATGTTATCCTGATCCTGCCATTACAAAAAAAGGGGATGATTATTATATGGTTTGTTCCTCTTTTGCGATGTTTCCGGGAGTTCCGGTTTTTCATTCGAAAGATTTAGTAAACTGGACTGATCTGGGAGGTGTATTAAATGATGTTACACAATTCAATCCGCATGACACGGGTATTAGCCAAGGAGTTTATGCTCCGGGTATTACTTACAACCCCCATAATGATACATTCTATATGATTGTAACAGCATTTTCAGGAGGTCTTGGAAATATTATCGTTAAAACAAAAGATCCAAAAAAAGGTTGGGGAAACCCAATAAAGCTTGATTTTGGAGGTATTGATCCTTCGATTTTCTTTGATGATAATGGTAAAGGTTATATCGTACATAATGATGCTCCGGATAAAGGGAAGGAACGTTACAGCGGACATCGTGTTATTAAAATGTGGGAATATGATGTTGAAAATGATAAGGTAATTGCCGGTTCAGATAAAATTATAGTTGATGGAGGAGTTGATCCTGCTCAAAAACCAATTTGGATTGAAGCCCCACATCTTTATAAAAAAGACGGTAAATATTTCTTGATGTGTGCCGAAGGTGGAACCGGAGGATGGCATAGTGAAGTTATTTTTAAAAGTGACAGTCCGAAAGGGCCATTTATTCCTGCACCAAGTAATCCAATTTTAACACAAAGATATTTTGGTAAAGATCGCAAAAACAAAGTAGACTGGGCAGGTCATGCCGATTTGATTAAAGGACCTGGTGATAAATATTATGGTGTTTTCTTAGCAGTTAGGCCTAATGAAAAAAACAGGGTAAATACAGGTCGTGAAACTTTCATACTGCCAGTTGACTGGTCAGGGGAGTTTCCAGTATTTGAAAATGGTTTAATTCCTTTAGAACCAAAACTAAAAATGCCACAAGGTGTAACTCAAAATAAAACAGGTAAGGAAGGATTTTTTCCTAATGGAAATTTCACTTTCAATGATAATTTCACATCAAACAAATTAGATTATCGTTGGATTGGTCTAAGAGGCCCGCGTGAAAAATTTACTGCCATTACCAAAAAAGGATTGCAAATTAATCCATTTGATACCAATATAAAAGATTTAAAACCGACATCAACATTGTTTTATCGTCAACAGCACAATAATTTTTTATTGACAACAACTGTTGATTACAAACCAAAATCAGATAAAGATTTAGCTGGAGTTGTAGCCCTGCAAAACGAAGGTTCTAATTATGTTTTTGGTATTACAATGAAGGATAAGGACTATTATGTTGTACTTCAAAAAAACCAGAAAACAAAAAGAGATGCACCAATAAACTCTACAATTGTAGCAAGTGCTAAAATAGATATTAAAAAGCCTGTTCAGCTTCAAATGAAAGCTAATGGAGATGATTATACATTTGGTTATTCTGTTAATGGAACTGAGTTTGTAAATGTAGGAGGAACGGTTTCCGGAGACATTTTATCAACTGATGTTGCAGGTGGTTTTACAGGCTGTTTATTAGGTTTGTATGCTACTGAAAATAATGATGCAAAGCCTTGATAGAGTAACTTCAACAATGTGATTATGTTACGAATCGCTGCCTTAAGATTAACTATTAAAAAACTGAATTATGAAGTTCAAAAGTTTAAAATATATATTGATACTTATCTGTATTCAATCCTCATTTGCTCAAATGCAGCCATTCAAATTGCAGGAAGTCAAGCTAACTGACGGAATGTTTAAAAATGCTCAGGATGTGGATTTAAAATACATTTTAGAACTTAATCCAGATAAATTGCTCGCTCCTTATTTGATTGATGCCGGATTACCACTGAAAGCTGAACGATATGGCAATTGGGAAAGTTCAGGATTAGACGGACATATAGGAGGCCATTATTTGTCTGCTTTAGCCATGATGTATGCCAGTACGGGAAATACCGAACTAAAAACACGTCTGGATTATATGGTAAATGAACTGGCTCTTTGTCAGGCGAAAAATGGCAACGGCTATGTTGGGGGTATTCCTAATGGAAAAGTTTTTTGGGAGCGTATTCACAATGGAGATATTGATGGAAGCACTTTCGGATTAAATAATACCTGGGTACCCATTTACAATATTCATAAACTTTTTGCTGGTTTACGTGATGCTTATGAAATTACAGATAATGAACAATCTAAAAAAGTTTTAATAGGATTAGGTGATTGGTTTATTGAATTGATAAAACCGCTTTCTAATGAGCAAATTCAGAAAATTTTGGATACCGAACACGGCGGAATTAATGAAACTTTTGCCGATTTGTATATCATTACAAAAGATAAAAAATACCTTGAAGCTG
>NZ_JBDTTP010000006.1:0-104717 GCF_039930565.1 Flavobacterium sp. | reverse complement strand
TCTGTAGAGTCCATAGAAATGGTACGAACAGTGTTTTCACCAATGTGAGATTGCACTTCTAGAACTAACAATGTTCCGTCTTTTTTAGTGATTTCTAGTGAATCATAAATTTTTGGAAGTTCAACATCCTTACCGTTGAAAACTACGTCAACTACTGGTCCAATGATTTGAGCAACTTTTCCTATTACTTTTGACATTACTTATGTGTTTATTAAATAGCTATTTAGGTTTAACGAAAATACCTCTTTTTTCAGAGCGCAAAGATAAATTTTTAATATATAAAATCAATATTTTTTTTATAAAAAATACCATGTTTTTGTTTGATTCATAAAAGAAATGGTTCAAATAACTAAAAATATAAATTTAGGTGGAATAAAAAAACCACTGCGTTATAATAACGAGTGGCTTTCTATTAAAAAAAACTGGCTTTATTTATAATGTTGCCGGATACTGAATTGGATAAATTCCCAAATCTACATTACGTAAAGTTGATCCGTATTTTGTATTGATAGCATCTATAAATTTATTAGCAATCAACGCATAACCTCTTGGACTAGGATGCACGCCATCTAATGAAAAAGCACCTCCAACTGCAAAAGAACTTGTTAAGTGGAAATTACCATAACGAACTCCCCCGTTAGCAACTTGTGTCAATAAAGCATTTGCATCTACAAAAGCCAATCCTTTTGCATCAGCAATACCTTTTATAATTGTATTGTAACCATCAGTAGCTGTTTTTAGTTCAGCAACTTCGTTTTTAGACAATACCCATCTATCTTGTAAAGGAAATTGAGTTCCATTTCCTGCAGCTAAATGCACTTGGGCAGGAACACCTTGAGAACTTAACACTACATAATCCATTGCTGTAGTTTGTCTTAATTTTATTAATGCAGGACTTACTGCAGTAATATCAGTAAGGTATTCATCAATAATTACCACTGCATTTTTACCTGCTACAAAATTTATAGTTCTTTGTAATCTTTCTGCTTCTGTAATTAATCCTGCATTCTTTGCAGCTAATAAACCGCCATTATAACCAGCATAAGCTGAATTTAAAGCAGTAACCTGAGCGGCTGCTAATGGCACTGGGTTGAATCCAACAGTTGTAAAAAACGGAATAGTATTTACGTAAGGTATGTTAGCAACAACCCCTTTTGCACCAGCAGAGGTTAATGTATTTACTAAAGCCGTATAAGTTCCATCAAATCCAACCCCGGCAGCACCAGAAATTGGCGTTATAGGATTTGTTCCATCTCCACCTGTAGTTGCATAACCCAATACATCATTATTTCCTATCCATAAAGAAAAGAATGTAGGCGTTTGTGACATTGCATAAGCCAAAACAGATGTTGTTCCATTTGGTGCAAAACGAATATAATATGGATTGGCAGTTCCCGTTGCTAAACCAGCAGCACTACCATAGGTTGGTGACAATAAGTGAAAACTTTTTGCTCCGGGAACACCTACATTGTTGTAAGGTCCAGCTGCAACAACAGCAGGGTTAAAAACCTCAGTCGTTGGAACTCCCGAGACTGGAACCGGGCCTACTCCATTAAAAGTTAATCTAGGACCAAATGCTGGATTTGTAGCGCCTCCAAATAACAATCCTCCTATGTTATCATTCATGTAAGGAATTTTAAAATCTCCTCCACCAGCTAATTTGAATTGGGCAGCAATAATATTTGTATAAGAGCCTTCTTGTCCTTTTTTGAAAAGTGCATTGTCACTAAAGCCTGCTGTAAGTGAATTCCCCAAAGAAACAAATTTAGAAAAATCTGCAGTTCCAGAAGTAACGGGAACTTCTACAGGAGTATTATTGTCTTCATCATTATTACAAGCTGCCATAATGGTTAATGAAACCAATAAAAGCCATTTTATATTTTTTTTCATGTTTGTACTTTTAAAATTATTACTTCTTTCCATTTGTTTTTTCTATTGAATAGAATAAAACTCTGCCTCATCAATTATTAGCTGCTTAATTATGGATTAATTGTCCACGAAGCAAACAACATTTGTCCAATTGCTCCAGCTCCAATAACCTGAAGATAATCATCTCCAAAAAGATTTGTAGCACCAACTTTAAGAACTGATTTTAATTTTGGAAAAGCATAATTTACCTGTGCATCCAAAACGGTGTTTTCAGGAATCATACCATCCCCAAAAGAAGATTGCCATAAATATTCTGTATTCCATCTTACATTCACATTGAAACCTAAGTTTTTAGTTAATTTTGAATTACCTAAAGACGCTTTAATTCTATGTTTTGGGGTGTTAAAACCAGCGATGAAACTTGGGTCTTCAGATTGATCAAAATCAAACTGCGCATAGTTGTAATTCGCTCCTAATTCAAAATCTTTATATACTTTTTTGCTTAAACCAACTCCAAAACCTAAAGAAGAAACTTTTGCAGTAGTATTGGTATAAACCTGATATACTCTTCTGTCTCCAAATGCCAATGCCTGATAAGTTTGTTGTACTGCAGGATTTGTAGCATCTGTACCTACTTTTCCGTAGTAAGGTGATATTACTCTGGAGGTATTCATAAAGTCATTATAAATATTATAATAACCATTTAAATCTATTGATAAATCGTTTTGAACTACAGAACGATACCCAACTTCAAAAGCCTGTACTTGCTCTGGTTTTACCAGTCCTATATTGGCTACCTGTAAGTCTGCTGGATTTGCTGACGCAGCGAATGCCTGAACAGAAGCCACAGTATATGCATTGCCATATGCATTTTGCCCTGACATATTTATTGTTGCCGGTTGTCCCGCTATTGTTTGCCCCGCAGCACTTACATTGACTACTTCTTGAAAACGATCTAAATTTTCAGGAGCCGAACCAATTAAAGCAAAAGGGCCTAAATCTAAACCAATATATTGATCTTGTGTCGTTGGGTTACGGAAACCGGTTTGATAAGATAATCTGAAATTATGTCTTTTGCTTTCTCCACCTGAATAAACAAAAGAAACTCTTGGGGAAATATTACCATCAAAATTTTGGCTTTTATCATAACGTACAGATCCTGTAAATTTCAATCTGTCGTCCATGAATTTTTTAGTTAATTGACCATAAGCTCCATATTCCTTGTAATCAATTGGCCCGTCATAATCTGTAAAAATAGTTCCCTGTGAATCCATTATGTACTTTCTCCATGACCCACCCACCTGAATTTCAGCAAATTCAATGATGTCTTTAAAATTATAATTCACATCAGAATGATATAATTTAGACTGATCTATAAATTTAGCTCCCTGAGTTAAATCAGGATTAGCTGTAACAGCTGCAAGAGCTTGATTGAATTGTGCAGAGCCCGGTTCGAATCTTGGTTGTCCGGTTGGTGCAGTTGCAAATTGAGGTAGTGGTACTAAAACAGCCGGTAATTGATTATAATCTGCATAATTTCTGGCGATCAAAGCTGATTCATTTGCATTTGTTCCCATAACAGCTCCTGATAACTGATACGCTGTTGCATAATTTGTAAACCATTCTGTATCTCCTTTTGCTGCCCTGTTTATGTTCCATGCGGCAAATCTCATATCGTATGAATTTCCGGCATCTTCATCGGTTGCATAAAATCTTGCAAAAAAGTTTTTTCCTTTTACCTCAATTTTACCTTGTTGCATCATGAAATCCTTTAAGGCATATCTGTTTGCTCCCTGGTAAATTGTACTTCCTAAACCAATTTTATATTGTAAAATAATTTCTGTTTCATCAGCAAAAGGTTTGATATGAGCAGAAAAGTCTGCCTTAACGTTTTTAACTTTATTATCTGTTAAATCCTGTTCGCGATATCCTGTTCTGCTTACCTGTCCCACATTCGGAATGAAAGTAGTCACTTCGTCTCCGTAAAGATTTAATCCATCGTAGTTTTGGTTTGTTGCATGTCCGATACCTCCACTTGTCATACTTCTGTTGTCGGCAGCAATCCATTCCGTTGCTTCCATGTAAGTAAAGTTTGCTTTAAGAGCAAAATGCTTTGTGAACGCTTTGGCAGCTCTAATTCCAAAATCATTATAATCATTTGTTCCTGCTGCATTTTGTGTTGTTTGTCCGTATTTGTAATAAACACTAATTCCTTCATTTGTAAAAGGACTTTTACTATTCATAAACAAAATACCATTAAAAGCATTTGCTCCGTAAAGGGCAGAAGAAGCTCCGGGTAAAAGTTCTACGTTAGCAACGTCTAAATCAGAAATACCAATTAAATTGCCTAAAACAAAGTTTAGCGCAGGAGATGAATTATCCATACCGTCAACCAATTGCATAAAACGGGTGTTGGCTACGGTAGCAAAACCACGCGTATTGATTGATTTAAATGAAATACTGCTTGTGTTAAAGTTTACTTCTTTTAGATTTTCCAGTCCATCATAAAAAGTCGGGGCAGTTGTATTTTTGATTTCCTGTATTCCCATCCTCTCAATTGTAACAGGAGATTCAATTACTCTTTCAGGAGTTCTGGAAGCAGAAACAACAATTTCATCTAATTTTGTTTCTTCATCCTTTAAGACAACATCTATTTTTTGATTTAAAGAGGTAACTCTTATAGACTGTGCTTCAAAGCCTACTGCTGATATTTTAATTGAAAATGGTAATTTCTCAGTAGTACTTAGTTTAAAAGAACCATCAAAATCTGTTGAAGTTCCACTTGAACTTCCTACAACATTTATATTGGCACCTGGAATAGATTCTTTGTTACTGTCTGTAACTGAACCACTAATTGTATTTTGCGAAAAGGAAATTCCGCAAGAAAACAACATAATTAGCAAATACACTCTCATTGGAATTGATTTTTGTTAGTTTATGTAGCCAAAATACAAATAATTTTGATATTATTAAAAAAACGTTAAATAAATTTCATATTTCATATAAATATATAGTTTATTTTAACTATTTACTAGATGTGTTTATTAAATTTACATCAAGAAAGTGTACTTAAAAAATATAAATACTATGCATACATATAAATTTTAAGAGAATTTTTAAGGATAACATAAAAATACTACTAAAATTTAAAATATAAGGAATAAAAAAAAGCGGAACTTAAATCCCGCTTTTTTTTGACATAAAATTCTATTTTATTCTACTGTAACTGATTTAGCTAAGTTTCTTGGCTGATCAACATTACATTTCCTCATTACAGCAATATGGTAGGATAAAAGCTGTAAAGGTATAGTAGTAATAAGTGGTGATAATGCATCTGAAGTTTCAGGAATTTCAATTACATAATCAGCTAAATCCCTAACTTGTGTGTCGCCTTTAGTAACTACCGCAACAATTCTGCCGCTTCTTGATTTTATTTCCTGTATGTTGCTTACAATTTTATCATAATGTCCTTGTTTAGGAGCAATGACAATAACTGGCATATGTTCATCAATTAAAGCAATTGGTCCATGTTTCATTTCAGCAGCAGGATATCCTTCAGCGTGAATGTATGATATTTCCTTAAGTTTCAGGGCTCCTTCAAGGGCAACTGGAAAGTTATAGCCTCGTCCAAGGTACAAGCAATTAGGAGCATCTTTAAAAGCAGCAGCAATTTCTTTTGCTTTATCATTTGTTTCTAAAGCTTCTGCTACTTTTTCAGGAATTATTTCTAATTCTTGCAAATAAGTATGGAAGTCAGTATTTGATAAAGTTCCTTTGGCTTTACCTAAACGCAATGCGATCATTGCCAAAACCGTAATTTGGGTTGTAAATGCTTTAGTTGATGCTACCCCAATTTCCGGACCAGCATGAGTATACGCTCCGGCATGGCTTTCTCTTGAAATAGAAGATCCTACAACATTACAAACACCAAAAACAAAGGCACCATTTTCTTTAGCCAACTTAATAGCAGCCATTGTATCAGCTGTTTCGCCAGATTGAGAAATTGCAATAACAACATCGTTTTTATTGATGATTGGGTTTCTGTATCTAAATTCAGAAGCGTATTCAACTTCAACAGGTATGCGGGTAAATTCTTCAAAAATATATTCGGCTACTAATCCGGCATGCCATGAAGTTCCACAAGCCACAATAATAATACGATCTGCATTCAGAAATTTTTCAAGATTGTCTTCAACACCTGCTAACTGAACAATTCCTTTATTTGCATTAAGCCTTCCTCTGTAAGTATCCTTAATTACGCTTGGCTGTTCATAGATTTCTTTCAGCATGAAATGATCATATCCGCCTTTCTCAATTTGCTCTAAATTCATTTGAAGCTCCTGAATGTATGGATCAACTAAAGAATCGTCTTTTATTTTTCTAACTTTCAAAGGCTTGTGCAATCTTATATTAGCCATTTCACCATCTTCTAAATAGACTGCATTAGAAGTGTATTCTATGAATGGAGAGGCGTCAGATGCAATAAAAAACTCTCCTTCTCCCACACCAATTGCTAATGGGCTTCCTAATCTTGCCGCTACAATTTCATTTGGATTTTTTTTATCAAAAACAGCTATGGCATAAGCTCCTACAACTTGATTAAGAGCAATCTGTACTGCTTTTCCAAGTTTTAATTTTTCTTTTTTCTGAACTTCTTCAATTAAGTTGACCAAAACTTCTGTATCGGTATCTGAATGAAAAATATAGCCTCTTTTTTTTAATTCTTCTTTTAAAGGAGCATAATTTTCTATAATCCCATTATGGATTATAGCCAAATCTCCTGAGTTTGAAAGATGCGGATGTGAATTTACATCATTTGGTACGCCATGGGTTGCCCAGCGTGTATGCCCGATTCCGATGGTTCCGTTAGAGGTAAAATTTGATTTTGCTTTTTCTTCAAGATCAGAAACCTTACCTTTTGTTTTGCAAAGCTTAATGCCTGATTCGTTATCATATAACATAACACCAGCACTATCATATCCTCTGTATTCGAGCCGCTTTAATCCTTTTATAACGATAGGATAAGCCTCTCTGTAGCCAATATATCCAACAATTCCACACATATATTTATAAATTTGGTTTCGTGTAATAAACTTGAAGCTTAACTCTTTTATCTGCTGATGCAGCCGTTCCTCCAAATAAAACTGTTCCTAAAGGACTCATTACAGACGCAGTAGGGATTTCTGTAAAACTGCTGCTGTTTACACTTTTAGGATCTAATTTGTTTGATGTACCAATTGCAATGTTTTCGGTAACTACTAATCCTAATTTAACATTTTCAACAGTACTGTTTTTCAAAATATTACGGATATGATCCGTTATTCTGACTTTATATATTTTATATGTATTGCCCTTTTGAGTTATTTTTTGAATCATACCATCAAAAACATATTTATTCTTTTTAGGAATAGCGCTAAAAGTGCTGCCGTCAGTAAAATAGTCTATTATTGGGGTATTGTTTGTGGCATCATATAAATAAACTCTTTGAGGTAAATACGGTTTTCCTGGAGGAACGATTCCGGTATTCATTTCGGTTTCATCAACGTAGAAAATCAAATTAGCCTCATTTACCAACCATTTTTTATCAATAACATTTTTTCGAATATCAGCCAATTGGCTTTCAAATTCAGAAAGTTCAATAATTGCCATTGAGCCCTGACCTCCTTTTAAATATAACTTTTCATCTTCGACAGGAACCTGATTACTCAAATCATCTTCAGTTGCTGCGGAATATTTTTGATTGGGATTACTTTCTTCAAGAAGACTTGTTGTATTCCCATTAAGATTAATTACAAGAGTTTTTGATTCTGTAGCCGTTGCTGCATCTGTAGTTATGGCTGTTTTTGCTCTGTAAAAAACATTTATTTTTCCTTTTTTAAAGTCAAGCATAGCCATACTTCCTGGCTCACTTCCTGAATTTTCTACCTTAAAGTACAGACCTCTAAAATAATTTTTAAAGGCTTCTGCACTCGCTAATTTTCCAGCAGGAGCATTGAATATCTTATTTCTAAAAAATATAGTATCCAAATGCAATCGCATTTCAGGTTCAAATCTTTTAAAGGTTTTTGGTGTTGTAGTTGTTGCTTCAGTTGTTTCGAATAATTCTTTTGAGTTAAAAAAGAATATATCATTTTCCGATTCATCGATATAAGAAACACCATCCTTATTTACTTTCGTGGGCTTAAAATTATTTAATCTTCCTCCTACTGCTTTTAATTGAAATTCACTGTTTTTATCCGTGTAATAAAAATTACTTGTAACAGGGTCATTAGCTTTATAATCATTCAGAAAAATTCCGGATTCGTACACGCTTAACTTGATTTTGCCAGTTTCCGGACCATAAATAGAATCCAGTACATATTTTGTTTTTCCGGCATCGGTATTGAATACAGTTTGGGTTCTGTCTAAAAAATACGGGATGTGCAAAGTGACACTGTCAATAATAACACCTTCTCCCAATTCAGAGCCGTAAGTGTCAAGTGCAACCTGAGTATTAAAATTTGCAGTTGTCAAACCAAATGCAGGATTATTATATATTCCTAATGCATTTATTTCCAAATTGTTTGCAATTACCGGAGTGACTTTTTGGTTGTATGCTTTTACTTTATAACTTGTTGAATCCAAACCAAAATGATTGTCGCCAATTATATCGTCGCCTATGGCATTAAAATCTTTATCGCAGGAATAAAAAACAGCAACTGTTGCTATTAAAAGAATTTTCTTAAAAAAAGAAGTATTATACATGTTTAATAATAATGTTAATTTAAAGACCCATACTTTTGTAGAAATTTGTATACGCCTCAGCGAATGCATCTTTCGGTGCGAAAGGTAAAAAAGGTTTTCCTGAAGATTCTATAAATTTTGTTAAACTTGGCGATACGTTTTCTGAAGCTATAATGACCGCATCAGAGTGTAATATGCTGGTTTTTAGTATGTTTTCATAATTAGGCGTTTCTAAATCCGTAATAGATTCATGCGGAACACCATCAAATTTTACCTTGTTTATCATTTCCAGATCTAGATTTTCATCAAAAGACTGACCATAAACTGAAGTCACAATTTTAGTTTCAGAAAATAAAGCTTCGTTTTTATAGTAATGTTTCATGTAGATAGGCAACATTGCTGCCAGCCAGCCATGAACATGAATAATATCCGGAACCCAATTCAGTTTTTTTACAGTTTCAACGACTCCCTTTGCAAAAAAAATAGCTCTTTCGTCATTATCAGGATATAAAACACCTTCTTCATCAGCAAAAGTTGCCTTTCTTTTAAAGTATTCATCGTTATCAATAAAATACACCTGAATTCTCTCTTTCGGAATAGATGCTACCTTGATAATCAATGGCATATCTAAGTCATTCACTACCAAATTCATCCCTGAAAGCCTGATTACTTCGTGTAATTGATGTCTTCTTTCGTTAATATTTCCATACCTTGGCATGAAAATTCTTATTTGTCCGCCCTGATCATTTATCATTTTCGGAACGTCATAAGACATTAAAGAAACCTCATTTTCAGCCAAATAAGGCACGACTTCAGATGATACATATAATATCCTCTTATCTTTCATAATAGTATTTTACTTAATTTTTGGTAATAAAAACGTTGCAAAATTACAAAAATTTATGCAGTTTATAACTAATATATTATGTTTGCACTAAATTTTAATAATCCTGCCATGCATATTTTCTACGGTAAAGTAGCCTTGATAGCCTATTTGAAAACTATCAAAATTGCAAATTCTACCATAGGGTTTGTACCTACTATGGGTGCTTTACATAAAGGTCATTTGGCTTTAATGCAACGTTCATTGAAAGAGAATGACGATACCGTTGTGAGTATTTTTGTTAATCCAACTCAATTTAATAATCCCGAAGATCTGGATAAATATCCCAGAACCCTTGATGAAGATGTGAAAAAAATGCGTGGTTTAAGTGATAAAATCATTTTATATGCACCTAGTACGGAAGATATTTATGAGGGAAATACTGTTTCACAGTCATTTAATTTTGACGGGCTGGAAAATCAGATGGAAGGAAAGTTCAGACCAGGACATTTTAATGGAGTTGGCACAATTGTAAAAAGACTATTTGAAATTGTAAATCCAACCAATGCTTATTTTGGGGAAAAAGATTTTCAACAATTACAGATCGTAAAAAAAATGGTTGAAAAAAATCATTTGCCTGTTAACATTATAGGTTGTCCTATATTTAGAGAAGAGAATCAACTGGCGATGAGTTCAAGGAATGAGCGTTTGACATCAGAAGAACGAAAAGAAGCTTCCATTATTTATGAAACACTTACGGAGGCAAAAGAAATATTTAACACAAAAAGTATTGAAGAAACCATTCAGTTTGTGGAAAATTCATTTAAGGATAACCCAAGATTCGATTTAGAATATTTTGTAATTGCTGATGAATCTACATTAATACCTATTGATTATAAAAGTAAAGATAAAAATTACCGCGCATTTATAGCAGTATTTGTTAATTCTATAAGGCTCATAGATACCATTTCATTAAATTAATTTACCTTTGCACCATGCAGATTCAAGTTATAAAATCAAAAATACACCGTGTTAAGGTAACCGGAGCCGATTTAAATTATATTGGCAGTATTACTATTGACGAAACCTTATTGGAGGCTTCTAATATTATTGAAGGTGAAAAAGTATCTATTGTTAATATCAATAATGGAGAGCGTTTTGAAACGTATGCTATTAAAGGTGAGAAAAACTCTGGTGAAATTACACTAAACGGCCCTGCTGCCAGAAAAGTTCAAAAAGAAGATATCATCATCATCATATCGTATGCAACACTTGATTTTGAAGAAGCAAAATCATTCAAGCCATGGATAATTTTTCCAAATGAGAATGATAATTCACTGACTTAAAAAATCAACAACACTTTTTTATCTGTAATTGGCCCATTTCATCAGCCAGATTATATTTCTATTGATCAGAATTAAATTTTGGTTTGCCTCTGAAATTGTATTGCTTTTTAAAATTTCACTCTAACAAAAAAGCAAATAAAGTATTATATTGCTACACTATTTTAATACTTTTTTAATTTACTGAAATGCCCAAAATCATGAAAAAAGTTTTCCTTTTATTCCTTCTAATTTCTTTTTCTGCTTTTTCACAAAAAACATTTGATAATATTCAATCAGAAAAACTGGGTGAAGAAAGAAGAATAACCATTGGACTCCCGGATTCTTACGAGGCCAATCCTAACAAAAAATATCCTGTTTTGTATTTATTGGACGGAGATTATCTTTTTGATCCTTTTTCAGGAGCTGCAAAATATGGTAATTACTGGGATGATTTGCCCGAAATGATTATTATTGGGATACATCAAAATAAAGATGGAGAACGCTATGAGGATACTACAATTGATCAAAATACCGGATTGCCATTTGAAAAAGGGGCAGATTTTTTTGAATTTATAGGTGCAGAACTTATTCCGTATATTGAAAAAAAATACCGTACGGTTCCTTTTCGAATCATAGCAGGTCACGACACCACAGCTAGTTTCATCAATTTTTACTTATACAAAGAACAGCCGCTTTTTAAAGCTTACATATGTTTGAGTCCTGAACTGGCACCAAAAATGGAAGTGCGGATCCCAGAGCAGATTGCTAAAATAAAGGAACCTTTCTATTATTATTTATCAGTGGCTGACGGCGATATCAAAAAAATCAAAGAACCGGTAGAAAAGCTGGACAGTAATATTAAAATCGCCAACAATTCGTTAGTAAATTATAAATATGATTTGTTTAAAGGAACCACACACTACACCGAAGTGCTGCATTCGATCCCAAGTGCATTATACCATATTTTTGAAGTCTACAGGCCTATTAATTCTACTGAATATAAAGACAAAATTGCTGTTCTTCAATCGGGTTATGCGGATTATTTAGAGAATAAATATGCAACAATGTCAAACGTTTTAGGCGTTCAGATTCCGGTACGAATGAGTGATTTTAAGGTGATAGAAAATCTGATACTAAAGAACAACGCTTACGATGAATTAGGTAAAATGGCAGAAATTGCCAATGTACAGTATCCAAAAGCCATGTTGGGAGAATATGAACTGGGATTGATGTACGAAAAAATGGGAGATCCTAAACGTGCTTCCAAAAGATATCAAAATGCTTCGCAAATGGAACCAATTGGTGAATTAAACAAGGATTTGATGTATGAAAAAATGGAGGAAATGAATACGCTTGCCAAACAAAGTAAATAATGTCAAAAGTTAAAACTACTTTTTTTTGCCAGAATTGCGGAACACAATATGCCAAATGGCAGGGACAATGCAATGCGTGTAAGGAATGGAATACTATTGCCGAAGAAATTATTCAGAAGCAGGAAAAAGTAGCGTGGAAAAGTGAACCTTCTTCAACAAGCAAAGCGCCACGGCCATTAAAAATTAATGAAATCGACTCGGCTCAGGAAATCCGTATGGATACTACTGATGGCGAATTGAATCGTGTTTTGGGTGGAGGAATCGTTCCAGGATCCTTAACACTTTTGGGTGGAGAACCAGGGATTGGAAAAAGTACACTTTTACTTCAGATTTCTTTAAAATTGCCTTATAAAACGCTTTATGTTTCCGGAGAAGAAAGTCAGAAACAAATAAAAATGCGTGCCGAAAGAATTACGCCCAATAGTGACAATTGTTATATTCTGACCGAAACCAAAACGCAAAATATATTCAAACAAATTGAAGCCATACAGCCTGAAATTGTAATTATAGATTCCATCCAGACTTTACATACGGATTATATTGAATCAACAGCCGGGAGTATTTCCCAGATTAGGGAAACTACTGCCGAATTAATCAAATTTGCCAAAGAAACCAATATCCCAGTTATTTTAATTGGACATATTACCAAAGACGGAAACATAGCCGGACCAAAAATCCTGGAGCATATGGTCGATACCGTCCTTCAATTTGAAGGTGATCGGAATCACGTTTACCGAATTTTACGTTCCCTAAAAAACCGTTTTGGTTCCACTGCCGAACTTGGGATTTATGAAATGTTAGGAAGCGGTTTGCGCGAAGTAAGCAATCCGTCAGAAATATTGATTTCACATAAAGATGAAGAGATGTCAGGGACTGCAATTGCCACCACGATGGAAGGCATGCGTCCGCTGATGATTGAAATACAATCACTCGTAAGTACGGCAGTTTACGGAACACCACAACGAAGCACAACAGGTTACAACGCCAAAAGACTGAATATGATTTTGGCAGTTTTAGAAAAAAGAGCCGGCTTTCGTTTAGGAGCGAAAGATGTTTTCCTGAATGTAACCGGAGGAATTTCTGTTGATGATCCTGCGATTGATTTAGCGGTGGTAGCTGCTATTTTATCTTCCAACGAAGATATTCCCGTAACAAAAGGTTTTTGCTTTGCCGGAGAAGTTGGACTTTCAGGAGAAATTCGACCCGTAAATCGTGTGGATCAACGTATTCAGGAAGCCGAAAAATTGGGATTCAATACTATTTTTGTTTCCAAATACAATAAAATTGCCTTAAAAAATACTGGAATCAAAATTGAACTCGTGGCTAAAATCGAAGATGTAGCCAGTATTCTTTTTGGTTAATTTTTTTATAACCTAACTTATGAAATTTCCAAAACAAAAAATAATAAAAGCAATAGCGATACTTGCCCTGGTATTAATAGTGCTTTTTTTAGGATTTTACTTTTTTCGGGATTCGCTTTTAAAACAGGCTATTGCAAAAGTTACCTTGAAAATGAATACCGAATATAACAGTAAATTTTCTGTAAAATCCGCTTCTTTTGATGGTTTGTCAGGAATTAAATTAACCGACGTAATTTTGGTTCCCAATAATGCGGACACACTTTGCAACATTCAAAAAATAGAAACCAGCATTAGTTTGTCTAATTTATTTATTGGAGATGTTCAGGTGGGAACTTTAAAAATTAATAACGGCTATATTCAACTAGTCAAAAAAGGGAAAGTCCGCAATTTTGATGCTTTCCTTAAAAAAGACAAATCAGATCCGGACACCAATGAAAAACGTAAATACGCCACTTTTGCCTATCGGATTATTTCAAAACTTTTGAATTTGGTTCCGACAGACATGAATTTGGAAAATCTGAAATTCAAAATTGATGATAATGGCAAAAAAGCTTCAATTGCCATCAGTAAACTGGTTTTAAACAACAAACAACTCGAAACCAACCTTCATGTGCAGAGCAAAAATTTTGACCAGAGATGGAATATAAAAGGGTTTGCTGATCCAAGAAGCAAAAAGGCCGATATCCGGTTTTTTAATTTAGATACAGGAGCGATCCGGGTTCCGTATTTAGATGAACGTTATAACTTAAAAGCAAGTTTCGATTCAATTCGCCTGAATGTTGCCAACATTGAAAAAGACGGGAGTGAACTGCATATTGACGGGTACACTTCCATCACGAATTTAAAAATCAATCACCCGAAAATTGCCAGCAGGGATGTCATCATTAAAAATGCGCGTTTTGATTACCGATTTTTATTAGGTGACGATTTTATTTCGATAGACAGCACCTCAGCAATGCAGCTGAATAAGATAAAAGTTCGTCCTTACGTTTCCTATAATACCGAAAAAGATACGGTTTATACTTTGAAAGTCGATATTCCGAAAATGCATGCGCAGGATTTTATTGTTTCATTGCCCGATGGTTTGTTTACGCATTTTCAGGGTATGGAAGCGACTGGAAATTTCGATTATAAACTCGATTTCAAATTCAATAAAAACAAACCGAATACTTTGGTTTTTGACAGTAAGCTGAACAAGGAAAACCTGAAAATTACCAAATACGGAGAAGCCAACCTGAATAAATTAAACGGGGAGTTTGTTTATCGCGCTATCATTCAGAATGTATTGCAGCGTCCGGTTTTGGTTGGAAATTCCAATTCGAATTATACACCTTTAGACCAGATTTCACCTTATTTGAGAAAATCTGTCCTGACAACTGAAGATCCTTCTTTCTTTTCGCACAGAGGTTTTATCAATGAAGCTTTCAAACAATCGATTTTAAAGAATATCAAAACCAAAAAATTCTCACGAGGCGCCAGTACGATTAGCATGCAGCTAATTAAAAATGTCTTTTTGACCCGCGAAAAAACACTTTCACGTAAACTCGAAGAAATTTTATTGGTTTATATCTTAGAAAACAACCGCGTAGTCAGCAAAGAAAGAATGCTGGAAGTGTACTTTAATATTATCGAATGGGGACCAAATGTATATGGAATTGGCGAAGCAAGCCATTTTTATTTCCAGAAAAGCCCTTCGCTATTGAGTTTAGATGAATGTTTATTTTTGGCAACGATTATTCCAAAACCTAGAAAATTCATGTATCAGTTTAATGATGAGGGGAATTTGAGGGATTATGCTGTGCAGAACCAAAAATTCCTAAGCAACCTGATGCTTCGTCGCGGGGTTTTGGTTTCTGAAGATACAATTGGAAGAATGCCGGTTTATGTATCCGGGAATGCGCGTTCGTTATTGCGGATTAAAGCTCCTGATTCTACTGTGGTTCCAGTTGATTCTTTATCTATTGATGACGAATTTGATTTGTAGAATTTGCAATTAAGGCTTAAAAAAAGATTTTCAAGTTAAAGTTATAATCTCGCAAAGACTCAAAGTCGCAGAGTTATTCTTTAAGCTTTTAATATTCCGAAATTGAGTAAAGTTCCAAAGTTAAAAGATTGAATAAAAAACATAATAAGCGCAATGTCAATACTGGGTTTTAAAACTACCTGGGAGATTGACTTATAAACAAAAATGTTATTTAAAGTTTTTCAGGAATTCTTCTTTGTAAGTTGGAGAAACTTCAATTTCAGCTCCATCATTTAAAGTAATGATTCCGCCTTTGTTATAAGACTTCACACAATTCATATTGATGATATGCGATTTGTGAACACGGATAAAAGGCAGCGGCAGAATCTCCGAAAAGTGTTTTAAAAACCGGCAGACCATTTTTTTATCACCGTTATTCAAATACAAATCGGTGAAATTTCCATTTCCGCGAAGACGGACAATTTCTTCCATTTTTACCACTTCAAATCCTTCAAGGGTTGGCAGAATAACTTGCTGTTTTTCGGGTTTTGATTCATGAAAATTTTCTACAATAATTTTATTTCTGTTGAATATTTCATGATTCATGATCTGATGATGCACTTTGTTTACGGCTACAATCAATTCTTCGATACTAATGGGTTTCAGTAGATAATAGGCAGCACTTTGATTTAGTGCTTTCAAAGAATATTCAGAAAAAGCCGTTACAAATATCGTTTCAAACTGCAGGTCTTTGCAGGCTTCCAAAACATCAAAAGCATTTCCGAAAGGCATCTCCACATCCAGAAAAACCAGTTGTGGCTGTATTTCATGCAGCAACGGAACAGCTTCTTTAATATTCTGCGCTTCGCCGACAACTTCAACCTGCGGGCAATATTTACTCAAATAATTCTTGAGCACTTCGCGCGCTGCCAGTTCATCTTCTACAATTACACTTTTTATTTTTTGAAACGCCATCATAAACTAATTATTAAAGGAAAAATGATGTGTACTGTCGTTCCTGTTTCCGGAAATTGTTTTTCGTGAATTGCAAAAGAAATCTTTTTCCTGTACAATTCATTCAGCAGGCTTATACGTTCTTTGGTGTTGCTCATTCCGCGTGATTCATGGGCTTTTTGATTGTCGGTTTTAAGTTCTGCACTTTTGGTTAAACCAATTCCGTTGTCATCAATGCTTACCATCACTTTCTTGTCCTGAAGTTCTACTTTAAGATGCAGAAAACCTTTTCCGTCAAGGTAACGCAAACCGTGCCAGATAGCATTTTCAAGATGGGGCTGAATGAGCATATTGGGAATAAGGACACTTTCAGGATCCAGTTCTTTACTGACTGTAATTTTAAAATCAAATTTATCCTGAAAACGCAGATGTTCCAAATCGAGGTATTTCTTCAGTTGCTCAATTTCCTTGTCCAGTGTTATAAAATCTTTATTGGAATTTTCCATCATATTCCTCATCAGATTAGAATAGGAGGTTAGGTATTTGTTGGCTTCCAATTCTTTGTTTTCAGAAATAAACTGGTTGACGCTGTTTAAACTATTGAAAATAAAATGCGGGTTCATTTCGCGTCGTAACGATTGCAAGGCGATTTCCTTATTTTTTGTTTTGATAGAATATAAAGCCTTCACAATAAAAAGGAACAAAAGTAAAAGCAGTAAAATGGATCCCAAAAGAAAATAATTGAAGGTGTTTTTCTTTGAAATTAATTCGTCTTTCAGTGTTTTTTCCTTTTCCAGCTGCCGGATTTTGCCTTCTGTGAGCTGAAAAGTTTTCGCATCAATCAGACTCGTGTCAGATTCGATTAATTGATCGAAGTTTTGAAAGAACTGCTCATAAAGCGCCATGCTTTCTTTTTCATTTCCTTCCGATTTATAATAGCTGATCAGGGCTGATAAACTTTTTTTGGCTTCCGCCGAATTTCCTTTTTCAGAAGCCAGATCATAGGCTTTCTTTAATGAAAAAAGGGCTTTTTTAGGTTCTTCTTTTTTAAAATAAAGTGATGCCAGCGACTGTAATTGCTTTATTTGGTTGTTAAAATCCAGTTTGGTTTCGGCTTCAGCCAAAAGCTTTTCGTTGATAACAATTGCTTTGTCAATCTGATTGTCTGAGGCATAGACATTGGCAATTTCATTTTTGATTTTAATAACCGTTTCGGGTTTGTCTTTTGCGTAAGCCAGTGCATTTTTATAACTCTCAATAGCAACTTGCTTGTTTCTTTGCTGCAATGAATTTTCAGCTTTTTGCACATAAGCCGCGGCAACTTCATCAGTTTTATTGTCTTTTTTAAGTAATTCGATATTAGAATCTACATAAACCGCTTGCGATTTTGGATTTGCCTGTGTTCGCAGCCTATTGGCATCATTTGAATTAATTTCTTCAACCGTTTTATCTGCTGCAATTGATCCTGCAACTTCATAATTCTTAATAGCAGACTTAAACTTTTTTTGATTTTCCTGTGTTTTGGCCAGGCTTCTCGTTACCCTTGTCTTATCTTCAGTACGATTTAATTTGGTGTAACTTTCTAATGCCTTCTTATAGTATTCTTCTGCTTTTGCATTATCTCCGTTCTTCTGGAATTCATTGGCCAAACGTTCATAATTCTGTCCTATCTGTCCTTCGTCATTTACTTCTAATGATTTTTTTAAATCTTTGGTTACCACTTTCATTTTTGAAGCCGGAACAGCTTTCTTTTTAGAAACAGAATCCTGTGCGGTTATTCCCAAAGGAAACAGCAACACTATAAATAAAGAAATAAGTATTGAGTATAAGCGCATTATAGTTCTTTTGAAAGTGGTCAAACCCAATTCGTTTTCAGCCTGAAGATTAATAATGTAAAGTAAAGTATTTTAAAATCCTTTTACAACCTCTTTCACCAAGTCAAAAGCGGGTTTTACCATTTCTGCAAAAAAGGAGGTTTTTTAGTTTTTAAGTTTGGTCTGTAATCAATTAAAAACCAGCAATTATGAAATCAAATATTTTTATCTCGGCACTTTTTGCAGCTGCAATTTCTTTAGCAAGCTGTAATTCTTCGAATGCAACTCCAAAAAAGAATACCATCGAAGGAAAACCTTTAAATGCAGAAAAGACCAAAATACAGGTGGCTCTTTTATTGGATACTTCCAGCAGCATGGACGGACTAATTGACCAGGCAAAATCAAGGCTTTGGAACATCGTCAACACCTTAACAACATTAAAATATGATGGAAAAACTCCGGATATTGAAATTGCGTTGTACGAATATGGAAATGACGGATTATCAAAACAATCCAATTACATCCGACAAATTACGCCGCTTTCTACAGATCTGGATTTAATTTCAGAAAAACTATTCGCTTTAACTACAAATGGAGGTAATGAATATTGTGGAGCCGTAATTCAGGATGCCACGAAACAATTAAATTGGGCGAGAGAAAACAATAATATGAAACTCATTTATATTGCCGGAAATGAAGATTTTAAACAGGGAGGAATCGATTATAAAGAAGCGATCAGCGACGCGCTAAAAAATGATATTTACGTCAATACTATTTTTTGCGGCGATAAAAACGAAGGTATCAACACGAACTGGAAAGATGGCGCCGATTATGGAAAAGGAAAATATTTTAATATAGATTCTAATGAATCGGTACGTTATATAGCAACTCCTTATGACGATGAAATTTCAAAATGTGATGAAAAAATGAATGATACTTACATTAATTATGGCTCAAAAGGACATGAGAAAAAAATGAATCAAACTACTCAGGATAAAAATGCAAAAAAAGTTTCGGTATCCAATTATACGGAACGTGCCGTGAGTAAATCAAAAGCGGTTTATAAAAACGAAAGTTGGGATCTGGTCGATAAAGTAAAAGATGATGCCGCCGCCATTTCAAAAATTAAAAAAGAAGAATTACCTGCGGAACTTCAGAATAAATCGACAGAAGAATTAAAAACTTTTGTAGCTCAAAAATCAAAAGAGAGAGAAACGATTCAAAAAGAAATTGGTGTATTGGCTAAAAAACGTCAGGAATTTATTGATAATGAATCTAAGAAAACCAAAAAACAAGATGATTTAGGGAATGCCATTACTTCATCGATAGCTGGTTTTGCGAAGGTAAAAGGTTATACGGTCGAAAAATAAGCTGGTGTATTTCAATCTGCATAACATGAAAAAGAATAGTTGCATGCTGCTTTTGATTGGAATTTTTGGCTTGGGTTTTGCTTGCAGAAACAATAACGATAAGCCATTAGTAACTACAAATTCGAAACCGGTTTATTCCCACGGGGAGAAACTAAAAAGTGAGGTAACTGAGATTCGGAAATTTTTGGGGAAATTTCCTAAATACAATTCAGATTTTGCGTTCTTTTTAGACATGAAGATAGGATCAGGAAAAAACCGGTTTTTTATTTACGATTTAAAAGATAGTAAGTTACTTGACAAAGGTTTAGTAGGACATGGTTCCGGTTCTGGAACCGGAATTACCGGGAAACTGAAATTTAGTAATGTAAAGGATTCAAATCCCAGTTCTTTAGGAAAATATGCTATTGGTGGTTCTTATTCTGGAAGATTCGGAAAAGCCTATAAATTATATGGTCTGGATAAAACGAACAGCAATGCCTTTGACCGAAATATTGTTTTGCATAAATATGCAGACGTTCCGTTTGAAGAGCAGGAAAATCCGATATGTAACAGTCTCGGATGCCCGATGGTCAATGAAAAGTTTTTTGGAGTCATGGAAAAACTGATTGATAACTCAAAAAAGAAAATTATTCTTGTCATGTACTATTAAGTAACCTAAAACATAAAATCCCGATAATTTCGAGGTTATCGGGATTCTTTTTTTTGTAAAATTATAATTTATGGTGCCGGATCAGGAATAATAGTCTGTACTTCCTCAATTTCGGCTAAGATTTCCTTCGAAAGTGTAATGTCTATTGTGGCAATATTTTCTTTTAATTGCTCCATTGTTGTTGCTCCAATAATTGCGCTGGTTAAAAAGGGCTGTTGTAACACAAAACCTAAAGCCAATTCGGTTAATGTTAAGCCATGTTTATGAGCAATTTCCTGATATAAATGAGTTGCTTTCCTGCTTTCGTCACTATTATAGCGTTTATATTGAGGAAAAAGATTAATTCTGGTATTTGGATGAGGTTCACCAGTTAAGAATTTACCGGATAAAACGCCAAAAGCAAGTGGGGAATAAGCCAACAGCCCCACATTTTCATGAATAGAAACCTCTGAAGAACCTACTTCAAAAAGGCGGTTCAATAAATTATACGGATTTTGAACGGTTTTGATTCTTGGCAGGTTTTGATATTTGCTTTCTTCCAAAAAACGCATCATTCCCCAGGCATTTTCATTGGAAACGCCCAGATGTTTTATTTTTCCCTCTTTGATTAACCCGTCAAAAGTTTCCAGAACTTCCCTAAAGTTATCTTCCCAGGCATCTTCATAACCATTAAAAGCCCTTTGTCCGAAATTGTTGGTTTTACGTTCCGGCCAATGCAGTTGGTACAAGTCGATATAATCAGTCTGCAGGCGTTTTAAGCTGTTTTCTAAAGCATATTTAACACTTGCTGGCGAAAAGTCTCCTTTTTCACGCATGTAGGTAAAATTAGGATTGGGCCCTGCAATTTTCGAGGCCAGAATTACTTTATCACGATTGCCTGTCTTCTTTAACCATGTTCCGATAATGTTCTCCGTGCTTCCATAAGTTTCTTCACGAGCGGGAACCGAATACATTTCGGCAGTATCAAAAAAATTGACGCCTTTTTCAAGTGCGTAATCCATTTGAAGATGTCCTTCTGCTTCTGAGTTCTGCTCTCCAAAAGTCATGGTTCCCAAACAAATTTTACTCACTTTTATATTGGTATTGGGCAGGATAGTGTATTTCATGTTGATGGTGCGGTATTATTTTTTTCAAATGTACAACCGTAATCCTTTAAATGAAAAAAATCAAAAGTTAAAAAATAGCCAAGCTTATTTTCAAATTTTGAAATACTATTTTGAAATAAACATTTTTTTTAAAAATAAATTTATGACTATATAATTTTTATTGTAGCTTTTAACTTATAATTACTTGCTTTGCTGCTCTTTGAAAAAGTAAGACATTTCGTTGTTATTGTATTTTTAGTATTGATAAAAATGTAATTCATCGGTTAAAATCCCTCTTCATCTAAAACCTTTAAAATTTTACAATAATCAACTGATTCAGAACTAATTTTGCCCGTTCTTATTTAAGGATGATTAATGGAAATTATTAAAAACCAGCCTCTTAATTTTTGCGTATCTAGGGCTAAGTTGATAATTAAAAAATATAATTTTTGTCAAATTGTTTTAAAGAATTGTTATAAAAAATAGAGAAATCATGAGAATAAAATTACTTCTTTTATTACTATTACCTTTTTTTGGTTTTGGTCAAGTTGATTTGGTTAAATGGAATGGACCATATAATGCTACGCCAACAATATCTGCTGCTGCTGCATCAGCTGTTTCTGCAGGAAATATTACTGGGAATAATATAAATTTACAACTCAACAGCAGTAACGAAGGTTTTAAGACTTTTCCATGGCCAACAGAATTTAATATTGATGAAAATAAATATGTTGAATTTTCATTAGGTGCTCAAACTGGTTATAAGGTGAAGCTTTCTTCATTTAATTTTACTTACAAAGCCAACGCTAATATAAAAAGATATCAGGTTAGATATTCACTTGATAACTTTGCAACTAGCTTCCTGCTTATTGATGAAGCAGCAGCAACTTCCTTTACCAACAAATCATTAAGTTTATCAAACGTGACTTTGTATCCTGGTGCAGCAGCAGTTCCTTTAAAAATAAGAATTTATGCATACAAGTTGACACCAAATACGTGGAGCGATTCACCAATCGACTTTTGGACCCCAAATTTAACAGCTGGATCCCAAAACACTTCACCAAAAATAACAGGTACAGTTTTGCCATACGAAACAAACGAATTAAATGCTAATGATGATGTTATTGAAACAAAAGAAAAAAAAGCAATTTCTTTCAATGCCTTAGCAAATGATACAAATTATAATGGTTCTGTAGTTAGTTACACACAGCCACTCTCAAGTGCGGGAACAGTTGCTGTAAATAATGATATTTTTATTTTTACTCCTGCAGATGGTTTCACAGGAAAGACGTCATTTACATATACCTTAACAAAAGGAAATAAATCATCAACAGCTACAGTTTACGTTGTTGTGAATCAGATAGTATCAAGTTTAATTATTTGGAATGGTGCAATTCAGACGCCAAAAGCGGTTGTAACTGATAGTAATATTACAGGAAATGATCTGATTACTTCTTCATCCAACTCTTTATCAATTTATGAAAATTATTTTAATATTTTAAATGTAGGATCAACTAATCTTGATTTAAATAAATATGCTCAGGTAAGTATAACAGCAAAACTTAATAAAAAACTAGCACTTTCAAAATTTGAGTTCATTTATTTTTCTCCAAATAACAGTCAAGGGGCAACAAAATATCAGGTACGCTATTCGACAGATCCCAATTTTTCTGGCGGCGGAATCATTTTAGCGGGTGAAACAATTGCAGTAAAAGGGGTAGACACAAAAATAACATTATCTTTTCCAGCGGGAACTACAGTTAGTAGTACTAATGCTCTTCAAACTTTTTATATTCGTATTTATCCGTACGCAATGTTGGATGTGAGTAATAATAATAATATTAATTTTCGAATTAAAAATGATTATGGCGGAGATATTGGGCCCACTATTTCAGGTGTAGTTGATTCTGCAAATGTACTGACTGCGAATCCTGATATAGTAACAACTTCTTCAAATACGGCTATAACAATTCCAATTCTGACAAATGATGAAGGATATTCAGCATTACAGACTATAACGGTTATTCAACCATCTGTTTCGCAAGGAAGTGTTACAGTAAATGGTATTACTGGTGTTACTTTTACTCCAGCAACAGGTTTTACAGGAGCAACAAACTTTACGTATACACTTTTTAACGGAACAGCTTATTCGTCAGCAACAGTAACTCTTACTGTAACACCTCCTCCTTGCGTAGCATCATCCACACCAGGAGTTAACTTTTGGAAAGGGTACGTGTACACTTACACGGGAGGAACACCTGCTGCCACAACTTATGTGGGTTCAATAGCTGAAAAAGCTAATTTTGATAGAGAAATAGCTGAAGGTACAATAACAGGAGATGCTTCAGTTGAAGTTAATAATTTTTGTGGAACAATTCCAAATGATAATTTCTTTGTAAAGTATTTAATGAACGTTTCACTTACTGAGGCAGGACTCTACACTATAAAAGTTGGCGCAGATGATGGATATCGTTTGTATATTGATGATATTTTAGTGCCTGAAATCAATAATTGGTCAGATCATAGTTATTCAACTTCGGTTGTTAATAAAACGCTAACTGCTGGAAACCATGTATTTAGATTAGAATATTATGAAAAAGGAGGTTCTGCAAGAGTGAGTTTTTCTTACGGATTGCCAAAAGGAGATCCAACTTTACCTTTTGGAAAGAATGTTTGGAATGTTTATGGGTTTACAAGAGCGAATTTAGATTTTGCAAATACAGAATTAAGAGACAGTTATGCAGGCTATTATGTTGATCCGGCTATAAATATCAATTCACAAACTTTTTGGAATAAAGGTCAGTCACCATCTGTAAATAATAGTTCATGGAATGGTATGCCAATTCAGATTGATAATTTTACATTCACCTACAAACGTAAAGGCTTTCCTTGTGGACGCTATCAAATTCAATTGGTAAATTGTGATGATGTTGCCCAGGTTTATCTAAACGGAACTTTAATTTTTACTCAGACATATACAGTTAATGGGGGTATAATTAACAATAATGCTTTTTATACACTAAACAAAGATTCAGAAATAGAAGTACGACTTAGAGAAGATGGCGGTGATGCTAATGTTGCTTTTAATTTTATAGAAGTTCCTTTTGTTTATGACGGTACAACGACACCACCATCAGGAAGTTCAATAACAGTGAACCAGAATTCGAACTTGGCTAATAATTTGGATGTCTGTTCCTGTTATATCAGTACTGGAAAAACCTTAACAGTTCCTGCAAATAGTACCTTAACTGTACACGAAAATATTGATATTAAAGCTAATGGTAAATTAATCATAAAAAATAATGGATCTCTTCTGCAAGATGATAATGGAATTTTTACTGGTGCAGCTGATTCATTTATTATGGAGCGTACTTCTTCCCCAATGAAAAATTTCGATTTTACGTACTGGTCATCACCGGTGGCGGGGCAAACTTTAGTAGGTTTGTCACCTAATACATTATCTGATAAGTATATGTCATATTCAGGATCTGGATGGACACAAGAAACGCCTTCAAACATAATGAAGCCGGGAATTGGTTATATTATCAGAGTTCCAAAGCCTAATTTTTGGCCAAATCAAACAGCCGCATCTTATTCACAGCCTGTAGAGTTTAAGGGAATACCAAACAATGGAAATATTACCAATAGTCAGGATATGACTCCAGGAAAATTCTATCTGGTAGGGAATCCTTATCCTTCAGCACTTGATGCAGATGAGTTTTTATTTAAGAATGTCAATAACAGCAATATTTTAAAAGGTACCATATATTTCTGGACCCATAATACAGGTATTACACAAAGCGGTTCACAATATGTATATGCTTCTAATGATTATGCGAGTTATAATTTAACCGGAGGAGTCGGTACGTCAGCAAGCAGTTCCGGAAATAAAACGGAACCACAAGGTTTCATAGCGGCAGGACAATCATTTTTTGCCAGCACAAAAGGCACAGGCAAAGTTGAATTTAATAATTCCATGCGTATTGAAGCTAATAATAATCAATTTTTTAAACCTGGAAAAACTTCAAAGAAAGCAGGTTTAGAGAAACATCGTTTATGGTTAAACCTGACCAATGAAAAAGGAGCTTACAAACAAACGTTAATAGGATATGTTGAAGGAGCCAGTAATGATTTTGATGATAACTTTGACGGAATGAGTTTTGATGGAAACAGCTTTGTTGATTTTTACAGTGTGAATAATACGGATAACCTTACCATTCAGGGGCGTGCTTTACCTTTCAAAGATAGTGATGAAGTGCCTTTAGGCTATCGGACAACAGTTGCAGGAGATTTTACCATTTCTATAAATAATGCTGATGGAGTACTTGCCAATCAAACCGTTTATTTGATAGACAAACAAACCAATACCGTAAATGATTTAACGGCTAGGAATTATACTTTTAATACTGCAGCAGGAAAATTTAATAATCGCTTTGTTTTAAAATACACGAATAAAACATTAGGGACAGGTGATTTTGAAGTTACAGATGATGCTGTTTCTGTAGTAATTGAGAACAAGAGCATTACGGTAAATTCAACTTTAGAGAACATCGAAAATATCTTTATTTATGATATTTCCGGAAAATTATTGTATAAAAAAGAAAAAACACAAGACCTTCATATCTCTATTCAAAATTTACCATTTGCACAGCAGATTTTAATAGTAAAAGTAATTTTACAAAATGGCAACACCATTACAAAAAAAGTAATATTTAAATAATTTTCTTTTGATATATTAAATCCGACAGTAAATGCTGTCGGATTTTTTATTTTAAGCCAATTCTAATTGTTTCATTTTATCGTAAACGAAACTGCTTTCATATCCTCTTCTCAACATATAATCGCAAAATTTTTTTCTTTTTTTTAGAACATTTGACTCTCTTAAATTATCCCAGCATCTTTGCGAAAGCGCTTCAAATGTCGTTTGGTATTCTTCCGGTGAGATTTCTTTTAATGCTAAATTTATATTAGTTGCAGTAATATGTCTTGCTTTTAGTTCATTTACTATTCTAATTTTCCCCCAATGTTTAATGCGGTGTTTTCCGCGCGCAAAACTACAGGCAAAGCGTGTTTCGTTTAAAAAATTATCCGAAATGAGTTTTACAAGTATCGTGTCAATCTCTTCAGGAGACATTTTTAATGCATATAGTTTTGATATAACTTCATCATGACACCGATCCTGATAGACACAAAAATGTTCTAATTTTTGAATTGCTTCCTTGATAGTCATAGACAGTTTATTTATAGATGTTCAATTCGAACAAATGTAGAATTTTATAAAAATGATACCAATTAAAGTTTTACAAAACGAATAAAATACTTACAAATTAATAAAGAATTGTTTTTTTTATTATATTTGATATACTTAAAATCCTAAACTTCAGGTGTTTTAAGATAATATAATTTTTGAGAAAAAGCATTACTTCAGAAAAAACCCTATTCTGATTGCTTTTACTTTTTCAATACCACTCATAAATTGAAAGAATTAATTGATTTTTCTAATCTTTAAATCTGCTGTTATGAGAATAAAATTGACTTGGTTGTTATTTTTTGTTTTTTTTTCAATTAATGCTCAGATCCCTTATGCTTTTACAGATCCTTTATCAGGTTCTTTTAAAATCATTTCTGGTGTAACTTCACACTCTTTTTTAGTATTAGCCAAAGCATCACGCAGTATTGAATTTAATAAAGGCATGCGAATTACAGGTGAGAACAATCCGTTTTTTAAACCTGAAAAAACGTCCAAATCTGCTTTGTTAGAAAAACACCGTTTATGGCTTAATATGACCAATTCAGGAGGAGCTTTTAAACAATTACTGATTGGATATATTGAGGGTGCTACTAACGGCTTAGATAGTGATTTTGATGGAATATCTTTAGACGCAAATCCCTATCTCGATTTTTACAGTATAAATTCAGAAAGTAATCTGGTTATTCAGGGACGTGTCTTGCCCTTTACCGATAAAGATGAGGTTCCATTAGGATATCGTACCATTTTAACAGGATATTTTACGATTTCTATAGACCATGCTGATGGACTATTAGAAAATCAAGCTGTTTTTATCGAAGATAAATTTACCCATACTATTCATGATTTGAGGCTGAGTGATTATACATTTAATACCGTTTCCGGAACTTTCAGAAATAGGTTTGTACTTAAATATACCAACAAAATTATTATCATTAAATGATTATGAAGGAGCTATTATTAAGAATTAAATAGTTGATGTAAAAAAAAGAATTTTGCTCCTAATAACCCGTTGGGTGTAATATTAAAAACGTCAGTTCGAGTGTTTATTCTGTAGAGTAACGGAACAAAAAAATATATTGAGAACGGTTTTTTTAATATTATTTGTCTATTCGATACAATTTTCTATCGAAAATCCCTCGAACTGAAGAAAAATATTATCAAAATCTAATTAGACCCTAGCGTTCCTATAATATAATGATATAAATTTTATATACCAACCTTAATTTCAATATAATTCTATCAATATCGTTGTATATTTGATAACAAAGGGTTTATTAGATTAATATATTCTTCTTAATCTTTCTTTTTTTGTGAGAATTTAACATGTTAAACATTCTCTTCCGATTACAAAATAATTGATTGGTTTTAACTTAATACTAACTAACTATGAGACTAAAATTATTTTTATTATCCGTTTTTACCTTGACAAATGTGTTTTCTCAAAACACAAATTTAAGTTCTTCTAATGACAATGGTAGTTTCTATGATTATAACAGAATAATTAAAAACGACAAATTGTCCAATATTCACAATAAAATAAGGGATAATCATATCACTGGAAAGGCAAGTTTATTAGAAAGACATCGTTTATGGCTTAATATGACCAATACAGAAGGTGCTTTTAAGCAACTACTAATTGGATATATCGAAGGCGCAACTAATGGTTTGGATAGTGATTTCGATGGTATCTCCCTGGATGCGAATCCATATATAGATTTCTACAGTATGAATTCAGGAAGCAATCTGGTTATACAAGGTCTTGCATTACCTTTTTCTGATACTAATGAAGTCGAGTTGGGATATCGTACCATAATAACCGGAAAATTTACAATTTCTATTGACCATGCTGATGGGTTACTAACTAATCAGGCTGTTTTTTTAGAAGATAAACTTACCAAAATAGTTCATGATTTAAAGGTGAGTGATTATACTTTTGCAACAACAGCGGGAACATTTAAAGACCGATTTGTTTTAAAATACAAAAATCAATCATTAACCACTCATGACTTTGAAAACCAAAACAACCCTGTTTTGGTTTGGCTTGATAATGAAAGTATTAATATAAATTCTGCTTTTCAAAACATAAATAGCATTTTTGTTTATACTATTTCTGGAAAATTGATATATACTGATAATCCCGTTTCAACTAATAAAATCAATATTGTTGATATTGAACATAATAATCAGGTTTTAATAATAAAAATTATATTAGATAATAACCATATAGAAACAAGGAAAATTATTTATTAAAGCCAATGGAGTAAAGGCTATAAAGCTGTTAAAGTTTATAAGTACGCAATTCTATTTTATGTATTTCATCGATTATATTGGTATTTAGGCGATTGTTCAAAAACAATGTATTAGATTTGCGACCCTATGTATTTGGTAATAAATACTTTAATGCATGTGGGATAAAATTTACATTTTAAATTAATTGAAATGAAAAAACTTTTACTTATAACATTTGGAGCTTTTTTAACTTCTGTCTCGTCTTTTGCACAGTCGGTAAATAATTACAATTTTACTGCCGTTCAGGGAAATTATATACCTCTTACCGGTGTTCCCGGAGTTACAGATACTTCATTAGGCGCAACTGCTGATGATGAAATTTCAACTGCAATTGCTTTACCGTTTACTTTTACTTTTGCAGGTACAGCCTACAATTCTATTAAAGTTTCCTCTAACGGCTGGCTTTCTTTTGCGACAGGAACGCTTAACGATGCGAATGATAATACTCAGGCAAATGCCGAATTAAAAAAACCAATTTTATTTCCTTTATGGGATAATTTAAAGTGTACGGTAAAACCAAGATATATAACAACAGGTATTGCGCCTCACAGAAGATTTAAAGTAGAGTGGAGTCAGCAAAGCTGGAACAATGGTGTTGCGGGAGATGTAATTTCTTTTCAGGTCTGGCTATTTGAAACAACGAATGTTGTAGAGTTTTTATATAGCCAGGGAGCTGTAACTGTCAATAATACAGCCACTGGGGGAGCATCAATAGGTATTTATGATGGAACCAGCAAGTTCTTAACACTAAATAATTCAGGGTCAACACCGGTCGCACAACCAGAAGTTTTTACAACCAATATTTTGACTAAACCGGCAACCGGTCAGATTTACAGATTCAGTCCTCCTGCAGCTGCATCAGCAAGTTTACAAGTAAATAATTATTGTTTTTCAACTTCTACCGCAATATATTCAAATCTTTTATCGACTACAGATTTTCCCGGATTAGGAGCAAGTGCAGATGATAACCTTTCCGGTTCGGTCACATTACCTTTTAGTTTTAATTTTGGAGGGACTTTTTATTCAAATGTACGGCTTTCATCTAATGGCTGGCTGACATTTGCGTCACCTAACACTTCAGCTGCTCAAAGCTACAATAATAATTTAACCAATGCCAATCTTATAAAGCCTGCCTTGTTAGCATTATGGGATGATATAGAATGTACAGTAGTACCTAAATATACTGTTTCCGGAACAGCACCAAACCGGATTTTTAAAATAGAGATGTCCAAACAAAAATGGAATTATCTCTCTGCTGCTGATGTTATTTCTTTTCAGATTTGGTTATATGAAAAAAGCAATATCATTGAATATATTTATAAACAAGGTGATACAGCAGTAAATAATACAACATTAGGCGCTTCAATAGGTTTATATGATGCCAATGGTAAATATTTATCACTTAATAATACAAGTGCAAATCCAACTGCTTCCTCAACAGCTTTTACAACTAATATAAGCCAAAAACCCGCCACAGGACAAGTGTATAGATTCGCCCCTCCACCTGTAATTTCCTATCCTGGAAATGCATTTATTGCAATCGGTAAAGTAGGGGTAACGCAAACTGGTGTAACCGGAGGTACTTATTCAGCAAGCCCTTCCGGATTAAGTTTTGTCAGTACCACCACTGGAGAGGTAGATCTGGCTGCCACTGCAGGAGGTACTTACACTATAACATATACAGCCCCGGGATGTGTAAATGCTACTACTGAGATGACTATTTTCTCTTTGCTGCCACAACCAACCGCCACTATTACAGTAGCTTCTTGTGCCATTGGAAATGATGGCGCTATAACATTAACGAACATGAACCATGTGGTTAAATTTATAGCTGCGGAGAATGACTATATTAGCTTAGCAAATAGTTTTCTTTCTAACAGAGGTGCTTTTACCATAGCCGGGTGGATAAAATTTAAAGCATCTGATATAACAGGAAGAGCAAGTTTATTTGGTCAGAATGATGCTTTAGAATTTGGGTTCTCCTCTGCTTCAACTCTTGAATTGTGGAGTTCAGTAACAGGTGCTGTAACAGCAACATTTACACCTGCATCATTTGGAAATGAGGCATGGCATCATGTCGCTGTAACGGGTGATGGTGCGAGTATAAAAATTTATATTGATGGTGTGAGTATTCCTGTTACCGGCGGTATTGTTAATACGGTAAATTATGGGACATCTGCTTTTACTGCCAAAATTGGAGGTCATGTTTTTAGTGATACAAATGCAGAAAATTTTACCGGCAGTATTTTAAAAACAGTATTTTTTAGTATAGCTCTATCTGCATCACGTATTCAGAGTCTTGCTTTTGGACCTGCAATTTATTCGGGTTTTGAAACAGGAATAATTGCCGGATATAACTATTATGATGGTGCGGGAACAACTTTAACCTCAACTCCGGCGGGTAACAATGGTACGTTTTTTAACACACCTGATTGGACAGATCCTTATAATTACTATTGGCAAAAAGCAAGTGATGGGTCTTTTATAGCGAATTCAAAAAATTTAACAGGATTAGTGCCTGGAGATTATAGGGTTACCGTGTCGTTGTTAGGAGTGAGCAGTCCAAATGCGAAAACATTTACAGTAGGTTCTGCGACAGATGTTGTGGCGACTGTAGGAACTGGCGCTAATTGTACAACTACTATTAATGCCAATTGGACTGCATCTGCAGGAGCCGTTACATATTCATTAGATGTAGCTACTGATGCCGCTTTTACAAACTTTGTAACGGGTTACAATAATTTAAATGTTGGGCTTGTAACAACATATGCTGTTAATAATGTTCCTCCCGGACCCATATATTACAGAGTCCGTAAAAATAGCAGTTGCGGTGTGAGCGCCAGTTCAAATACTATTTCTTATCAGACCTTACAATCCCAATCCCCAGTTGCAGCCAATTTCAGCAATTTAGTATGTAATGGCTTTACTGCCAACTGGAATGCTGTTGCCGGAGCTACAAATTACTTTTTAGATGTGGCTACAGATGCGGCTTTTACAAGCTTTGTCACAGGTTATAATGATAAAAGTGTTGGTAACGTAACCAGTTCGGCTGTTACGCTATTAACATCAGGAACTACCTATTATTACAGAGTAAGGGCTGCTAATGCAGATTGTGGGTCTCAGTTAACACCTTCTAATACGATTACAGTATTGATAAGTGTAGGGCCAACAGTTCCTGTTGTTGGTACTATAACACAGGCAACCTGTGCTAAACCATTAGGAAGTATTGTTATAACGGGTCTTCCTGCAGGAGAATGGACATTACAACTTTATAATGGAAGCACCTACAGCTATTATTCCGGTACCGGAACAGGTATAACCATATCAGATCTTACGCCTGGATTTACCTATACAGCGTCAGTTAAGTCTGATGTGTGTTTTTCTGCTAACACAGGCAGTATACCAATTAATCCTCTAGTAATTACAACATCAACCTGGAACGGATCTTCGTGGTCCAATACACCGAATATTAATAATTATATTGTTTTTTCTGGAAATTATTCTACAACTGATGACTTAAGCGGATGTACCTGTAAAGTAAATTCAGGTGTTGCTGTTATCGTTAATTCAGATCATACGCTTACTATAGCAAATGGGGTAACAACTACGGGAGGAACATTAACTTTTGAAAATAATGCCAGTCTGTTGCAGACTAATGATGTTAGTAATACAGGAAATATCATTTATAAGCGAATTACACAACCCATGAAAAACTTCGATTATACTTACTGGTCTTCACCAACAAGAGCCCAGGGATTGCGTATTTTGTCACCTAATACATTACCAGACAAATATTTTTCATATAATTCTGCTATAAACAATTGGAAACAGGAACTGCCAAATGCAACGATGACAACTGGTAAAGGTTATATTATCCGTACTCCTAAAGCTGGTATATGGCCTAATAGCGAGGTTGTGGCATTTCCGTATTCGCAGAATGTTCAGTTTGTTGGGGTTCCAAACAATGGAAATCTTTTTGGGGAAAATATAACTGCGATTACAGCAAACCGCTTCTTTTTAATTGGTAATCCTTATCCGTCAGCTTTAAATGCAGATTCATTTTTATTGGCTAACACAACAATTTTACAAGGGACTATTTATTTGTGGACACATAATACAGGAATTACTCAAAGTGGATCTCAATATGTATATTTATCTGGAGATTATGCAAGTTATAATACTACGGGTGGAACCGGGACAACTTCTGCTGCACTTAACCCTGGCAACAATAATGCAGTGCCTTTAGGCAGAATTGCTGCGGGACAATCGTTTTTTGCTAATGCAAAAGCTGAAGGAACAATAGCATTTACAAATGGTATGCGTATTGCAGGCAATAATAATCAGTTTTTTAAACCTGGAAAAACAGGTAAAACAGCAGATTTAGAAAAACATCGTGTATGGTTGGATTTAAGTAATAATGGTGGAGCTTTTAAAGAAACCTTAGTTGGGTATATAGAGGGCGCTACTAATGGTTATGATGATAATTTTGACGGGCTTAGTTTTGATGCCAACCCTTATATCGATTTTTACAGCATCAATAATGATACTAAATTAGTAATTCAGGGACGTTCACTGCCTTTTGAAGATTCTGATATTGTGCCTTTAGGATATAAGAGTACTATTGCCGGTAATTTTACAATTGGAATTAATCAAACAGATGGAATTTTAGCAAATCATGCCATTTACCTTGAAGATAAACTAACTCAGACAGTACATGATTTGCGATTGGCAAATTATTCTTTTACAACTGCAACAGGAACTTTTAATGAACGTTTTGTGTTAAAATACACCAACAAAGCGTTAGGTACTCATGACTTTGAAAATAAAGGGAATAATATATTAGTTACTGTTGTCAATAAAATTATTACAATCAGTTCCTCTAATGATAACATCAGTAAAGTTTCTATATATGATATTTCAGGAAAACAATTATACAAAAGAAACAACATTAAAAATCCAAAACTGATTATAGAAAATCTTCATTCGCCTGATCAGGTCTTGATGGTAAAAATAGTTTCGGAAGACGGAACTTCAGTAACCAAAAAAATTATATTCTAAAAAGTAATATTTTAACTCTAATATAAATCCGATTGCGAAAGCTATCGGATTTTTTATTTATTTCCAAAAATAAAAATTGTGATGGTCAAAAACACATCAGTTATTTAAAATAAAAAGTAGGTTTTTACACAGTTAATATTTTTATTTAAAACAATAATACGTAATACATCGGCATTATAAGTTTTTAATCGAAAAGTTTTTCTTTTGCCATAAAAGACTTATAAATCTGCCTATTTTTGTTTCTTAGCAGTGATATTTTAGTAAGACTTTAATGATGTAGATTTTGTTAGTTTTTGATAGTCAAATCATTATATTATTGTCTTTGAAAAGTAAAATACTGTTCAAATACCAATTTTTAATTTACCAAAAACAAACAAAAAAGAATAGCCTGTAAGTTCTATATATCAATTTATTGCCCCGTAAATTGCTTTTTTTAATTTAAAAAAATACCACCATGACTAAAAAATTACCTACAATTATTAGTTTATTATTTTCAAAACAAAACCAAAATACCACAAGAATGTTACCAACAAAGTCATTTGGCACTGCTGCTAAATGGCTTTGTTTTGTTTTGTTCTTTATGGTTTCGTTTGCGAATGCAGCAAATCGCTATACTGTTGCCAATGGAAATTGGAATTCTACATCAACTTGGTCAGCAACTTCTGGTGGAACTTCTGGTGCTAGTTTTCCTGTAGCTGGTGATGTTGTATTTATAGAAGCAGGACGTACCGTGACAATTACTGCCGATGCAGCTTGCACAAATTTAAACATTGCTTCGGGCTCTACTCTTATTGTTGGAGGTTTTAGTATTACTGTTTCTGGTACTACTATTGTTTCTGGTACTTTAACCCATAATAGTACAGCAGGAACTAAGACATACACAGGCTTAGTTACAGTTAATGGCATTTGGAATAATTCTGGAAATTCTGCTATAAATTTCAGAGGAGGTCTTACAAATAATGGAACATTTACAGCGGGTACAGGACTTCAAACATTTAATACTAGTGCTCAAGCAGTCTCTGGAAATATTACAATACCTAATGTAGTAGTTACAGGTGTCACTTTAACTAATAACGGCGTGCTTTCTGTTTCTACATTACTTTCGGGGAGTGGAACATTAACTAATGAATCTGGAAGTACACTATCAATTGGTGGTTCTGGTACCAATATTATGACGATTACAACTCTTGCAAATGCAGGTACCATGAATGTTGGAGGTTCAGGAATTGTAAATACTGCATTGGCTAATTTTACGAATACAGGGACACTTAATCTTGGGGGTACAGGCGCAATTACTGGAATTACAAATAATGCTTCAGGAACAGTAAACCTTGCTAGTTCAGGTGCTATAGGCACATTTAATAATGCTAATGCAACGAGTGTTTTGCAAATTACTGCAGCTTCTCCCAATATTACTACTCTTACAGCATCGACTGCCGGTAATACTGTAAATTATAATGCTGCAGGAGCTCAAACGATAAAATCTAATGCCTACAGTAATCTTACATTGTCCAATTCTGGTACTAAAACATTAGGGGGAGCTGTTACTACAGGTGGAGCTTTGACGCTGAATAATAATACAAGCTTAGACATGTCAACTTATTTGTTAACTTTAAACGGAAATCTTATAAATGGCGGGAGCGGGACAATAACAGGTACAACAGGAGGAGTTACAATCTCTGGTGGTAATGCTCAAAGCATAGGTGGATTTACGACTACAGGAAATGTTTCTATGTTAAAAACAGGTAACACTACTACGTTTACAGGAGCTGTAAATGGCGCAGGGTTAACTATAAATGGGTCCGGAGCAACACTTAATTTAGGGATTTCATTAACACATACCTTTACAGGAAACTGGATTAGAACTGCCGGAACTTTAAATGGAGGCTCAAGTGTATTAAAAATAGGTGGTGATATTAGCGGTAACGGAGGAACTTTTACTGCGGGTACAGGTACAGTAGAATTTAATAGGGCTGGCGCACAAAATTTGGGAACGGGTGCTATAACGTATAATAATCTTATATTATCTGGTTCAGGAACAAAGACTTTTGGAGCAATTGCAACGGTAAGCGGCAATTGGTCTATGGTGTCAGGACCTCTGGCTAATTTAGGAGGATTTACACACACAGCAGGAACACTTGTTTTGGGTGGGGCAGGTCCACTTTTAAATTCATGGGGATCAACAGCATCAGGTGCTGTGAATACAACCAATGATTATTTTACCGGGACAGGTATAATAAATGTTTCTGGTGCGCCATATCCTGCAATTGATAATAATTATGCTTCCTATTCGGGTAGTGGCGTTAGCGGTCAAGTTGCGGGTACATCTGGAGAGTATGCAGACCCACCAACAAATTCGTTACCAGGGTCACTAACACTTGCTGCTCCGGCAGGTTCTGCATTTATCAATGTTAAGTTTGCAAGTTATGGCAGCCCTGGAGGGACCTCTCCAAATTTTACGATAGGAACTTGTCATGCCTTTAACAGCCGAACAGTAACTACGGGTTTATTAGGTAATAATATAGCGACTATTCCTGCATCTGGTTCTTTCAATAATACATTTGGAGATCCTTGTTATGGTGTAGTGAAATCCTACAATGTAGTGGCAACTTACGCAGAACCATTTTGTACTACTTCTCCAATTTCTTCTTTTGTTATAGATGGTTCAACACCAACAGGAGGAAATAATACATATGCTTTTTTATGGGAGGTAAGTACAGCACCTAATAGTGGTTATATTCCGGCTTCAGGAACAAATAATGCTGAAGATTATACAGTTCCGGCAGGTATATCACAAACTACTTATTATAGAAGAACAGTAACTTCAGGTATTTATTCTGATGCTACAATTGTTATTGTACAAGTGACTACAGGTCCCCCTGTTCAGCCTACAGCATTTACTTCTGCTATAAATTGTGATGGTACCGCTACACTTTCGGTTAGTGGAGGTTCGCTTGGATTAGGAGGTTATGTTGAGTTTTATTCTGGTTCTTGTGGTGGTACGGTTGTGGGAACATCAAATGTTATTCCTGCTAATTTAGTCGTTAGTCCAAGTATGGGTAATACAACTTACTATGTGAGATATAAAAATAGTTGTGATAAAACCGCTGCGTGTAGAAATACAACAGTATCAAATACAACGGTTTCTATTTCTGCAGCGGCAAGTACAACTTCAGTTTGTTTTAGCACAACTTCACAAAATGCATCTCTGGCTTATACCGCGACTACTGGTACTCCTGATAGATATAGTATAACGTGGAATGCAGCTGCAATAACAGCTGGATTAGTAAATCAAACAGATGTTACTTTTCCTTTTGTCACAGGTGCAGGAACATTAAATACCATTGCTATTCCAGCAAATGTTGCTGCTGGGACTTATACGGGAACACTTACTGTAAAAAGAAACACTACAGGATGTGTGAGTTTTATGAATGTTTTTACAGTAACAGTTAACACTACGCCAACGCTTACTACAATTTCTGCACCTGCAGCATTATGTTCAGCAGGTTCAATCAATCCTTCAGTACCAACAGTTACAGCTAATGGTTCACCAGTTACCGCATCTGGCTGGCAATTGGAAACAACCGTAGGAGGAAATGTATTTTCCAATATAACAATTCCTTACACCGTTTCTTTTGCAGACAATGGTAAAAGAATTAGATATTATGCGACGAATAGTTGTGGCACCACATACAGTAATTTAGTATCGGTAACAGTTAACGCTGCACCAACGCTAACTACAATTTCTGCACCTGCAGCATTATGTTCAGGAGGTTCTATCAATCCTTCAGTACCAACAATTACAGCAAATGGTTCAACAGTAACAGCATCAGGCTGGCAATTGGAAACAACCGCAGCAGGAAATGTATTTTCCAATATAACATTTCCTTACACCGTTTCTTTTGCAGACAGTGGTAAAAGAATTAGATATTTTGCTACTAATAGTTGTGGTACTACATACAGTAATTTAGTATCGTTAACGGTTAACACTACGCCAACGCTAACTACAATTTCTGCACCTGCAGCATTATGTTCAGGAGGTTCTATCAATCCTTCAGTACCAACAATTACAGCAAATGGTTCAACAGTAACAGCATCAGGCTGGCAATTGGAAACAACCGCAGCAGGAAATGTATTTTCCAATATAACATTTCCTTACACCGTTTCTTTTGCAGACAGTGGTAAAAGAATTAGATATTATGCGACTAATAGTTGTGGCACCACATACAGTAATTTAGTATCGCTAACAGTTAACGCTACACCAACGCTAACTGCGATTTCAGCAATTGCACCATTATGTTCAGGAGGTTCTATTAATCCTTCAGTACCAACAATTACAGCAAATGGTTCAACAGTAACAGCATCAGGCTGGCAGTTGGAAACAACCGCAGGAGGAAATGTATTTTCAAATATAATAGTTCCTTACACGGTTGCCTTTGCAGACCTTAATAAAAAAATCAGATATTTTGCTACTAATGGTTGTGGTAGTATATATAGTAATGAGGTTGCCTTAACAGTTAATGCTGCTCCAACGATTACTTCAATTTCAACACCTGCTTCATTCTGCTCAGGAGATTCGCTGAACCCTTCAGTAACAACAGTTACAGCCAATGGTTCAACAGTTACAGCATCCGGTTGGCAATTAGAAAATACAGTTGGTGGAAATGTTTTTTCAAACCTGACTGTGCCCTATACAGTTGTCTTTGCAGACCATAATAAAAAAATCAGGTATTTTGCTACTAATAGTTGTGGAACTACCTATAGCAATGAGGTTACCTTAACAGTAAATAATGTCCCGACTATTTCTGTAATTTCAACACCTGCTGCATTGTGTTCAGGAGAATCGTTAAATCCATCTGCTCCAACTGTTACTCCTAATGGTGCGGCAGTTACGACATCAGGCTGGCAATTGGAAACAGCTGTAGGAAGTCTGGCATACTCAAACATAACAGTTCCTTACACTGTTTCTTTTGCAGACAATGGTAAAAAAATTAGGTATTATGCGGTTAATAGTTGTGGTACTGCAAACGGTAATTTGGTTAGTATTGTTGTTAACCCAATACCTACAGCTCCAACAGTAGGTACGGTAATAAATATTAGTTGTACAATAAATGCAGGAAGCATTCAATTAACTGGTTTGCCAAGTGGTAACTGGACGATTAATCAAACTGGAAATGCAATTGCAAGTTACGGAGGGAACACCCCAAATTTTACTGTGACAGGTTTGTCAGCTGGAAGTTATACTTTTACCGTTAATTCAAATGGATGTTCTTCTATTGCAACAGCTCCACAGACTATAGTAGATGTTTCTTCTACAACCTGGAATGGAACTGGATGGTCTAATGGAATTCCTAATACAACCAAAAATGCTATTATAGCATCAGTAACACCTAATTCTCCTTTTACATCAAATATAACGGCTTGTGCCTTAACAATTAATACTGGTGTAGTGGCAACAGTATCTACAGGGATAACCTTAACAATAATTAATGCCGTAACAACAAATGGACAATTAATATTCGAAAACAATTCGAGCCTTGTACAGGATCCTGCTACTATAGTAAACATTAATTCAGGAAGTATTATTTATAAAAGAGTTGCGACGGCAATGAAGAATTTTGATTTTAGCTATTGGTCATCACCGGTAGTTGGACAAAATTTATTGAATTTGTCGCCTAACACATTATCAGACAAGTATTTCTCCTACACAGGATCCGGCTGGAAGCAGGAAATAGCTTCATCAACTACTATGGCACAGGGTATAGGGTATATTATTAGAGTTCCAAAACCTAATTCTGTATATCCAAATACTAAAGATTTCTGGACCGGAAGTAATTATGCCCAGCCTGTTGAGTTTGTAGGAAAACCCAATAATGGAACTATTTCAGGACAGGCAGTAACAGCAGGAAATTTTTATCTTATAGGTAATCCATATCCATCAGCAGTTGATGCAGATGAGTTTTTGTATAATACTTCCTTAAATGGTTATAACAATAGTAATAATGTTATCTTAAATGGAACTATTTATTTTTGGACACACAATACTGCTATTCAACAAAGTGGATCACAATATATTTACAAATCGGATGATTATGCCAGTTACAACGGTACAGGCGGAACCGCTACTCAACCAGCTGCATCAGGCGGAAGTGCACCATCAGGGTATATAGCTGCTGGCCAATCTTTTTTTGGGAGTGCTAAAGCGGCGGGAACAATACAATTTAAAAACAACATGAGAGTTGCCAATAACAATGGACAATTTTTTAAACCCGCTAAAACATCTAAAAGCGCAAAATTAGAGAAAAGCCGTTTATGGCTTAACATGACCAACAGTGAAGGTGCTTTTAAACAAACTCTGATTGGTTATGTTACAGGAGCAACTAATGATTTTGATGGAGACTTTGATGGGATAAGTTTCGATGGAAACAGTTTTATAGATTTTTATAGTGTTAATAAGACAACTAAGTTTGTGATTCAGGGACGTTCTCTTCCTTTTGAAGAAAGTGATAGTGTTCCATTAGGATTCCGATCTAGTATTTCAGGAAATTTTACAATATCGATAGGTACAGCAGATGGTTTATTAGAATCCCAAAAAGTGTATCTTGAAGATAAGCAGACCAATATTATCCATGATCTGACAGAGAACAATTATGTTTTTAGTACAGCAAAAGGAACATTCAACGAAAGGTTCGTTTTAAAGTACACCAATAAAACACTTGGAACAGGAGATTTTGAAACTCAAGCTGATGATGTAGAAGTACTAGTCAAAAATAAAATTATCTTGATAAGTTCCGGAAAAGAAAACATTGCAAAAGTATTTGTTTATGATATTTTAGGAAAACAATTGTACCAAAAAGAAAAAATTTCTAATGTTGCACTGGAAATTGAAAATTTAAAATCTGCCCAGCAAGTCTTATTAGTTAAAGTAATTTTAAGCAATGGTTACCAGACAACAAAAAAGGTAATTTTCAAATAATTATAGTAGTACTTAAACAATCCGATACCGAAAGTATCGGATTTGTTGTTTATAATAAAAAAACAGAGGCACATCTTGCTTATAAATCACATAAGATTTTACTTATATAAATTTTCAAACCAAAAAACGTGCAGTAGTACATCGTGTATATTTGTTTTTAATCGAATATGTTTTTTTGGGTTAAAAAATATATTGCAGAACTATTATTTTTGTTTACTATAAGCATCTTATTTACATATAGATAAGATATTTTTCAAGATTTTAATCAGATAAATTTTTCTGAACAATTGAAAATATCGAATTTAAATACCATAGTAAATAATAGAAAGTTGCTTATAAAAACAAATTTAATACTATAAACTTACACAATGATTCAAAAAATATTTTTGATGAAACGCCCTTTATTATTAATAACATTAGGAATACTTTTTTTTATTACTCCTAAAGGAATGGGTCAGACTTCTGTAACACGTATTTATACAGACTGGAATGGATACTGGACATCAAACTCCACGAGTACTAATGTTGCAAATCAACCGAATAACGAAAACAATTTATTGGCTTTTTCCTGGAATGGAAAAACGTATGCCACAGGAGCAAATAATGCTGCATTAACAGCAAACTCGGTTTCATTTGAAAATTCGCGTTTCAGGGCTCTAAAAATACAATCCCTGCCTTCTGATGCAAGTTCCTATTACTTACAAGGTTCTAATATTGATGGTTCATTAACCAACAGAATATTAACTCCCCCAATTTCCGGAAGTGTATCTACACCGGCAGAGTTAGCCTCAAGACTTACAGATGGTATTAATGGATTAGCATTAGGCACCGGAATTGCAAATATAAAATCAGGTATTTCTGCTGAATTTAAAGTGGGTACCAATAATATACAATTGGGTGTGATTGGAGACGGTATCCCGGATATTATTGTTAGTCAGGTGGCTCAGCCAAATTCGGTAATTGATAACTTCAAGTTTGTCAATGCTTCAGGAGTTATTATTGGTAATGCTGTAAATGTCGATTTTAGTTCTATTCCGGCAATGGCAACTTACAGATTAGATTTATTTAATACTAATAATGGAACTCCGGCAACTGGTTTCAATGCAAATGATACCCGCGATATTAGGCTTTTGGCCATAGACTTAAATTCATTTGGAATTACAGATGCTACTGCGTCTCAGGTAGACCGGTTTATAGTAACTTTTTCAGGTAGTTCTGATTGTGCTTTTATTGCCTTTAATACGAATTCCCTAAAATTAGCCCAATTACGTTTAGTTAAAAAGGGTACTCTTACAGGATGTGGAAAATTAGGAGATATTATCAATTATACATTTGAAGTTACCAATACAGGTGACGTACCCATTACAAACATTAATGTAACTGATTTAATGCCTGGAGTGACAATAACAGGAAACCCGGTTTCATCATTAGCAGTTGGTGCAAAAACAACATTAACTGGTACCTACACTATTACAGCAGCAGATGTGGCAGCAGGAAGAGTCGTTAATTCAGCTAAAGTTACAGGATTAGATCCTTCATTAAATATAGTAGAAGACCTATCAGGGGACAGCAGTGTAAATGATAATGATATAGCAACGGTTACTAATTTATTAACCCCTCCTTCTGTAGGAACAATAACAAATGTTACTTGTAGCGCATTAGGAAGTGTTGTTTTAAGTAATCTTCCATCTGGAAACTGGTCATTACAAACAACTCCCGGAGGAACAACGTCAGGTTCCGGAACAACGACTACCATAAGTGGTTTAACAGCCAATACCTATACTTTTAAAGTTACGGCCACTGATTTTGGTTGTACATCTCCTTCGAGTGCAAATGCAATTGTAACAGATGCTTCTTCTACAACCTGGAATGGCACTTCCTGGTCTAACGGAGATCCTGATGCAAGAAAAAATGCTATTATAGCAGCAACAGACTATATATTTCCAGCAGGATTCAGAGCTTGTGCTTTAACTATAAATGGTGGTGTAGTGGCAACAGTACCTTCAGGAGTTACAATAAACATAACGAATGCTGTAACTGTTAATAATGCATCAGGTGCAAAATTAATCTTCGAAAACAATTCAAGTCTGGTTCAGGATCAAACTACTACAGTAAACATCAATTCAGGTAGTATTGTTTATAAAAGAATTTCTTCTCCCATGAAGAATTTTGATTTCAGTTATTGGTCATCACCAGTATCTGGACAAAATTTGTTGAATTTGTCACCTAATACCTTATCAGACAAGTATTTCTCTTATACAGGATCAGGATGGAAACAGGAAGTGGCTTCAACAACGTCTATGGCAGCGGGAATAGGTTATATTATTAGAGTTCCAAAACCTAATTTTTGGCCAATACCCACAGCTTCTTCTTATGTACAACCAGTTCAGTTTATAGGAAAACCTAATAATGGGGATATTACAGGACAGGCAGTTACCACAGGAAAATTTTACCTTATAGGAAACCCATATCCATCTGCACTCGATGCTGATAAATTTTTGTATGGCAATACTAATAACAAAAATATTTTAAACGGAACTATTTATTTCTGGACACACAATACCGCTATTAAAAAAGTAGGCACTCAAAACATTTATGTATCTGATGACTATGCAAGCTATAACGGAACAGGTGGAACCGCTACTTCAGGAGCGGCATCAGGTGGAAGTGCACCAACAGGATATATAGCTGCAGGCCAGTCTTTTTTTGGAAGTGCTAAAGCCGCCGGAACGATACAGTTTAAAAACAATATGCGTACAGCAGCCAATAATAGTCAGTTTTTTAAACCTGGTAAAACTGCCAAAACCGAAGAATTCGAAAAAAACCGTTTGTGGCTTAACATGACCAACAGCGAAGGAGCTTTTAAACAAACACTTATTGGGTATGTTACGGGAGCTACAAATGAATTCGATGGAGATTTTGACGGAGTAACTTTTGACGGAAATAGTTTTATAGATTTTTACAGCGTTAATAATACAGATAAGTATGTAATTCAGGGACGTTCACTGCCTTTTGAAGAAAGCGATAATGTTCCATTAGGATTCAGATCTTCTATTGATGGTAATTTTACAATAGCGATAGATAATGCCGATGGTTTACTAGAGTCTCAGAAGGTATATCTTGAAGATAAACAGACCAATATCTTACATGATTTAACAGAGAATGATTATACTTTTAATACTGCAAAAGGTACTTTTAATGACCGGTTTGTGCTAAAGTATACCAATAAAACTTTAGGAACAGGAGATTTCGAAAATTCAGAGGATGGTGTAAATATTTTTGTCAAAAATAAAATCATTTCGTTAAGCTCTGAAAAAGAAAACATTGATAAAGTATTAATGTATGATATTTCAGGAAAACAATTGTATCAAAAATTAATGATTTCGAATTTATCATTGGTAATTGATAACTTAAAATCTGCCCAACAAGTCTTATTAGTTAAAGTTATTTTAGAAAATGGACATGTAATTACAAGAAAAATCATTTTCAGATAAAATCCTGTAGATATGTAATAAAAAAATCCGATAGGTCTCTATCGGATTTTTTTGTTTTTATGAGTAAGTAAATATCACTAAATATTGGTATTGTAATGTTGCACCGTTAACAATATATTGCGAGTTAATTCGTATTAATTAACTTATTGCTTACCTTAGCTAATCTCCAATTCTAATGTCAAAATTTTACTTTGCTACATTTTTTTTTATTTTATTAAGTGTGAATAATTTTGCACAACAAGGAAAATTAGATTCTAATTTTAATACATATGACGATGGCACTTCAGGAGATGGGTTTGACAATGCCGTTAGAACTTTGGCATCACAGACAGATGGTAACCTCATAGCAGGCGGAGATTTTTTAAACTTTAATGGCAAGCCGCTTCCGTATTTATGCCGTCTGGAATCAGACGGAACTGTAGATCCAACTTTTGATACCGGTTCTGGTTTTAATGGAAAGGTATATGCATCTCATATTCAGCCTGATGGAAAAATAATTGCAGGCGGCAATTTTACAAGTTTTAATGGAGTACCAGCAGGAAGACTTATACGGCTGAATAATGATGGTTCTAAAGATACTTCCTTTAATACTGTAACGGGAGCAGCCAATGGCATAATATATCAAATTGCACAGCAAACAGATGGGAAAATTATTGTTTCAGGGAGCTTTACTAACTATAATGCAACAATAGTAAACAGAATTGCAAGGATTTTACCTGATGGAAATTTAGACCCTACATTTGTGACTGGTTTGGGTACATCTTCTAATATCACCAACATACAGATTCAATCAGACGGTAAGATTATTGTAGCGGGCAATTTCAATATGTTTAATAGTGTTAGTGCAAATAAGATAATTCGTTTAAATCCTGACGGCAGTATAGATCCTGATTTCTATTCAGGAACAGGCTTTGATGATGATTGTACTGCAATGATTTTACAAAATGATGGTAAAATTTTAGTCGGCGGTAAATTTACACAATATAACGGGGTCACAGTAAATCATATTACCCGGTTAAATTCTGATGGAAGTATTGATTCTGGGTTTTTATCAGGAACAGGATTCAATAATGGGACAGTTTATGCCATAAAAACAGATATTTCAGGTAATATTATGTTAGGAGGTTCCTTTTCCGATTTATATAATGGTTTAGAAGTAAACAGACTGGTTTTATTAAATCCGGACGGAACTCCTAAATCGGATTTCAATATCGGGTCGGGTCCAGCTTCTGCCTCTGTTTTTGCCTTAAATAATACTTTGGATGGATCTTGGTTTATTGGAGGATCCTTTTCGATTTTTGATTCTAAAAATCAGGGAAGGCTTGCAAAAATAGAAGCTGATGGGATACATGATATAGGGTATCTTACTGCAGGTGTTGGTTTTGATAATTCGGTTTTAAAAGTTTTATCCTTAGGTGTTACTAAATCAATAATAGCAGGAAATTTTTCCAAATTCAACGGGATTTTATCATCAAGAATTGCCCGGATTTTTTCAAATGGCGTTTTGGACGCTACTTTCAATGCAGGTAAAACAGGTGCTAATAATACAATAAAAACTGTAGCTCAACAGCTTGATGGTAAAATGGTATTAGGCGGAAGTTTTACGGCCTACAATGGCTCAATCTCCAATAGGATTGTCAGGATTTTGTCAGATGGAGAAATTGATAATGACTTTATCACAGGAGATGGATGTAATGGTCAGGTGTTGGCTGTAGCAATTCAGTCTGATCAAAAAATTATTGTTGCAGGCAGCTTTACAAAATACCACAGCACCACTTCAGGCAGAATTGTACGATTATTGCAGAACGGTTCAATTGATACCAGCTTTAATACTGGTTTAGGTTCAGATGCTTCTATAGAGGTAATTTTAGTTTTGCCTGATGGAAAAATTCTGCTGGGAGGAAGGTTTAATACTTTTAATGGACAGCCACATTCACGATTAGTGAGATTAAACAGTGACGGAAGTATGGATACCGGTTTTACTATTGGTACAGGATTCGATAAAAATGTATATGCCATGGACTTGCAATCTGATGGGAAAATTATTGTGGGAGGTTCATTTTTAATTTATAACGGAATATCACAAAAACGTATTTTACGCTTAGAGAATAACGGAATTTTAGATTCCACTTTTGAATCCGGAACAGGTTTTAGCAATGGCGATGTCAGAAGTATTTTGGTACAGCCAGACAATCGTATTTTAATAGGAGGAACATTTTCAGGGACTTATACCGGCCATTCTTCCTTACGATTATTACGATTGCAGGCAAAAGGCACTTATGATCCATCATTTGTTGTATCGCTAAATAGTACATTATATACCATGGCTTTTACAGCCGATAAAAAACTTATGATTGGGGGAAATTTTAATTCGGTTTCAGGAATTGCCAAACACCGCATTGCTCTTTTGAAGTTATGCAATAATAGTTCGAATTGGGATGGCTCAAACTGGTCTAACGGAATTCCTTCAGACGGAAAAGAATTGACATTTCAGGAACATTATACAATTTCTGCTTCAGTAAATGCATGTAGTTGCAGTATAGATTCCGGTATGACAGTAACAGTTTTGAGTGGTAAAACTTTAGGATTAAGTCATAATTACACAGGATCAGGAATCCTGGTTTTAGAAAATGAAGCATCTTTATATCAATCAGATGATGAAATGATTAATACAGGAATAATTCATGTAAAAAGAAAAACAACTCCAATTTTAAAGTTTGACTACACCTATTGGTCGTCTCCGGTAGAGAATCAAAAATTGATTGATGTTTCTCCAAATACTTTATCGGACAAATTTTTTTCTTATAATAATGTTCTGAAAAACTGGAATCAGGAAATTCTCTCAGCAATAATGACTGCCGGAAAAGGCTATATTATACGAGGCCCGCAGAATTTTTCTACTGCTATTCCTGCCATTTATGAAGCAGTTTTTAAGGGCATTCCAAACAATGGAAAAGTAAATGTTGATATTGGTGTTTCAGACAGTTATAATCTGATAGGTAATCCTTATCCTTCAGCAATTGATGCAGATGCTTTTTTAATAGAAAACTCAGAGAGAATAAAAGGAACGCTTTATTTCTGGACACACAATACACCAATTACAAATAATATGAACAGCTATATATACACTTATAATGATTATGCTGTTTATAATTTGCTTGGAGGAGTGGGTACAAGACCAGCTTTAGCATCCGGGGTAAATGAAACAGAACCAAATGGAACCATTGCTTCCGGACAATCTTTTTTTGCACATAGCATAACATCCGGAGAGGTGAAATTTGACAATAGCATGCGAATAATTGAGGGAAATGCGTCTTTTTTTAAGCCGGGTAAAAATATAAAGAGCAAAAAGAGTAAGGAGCAAAAGAGTAGAATATGGTTGAATCTAACCAATAAAGATGCTGTTTTTAAGCAGCTTTTGGTTGGATATGCTGAAGGAGCAACCAATAAATATGATGCTTCTTTTGATGGTGAAACGTTTAATGGCAATCAATATGTAAATTTTTATAGTACCAACGAAAACAAAAACTGGACAATTCAGGCCAAAGGATTGCCTTTTCAGGATGAAGATAGTATTCCGCTGGGTTATCAGACTGAGCTAAATGGTGATTTCTCTATAACTATTGATCATTTAGACGGAATTTTTACAAATCAATCGGTTTTTATTGAAGACACGAAAAAAAATATACTACATGATTTAAAGAAAGGACCTTATGCTTTCGCAACAGAAAAAGGAGTGTTTAATGATCGCCTTGTTTTAAAATTTACGGACAAAACATTATCGTCTGATGAATTTTTATTAAATAAAAAAAACGCCCTTGTTTACCAGAAAAAAGGGCAGTTAATTATAGAATCACAGGATTCAATTATTCATAAAATTCAGATCTATGACGTTTTAGGAAAATTAATTTTAGAACAAAATACAAATCAAAATTCAGTAATAATTTCAAATTTGAAAATTAAAAACCAAATTTTGATCCTGAAAATTATAACTGAAAACAACGTAGAAACCAAAAAAGTAATTTATTAGACTTCATTCATTAAATGATCATGTGTATTCTGAATTGCTTTTTCATTTTTATAATCAATCCATTTTTGTCCTTTGAATTTTCGCATTAAAATATCAAAATGGCGCATAATTAAAACATTATAAGCCGCCTTTGATAAATTGGTAATATTCTTAGGAAAAGAACGCAGGCTCATAGAAAATCCCGGAGTCAAATATTTCATATAATGCCAATAACCTTCGGGCATGTACAGCATTTCGCCATGTTTTAAATTGGTAATATAACCTTCGGCATTTTTTAGTGCAGGAAATTTTTCAAAATCAGGCGCATCAAAGTCAATATCTTCCCTTGAAATCAAGGCATGCGGAACTTTATACATGTATTTGGACTGATCAGGAGGAAAAATCATACATTGTTTTTCTCCATGAAAATGAAAATGAAGAATATTGGAGTAGTCAATATCATAATGCATAAACACTTTTGAGTTTTCTCCACCAAAAAAAAGCATAGGAAGTTGTCTGACCAGTTTCAAACCAATATCAGGCCATAAAAAATCATTTTTTAGAACCGGGACATCTTTCATTAAGTTGTAAAGGAAAATGCGATAATTAGTGGGTTTTTCTTCAAGCAAATCGATATAATCACTCATTTTCATTGAAATATGGGCTTCATTAAAACCATCTTCGTGGTGAACAGGCCTGTTATCATACAGAGGCACAACCTTATCGCCTGCAATTTCTTTAATATAGGATAGTTTCCATTTAGTATAGGCTGGCCAGTCTTCGGTCAGTTCCTCAACAACAACAGGAATTTGGTTTTTTACATATTGGGAAATAAAATCAGATTTAGATTTTTTTTTTACCCTTTCGATTTGTTTTAAATTCATCTCTTCTAATAAAAATTATTCTGACGCTTAAGTCAGAACCAATTTAAAATTATTTTTTGCGACGGATGAACTCATTTGCTTAAATTTTTAACTTCATCAAAACGGAAGATTATTAAATTAAACCTGTTTGATAAAATTAAAAACCTGTCAGGCTGAGCGGAGCCGCAGCCTTTTTAAGTCAAAAAGCCTTCGGCGAAGTTTATCCGGAGTAAATTCAAATGGTCTCAGTGTAAAATCATTACTTAGATTATAAAGGATGTTTACTATCAATTTTACAAGATCTGATCTGTTTTTTCATCAAATCAAATTTTTTGTCAATTCACCTTACGAGTAGTTTTGTAACAGACTGAATGTCTGCATCTTGGTTTTTTGGTAATAAAATAATTATAATTTTTTAGCACAAGAGTTGTTTGCAACGGATGAACTCATTTGCTTAAATGTTTAACTTTATCGAAGCTTAAGAGCTTAATAAATGTTACTTTAAAGTCTTTTTTGTTCTTCAGTTTGTTCCCTGTTTTTTTCGCTCAGTTTTTGATTCCCAATATTGTATTTAAACCCGATCCTGAAATTCTGAGTATCACTGTAATCAGTAAAATAATTATATTGATTGGCATAATTCGTTGTCACAGTTTGTTTTTCTCCGCGATAAACATCAGAGAAAAGAGCAAAAAATTCCCATTTTTCATGAAAGGCCTTTTTACGGAAAGCAAAATTCAGACTTGTTGACTGACTAATAGTAAAAGTGCCCTGAACGGATGGGGAATTATAATAAAAATTGGCTTCGGCGGTACAATCTTTTTTCTTGTTAAGTATAAATCGGTTATTGATACTCCCGTTAAATTGCCAGCAATTGTTCTGGTAGATTTTTTTATCAATACCCTGAAAAGTATCCTGAGTATAATTTATCCCGGATTCAATTCCGGATTCCCACCATTTAAATAGAACCAGATTCGTATTGAAGTCCAGTCCGAAAGCAGTGTTTTTTTCAATATTCGTAAGATGATACACAACCGTAGTCGTTTCATAATCCTGATAGGAAATTTCCATAGACGGATTCTTTTCCTGTCTGTAATACAAGTCAAAATTGTATTTATCTTTTAAAGTATAGGTCAGGTTCAGGTTGTGAATAATCGTAGGCTGCAATTTAGGATCTCCGATAAAATAAGAATAGGAATTATAATAAGACCGAAAAGGATTTAACCAGCTGTATTGCGGTCTGCTGATTCGTTTTCCGTATGAAAATCCAATTTGATGATTTTCATTGGCTTTGTAAAGTGCATAAAACGTTGGGAAAAGTTTAAAATAATTCTGTTTGTTTATTTCTGTTATACTCACAGAATTACCTTCTAGTTGGGTGTGTTCTCCTCTCAATCCGGCTTTCAGTGTCCATTTTTTGATTTCTTTATTGTAGCTTATGTAACCGGCAAAGATAGATTCATCATATAAAAACTGATTCGTTCTCTCTGCATTTTCTATTAGTTCACCATTAATTGCGTCTTTAAAATTAAGCTTGCTGTCTGCTTTTACCTTTCCAAATTTCACTCCTATTTCGATACCTTTTTCTTCATTTGAATAATCTGACTGGGCTGAAAATAGTTGGATTTTTTGAGTATTGTCACTAACAAAACGCGTTTCACGGTAAGGAATACTGTTAGGTAATGAAAATGAAGAAAAAATATCCTGATTCTCATTATCAAAGTATCGTGTATAATCAGAGGAGAAAGAAAGCTTTTTCTTTTCGCTGAATTTGTGGTCATAAGAAAAATTATAAGCACTGTTTCGGGATGCGTTTTTTCTTTTGTTTTGAGTCACATATAAAGAGTCTAACTGTCCGTTGCGATCATAAATATAAGTTGGGACATTATAAAAACCATTAAAATTGGGAGACGAGGAACCTGTTACTCCAAATGAAACAGTATTCAGGCTGTCAATTTCATATCCTGAATCCAGTCGATAGGAATTTTGAGGCGTTGATTTGTTTTTTCTTCTCAAACTACTTTCCCAGACAGAATTAGTCTCGCCGGAATCATCCAGATAATGAACAAAATCCTTTCCTTCGCGTACATAAGTTCCCGAGCCTAAAGAATATCTTCCTGTCAAAGAAAGTTTTTTTCCTTTGTAAATATGGCTTGTTGAGACAACTCCTTTTGGATAAATAGACTGTACATAAGATCCGGTAACAGTTCCTTTATAACCTAATTTAACATTTTTCTTTAACTTAATATTTAAAACGGTAGCTCCCTGCGCTTCATATTTTGCCGGCGGATTTGTAATTACTTCAATCGATTTTACATCTTCTCCATTTGTGTTTTCCAGAAATTGTTTTAATTCATCACCAGTTAAATACACCTTTTTATCGTTTATAGTAACCAGGATGCTGGTACTCCCGCGTACCGTGAGGCCTCCATTTCCCATCGTAGTAACACTTGGCGTTTTACCCAGTATTTCCCATGCATTATTAGTAGAAAGTGATGAGTTTTCTACAGTGAATTCTAAGCGGTCAATTTTTCTTTTTACAATTGGTTTTGATGCCGTGATTTGCACATCATTCAGCATTTCTGCAGCCTGCTCCAGAACCACCGGAGAAAGTTCAGTATCAGTTTGAAGGTCAATATTGAGATGTTTTTCAGAATGACCAAGCGAGGTGATTTTCAAAATGTAGTTTCCTTTTTCAATTTTCATTATTTTAAAAAAGCCTTTTTCATCTGTCTGGGTGCTTTTATAAAGTGTTGAATCCTGTGGTTTCAATAAGGTGATTGCTGCAAAGTCAACGGGATTTTTTTTATAGTCTAAAATTGTTCCTGAAATTTTTTGCTGTCCGGTTCCTATAAAAGGAAAGAGTATAAATAATAAAAGATACTGTCTCATAATGTTGTGATGATTTGTTTGGTGCAAATCTCTGAAACCTCTTTTGAGTATTGGGTTAATAGACGGTTAACGATGGGTTAAAGGCGTTTTGCAAAATTCAGATCTAAGAACAATTGCAATATACTCCCCAGGTTTTCATGAGATTGATTCCATAATTGGGTTAATGAAGGGTTAATCACGGTATTTATTGAATGAGCAAATGATTATTAAAGTAGATTTGCCATGTTAATTCTTTACATCATGCAAAAAAGAAAGAAAATTGCGTATCTAATTGGAGCCTGTATTTTTACAGTGATTGCGCTAGCTGTTATTCAGGGATATTTTATATACAATACCTATAAACTTACAGAAAGGGAAGTCAATGTTAAAATTAAAAAGCAACTAACAGAACTGGAAGATTACCCTGAATTTGATGCTATAAAAGATGTTTGGCTGGAGACTTCGGCAAAATTTGCCAAAGAATATATTGATCAGAAAATATCAAAAAAAGAATACGTTAAACTAATTCAAAAAAGTCATGATTCGCTTTCGAATGCTATGAAAACCCATATGCAAAAAAGGAAGAAAACTGGAGATTATGATATTGGCTACAGTGATTATCTGATGTCATTGGTAATTGTGAAAAACAATAAAATCGACACCATCTATAAGGGTAAATTGTTAATTTTTGATAATAAAGTCAAGAGTAATAATGAAATTTATTCTTCCAGCGGAAGTTGGGAAAACAAAAATAAATCAGAAGATTCAAATGCTGTTGTTTCAGAAAACAGGGATTATGCACTTTTATTAAAAACACAACAATACTATAGTTTTGCAAGCTGGCAAAAAACGATTTTAAGTAAAATGGCGGGTTTGCTTTTGTTCTCGCTGGTCCTGATGTTTTTTGTAGTGTATCTTTATTATCTCTCCATTAAGAATTTAATCAATCAAAAACGAATTGCGGATATAAAAACCGATTTTGTAAACAATATTACACATGAGTTTCAAACCCCGCTGGCAACAATGGATATTGCAATAAAAACATTGCAGCGCAAAGAAAGCAGGATGTCTGATGAAGACTATAAAAACACATTGTCATTGCTTGAAAGACAAAACAAAAGACTTCAGAAGTTATTTGTGCAGGTTGCCGCAGTTTCCCTGAAACCCATTGCAGATACGAGTTCTCAAATAGAAATTAGTTGTAAAGAAATTAAGGAAATTATAGAGGACTTCAGTCTTTCTAAACCTGATGTTGTAATTAAGTGTAATCAGAAGAATGAAGCGATTAATGTAAAAATCGATCGTTTCCACCTCAATACAATTCTGGTAAATCTTTTGGATAATGCCGTAAAATACGGAGCTTCACAAATAGATATTGAATTGAATTGCATTGATGGAAATTTTTTACTGGCCATAAAAGATAACGGAAAAGGGATTTCTCCAAAAGAACATGCAGCAATTTTTGATAAATTTTACAGAGCCGAAAAAGGAAATCTTCATACCACCAAAGGTCTTGGTCTTGGATTATTTTATGTAAAACAATTAGTTGACGCCTATAAAGGGGATTTGAAACTGATTAGTGAAGAAAATAAAGGAGCCTTGTTTTTAATTTCAATTCCGTTATAATGAAACATATTTTGTTAGTAGAAGATGATTCTGATTATGCTTCAATTTTGAAACAATATCTTCAATTTTCTGGATTTAGGGTAACCTGGGCGAAAAATGGTAAAGAAGCTTTATTGGGTCTTCCGTCTGCTCAACCTGATATTTGCATTTTGGATGTCATGATGCCGGAAATGGACGGTTTTAGTTTAGCCGAAAAGATTGTTGAAGATTATCCGGAAACGCCTTTTGTTTTTCTAACCGCAAAAGCACTTCAGGAAGATAAAATCAAAGGTTTAAAATTAGGAGCAGATGATTATATCGTAAAACCTTTTGAAGTAGAAGAATTGATTTTAAGGATTGGCAATATCTTAAAACGATCTCAAAAAAGAGAAGAAAAAGAGGCTTTGCAAAAGACACTCCTTATTGGAAGTTACCTTTTTGATAATGAAAATTATGTGTTAAAACACGAAACAATAACCCATCGGATTACAGAAAAAGAGGCACAATTGATTGCTTTTTTAAATTCAAATCGAAACAGACTTATTAAGAGGGAAGAAATTTTAAAAGCAATCTGGGGTAATGAAGATTTTTTTTCCGGAAGAAGTATGGATGTCTTTATCAGCCGATTGCGGAAATATTTTAAGGAAGACTCCAACATATCAATTTCTAGTGTCAGAGGATTGGGTTTTGAATTTACTATTAACGAATAAATCAGACAAAATGAAAATTATTACAGTACTTATTTTTATGGCCATTAGCTTTTTAGCAAACTGCCAGAGCAAACCTGCAGTGCCAAAAACTCCAAAAACCACTACCACGAGTTCCAGCTCATCAGTTTCAATTCAAAATTCAGATTCATCTTATAGCTTTAAGGCAAATTTTGATTCGGATAAAAATGAAAAAGTAAAAAGAATACTGACAGAGAATCTGGATAAAAAACAGATGATAAACAAAGGTCAGAATCTTGTTTGGCAAAAATCAGATGATAATGAAATTGCTTATACGGTCACTTTTAAAAATGGAAGTTTAAAAATGAATGTTGATAAGGAACTGAGTTCAGGCAATGCGATTAAGAAATTTATTGAACTCGGAGAGGAATTAAGAGAGACAATTTCAAATAATTAAAACAAAAAAATGCTTTTGACAACTGAGCCAAAAGCATTTTTTTATGAATTGTAATATTCATTTATACCTTTAATTTTCCGGAGGCCTCCAGGTTTTTTTCAATAGTATGTCCGGGTCTTGACCATTTTGGTTTTTCTCCTAAAGGAGCAAATTGAGAATCTTCTGCTTCAACGGTTTGAGGCTGAGAAACTTTTACAAATGGTTTTTGTGGAATTAATCCTAACATTTCAAACATTTTCATGTCTTCGTGTACATCAGGATTTGGTGTTGTAAGTAATTTGTCTCCTGCAAAAATAGAATTGGCACCTGCAAAAAAGCACATTGCCTGACCTTCACGGCTCATATTGGTTCTTCCTGCAGATAAACGTACTTGTGTATCCGGCATTATAATTCTGGTCGTTGCTACCATACGGATCATTTCCCAGATTTCAACCGGTTTTTCTTCCTCCATCGGAGTTCCTTCAACAGCTACCAAAGCATTAATTGGTACGGATTCCGGCTGCGGGTTTAAAGTAGAAAGTGCTACAAGCATTCCGGCTCTGTCTTCGATGCTTTCACCCATTCCGATGATTCCTCCACTGCAAACGGTAACATTTGTTTTACGAACATTCTCGATAGTCTGTAAACGGTCTTCAAAAGAACGTGTAGAAATAACATCTTTATAATATTCTTCAGAAGTATCTAAATTATGGTTGTAGGCATATAAACCGGCTTCTGCTAAACGCTGAGCCTGGTTTTCGGTAATCATACCTAAGGTGCAGCAAACTTCCATGTCTAGTTTGTTGATGGTACGTACCATTTCCAGTACCTGATCAAACTCTTCACCATCTTTTACATTTCTCCAGGCAGCTCCCATGCAAACACGTGATGAACCGCTTGATTTTGCACGCAAAGCCTGTGCTTTTACCTGGCTTACACTCATTAAATCGTTTCCTTCAACGCCTGTGTTGTAACGTGCTGCCTGTGGGCAATAGCCACAATCTTCAGGGCATCCTCCTGTTTTAATGGATAGCAGGGTAGAAACCTGAACCACATTTGGATCGTGTTTTTGCCTGTGTATTGTTGCTGCTTCATACAGCAGATCCATCATGGGTTTATTATATATGGCGATTATTTCGTCTCTTGTCCAGTTGTGTTTTGTAATGCTCATTGATACAATGTTTTTTGAAGCTTCAAAAGTAGTTAAATTGTTCTAATCAACCAATGATGATTTTCTTAAATGAGTATTTGGGAGTTATTTTAAAAAAAGAAACACTCTAAAACCATATATTTTAATTTTTTTATGATTTTAGAGTGTTAATCGCCGGTTATTTTAAAAAATTAATCGGCTGCATATTTATTATTCCAGTATAACATCATCATCATGGTGACAATTACAGAGGAGGCAATTCCTTCAAATAAGAGACAAATGCAATAAGTGGGTACAGATGGGTTTCCTCCAAACATAAAAGCTTCAGACAAGGTTCCCACATAGGCATCTCCTCCTCGTGCATAACTGTAAACCAGTAATCCGAAAACGCTCATCGATACCCCCACGATGGATGTTGCCATGGCTGAAACAGCATTTGATACAAAATTGGTTTCTCCTTCCCGAAGGTTCATTTGCATGGTTCTGTTGACACCATAAAATATAAAAAATACATTCAGGGTACGCAGATAAAAGAGATCAGCTAAACCTAGTACATTCATCAGCAAAAAATAAATGGCAATACCAAGGAATATTAAAAAACCATTGGTAATTTCTTTTGGTAATTTCATAGTGGTTATTTTTAAAAAAGGTTAATAGTAATCTTTTGATAAACAGTGTAGTATATCAAATTTACTAAAAAAATAAACACAATAATTTTAAAAATTGAAAAATGTAAATTATGGATTTTTAAAATTCAGCAACAAATGCCAAAGCATCTTTTTTATCCTGATTTAACTGAGCTTTCAGTAAATCTACAGAATCAAATTTTTGCTCTTCTCGAAGATAATGTAATAAGGAAACGGCTATATTTTGCCTATAAATGTCAGCATCAAACTCAAAAAAATGTACTTCGATTGTTTGCTTCTGTCCATTTACCGTTGGGTTAAAACCAATATTCATCATGCCAAAAACCTCTTTTTGATTCATGATGGACTTGACTACATAAACCCCGTTTTTTGGAATTAGTTTGTAGTTTTCATCAATTTGGATATTGGCTGTCGGAAAACCAATTGTTCTTCCTAATTGTTTTCCTTTTACTACTTCGCCTGTCAAAAAATAGTCATACCCGAGGTATTCATTGGCAAGAGCCATATTACCATCCTGCAGTGCCTTTCTGATTTTGGTAGAACTTACAGAGACATCCTGGATTTCCTGAGCCGAAATCTGTTCTACTTCAAAACCATATTCAGCCCCAAAAGCAATTAAATTATCAATATTGGCGGTTCTGTTTCTTCCAAAACGATGATCGTGTCCAATAATTATTTTATGGATATGAAATTGATCGACTAAAATAGAATGTACAAATTCTTCGGCTGTTAGTCTTGAAAAGCTTTCGTTAAAAGGATGAATAACAAGGTTTTCTATTCCTGTTGCTTCTAGTAATTTTGATTTTTCAGGAATGGTATTCAAAAGTTTAATTTCAGATTTTTCCTGTAAAACCATTCTTGGATGCGGAAAAAAAGTGAGTACCAAACTTTCATATTTGCCGTTTTCAGTATTTTGAGTAATTCTTTCTAAGATTTTTTTATGACCAATATGCACGCCGTCAAAGGTGCCAAGTGTCAAAATGGTTTTCTTGTCTGACTGAAAATCGTTTATAGAATGAAAGAGCTTCAAAGCAAATAGTTTAAGATGATGCAAATTTATACTATCTATTTTAAATGTGATACTAACCTGAATTGATTTTTTGAAGTGAATGTGATGATTTGTTAAAAAAAGCAAACCAGCAGACCCGAAATAAATATATATCTATAATAATAAGAATTTGACTTAATTGATTTAATTTTGATTTTTATAATATATCCGGTTATGAAAAAACAGCTACTTTTTTTAGTCCTTATTTTTTATTGTGTGAAAATCCAGGCTCAGAGTAATGAACTATGGAATAAAGTCAACCCAATTTCAATTACTGGTAAGACAAATGATAACTTTTCTGGAAAGGATAAAATATATTATGCACTAGATGAAGTTTTTTTAAAGCAAAAATTAACAAAAACAACGGGTAAATCTTCTGCAGACAATACTTTAGAAATTACGATTCCAAATACAGAAGGAATACTTGAAAGGTTTATAGTCTGGGAATCTTCCAATTTTGACCCGGAATTGCAAGCAAAATATCCTGATATAAGAGCGTATAAAGGTTATGGTTTAGATGACAGAACTGCAAAAATTCATTTTAGTTTTTCTCCCATAGGGATGCAGACAATGGTAATCCGGCCAAATAAGGCATCTGAGTTTATTGAAAAAAGTTTGGAAAACAAATCCCAATATGTTTTGTTTACTTCTAAAAACAGCAATAGGCTAAATACTCCTTTGACCTGTAAAACTCCTGCTTCAATTAATAAAAACAATAATAATAAAACAGCAAAGTCAGCTTCAAATAACCAAGTCTTAAAAACACTTCGTCTGGCGCTGTCCTGCACAGGAGAATATGCTGCTTACTTTGGAGGAACAAAGGCTGGCGCACTTGCAGGTATGAATGCTACCATGACAAGAGTCAATGGCATTTTTAATAAGGATTTAGCAGTACACTTAGCGTTGATTGCTAATAACAATGACGTAATTTATACAGATCCAGCAACAGATCCGTATTCCAACTCTGGTCCAGGTGCAGATGGCGCCTGGAATGTTGAGGTTCAGAATACGTTAACGACTGTCCTTGGAAATAGTGTTTATGATATTGGACATCTGTTTGGAGGATCTGGAGGAGGAGGAGATGCAGGATGTATTGGGTGCGTATGTGTAAATCCTATATCACCAACGGATGAAGATGCAAAAGGGAGTGCCTTTACTTCACCATCAAATGCTATTCCGCAGGGAGATACTTTTGATATTGATTATGTTGCGCATGAAATGGGACATCAGTTAGGAGGAAGCCATACTTTTTCTTATGACATTGAAGGTACAGATGTAAATGTTGAACCCGGCAGTGGCTCTACCATTATGGGATATGCAGGTGTTACACAAGATTATGATATTCAGAACAATTCAGACGATTATTTTGCCTATGCCAGTATTTTGGAAATCCAGAATAATCTTGCAACAAAATCATGCCCCGTAAGTACAATAATAGTCAATAATAATCCTCCGGCAATAAATGCAGGCTCAGATTACACCATTCCTTTTAACACTCCCTTTATTTTGACAGGAACTGGTTCAGATACCGATACAGGTAATATTATCAGTTATTGTTGGGAACAAAATGATAGTGCAACATCGACTTCGTTGAGCAATAGTTTTGCTTATCCTGAAAAACCTGACGGACCTTTGTTTCGTTCTCTTGTTCCGTCAGATTCTCCAATTCGGTATATGCCAAGTTTGAGTACTGTAGTCCAAAACAGATTGACAACTAAATGGGAATCAGTTTCATCGGTAGCCAGAACACTTCATTTTACATTGACAGGCCGTGATAATGCAACTTTGGATACTCCACAAACCAATACAGATGAGATGATTGTTATTGTTAGTCCTACAATTGGCCCCTTTACGGTTAGCTCTCAAAGCGCTACCGATATTGGCTGGCAAAATGGTTCCGGACAAACCATAACTTGGAATGTAAACAGTACAAATTCACTTGCTGGTTCAGCAAACGTTGATATTAAATTATCGACAGACGGGGGTTTGACTTTTCCTGTTGTTTTAGCTTCAAATACACCAAATGACGGATCACATACGGTTACTGTTCCAGCAGATATTACTGCTACTAATTGCAGGATTTTAATACAGCCAACCAATAATATTTTTTATGCTTTAAATAAAAATTCATTTGCAATAGGATATACTCCCAAAACTACTTGTGATTCATATAGTTTCGGTAATTCATTTTCAATTCCTGCCGGAAATACTTTTACAACCAAAACAGTAAATTTGCCAGCTTCTACCGGAATTGTTTCCGATGTTAATGTTGCAGTAAGTGTGACCCATTCCCGTTTGTCTGATATTGAAATTCAAATTCAGAGTCCTTTGGGAACTATTGTGAAATTATTTGATAAAGATTGCGGATCTTCCAATGCGACAGTATTGCTTCAATACGATGATGCTGGTATTCCGTTAGATTGTTCGTTGACAACCAGCCAGATTGTTTTGCCTTCAGGATTATTAAGTGCTTTTAATGGGGAGAGCAGTCAGGGAAATTGGATTTTAAGAGTTCGTGATGCTGTTTCCGGAAGTTTTGGTACAATTAATTCTGCGTCAGTTACTATTTGTAATCAAACATTTACTTTAGGGGTTCCTGATACTGAAGTTCCTGATTTTGTTTTTTATCCAAATCCGAATGAAGGAAATTTTACCGTTCAGTTTGAAAGTGATTCAATTAATGCCATTCAGGTAATGGTTCATGATATTTTCGGACAGAAAATATATGATAAGACTTTTGAAAAAACATATCATTTTAATCAGAATGTACAATTGGAAAACGCATCATCAGGTCTTTATTTTTTAACGGTAATGGATGGTAATCGGGAATTTGTCAAAAAAATAGTGGTCAATTAAATTTAAGAATGTGCCATCGCCATGCAAGCAATACTTATTCTGGCTCCCGGAATTTTTAAAAGTGCTCTTGCGCAGGCTTCAAGTGTAGCACCTGTTGTAAGTACATCATCGACTAATAAGAAATGCTTGTTCTGATTTTCTTCTGAATGTATGATATCAAACATATTTTCAATGTTTTCAGATCTTCCCAACAGATTTTTTTTGGATTGTGTTTTGGAATATTTTTTTCGGTATAAAACGAAATCATTGTACGGAATATTCAAACCTTCTGCCAAAGCTTTTCCAAAAGTGGTCACCTGATTATAACCGCGTTCCCTAAACTTTTTTTTGTGCAGCGGAACCGGGATTATACTATCAAAAGGGATTTTTAAATTAAGATCTTTTAAATCTTCAACATACCATTTTCCTATAACAGTGCCAACTTCTTCCTGTCCTTTGTATTTTAAATTGTGAATTAGCTCCTGAACAATTCCCTTTTTATTAAAATATAAAAATGCTGAGGCATGCTCAATTTCAATTTTCCCATAAAATTTCTTTACCGCTTCATTTTTTGGATCCAAATGATATTTAGTCAGTGGCATTTCATGTCTGCAGACCGTGCAGATTGTCAGTTCTTTTGTAATTAAAAGAGCATGGCATCCTGCACAGACCTGAGGGAAAAACAAATTAATTAGATGGCTAAACATAAATAGAAAGAATTTATTTACAAAAATATACAAATTCAATGTTTTAATCTTTATTATTTTTTCTTTTTTTTAAACCTACTTTTTATATTTTTGCATCACTATGGCAAAACAAGAAGATTTATTTAAGAATGTGGTTTCGCACGCAAAAGAGTACGGATTTATTTTTCCGTCAAGCGAAGTATACGATGGATTGAGTGCAGTGTATGATTATGCACAAAATGGTGTCGAGTTAAAAAAGAATATCCGTGAATATTGGTGGAAATCAATGGTTCAGATGAATGAGAATATTGTAGGTTTAGATGCTGCAATACTGATGCATCCAACAACCTGGAAAGCTTCTGGACACGTTGATGCTTTCAATGATCCGTTAATTGATAATAAAGATTCGAAAAAAAGATACAGAGCAGACGTTTTGGTTGAAGATTATGCTGAAAAGCTTAATGTAAAAGCAAAAAAAGAAATCGAAAAAGCAAAAGAACGTTTTGGTGATGCTTTTAATGAGCAGGAATTTATCACGACCAATGCACGTGTTGTGGAATATCTGGCAAAAGAAAGAGAAATTCTGGAAAGATTAGCCCGCTCTTTAGGAAATGAAGATTTGGCTGATGTAAAAGCACTGATCGAAGAATTAGAAATTGCTGATCCTGAAACCGGTTCCAGAAACTGGACAGAGGTAAAGCAATTCAATCTGATGTTCGGAACGAAACTTGGAGCTTCTGCAGATTCTGCAATGGATTTATATTTACGTCCGGAAACGGCTCAGGGTATTTTTGTGAATTTCCTGAATGTCCAAAAATCAGGTCGTATGAAAGTTCCTTTTGGAATTGCGCAAACCGGTAAAGCTTTCAGAAATGAGATTGTGGCAAGACAATTCATTTTTCGTATGCGTGAATTCGAACAAATGGAAATGCAGTTTTTTGTTCGTCCTGGCGAGGAGATGAAATCCTATGAATACTGGAAAGAAACACGTTTAAAATGGCATTTGTCTTTAGGGTTAGGAAGAGAAAATTACCGTTTTCATGATCACGAAAAATTAGCACATTACGCCAATGCTGCTGCAGATATTGAATTTAATTTTCCATTCGGATTCAAAGAATTAGAAGGAATTCACTCTCGTACTGATTTCGATTTAAAAGCACACGAGAAATTTTCAGGGAGAAAATTGCAATATTTTGATGCTGAACTGAATCAAAACTACGTGCCATACGTGGTAGAAACTTCAGTAGGTTTAGACCGTATGTTCCTGGCTGTTTTTGCGACTTCATTAAAGGAAGAAACGTTGGAAGACGGATCAACAAGAACAGTTCTTAAATTACCATCTGTTTTAGCGCCAACAAAAGCAGCTGTTTTGCCATTGGTTAAAAAAGACGGATTGCCGGAAATTTCTAAAAAAATCATTGACGATTTAAAATGGGATTTCAATGTGGCTTATGATGAAAAAGATGCAGTAGGTCGTCGTTACAGAAGACAGGATGCACTTGGAACCCCTTTTTGTATTACAGTCGACCACCAGACTATCGAAGATCAGACCGTAACGATTCGCCATAGAGATACCATGAAACAGGATCGTGTTGCCATAGCCGATTTAAAATCAATTATAGAAAAAGAAGTTTCCATGAAAAATTGGTTGATGAAAATGTAATTTTTTAAAAATCAAATACATATAACCCAAATTCCAAACAGGAATTTGGGTTTTTTATTTGTCTTTTTTTACGTAGGAAGTATGATTTTGAATATTTTTTTTAACTTTAGATGCTTTATTTTTACAAAATCCCCCCCATTACTCAATTAATCACAAAAGAAATCCCAACATGAATTACACCTACATTATTTTAGATGATGATCCTGAAAGTGTTATCAGAATAAAGAAGATGTCCAGTGAGTTTTCAGAACTAAATTTTATAGCATCTGCTGATAACTGCACAGAAGGATTAAATTTGATTTTAAAACACATACCGGATTTGATTTTTTTAGAAATAGATCCAAGAGACAAGAACAGCGGATTATCTTTAAATTTGCTGAGTGGACTATTAATGTACTTAAAGGAAATGCCAAAAATTGTTATTACAACAAAAAGCAAGGATTTGGCGTTTGACTGTATACAATACAAAGTGACAGATTATTTGTTAAAACCACTTTCTCAGATCGATTTTGTAAAATTAATCCATAAACTAAATAAATCGAATGTTGAAGATGAAATCCTGCTGGTGCAAAATGTGAAACCTAAAGAAAAGCAGGATGATGAATCAAGTGTAGTGAATAAAAACAGAAGATCTTTTATTTTATGTGTAAAATCATATGGTGATCACCGATATATCGACTCCAATGAAATATGTTATTTTCAGGCGGATAATAATTCAACTGATATTCATTTAAAAAATGGTGAGATGATAACAGCTTTCAAAACCTTAAAACATTTTGAAACCGTTTTATCTAATCCTTTTGTCAGAATTCATAACAGCTATATCGTAAATCGCAATTACATCTCGAGAATTCATACCGGTAATTCATTGTGCTATATAAAAAAAACTACCATAAAGCTACCATTTTCAAAGTCTTACAAAGCAAATATTGATTTTATTATTAGCGAATTTGCGAATGAAAATTACATAGAAACTTAAAAAATCATCGTTCGCCACCATTTGATATGCATTCACTCATGAACGGATAGCATTGACCATAAACACCTTTTTTTTAAATGATTGTTTTGGATTACTGTTTAGTTTTACAAAAGAATTCCAATAGAAATGGAATCAAAAAAGTAAAAAATAATAAAATATAAATCCCAAACAAACATGAAAAAATCAATCGTAACAATCGCCTTATTTTCTTTAGCATTAGTAACAACTTCTTTTACTTCAGTAGAAACTTCAAACAGTTTATCAAGTATGGAATCTACTTCACAGGATCCTCCAATTGGTGGTGTATGTACTCAATGCGGAGGTAAAAAAGTAGATATTATCCAATCAGAGACAACAGTGGCTGCAGCGAATGCTAATTCAGATCAAACTAATAGTTTTAGTACTGATACACAATCATTAGGAAATACTAAAAAAATAGACTAAATAAAAGTCAGAATTTTTAATCAGGGCTGTCAATTTTTTGACAGCCTTTTTTTTGTGTCTATAGTTTTAGTATTTTTGATAAAAACCAAACAGGCATTGAGATATAATTACACCATATTATTCCTTTTTTTTATGATGCTTTTTGGTTGTACCAAAAAAAATGATAAGAATAAAAATGTAAATCTTTCAACTGATAGTCTTGCGGCCTATTTATCATTGGCCAATGAGGATAATATGCCATATGAATATAAACAAAAATATAATAAGAAAGCATTTGAAATAATCATCAGACAAAAAAATGATTCAATTAGTAAAATAAACCTGTTTAGGGTTGCCAATCGATATTACAACATGAGCGACTGGCAATCTTATAAAGAAATATCAAATTTAATTTTAGAAAAATCAAAAACCACACAGGATTCAATCAATATGGCCCAGGCATATGTTTACCTGGGAGACTATTACAAATTTAAGAGTATTTCAGATAGTGCTTTCATAAATTATTTTGAAGCCGAAAAGTTATATCTTCATATAAATGATGAGTATAACCTGGCTAAAACACTTCTAAGTAAAGCTAGTCTGCAGTTTGATGAGGGAAATTTTTTTCAAAGTGAAATAACGGTTTTTAAAGCTTTGCAATTATTAAAAAGGCAGCAAAATGTCAGCGATTTATTTTATAATTCTTACAATCTTCTCGGAATTTTGTATAATTCACGCGAGGAGTACAATAAAGCATTAGAGTTTCATAATAAAGCTTTATTAACTCTGGAGGATAAGGCAATTCCGTCACAATTTCAATATACAGCTGCTTCCCTTAATAATATTGGATTTGTTTACTTGAGTATGCGTAATTACCATCAGGCTAAAATACATTTTCAAAAAGGTCTGGAGCAAAAAAATCTTTTCAAAGAAAATATAACATTATATGCTATGCTGATGGATAACGTGGCTTACTCTAAATTTAAATTAAGAGAATCCGAAGGTCTTCCCGATCAATTTTTTAAGGCTTTAAAAATCAGGGATAGTTTAAATTTGGATTCAGGGATAGTTTTAAATAAAATACACTTATCAGAATATTTTGCCTATCATAAGGATACTTTGAGAGCAATACAATATTCCAAACAAGCATTGATGTTGTCCCGTAGGTCTAAGAAACTAAGAAACACATTAGAAGTACTCAAACAAATAGCGCTGGTTGATCCTAAAAAGGCATCAGTTTATTCTAAAGAGTATATTGAGACTAATGAAAAAGTTCAAAAACAAGAAAGAAAGATGGGAGAAAAATTTTCCAGAATAGAATATGAGACCAATGAAATAAAAGATAAAAATACAAGTTTAAATGTTCAGAACAGAACCTTAATTTATGTATTCAGTATTTTAGGTTTGCTGGGAATCTTTTTTTTCGTTTATAAAACCCAAAAAGCCAGGCACAGGGAACTTCTTTTTAAGCAACAGCAGCAAGTTGCCAATGAAGATATTTATAACCTGATGATTTCTCAGCAAAATGCAATTGAAGCTATTAGAATTAAGGATAAAAAACGTGTTTCGCAGGATTTACATGATGGAATTTTAGGAAGAATGTTTGGTGTGAGAATAAGTTTGGACAGCCTCGATAAATTAGATGAAGTGACTGCAGCACTAAAGCGCAAAAAATATTTATCAGAACTAAAGGAAATTGAACAGGATATTAGGGAAATTTCCCATGATTTGAACAAGGAAAAATCGGAAGTAATTAATAATTTTGTAGCTATAATAGATAAATTATTAGAAAATCAACGCGGAACATTCAATTCAGAGCTGATAGCAAATATAGATTCAAGTATTAAATGGGAATTAATAGCAAACTCAATTAAGATAAATTTGTACAGAATAGTTCAGGAGGCATTACAAAACTGCAATAAATATTCTAATGCAAAAATGATAAAAATAGAATTTAAAAATGAAGTTGATTATTTGTTTTTAATTATTAGTGATGATGGAGCCGGGTTTAATGTTGACAAGGTTAAAAAAGGAATAGGACTACAAAACATTTTTTACAGAACAAAAGAATGTAATGGAGAAATTGATATTAAATCTTATACAGGAGAAGGAACAACAATAGAAATCAGAATCCCCATTGATCAAAAAATAAAGTTAAAAAATAATGATAGCTAACCCAAATCCAGAAACAATAAAAAAGAATATACTAATAGTTGATGATCATCCTTTTATTATAGAAGGGTATAAAAATGCTATTACCCGATACAATACGGATCAATATGATTTTAAAATAGCCCAGGCTAAAGATTGTAAATCGGCCTATCAAATTATTATGAATGCTGAGCATCCTGATTTTGATATTGCCTTTTTGGATATCAGCATGCCTGCTTATGATGAAAAAGAAATTTTTTCCGGAGAAGATCTGGCAAAATTAATTATGGAGCATATGCCAAACTGTAAAATTATATTGTTGACAATGTATACAGAATTGCTGAAGATAAAAACAATCATCCGTACCATAAACCCGAGCGGATTGATTATAAAAAACGATCTGACTTTTGATGAATTGCTTTTTGCTTTTGACAGAGTAATTAAAAATAAAACATATTACAGTCAGTCCGTCGAAAAAATGCTTACTGAATCTACTTTCAATTCAATTGAAATAGATGAATTCGACAAACAGATTCTTTTCCATTTATCCAAAGGAACCAAAACAGATGAAATTCCTCATTACATTCCAATTTCCTCAATTGCCATTGAGAGAAGAAAAACAAATATGAAAGAATTGCTTAAAATATCCTCTGATTCAGATGAAGAATTAATTAAGGAAGCCAAAAAGGCAGGATTGTTTTAAATAAAGAAAGATGTATAAAAGACATCTTTCTTTATTTAACTTTTAAACTACTCAGATAAGGCATCCCATCCCCGGGCCTTCAGGCCAATTTTAGTGTTGGCTCTTGTAACCAAATGAATTCCTTCACTTTCATCTGCCATATGGCCAATAATCGTAAAGTTTGGATTTCCTTTTATCTTATCGAAATCATTAATGTCGATCGTAAACAACAATTCATAATCTTCTCCGCCATTAATAGCTACTGTTGTGCTGTCAATATTAAATTCTTCACAGGTCGAAATAAATTGTGGATCCAAAGGAAGCTTATCTTCATATAAATTACAACCCACTTTTGATTGTTTGCATAAATGAATAATTTCTGAAGATAATCCATCAGAAATATCAATCATCGAGGTAGGTTTTATTTCAAGGGCATGCAGTAAAGTACGAACGTCTTTTCGTGCTTCAGGTTTCAGCTGTCGCTCGATTAAATAAGTGTATAAATCTAAATCTGGCTGGCTGTTCGGGTTTACCTGAAAAACTTGTTTTTCTCTTTCTAAAACCTGCAATCCCATATAAGCTGCGCCAATATCGCCGGTTACAACTAACAAATCAGTTTGTTTGGCTCCGTTTCTGTATACAATCTCCTCTTCATCAGCTTCTCCAATTGCTGTGATGCTTATAATTAATCCTTTTTGTGATGAGGTGGTGTCACCCCCAATAACATCTACTTTGTATTCTTTTGCAGCATGCGTAATGCCTTCAAATAATTCTTCTAAAGCTTCCAAAGGAAAACGATTAGAAACTGCTACTGAAACTGTTATTTGCGTGGGTCTGGCATTCATGGCGCAAATATCAGACACATTTACGACAACTGCTTTGTAGCCTAAATGCTTTAAGGGCATGTATGCCAAATCAAAATGCACTCCTTCAATCAGTAAATCGGTTGAAACGACCACTTTTTTATCTTTAAAGTCAAGAACTGCTGCATCATCACCAATACTTTTTAAAGTGGATTCCTGAGTAACATCAAAATTTTTGGTTAAATGTTCAATCAGGCCAAATTCTCCTAATTGCGCTATACTGGTCCGTTGCGGTTTTTTATCTTCAATCATTTTTTCTATGTTCCAATGTTTGTAAGTTGCAAAGGTACAAAGTTGCAAAGGTTTTGTCTAATTTAAATCACAATCCATTCTGTTTTGAAAGTCAAAGGTTATTAAAATCAATATTTTTACCGATCTTTAAGATTGATAAAATATAAAATATGAAATCATTTGATATCGTTACCCTGACCGTAAATCCATCGGTAGACAAAAGCACTCACTTCTCCGGTTTAATTGCCGAACAAAAAATAAGATGCAAAGATCCTCAATTTGATGCGGGTGGGGGCGGAATAAATGTATCAAAAGCAATTTCACGCTTACGCGGAAGTTCATTAGCTGTGTTTACATCAGGAGGGCCAGTTGGGCAAATGCTGAAAGATTTAGTTAAAGAAGAAAAGATAGAATCTGAAGTTATTGAAACTGCATCCGCAACCAGAGAAAATTTTATTGCTGTTGATGACAACACCAATTCTCAATATCGTTTTGGATTTACGGGTGATGTTTTATCTGATGCAGAAGTAAAAGAAGTCTTGAAAACCATTTCAAATCTGAAACCAAAATATTTAGTGGCCAGCGGAAGTTTAAATGAAGGTTTAGCCGATAATTTTTATCAAAAAGTAGCTGAAATTGCTAAAAAATCAGATTCAAAATTAATAGTAGACACATCAGGAGAAGCTTTGAAAAAAGTTTTGGAAACGGGTGCTTATCTGATAAAACCAAATGTAGGCGAACTGGCAAAATTAATTGGTGTAGAACGTTTAGAAATAGACGAAGTAAACGAAGCTGCCAAAAAAATAATTGCTGATGGCGGAGCAGAAATTGTCGTAGTTTCCCTTGGTCCGCAAGGAGCCGTTTTGGTTACTAAAGATAATTACGAATTTGTTCCTGCACCCAATGTTGCCAAAAAAAGCACCGTTGGGGCAGGAGACAGTATGGTGGGCGGAATGGTTTGGGCATTATCCCAAAATAAAAACCTAAAAGAAGTGATTCGTTGGGGAGTTGCCTGCGGGTCAGCCGCAACAATGAACGAAGGAACACAATTGTTTAAATTTGAAGATGCCAATCGGTTATTTGAATGGCTCAAAAATAAATAATACAATTGTTCCTTTCTCGTATTATCCCAGAAAAATTATTTTTTTATGTTGGCTTTTAATATTTGAAAAGTTTAATTTTAAGTATACTGATATCATCGAGATAAACATCTGAAACTATATTATAGGGATTTGGCGGCAGCTTTATTCCAAACTCATCTCCATTTATAGTCCTCTTTTTTACCCATTTTCCTTTAACGAATTTACCTTCTTCAACCGACAGGAGCTGGGAGTTTGGTTGGCGTGAATCAGCAGACTCATACCCAACATGACAAGCATTTCCTGATACCATAAACTCATCTTCAGAAATCTGAATGATCAATCCGTATCCTTTAATAAGTGAATCTTTTTGGAGGTCATAGTTAGGTTTAAAGATAAAGTCACCAAGCTGAAAAGATGCAGGTGACGCATCATCACCTTCCATAAAGCCGTTTATTTTATCTTCAGCCTGGGCTTTGGCAATAAGCGGTGCAAGATTAGCAAGTACTTCATAGGCTTTTTTTATGGAATGCTTACTATGATATGTAGGATGATCTATGCCAAATGGCGAAAAACCCATTGCTTTGAAATGTCCAAAACTAAAAAACGCTTTTGGTGCAGCACTTAATGTATCATTCATCCAAATTGCACAGGCTTCAGGTACAAGCAAAGGGTTTTTGTTGTGTACAAAATTTTTAGCTGATAATCCGAATGTTGGTGAGTAATTATCGTTGGCAAGAACATCAATGTCAGGAGCTCCGGCCTGCCAAATATCAAGCATAAGATAATTGGGTCCCCCGCTAGGCCAGATACCCGGGATGAGATTACCTCCTGCGGCATCCCAGGCGTTTACAAATGTTGGTATATTATGGATAGCCTTGCCCGCCTTTGCAAGTTTATTTACATATTTAGCATAATTCCACGCCATATAGATTTCATCAGTATTGGGTGATTTTCCAAAAATCTCTTCCCATGTCCCTTGTTTTTTGGAACCATTTTTGAGATAAGGTTCAGAGATTTTTGGTTTTAATGTAGTAAGATTATGAGTAATGTATTTAATTAATTCACCAGGAACTTGTTGTTCAAATAATTTAGTTGATTCAGCTGAAAAATCCCTTGTACCACCTAATAATCCAACCTCGTTTTCAATTTGCATCATTATAACAGTATTGTGCTTATCAACCTCAGCAATTCGTTCCATTAGCTTTTTATAAGCCTTCAGATCGGCATTTAAACAATTTTTATTCGTGTTTGAAATTGTGGTCGAAATTTTCCCGTCTTTAAAAAGCATGCGGGGGAAACGTTTCATATCCGTTTTAACCCAATCTGGAGTATAATGGGACTCGCCATTTTTCCAGCTTCCAAACCACAGGATAACCAGTTTCAGGTTGTTTTCTTTTGCACTTTTTATGTGGCTATCGATAAGGGAATAATCAAAAGCATCTTCTTTAGGTTCAAATTGCTGCCAGTTTACAGGCAAAAAAACCGTATTAACATTTAGCGATTTAATTTGTCTCCAAATATCTTTCATGTGTTCAATGCTCGAGGCAGAAGAATTTAATAGTTCAGATCCAATAATTAGAAATGGTTCATTGTTTACATATAATTGTTTGACGCCCTTAGTTTCTTTTATTACTGGTAAAGCTGCATTGGCAGTTGGATCTCCTGACTTTGAAGAACTGGTTGAATTGTTACATCCTGTTAATAAAGCCAATAGTAGAATAATAACTATCGGTGAAAGAATTATTTTCATAAATCAATTATTTTAAAAAATCACGCAATTTAAGCTTAAAGCGTTTTAAGTCAAAAGTGGGTTTAATTGGTGAAGGTTCGTTTCTTTTTTACTTTTTCCAAATATAGAAAATAATAATTCTAAACTAGAAAAGCAGCATTTCTCTTTTTATTATGAAGTTCTTAAGAGCGCGTGAAGGATGGGAGCAGGTTACCGAAGTAACGCGGACAGCCTGACAGCATCCCGATAAGAGGGCGAATAAGCGCAAAGTAAGTTTTTGCCCGCTTAACGGGATGGTGGGACGCCCCAATGATGTTTTTTAATTTTATTTTTTCCTGCTGACAAACTGTTGTCACCAACCCTTGATAATTTTGAAGTATTAAATAATTAAACTTTAAAATTATGAAAACATTAGCTGCACAAGTAATTACTCCGGAAGATTTGTTGAACCACTGGCAAGGTCACCGCGCACTTACGCGTCGTGTAATTGAAGCTTTTCCTGAAAAAGATTTTTTTGAATTCTCAATAGCAGGAATGCGTTCTTTTGCGAAACTGACAGATGAACTTTTGGCAATAGCAGTTCCAGGTATTAAAGGAATTGTAAATAAAGAAGTTAAGCCTTTTACTGAAAAAGAAACAGAAAAATTAATTTTTAAAGCGCAATACCTTGAAAAATGGGATGAAGCCACTGAAGAAATTAATCAGTATTGGCAAAAATTATCGATTGAGGATTTCAATGAAACCTTTAATCTTTTTGGACAGTATGAATTTCCGGTAATTCAGAACATCCTGTATTTTATCGAAAACGAAGTGCATCACCGCGGTCAGGGATATGTTTATCTGAGAGCTTTAGGAATTGAGCCTCCTTTTTTCTGGGAAAGATAAATTTTTTGAAGAGTGTACATAAAAAACTCCTAACGCAGAAAGTAAAATTTCTTATTAGGAGTTTTTTAATAACCTTTCCCTATTGATTTCCAGTAATGCTAAAGTTCGCGTTTTAAGTTCTTCCGGTTCCAAAATGATAGCGTGATCGCCAAACATCAAAAACCAACGCGGAAAACCGCTTTCAAGATCACGACACATAAAAGTCATTTCTATTTTGTCTCCTACTTCTTTTTCAGACACAAAACCGTGATATTTTCTTTCGTAAGCTAAATATCGGGCAATTTTCTTTTCTATTAAAATTCGGACTTTTGTTGTTGGAATAGTTTCTGTTTTCTTTAAATAAGTTTCTAACGAATCGTGTTCGATCGTGAAATCACAATCTGTTTTTTTAATTTCCAGAATCCGGTCGGTTCTAAACTGGCGGTAGTCTTTCCGCAAATGGCAATAGCCCAGAAAATACCAATTATTATGATCGTGAAATACACCTACAGGTTCCAGATTTCGCTGTGTAGTTTCTTCCTTCTCAAAAGTTTTATAGGATAATAAGATTTGCTTTTTTTCTGCTATACTTTCAAAAAGAACCGCCAAAGTGTTTGGAGAATTATCATTAAACAAAGGTTCGGCTGTCTGCATCATGACGCTCGATTCAATATTCGAAAGATAGTCTTTATCGTTGCTTCTCAAAACCGATTTCAGTTTGAACATCGCTGAGGAATAATGACTTCCCAAAGAGGGATCTGTAAATTTCTGCATCAGTTTTTCAGCCGCAATAAAACTGCTGACTTCCTCACGCGTAAACATAACAGGCGGCAATCGATAACCTTCCATCAAAGCATAACCAACTCCCGCCTCACTGTAAATAGGTACTCCTGAAGCTTCCAAAGTTCGAATGTCCCGATAAATAGTCCGCAGGCTAACTTCAAAACGATCTGCCAGTTCCTGCGCTTTTACAATTTTCTTGGATTGTAATTGAATCAGGATGGCGACAATTCGGTCAAATCGTTTTGGGGTTTCGTCCATTTTGTTTTAGTTGTAGAGTTGTGGTGTACAGATTTTAATATCAAAGATACATTTCAAAAACAAAAAACCCAACAACTTTCGTCATTGGGTTAGTCTATATTCTTGACTCTATATTCTTTCTTCTAAAATTTTAGTCGTTAAGTTTCAAAACAGCCATAAATGCCTCCTGTGGAATCTCCACATTTCCAACCAGTCTCATACGTTTTTTACCTTTTTTCTGTTTTTCCAACAATTTACGTTTACGGGAAATATCTCCACCGTAACATTTGGCAGTAACGTCTTTACGTAAAGCTTTAATGGTTTCACGCGAAATTACTTTTACACCAATCGCCGCCTGAACAGGAATATCAAATTGCTGACGCGGAATCAGTTCTTTTAGCTTTTCACACATTTTTTTACCAATAGAGTACGCATTATCTACGTGCATCAGGGATGACAAAGCATCCACAATAGTAGCATTTAGTAAAATATCAACTTTTACCAGGTTGGAAGTTCGCATACCAATAGGCATATAATCAAACGAAGCATATCCTTTGGAAACCGTCTTTAAACGATCATAAAAATCAAATACAATTTCCGCCAGTGGCATATCAAAATTCAACTCCACACGTTCTGTGGTTAAATAGGTCTGATTCGTTATTTGTCCACGTTTTTCAATACATAAACTCATTACGTTTCCTACGTAATCCGACTTGGTAATAATGGTTGCTTTAATAAAAGGCTCTTCAACATGGTCTAAACGGGAAGGCTCCGGCAAATCAGACGGATTGTTAACAATCAAAATAGTATCCGGATCTTTTTTGGTAAAAGCATGGTACGAAACGTTAGGTACCGTAGTAATTACGGTCATATTGAACTCACGTTCCAAACGTTCCTGTATGATTTCCATGTGTAACATTCCTAAGAATCCACAACGGAAACCAAATCCTAAAGCAGCAGAACTTTCAGGTAAAAATACCAACGAAGCGTCGTTCAATTGTAGTTTTTCCATTGAGTTACGCAGCTCCTCATAATCTTCAGTGTCAACAGGATAAATTCCGGCAAATACCATTGGTTTAACGTCTTCAAAACCGGTAATCATATTGGTTGTAGGCGTTTTGGCATCAGTTAGTGTATCACCAACTTTTACTTCTTTCGCTTCCTTAATTCCTGAAATCAAATACCCAACATCACCTGCAGATATTACACTTTTCGGAACCTGATTTAATTTTAGAGTTCCAATTTCGTCAGCAAAATATTCATTTCCGGTGGCCATGAATTTAATTTTTTGCCCTTTTTTAATCTGTCCGTTTTTCACACGAAAAATAACTTCAATTCCACGAAACGGATTGTAATGTGAATCGAAAATCAAAGCTTGTAACGGTTCATCAACATTTCCGGATGGAGGCGGAATTTTCTCAATAATGGCAGCCAGAATATTCTCAACACCAAAACCGGTTTTTCCGGATGCATGAATAATATCTTCAAGTTTACAACCTAATAAATCAATAATATCATCACTAACTTCTTCAGGATTGGCACTTGGTAAATCTACTTTATTCAAAACCGGGATAATTTCCAGGTCATTTTCTAAAGCTAAATATAAATTTGAAATGGTTTGTGCCTGAATACTTTGTGCTGCATCCACAATCAAAAGCGCACCTTCGCAGGCAGCAATTGATCTTGAAACTTCGTATGAAAAGTCAACGTGACCGGGAGTGTCAATAAGGTTTAAAATATATTCTTCTCCTTTATAAGTGTATTCCATCTGAATGGCGTGACTTTTAATGGTGATGCCACGCTCGCGCTCCAGATCCATGTTGTCCAGCAATTGTGCTTTTTCTTCACGGGCTGTAACGGTTTGTGTAGCGCCTAATAATCGGTCTGCCAATGTACTTTTACCGTGGTCAATGTGTGCAATAATGCAAAAGTTACGTATCTTCTTCATTTTATGATATCAATTCTCTGTACGAGTTTAAGTAATTTTTATAATCTGCTCTTTAGCAATTGCTATAGGGCATTTTATTAAGGCGCAAATATAACGCAAAGTTTTGGATTCTGGAATGAAGATGTCTGATTGTTAGATTCTGTGATTTAAAATCATTTTTAAAATTCAAAACTGAATCCTTTTTCGGTAAGTTTCTTGTAGATTTCAGCATCAAATTTGTACAATTTTGCAGCCCTGTGTGAGACATCCTGTTGTTTCTCATCGAGTGCAAGCAAGAGTTTCATGTGAAGAATTTTTCTTCGGAAATTCGATTTGTCCAGTTCAATTCCTAATATTTCTTCATACAAATGCATCAACTGCAATAAGGTGAATTTTTCAGGCAACAGATTAAATCCAATAGGGGCCTGACGGACGCGATTTCGCAATTGCATCAGGCTAAAATTTAAAATTTCGTTATGGTCAAAAATCAAATCCGGAATGTCATTGATTTTATACCATTTCGCTTCCCTTAGAGTGAAACCTTTTTTTATGTGATAATCTTCACGGTTGACTAAAGTATAATAACCAATAGTGACTACTCTTATATCTTTTACACGATTTGGATCGGTAAAGGCTTTTAACTGTTCCAGATAAATATTGTCAAGACTGGTAAGTTCATACAAAATACGCTGTGCAGCATAATTTGCGCTTTCCTCTCTTTGAAGCGTACCTCCCAAAAGCCCCCATTTTCCAATACTTGCTCCTTCAGCATGCTGTACCAGAAGCACTTCCAGACTTTCTTTGTTAAATCCAAATATAACACAGTCTATAGTTACAATACTCATTACGTTTGGATCGGCTTTTACAGCAGAATCATAATCTACATTTTCAACATCCATGTTTTTGCTAAATTTTGACAAATTAAATGAATTAAAATAAAAGTTGAAGAATTAAAGTTTCAAATTGTTTTATTGGTTTCTATTTTATTATTTTGATAAAAACTTTGTAATAATAATTCTGATATAAAAAAAATAAACCCAATTTTTTGCTAATATAGGAAAAATGTTTTACACTTGTAGTCAATGTAACCATAAGATGATTGTTGTAAACGGAATGCTATCATCTTTATTTTAAAGACTTGTAAATCAAAAGATTTCTGAAACTTTTATAAAATTAAAAAAGTATCATGTCAATATTCCTAAATAAAATTCTAATGACACATAAAAAAAGGAAACTAAATAACTTCTATTTCTTGTTTATCCTGGTTGTTAGTATCTTTTTGCTATCCTGCAAAAAAGAGCAGGACTTCGCAAACCGAAAAATTTCTTTTAATTCAGATTGGAGTTTTCATTTAAATGATAGTATAAATGATAGAGATACTATTGGAACTTCAACCAAATGGAGAATTTTAAATGTTCCTCATGATTGGAGCATTGAAGGAAGATTTGATGAAAAAAGTCCGGCAGGATATGGAGGAGGATCACTTAACGGAGGTTTAGGCTGGTATAAGAAAACTTTCAAAATAAACGCCTCTGATAGCAGTAAAGTAATATCAATAACCTTTGATGGCGTTTACAAAAACAGCGAAGTCTGGGTAAACGGACATTTTTTAGGACAACGTCCCAACGGATATATTGGTTTTCAATATGATATGTCACCGTACTTAAATTATGGTAAAAAAACCAATGAAATTATTGTAAAGGTTGACAATTCAAAACAACCTAATTCACGTTGGTATTCAGGTTCCGGAATTTTTAGAAATGTCTGGATCGAAACTACCGATAAATTGCACGTTGCACAATGGGGAACTTATGTGACAACGCCAAAGGTTACTGCTGAAAACGCTTCTATAAATATTGAAACTAGAATTCAGAATCAATATACATCTTCAAAAAAAGCAACAATAATTACTACTCTTTTTTATAATGCCGGAAGTGAACTTAGAAGAATAAAAGATATTGATCAAAATATAACAATTGGAGCAAATACCAATCAAATTATCAAGCAGGAAATCGAAGTTACAAAACCTGTTTTATGGTCTGTAGAAAGACCTGAATCGTATATTGCTGTTACTGATGTTTTTGTAGATGATAAACTTGTAGATACATACAAAACTAATTTTGGAATCAGGGATTTTAAGTTTGACGTGAACAAAGGTTTTATTTTGAATGGAAAACAGGTAAAAATAAAAGGAGTTTGCCTGCATCATGATTTAGGACCTTTAGGTTCTGCAATCAACACGCGCGCCATCGCACGTCAGTTGGAAATTCTAAAAGAAATGGGTGTAAACGGAATCAGGACTTCTCATAATCCTCCCGCTCCGGAACTTTTAGATCTTTGTGATAAAATGGGTTTCATTGTCATGGATGAAGCTTTCGACATGTGGAAACAAACCAAAACCAAATACGATTATGGAAACGATTGGGACAAATGGCACAAAAAAGATTTAGTAGATCAATTGCGTCGAGATCGTAATCATCCAAGTATTTTTATGTGGAGTATCGGAAATGAAATCCCGGAACAATGGAATGAAACCGGAGTTACAATTGCGAAAGAATTAGCGGCTATAGTACGTTTGAATGACAAAACACGTCCGCTAACCGCAGCGATGAATCCACCTGTAAATATGAATATCGATGAAGTAACGTTACAATTCGAAAAAAAGAATGTTCAGTTTAATGCCATTGCAAAATCGGGAGTTTTAGATCTTATTGGTTATAATTATGCCCATCAGACGTATGAGCATCATCAAAAAAACTTTCCTAATACCCCCTTTATCGCAACTGAAACTACGTCTGGTTTACAAACCCGGGGTTATTATGATGCGGTTTCAGATACAATTAAAAAATGGCCGGTAAGATGGGATCTTAAATTTACCGGAGGAAATCCCGGAAACACTGTTTCAGCATACGATCAGGTTCAGGCGCCGTGGGGTTCAACGCATGAAGCGACGTGGAAAGTCATTAAAAAACATGATTATCTTTCCGGAATGTATATCTGGACCGGTTTTGATTATATAGGAGAACCAACGCCTTACGAATGGCCATCGGTTAGTTCGTATTTCGGAATTGTAGATTTAGCCGGTTTCCCCAAAGATGTTTATTATATGTACCAAAGTGAATGGACGGACAAAACTGTACTGCACATTTTTCCGCATTGGAACTGGAAAGTCGGACAAACCGTCGACGTTTGGGCTTATTACAATAAAGCGGATGAGGTTGAACTTTTTCTTAATGGAAAATCAGTTGCTGTTCGCAGTAAAAAAGGAGACGATTTACACGTAATGTGGAGAATTCCTTTTCAGCCCGGAACTCTAAAAGCAGTTTCTCGTAAAAACGGAAAAACAGTTTTAGAAACTGAAATCAAAACGGCTGGAAATCCATCACAATTAAAATTAAAAGCAGACAGAAGTACCATCAAAGCTGACGGAAATGATTTGTCGTTTGTAACGGTTGATATTTTAGACGAAAAGGGAACTTTAGCGCCAAATGCCAATAATGAAATCAATTTTTCTTTAAAAGGAAACGGAAAAATTGTTGGTGTCAGCAGCGGGGATCCTGTAAGTCATGAATCTTTTAAGGGTTCAAAACACAGAGCTCTGCACGGAAAATGTTTAGTGATTGTTCAGTCGGATAATAAATCCGGAAGATTGGAATTAACCGCTAAATCAAATGGATTAAAACAGTCAACAATTGTAATTACAGCAGAATAAAAAACTACTAATTATCTAAATAACCACACATGAAAAAAATACAGATAGCTTCCTTGTCGCTGTTTATGGGCTTAGGATTACTGCTTGCGCCAGAAACGTCGGCACAAATCCAAAATGCAGACGTGCTTAATGCTCCAATTGACATCAGCAAAGATTTTCAGAATTACCTGAACACCTTTTATTTTGCAGATGAATTAATAAGTTTCGATCCAACCACAGCAAACGGAACTATAAAGTATTTGCGTTATAATTATAAAACGCGTCAGGCTTTCAACAACATGATGATGAAACCGGATACTGAGAAACCAAATGAATTTCCAACAACAGAATATGAAGTTTCGCCTGAATTGCCTTTTCAGATTCAATTTGTTTCAGACAGGACTATTCGAATCAAAACGACTTCCGGGCCACAATTTCATCCCGAAAAAGAATCCTTAATGCTCATTAATGGTGTTGCACCCAATCATCCTGAGTTATGGAAATATTCTAAAATCGAAGGTGGTCATAAATATACCAGCAGACACGGTGCGGTTGAAATTTTAACCAAACCATGGCATGTAAAAATTTATGATGAAAAAGGAAAATTGCTGACAAGTACACTTCATAATTCTGATTTTGCAAATGGGTATACACCATCACTTCCGTTTTCGTATGTGCGCAGAAACAGCGATTATTCAAGAAGTATGGGAGCCGCTTTCAGCTTAGAGCCGGACGAAAAAATATTTGGTTGTGGAGAATCTTTCACGCAATTCAACAAACGCGGTCAAAAAGTGGTTTTATGGACAGATGACGCTAACGGAATCCAGAATGAAACGATGTACAAACCAATTCCGTTTTACATGAGCAGCCGGGGTTACGGAGTTTTTATGCATCATTCAACACCCATTACAGTTGATTTTGGAAAATACTTTGGAAGTGCAAACGAAATGTACATTGGAGATGACGAAGCCGATTTGTTTTTCTTTATCGGAGAACCTAAAGATATTCTTGACCAATATACAGATTTGACCGGAAAAGCAGCGATGCCACCGCTTTGGTCTTTTGGTTTCTGGATGAGCCGAATCACTTATTTCTCTGAAAAAGAAGGAAGAGAAGTGGCCAAAGATTTGCGTAAATATAAAATTCCAACAGATGTAATTCATTTTGATACCGGTTGGTTTGATGTAGACTGGAGAAATAATTATGAGTTTGCAAAAGCACGTTTCCCCGATGCTCAGAAAATGATGTCTGATTTAAAAGAAGATGGTTTTCAGGTTTGTCTTTGGCAATTGCCTTACTTTACCCCAAAAAACACATTGTTCAACGAAATTATGGATAAAAACTTAGCGGTAAGAGACCGCAAAGGAAATCTTCCGTACGAAGATGCTGTATTGGATTTCTCAAATCCTGAAACCGTTACGTGGTATCAGTCAAAACTAAAAAAATTATTCGACCAGGGCGTTGCTGTTTTCAAAGTAGATTTTGGAGAAGCAGCACCGCCGGATGGAATTTACCATTCAGGAAGAACGGGTTTCTATGAACACAATTTATATCCTTTAAGATACAATAAGGCTGTCGCCGAAATTACTCAGAAAGAAAAAGGATATACTTTAATCTGGGCAAGAAGCACCTGGGCAGGAAGTCAGCGTTATCCATTGCATTGGGGTGGAGATGCCGAAACTTCAAACGGAGCAATGTCTGCCGAATTACGTGGCGGACTTTCATTAGGTCTAAGCGGATTCAGTTTTTGGAGTCATGACGTAGGAGGATTTGCTACAAAATCTCCGGAGAATTTATACAGAAGATGGGCACCTTTCGGAATGTTTACATCACACGTAAGAAGCCACGGAGAGCCTCCGCGTGAACCTTGGTTATACAGCAAAGACTTTTTAGAAGGTTTCAGAAAAGCAGATAATATGCGTTACGAATTAATGCCCTATATCTACGCTCAGGCAAAAGAAAGTTCTCAAAAAGGATTACCAATGATGAGGGCTTTATTTGTAGAATATCCAAACGATCCCGGAGCATGGTTAGTTGATAACGAATATTTATTTGGATCAAGTATTTTGGTAGCACCACTTTTTGAAGAAGTGACGGAGAGAGATGTTTATCTTCCGGAAGGAACCTGGATCGATTATCAAACCAAAAAAGTATACCAATCTGGATGGCATAAAATCGCAGCGGGCGAAGTGCCAATTGTAGTTTTGGTAAAAGACGGAACAATATTACCTCATATTGGTTTGGCACAATCTACCAAAGATATGGATTGGAGCAAACTAACCTTAAAAGTATATGCCAGCGACAAAACAACTACAGCTTCAGGTAAAGTGTATTTGCCAAACGGAGATGCAGTAAAAGATATCGTTGTTATGAAAAAAGCAAATAATTTTGAAGTAACAGCAAACCCATTAAACGGAAAAACCACTTTTAAAACCGAGTGGATAAAATAAAAAAGTATGCTACAGATTTAAGGATTAAAAAGATTAGAAATAAAATCAGCTTAATCTCCCAAATCTGCGAGAAAAAATTAAACACATAGAAACATAGGTTTTCTTTTTACGAAAAGAGAATAAAGGAAACACATTTCTTCACATAGTAAGCTATGAGAATTTTAACAAGTGAAACGTCCTTTTTTAAGTTTTTAAATCTATGTCTGTCTCTATGTGTTAAAACAAAAATTACGTTCAACGAATAAAAATAAGTTTTTATTGAATTTAGATCGGGCGAAAGCTCATCTTCGTCCGGTTTATTATAATGCATTAAGTTAAATACCATGAAAAAATATCTAGTTCTTCCCGCTGTATTGCTTTCAATTACGATTGGATACAGTCAGAAAAATAAAAATGCTTACGAATTGGCTTCACCAAACGGTCAGAATAAAATTAAATTCGAATTAGTGAAAAATGCTCCAAAGTATGCAGTGTCACACGGAAAAACAGAAGTGATTACGCCATCTGATATGGGTTTTTTATTAAAAGGAAATGAAGATTTGAGTACCAACTTCGAAATCAAAAATGTAAAAAACACTTCTTTTGATGAAACATGGGAACAAGTTTGGGGAGAAAAGAAAAAAATCAGAAATAATTACAACCAACTTTCGGTTGAATTGCAGCAAAAAACAGGAAACAAACGCAAATTAGAAATTCAGTTTCGTGCTTTTGATGACGGAATCGCTTTTAGATATGTCTATCCAAAACAAAATATAAAAGTAAAAGACAGTATTTTCATTATGGATGAAAAAACGACTTTCAACTTAAAAGAAGATGGAAAAGCATGGTGGATTCCGGCTTACCGCGAAAACCGCTACGAATATTTATATGAGAATACTCCGCTAAGTACTTTAGATACAGTGCACACTCCAATGACTGTTGAGAGTAAAAGCGGCTTGAAATTAAGTTTTCACGAAGCCAATCTGACTGATTTTGCCAGTATGACCTTGGTTAACACTAGCGGAACACAGCTAAAATCTGATTTAGTGCCGTGGGCAGATGGTATAAAAGTCCGTGTTGAAGATACTTTTACGTCTTCCTGGAGAACCATTCAAATCGGAGAAAATGCTGGAGAATTGATCGATTCGTATTTAATTTTAAATTTAAATGAGCCCAACAAATTAGGAAATCCTTCTTATGTAAAACCGTATAAATATTTCGGAATCTGGTGGGGAATGCACATCGGGAAATATACGTTTTGGGAAAGCGACAAACAGGGAGCAACGACAAAAAATGCCGAAGAATATATTGATTTTACCGCCAAGGAAGGTTTTAATCATTTATTGATTGAAGGATGGAATAAAGGCTGGACGCCAGCTTGGTATGAGAACCACATGCACATGTTTAGCTTTACAAAAAGTGCCGATAATTTTGACCTGGAAAAAGTGGTTGAATACGGAAAGAAAAAGGATGTTGAACTTATTGGATACCACGAAACAGGATCTAATTTGATTAATTATTTAAAACAAATTGATGAAGGTTTTGCTTTATATAAAAAATTAGGCATTCATACCGTGAAAATAGGTCATGTAGGTTCAAAATTAAATATGAAGGAATGGCATCACGGACAATTTGGGGTGAATTATTTCAGATACGTTTTAGAAAAAGCGGCTCAATATGATTTGGCTGTTTTCTATCACGAGCCCATAAAAGATACCGGAGAACGCAGAACCTATCCAAATATGCTGGCCAGAGAAGCGGCTCGCGGACAGGAGTACAATGCATGGAGTGAAGGAAATCCGCCAAATCATGCGGTTATTTTACCATTCACCAGAATGTTGTCAGGTCCGATGGAATATACTCCCGGAGTTTTGGATGTTGAGATCAAACAAGGCTATCCCGGAAAAAGAGTGCACGGAACAACGGCTCAGCAATTGGCTATGTACGTAGTGTATTATTCCCCAATTCAAATGTTAGCGGATCTTCCGGAAAATTACAAAGGAGTTCCTTCTTTTCAATTCTTAAAAGATGTTCCTACAGATTGGGCAGATACAAAAGTATTGAATGCTGAAATTGGAGAATACCTGACTACAGTCCGTAAAGATCAAAATAGTGAAGATTGGTATTTAGGAAGTATGACGAACGAGAAAAGCAGAGATTTAACGATTTCATTGTCTTTCTTAGATCGAAGTGCAACTTACGAAGCTCAGATTTATGCAGATGCAGATGGTACTGATGAGACACACAACCCAACTGCCGTTGCGATTTCTAAAAGAACAGTAAAAGCTTCAGATTCACTAAAATTGCATTTAGGTGGAGCTGGTGGAACAGCGATAAGATTTAAAAAATTATAATTACAGATAATCAAACCCCACAGGTTTTAAACGTGTCGGGTTTATTAGCATAAAGATTTTTAAAAGAAAAACCATTACAGATGAAAAAATGTTTAGCAATACTACTTATTTCATTCCTCCTAATCAATATTAATTTGTTTGGACAAAATGCTGCTGCTGAAAACAGAATCATAAAAGTTGATTACAATAAAACTGACGGTAAACTGAACACCATGTTCAAAGAATGCATTGGAGCGGGAAGAGCAAACGAAGGTTTAAGAGCTGACTGGCAGCAGCAATTGGCTATGGTGAAAAAAGAATGTGACTTTAAATACATCAGAATGCACGGTTTATTGTCTGATGATATGGGGGTTTACAGAGAAGACTCAAAAGGAAATCCGGAATACAATTACCAGTATATTGATGTTCTGTATGATTATATTATAAGTATTAAAATGAAACCATTTGTAGAATTGGGTTTTATGCCATCGGCTTTGGCTAGTGGAAAAGAAACTATTTTCTGGTGGAAAGGAAACGTAACGCCTCCAAAAGATTATAAAAAATGGGAAGATTTAATTCGGAATTTAACACAACATTTCACCGAACGTTACGGAGCCGAAGAAGTAAAAACCTGGTATTTTGAAGTTTGGAACGAGCCCAATTTAACTCCGGGTTTCTGGACAGGGACTCAGGAAGAATATTTCAGGTTATATGATCACGCAGCACGCGGAATAAAAAGTGTAAATCCTGCCTATAAAGTAGGCGGGCCTGCAACAGCCGGAGCAGCATGGGTTCCCGAAACTATTGAATTTGCAACGAAAAACAATGTGCCGTTAGATTTTATTTCAACCCATACTTATGGTGTAAAACAAGGGTTTTTAGATGAATTTGGAACAACAGGAACTGTTTTAAACAAAGAAGATTCCAGCATAAGCGGAGATGTAATCAATTCACGTAAACAAATTTCCTCTTCGGCAAAGCCAAAACTCGAATTGCATTATACAGAATGGAGTTCATCCTACACACCCGCAGATCCTATTCACGATAGTTACCATTCTGCAGCTTATATTCTTCAAAAATTAAAACAAGTTGGTAATGCCGCAAACTCCATGTCGTATTGGGTTTTTACAGATATTTTTGAAGAACCGGGACCAAGATTCACGCCTTTTCATGGAGGTTTTGGCTTATTGAATACACAGGGAATTAAAAAACCGGCTTATTTCTCTTATTCTTTTCTGAATAAATTGGGAGAAACAGAACTTCAAAATACAGATACATCTTCCTGGGCAGCTAAAAGTTCAAAAGGAGATGTTCAGTTGTTATTCTGGGATTTTACCAATACACATCCCGGAGATTCTGTTAATAATCAAACGTATTATATTCAGGATTTACCTTCCAAAGCAAAAGGGACTGTAAAAATTGAACTAACAGGTCTTCAAAAAGGAAAATACATTTTAGAAATATGCAAAGTTGGATATAAAAGCAATGATGCTTTTGCTGATTATCTGGCAATGGGAAAACCAAACCAGCTTACAAAACAACAAGTCAGCAGTCTTAAAGAAAAAAATAACGGTGATGTAATCGCAACAGAAAAAGTAACGATAAATTCAGACGGAAATTACAGTAAAGATTTCAAAATAAATGAAAATGATGTTGTTTTGTTGAATTTGATAAAACAATAATTAAATAAAAACTAAAAATAAATTTAAACCATGATTTAAAATTTTAGTGAGGATAAATTTTAAATCTAAAAAAACTATCTATGAAAAACAAAATTTTACAGTTATTACTATTATTTGCTTTTGTGACATTTACTTCTTGTAAAAACAATGACCAAAGTGCTGATTTTGATTCTAATTCAGTTCAAAAAGAATATGCAGGTAAAGAAATAGGGTCAGAATTTGACGCTGAAATCGACAAACTGGTAGCTCAAATGACACTTGAGGAAAAAATAGGAATGCTGCATGGTAATAGTATGTTTACTAGCGGAGGCGTAAAACGTCTGGGCATCCCAGAACTAAAAATGGCTGATGGACCGTTAGGAGTTCGTGAGGAAATTTCCCGTGATAACTGGGCTCCGGCTGGTTTGACCAATGATTTTGCTACCTATTATCCGGCCGCAGGAGCTTTGGCTGCAACGTGGAATGATGAAATGGCATATACTTTTGGAAATAGTGTTGGACAGGAATTACGAGCCAGAGATAAAGACATGTTACTTTCGCCTGCGATTAATATCGTAAGAACTCCATTAGGAGGAAGAACTTATGAGTATATGACTGAAGATCCGTTTTTAAACAAAAAAATGGCGGTTCCTATGGTGGTGGGTTTACAGGACAACGATGTTATGGCCTGTGTAAAACATTATGCGGCAAACAATCAGGAGACCAATCGTGATTTTGTTGATGTTCAGATTGATGAGCGTACCCTTCGTGAAATTTATCTTCCGGCATTCGAAGCATCCGTTAAAGAAGGAAAGGCATACAGTATTATGGGGGCGTATAATAAATTCAGAGGAGAATATTTATGTGAAAATGATTATATGCTGAATAAAATTCTTCGTGATGAGTGGGGCTTTAAAGGAGTAGTAGTTTCGGACTGGGCTGCAGTACATTCGACAGTAAAATCTTTAAAAAGCGGATTGGACATCGAAATGGGAACTCCAAAACCATTCAATGAATTTTTCCTTGCCGATAAATTAATAGCTGCAGCTAAAAACAAAGAAATCTCAGAAGCAGAAATTGATATTCACGTTAAAAGAATTTTACGCACTTTATTCCAGATAAAAGCCATGGGAGGAAAAGAACGTGTAAAAGGAAGTCTGGCAACAGAAGCACATTATCAGGATACCTATAAAATTGCAGCAGAAGCAGTAGTTTTATTGAAAAATGAAAATAATGCATTGCCTTTAAAATTAGACGGAGTTAAATCTGTTGCCGTTATTGGAAACAATGCCACCAAGAAAAATGCTTTAGGTGGATTTGGTGCCGGAGTAAAAACGAAAAGAGAAATTACACCTCTTGATGGTCTAAAAAACAGATTGCCTAAGTCAATTCAAATTAATTATGCGGAAGGATATTTAGAGCGTTACGAAGAAAAAAATAAAGGAAATTTAGGAAATGTAACTTCAACCGGACCTGTTACTATTGATAAGTTAGAGCCGGCTAAATTACAGGAAGCCATCGAAGCAGCAAAAAAATCAGATGTGGCTATTATTTTCGCTGGTTCAAACCGAGATTATGAAACAGAAGCTTCTGACCGCAGGGATTTAAAATTGCCATTCGGACAAGAAGAATTAATTCAGAAAGTATTAGCTGTTAATCCCCGCACTATTGTAGTGATTGTTGCAGGCGCTCCTTTTGATGTTGATGCAGTGAGCAAAAAAACAAAGGCACTGGTTTGGACTTGGTTTAATGGTTCTGAAGGAGGTAATGCATTGGCAGATGTATTGTTAGGAAAAATAAATCCATCAGGAAAATTACCATGGACGATGCCTAAAAAATTAATGGATTCTCCTGCTCATGCCACTAATAGTTTTCCTGGCGATAAAGCTGTAAAATATGAAGAAGGAATCTTGGTAGGATATCGTTGGTTTGATACTAAAAAGGTTGCGCCATTATATCCTTTCGGATATGGATTATCTTACACAACTTTTGCGATTGAAAATGCTAAGGCTGATAAAACGGAATATGCGTTAAATGAAACCATTTCAGTTTCGGTTGATGTGAAAAACATAGGTAAAGTGGATGGAAAAGAAGTGATTCAGTTGTATACATCCAAATCAGATTCAAAAATTACCCGTGCAGCCAAAGAACTTAAGGGTTTCAAAAAAGTATTGGTAAAATCAGGAGATTCAAACACAGTAACCATAAAAGTTCCGGTTAAGGAATTAGCATATTATGATGTCGCTGCTAAAAAATGGACAGTTGAACCAGGAAAATATACATTAAAAGTTGGAAGTTCTTCCAGAGATATCAAAAAAGAAATTGGTATAACAATCAAGTAAGCCGCTAAAACTAAATTTGGTACTATCGGAGAACAACTTTAACTGGAGATGTTTAACTTTAAATTTGTCAAGAGCGAATATTTAGTAATTGTTGTTCAAAAGCCAAAATAAAAAGTTTTATCGCTATTTATTAGGATGAAGGAAGGAATGAAAATAATGGTTTTGGCATTTTCAACAGAAGCGACAATACTGTTTTTACCACTCAGGTTTTAAATGCTTTTGAAAGAAGGATTGCAATAAAAACTTTTTTAAACTGCATAAGTGATATAAGTAAATTAAGTACTTGATAGTATTTAAACTTAAATTATCTTATATCACTTGTTTGTTTTTCTAATATTTAATTTATATAGTATGAAAAAAATTACAGTATTTATTTTATTGATAATGAGTTCTTTGTCTCATTCAAATGTTAGAATGCCTCTGTTGTTTTCTGACGGAATGGTGCTACAGCGCAACAAGGCAATTCCGATTTGGGGTTTTGCAGATGCCAACGAAAAAATAGAGGTACATTTTAACAAACAAATTAAGAAAACACAAGCCGACAAGAACGGAAAATGGGCACTTAATCTAAGTGCTGAAAAAGAAGGCGGGCCATTTGAATTAACGATTAATGGAAAAAATAAAATCACGATCAAAAATGTTCTGGTTGGCGAAGTGTGGATTTGCAGCGGACAATCCAACATGGAGTTTCGAGTTTCACAAACAATAAATGCCCAACAAGAAATTGCCGATTCCAATTACCCAATGATTCGTCATTTTGGTGTCGCACAAGATTTAAGCGGAACTCCAAAAGACGATTTGAAAGCCGGTAAATGGGAAGTTGCAGGAAAGGAAACTGTAGGTAACTTTACCGCAGTTGGTTTTTATTTTGCTAAAAAATTATATGCCAAATTAAAAATTCCAATCGGAATCATTCACACCTCCTGGGGAGGTACGAATGTTGAAACCTGGACAAGCCGACAGGCTTTCGAAAAAAGCGATGAATTTAAAAATATGATTGCAGAAGTTCCCGTAATGAATATAGATTCAATTTCGAAATTGAATGACAAACAAATGAAAGAAAGAGTTGAAAAAATTCAGGGAACCCCGGTTACGGCAGAAAACGAAAATACCTTCAATGAATTCTCTTTTAACGATACTGCATGGGGAGAAATCAATAATCCGGGTTTATGGGAAAATCAGGCTTTAGGCAATTTAGACGGAGTAGTATGGATGCGAAAAACGATAACACTTTCTGCTGAAGACATAAAAAATAAAGCAGTTCTGGGACTTTCAAAAATCGACGATGAGGATATTACCTATGTCAACGGAATCGAAATTGGCAGAAATACCCAATACACACTTACGCGTGTTTACGAAATACCCTCAAATGTACTTAAAGTAGGTAAAAATGTGATTGCAGTCAGAATTGTTGACAATACTGGCGGAGGTGGAATTTACGGTGATTCAGCCGATTTAAAATTAACACTCGGCAATAAAAATATAACATTAGAAGGAAAATGGAAGTTTAAAGTTGTTTTTGTAAAAACGTCTTTATCGCCAAACGGTTATCCTTCGCTATTATACAATGCAATGGTAAATCCGCTTGTGCCATATGCTATTCAGGGCGTTTTATGGTATCAGGGCGAAGCAAATGTTACCAGGGCAGATCAATACAAAATAGCATTCCCGCTCATGATCACAGACTGGCGAACCAAATTTAAACAGGGCGATTTCCCTTTTTACTTTGTTCAGTTATCCACTTTCGACGAGTTTGGCGGAAACAGCAAAGTTGGCAGCCGCTGGGCTGAACTTTGTGAAGCACAATCCGAAACGTTAAAACTGAAAAATACCGGGATGGCCGTAACAACCGATATTGGAAACGCAAAAGATATTCACCCAACTAATAAACAAGATGTTGGATTGCGTCTGGCAGCAATTGCATTGAACAATGTGTACGGAAAAAAACAAATCTACAGCGGACCAACTTTTAAATCACAACAGATAAAGGGAAACCAAATCGCATTGACTTTTGATAATATTGGTTCAGGTTTGGCAGCCGGAGATAATTCAGAAAACGTAAAAGGTTTCGAAATCGCCGGTGCCGACAAAGTTTTTCATTCCGCGAAAGCGATAATTAAGGATAACAAAATATTAGTGTCAAGCGAAAATGTTCCCAATCCAGTTGCCGTTCATTACGGTTGGGCAGACGATGATACGGAAATCAATCTTTTCAATAAAGAAAAATTTCCTGCATCACCTTTCAGAACCGATAATTGGGAAATAATGACGGCTAATGAGAAATATAAGGTGAGTAAATAGTTGGGCGTGACCGCATTTGCAAAAGGCGCTATATAACATACCGCTTATGTTCGCCTTTTGCAAATGCGGTCAGGCTATTCGCACTACTTCGGTAGTTTGCTCCTATCCTTCACGCAAGTAAGGTAACATGAATTTTTTAATATTAGTAACCCAGGATGGATTTGTGTCCGTGGCAGATTTAAAATCGCTATGCAATGGATAATAAAAACATTAAAAAGTTACACTATTTTCTAAATTGACAAAAAACAATCCTGATTAATGGTGGTAAAAATCACAATATCATTTTGAACAGAGGAAAGAAATTAGAAATAATCAGGTGGTTAAATGAAAAAAATGTTTTTCAAACCCGACACGTTTTAAAACCTGTCGGGTTTTGTGTTAAATACTAATTCAGTTTAGATGATATCCAACTGTATGTAAAGTAACTCATTAGCAAAACAATAAAGCATATAATTGAAAAAGCAATTGAATTTTAATTAACTTTGAAAAATAATATTTTATAATTATGGCTTACAATCCCACAACAGTGGCTAATTATTTCATAGATAAATATTCCAAAACCGGGAATCTTACTCCTATGAAGATAATCAAGCTGACTTATATTGCTTATGGCTGGTATTTGGCGCTGACAAACAAAAAGGAAAGGTTAATTGATGAAAACCCAATTGCCTGGGATTTTGGCCCTGTTTTTCCTTCCTTGTATTACAGTATAAAACAATACAAAAAAGAAAAAATTACAGAGAAAATTCCAAATACAACTAAGAACGAAAAAATTACAAGCGAAGACGAGCAGTTTTTAGATAAGATATGGGAAGTGTACGGAAGGTTTGACGGTGTCTATTTAAGCGCCTTAACACATATTGAAGGAACACCCTGGGAAAAAGTGTATCGCAAAGATTCTAATGCTGTTATCTCTGATGAGGATATTTTTGAACATTATAAAACTAAGCTGAAACCAATTTCTACCTAAAATGTCGTTACTTAATTTAAGCCAGATTTCTATTGAAAATAGCGCTGCAGTCCGACCTGTAGATATTGATAATGCCCGTATCCAAAATCAGATTCTTGAAGACAGGCTGGGAAATGCAAAAGTAGGCAGGTTTTTAGAAGACACGATGCTAAGAAGATACCTTACCTATATTTTCTCTTTTATTATCTTCCTTTGGCTGGCAGCTGTAGTTTCAATTTTGTATTTCAATAACAATGTATTGCATTTGAATCTTTCAGAAAATGTACTGATTACGTTATTGACAACCTCATCAGTAAATGTAATTGGAATGATGCTGATTATTTTGAAAAACTTGTTTCCGCAGCCAATCAATAAAATTGAATAATTTATTCTTTTTCAGCTGATTCTGCTTTCTTTTCAGCATTTGCTTTTTTCAAACTTTCATATCCTTTCTCAACAGACGGATAAACGAAAGCAGCTACTTTTTTAATAGGATTATAAAAAACAGATCGATCCAAAGTTTCTTTTTTGGCAAAAGTATTGTTGAAGTTGAGTTTCTCAAAAAGCGCGATAATAATACTTAAAATCAAAATTGTTTTTAAAACCCTGAAAAGACCTCCTCCTAATTTATTCATCCACCCCAAAAAGGCTAAGTCGGCAATTCCGGTTAAAATTTTGGCTAAAAAATAAATTCCAATAACTACGAGGATAAAGACCAAAAGAAAAGCCACTACCTGAATCGTATTCGGATTCCAGGAAACATGTTTCATAATAATTTCTCTCATAAAGGAGGAGAATTTTATCGCAATATAAATTCCCAGTACTAAAGAAATAAAAGAAGCCACTTCTATAAAAAGCCCATTTTTGATGCCTTTATAAAGACTAAAAGCCAAAAGTGCTCCTAAAATCATGTCTAAAAAACTCATGCTGTTAACGTTGAAATGAATTAATATATTTTTACTTTTGTCAAAAACAATTAAAATAAGAAAAAGCGTATTAATTAAAAACCTTTGTATTTTTTGTGTAGCAATATTTTCTTCATGTTCAAATGATGACGTGGGCAAAGATAATACATCAAATGAAAAATCAATTCTTATAAAAAAGATAACTGAAACAGTTTATTTTTCTGATGAGTCAGAAACTAGCATAATGAATTTTATTTATGAAAATGAGGTTTTAAAAAGTGTTATTACAAATATTCGTTATAAAACTGAATTTGTATATGATGGTGAAAAGATAAGCAAAATGAATTACTTTAGAGATGAAGTGCCTTCAGGTTCTGCGATATTTCATTATAATGGAGATCTCTTGAGTTATATTTTTTCTGAAGGAAACCCCGATGAAAAAACGGAATATTCTTATGTGAATGGAATTCTTGCTTCAGAAAAAAATGGTTACATTGATGGTGATAAATATATTATTCAAAGAGAATTATCCATTTTCTTCTGATAATGCCAAAAATATAACTCAAATTATAAATAAGTCTTCCTTAACTGGTTCTGAAATAATTTCAAAAGACAATTACTTTTACGATAATAAAAATAACCCGATGAAATTTATGAATAAATATTATCGAATGGTTTTTATATCAGAAGGATTTGGTGGACAGACGGCGAATAATGTAGTGTCAAGAGAATCTTATTATCCAGTTAATAGCGAAGTTCCTAAATATTACATTTCTGAAATAATTTATAATAATGACAACTTTCCAATAGAAATAAAAAAGATTTCAAAAGAAAGTAATAATGTAATTTCAAAAACGCTTATTGAATATCAGTAATACAAGCTTAATATTAATATGAATTTGTAAGGACAAATTTATTTTAGTAAGATTGGATTTCAACTCCGTATCTTTGCAAGCTAAATTTTATGGTTTTTTGAATTTATAATTCACAGTCCATAATTCACAATTATAGAAATGTCCAGAGATACACAACTAAAAGAACGCTGGGAACAGCTTGTTAACATACTTTCCAATCAGTTTTCGCAAGGCGAAGATTTGGATTTGGATGCCATTATTTATTTAATTGGTGTTCAGGAACTCGGAAAAGTACATCGTGAATTCAAAAAAGATGAAAAACTGAACCTGATGCACATCGCCATTTGCAGATTATTGGAACCTTACGGATTTTATGAATTCGAATATTTTGATGACGAAGGCTGGCCGCATTATAAGGTAAAAGAAGAACTGCCGCCATTAAAAGCAGGTGAACAATCTGTTTTAATGAAAGAAGCAATTGTAAATTATTTTTTAGAAAGAGAACTAATAGAATAAATTAGATTACAGAAAGGAGTTTTTAGATTAAGTTTGAAAATATAACACAACTTTAGAAATACTTATATTTTCCTGTATCAAACTTCTCACTTTTTTCCTTAAATTTGTTCCCTCAATTGTAGAAGGAAAATGATAGACAAGATAAAACAGCATATAGAGGAAGCCAAAGCCTTTAATGATAAAAATAAAGAATCTTTAGAGCAGTTTCGTATAAAATATTTAGGAAGTAAAGGGTTATTAAAGGAACTTTTCACGGAGTTCAAAAATATTCCAAACGATCAGAAAAAAGACTTCGGACAAGTAATAAACACGTTAAAAGCCGTTGCTGAAGAAAAAGTAAGGGTTATTCAGGAAGAGCTGGAAAGCAAGGAAGAAATAAAAGGATTTTTTGGGGATTTAACGCGTTCAGCGGAGCCTGTTATTATTGGTTCCCGACATCCTATTTCGATTGTTAAAAATCAGATTATAGATATTTTTGCCAATATTGGTTTCAATGTTTCCGAAGGTCCGGAAATCGAAGACGACTGGCATAATTTTACGGCACTGAATTTACCGGAATATCATCCGGCGCGCGATATGCAGGATACCTTTTTCATTCAGACGAATCCTGATGTGTTGTTGCGTACACATACATCATCTGTTCAGGTGCGTTATATGGAAAATAACAAACCGCCAATCCGTACGATTTCTCCAGGACGTGTTTTCCGTAATGAAGCGATTTCCTCGCGTTCTCACTGTATTTTTCATCAGGTTGAAGGATTGTACATTGACAAAGACGTTTCTTTTGCCGATTTGAAGCAGACCTTGCTTTATTTTACCAAGGAAATGTTCGGGAAATCGAAGATTCGTTTACGTCCGTCCTATTTTCCATTTACAGAACCAAGTGCCGAAATTGATATTTACTGGGGCTTAAAAACCGAAACCGATTACCGTATCACCAAAGGAACCGGCTGGCTGGAAATTGGAGGCTGCGGAATGGTGGATCCGAATGTGCTGAAAAATTGCGACATCAATCCGGATGAATTCAACGGTTTTGCTTTCGGAATGGGAGTAGAGCGCATTGCGATGTTGTTGTATCAAATTGGTGATATCCGTATGTTTTACGAAAATGATGTTCGTTTCTTAGAGCAATTTAAAGCAAATATTTAAAATAAAGTTATTAGTAAATAGTGATTAGTAAGTAGTTTTCTTCTTTCTAATCACTATTTACTTTTTACTATTCACTAAACTATGAAAAAAGACATAACAATCCCCGAAGTAGAAAATGTATTCCTTGCCGCCGTTCAGGAATGGAGCGACGATTTTATGGAAAAAGTCTGGTATGCTTATCTGGTAAACGACAGTGATTTTAATCTGGACAGCGTAATGGTGGTTTCAAAGGCATTTGGAACAATCGATGGCGAGATGAAAAAAACATCTGTTTTGCGTCATGCCTTTGTTGAGGTTCCGGCTGTTTCAGTAGTTAAAATCGAAATGATTGAAAAAAGTCTTTTGGTGTTGAACAATGAATTTATGGTAACTTTCTTTATCGGAAATACATTATACGACAAGAAATTTATTTTTAAATCTAATTTAATCAACGAAAATGATACTGAAGAAGTGCCGATTTTGTTTGTTGAAGGAATTATGGTTAAATGATTAAAACCTATAAATCTTCTCAGGCGTCACACAATAATCCAGTTTTACATCCGATTCAAAAACATCATCAATCTGATCTACAGCTTCAAAAAACGAAAGTCCAATTTTGATGGTTTCCGGTTGGCATTCGGCTAAAAATTTATCGTAAAAACCTTTTCCGTAGCCAATACGATTTCCAAAAACATCAAAAGCCAAAAGCGGTACAAAAACCACTTCGATGGTTTGAGAAGGAACTGGCAAACCATTTACAGGTTCCGGAATATTGTATTCGTTTTTCCTGATTTTAGTATTGTCAGTCAATAAAAAATGTGACATAATCCGGGTTTCAAAATCGCTTTTAGAAACTACGATTTCTTTGTCTTTTCCGGAAAGTAAGTGCAATATAAACTCGGTATTGACTTCTTTCTGTTCTTCAATCGGAAGAAAAACATGGTAGTAAGTTTTATCCCAAATAGGCAATTTAATTAATTGATTGGTTATTTCCAGACTTTTTTCTTCAATCTCTTCCTCGGAAAGTTGTTTTCTGAGATTTTTATAATGCAATCGCAATTCTTTTTTACTCGTTGGCATTTTCGTCAATATTTTTAGAAATATGGTAAATAGCATCACCTTCATAAACAATAGGCGAATGATTGGCATTAATGACATACCCATCATGCGGTGCTTTTACTTTTTGCTCGAATTTACCAAAAGGGTCTGTAATAATCGCTAAAATAGTTCCCTTGGTTACAAATTTCGTAATCATGTTATAATCGTGCAATAATCCCGATTGTTTTGCCCGTAACCACACAGAATTTTTGATATAAATAGAAGGAAACTCTGCTTTTTCAACAACATGTTTAGGGTCGAGCATATTAAGGTAATGAAGAAGACGTTTGACTCCTTTCACACCTTCATTGGCAACCGGGTCATTAATGTCTAATGATTTTCCACCTTCAAAAAGGAGCATTTTTACGTTAGCCTTTTCTGAAGTTGTTCTGAACGAACCTAAAATATTTTTAGAATATAAAGTAAATGGGGCATTAAAAACATCAGCAAGAATCTTTAATTCACGATTTTTTTCTGAGATTCGAATTTGTGGAGCGTTAAAGCGACTCGCGCCACCTGCATGAAAATCTACTGCGTAATCAATAAGCGGCAATACTTCATTTGTGATATGAAAAGCAAATCGGCTCGCTAAAGATCCTTTTTTGCTTCCCGGAAAAACACGGTTTAGATCGCGTCCGTCAGGAAATTCCCTGGATTTATTGACAAATCCGTAAATATTAATAATGGGGATACAGATAATAGTTCCTCTTGTAGGGCGGTTGATTTTTTTACTGATGATCTGGCGTACGATTTCAACACCATTTATTTCATCGCCATGAATTCCCGCAGAGAATAAAACTACAGGTCCGTCAAATTTAGAACGGCGCACTATAATCGGAATATTAAGTTTAGTTGTAGTATGCAGTCTGGCGATTTCTACATTTATTGTTTTGTTTTCTCCAGGCAAAATCGATTCGCCAAAAAGAACCATTGGGGCATTGTTTTTCATGTCGAATTATAAAAGCTAAATATAGAAATTATTCTTTTGATTTTGTAAATTTGGAAAGATTTCGTTGTCAGGCTTTCCAATTCAAATGGGAATGATTTTTGACACCACTTTATCCTATCTTCAGAAATAAAACAGCATGCAAATACCGTCTTTAGAACTTCAGATTCAAACCCTTCCGGACAATCCGGGAGTATATCAATATTATGATAAAGACGGGAAGATATTATATGTTGGAAAAGCAAAAAACTTAAAAAAAAGGGTTTCTTCCTACTTCAATAAAATTCACGATACGAGGAAAACAAATGTTTTGGTGCGTAAAATCGTAACTATTAAACATATCGTTGTTCCTACTGAAACAGATGCACTTTTATTGGAAAACAATTTGATCAAAACTTTGCAGCCACGTTATAATGTGCTGCTTCGCGATGACAAAAGCTATCCCTGGATCTGCATTAAAAAAGAACCTTTCTCCAGAATATTTTTAACCCGAAGAATGATTAAGGACGGATCGGAATATTATGGTCCGTACACGAATTTTAAAATGGTATACACAATTCTGGATTTAATTAAAGAATTATATCCGTTAAGGACCTGCAATTATGATTTGAATGAATCCAACATCAATTCAGGTAAATTTAAAGTTTGTCTGGAGTATCACATTGGAAATTGCAAAGGCCCATGCGAAGGATTGGAAGCATTAGAAGATTATCAAAGGCAGGTTGATGCGATCAGGGAAATCCTGAAAGGAAATTTTAAGGAGAGCATGAAAGACTTCAAGCGTTTAATGAATCAATATGCGCAGGATTTGCGTTTCGAAGAAGCCCAGAAAATCAAGGAAAAAATAGAAATTTTAGAAAATTACCAATCAAGATCTACCATTGTAAATACAAAGATTACCAATATAGATGTATTTTCGATTGTATCTGATGAAAGTGCGGCGTATGTCAACTTTTTGCAAATTTCACATGGATCCATCATCCGTTCGCATACCATGGAAATCAGGAAAAAACTCGATGAACCTGATGAAGAATTACTGGAATTGGCAATAATAGAACTTCGGGAACGGTTTCAATTATTATCGAAAGAAGTCATTGTTCCGTTTGAGGTTGATCTGGGCGAAAAAATCAAAACAACAGTTCCGCAATTGGGCGATAAAAAACAAATTCTAGATTTATCTGTCAGAAATGCAAAATTTTTTAGAATAGAGCAACTCAAACAATTACAGATTGTAGATCCGGACCGACATGTGAACAGGATCATGGCACAAATGCAGAAAGACCTTCGTTTGCCCGCTGAGCCAAGATATATCGAATGTTTTGATAACTCCAACATTCAGGGAACCAATCCTGTTGCGGCCTGCGTGGTTTTTAAAGATGGTAAACCCAGTAAAAAAGATTACCGCCATTTTAATGTAAAAACAGTTGTAGGACCTGACGATTTCGCGTCTATGACAGAGATTGTGTATCGTCGTTATAAAAGATTACTGGATGAAAACGAACCGCTTCCGCAACTAATTATTATTGACGGTGGAAAAGGGCAATTGTCAGCAGCACTTAAAAGTATAGATGAGTTAGGACTACGAGGTAAAATTGCCATAATCGGAATCGCAAAACGTCTCGAAGAACTTTTTTATCCGGGCGACTCGATTCCGTTGTACCTCGATAAAAAATCCGAAACGTTAAAAGTGATACAGCAGCTGCGAAATGAAGCCCACCGATTCGGAATCACTTTTCATCGGGACAAGCGTAGCAAAGCAGCTCTTAATTCGTCTGTAGAGAGTATTCCCGGCATTGGCGAAAAAACCATGCTTACGTTAATACAACATTTTAAAAGTGTTAAAAGATTAAAACTGGCTACAGAAAAAGAGATATCTGACGTTGTAGGTATATCGAAAGCCAAAAAAATTGTCGACTTTTACAAAATTAATCAGTAAGTTTTTTATGCGCCTAATCCAGCTGTACATTTCAAATACTCGGTCAAAAAACTTTTTTTCCAATGCAAAAAAAGGAGCTTCCAGGGGCGCTCTTTTTTTACAGGAAAAAATAGCTTTTTGTCTCTCGCAGTTTTCCATTTCCATCCGGGGCGGGGCATTAGTATTTTTAATATTGTTTGTAATTTCTCCGCAAAACTCTTTTTCACAGCAAATAAAAGCAGACAGTATAAAAAAAAGACCAAAAATTGGTTTGGTTTTAAGCGGAGGAGGAGCCAAAGGATTTGCACATATAGGAGTTTTAAAAGTATTGGAAGAAGCAGGAATAAAAGTAGATTATATTGGTGGAACAAGTATGGGGGCGATAATAGGCGGACTCTATGCAACAGGATATAATGCAACACAAATTGATTCCATTTTCAGGGATACCAATTTTGATGAATTAATCAATGACTATATTCCACGGGGTTCCAAAAATTTTTATGGCAAACGAAATGATGAATTGTATGCGATTGTGCTGCCTTTCAGTAACTTTAGAATCGGAATTCCCGAAGCGCTTTCAAAAGGAATGTACAATTATAATTTATTGAGCAGCCTGACCCGAAGTGTGCGTCATGTACGTGATTTCAATAAACTTCCAACTCCTTTTTTATGCATTGGAACTGATATAGAAACAGGTGAAGAGGTGTTACTCAATAAAGGCAATCTGGCACAGGCAATGATTGCCAGTGCTGCTTTTCCTTCCTTGTTTTCACCCGTTGAAGTGGATGGAAGATTATTGGTTGATGGAGGTGTCGCCAATAATTATCCTATAAAGGAAGTACGCAATTTAGGAGCTGATATTATTATTGGAGTCGATGTTCAGGATGATTTGCAAACCCGAAAAAACCTGAAAAATGCGACCAGGATTTTGGTTCAGATTACCAATCTTCAGTCTATCGAAAAAATGAAAGAAAAAATAGTAGATACTGATATTTACATAAAACCGGATATTCGTGATTTTGGAGTGATTTCTTTTGACAGGGGAAGTGAAATTGTAAGAAGGGGTGAAGAGGCTGCATTCGGTGTTTATGAAAAAATAAAAGCTTTAGCAGATGAGCAGAATTTATATAAAAAACCGAAATTAGAAATAGGTTCCGATACGCTTGAAATAAAAAAAATAAACAATACTAAATTAGAAAATTATACTAAAGAATATATTACAAGTAAACTTCGTTTTAAACCGGAAAGTACAATTTGTTATGAAGATCTTCGTAAAGGCATTAACAATATAAATGCAACACAAAATTTCAGTGCTATCTCCTACTCATTGGAACCTAATGGTGATAAAGATGATTTGAATCTTGTACTTAAGGAAAATTCAACGCAAACCTACCTTAAATTAGGACTGCATTATGACGGACTTTATAAAAGTGGCGTTTTATTGAATTTAACCCGAAAAAAAACATTGTTAAAAAACGATAATATGTCCCTTGATATTATTCTGGGTGATAATTTTAGATACGATTTTAATTATTATGTCGAAAATGGATTTAATATCAGTTTTGGTTTTAATTCCAGACTCAGTCAGTTTAACCGAAATGTTACAGAAAGCATTAACAACAAAGCTATGGAAAGTCCAGACATTAACATGATTAATGTCGACTTTTTAGATGTAACAAATCAAGCTTATTTTCAGACTATTTTTGTTCAAAAATTTCTTATGGGCGGTGGACTGGAGTATAAATTTTTAAAAATAAAATCGCCTACAATCGGTAACACAGATCCAAAAATTGATGAAAGTACTTATTTAAGTGTTTTTGGTTATTTAAAATACGATTCTTTCGACAATAAAAGTTTCCCGCGATCGGGCTGGTACCTTTCCGGAGATGTCCAGACTTATCTCGCCTCCTCTGATTATACGAATAAGTTTAATCCTTTTTCTACAGCAAAAGCAGAGGTTGGAATTGCGAGGACTGTCTTTAATAAGGCCACAATAAAGTTTCAGTCTGATGCCGGATTTGCTTTTGGCAATGACAGCGTGCCTTTTTTCGATTATATTTTGGGAGGTTATGGATACAATAAAATAAATAATTTCAATTATTTTTATGGGTATGATTTTTTAAGTATTGCCGGCGATAGTTATATCAAAGCGGCCATTACTTTTGACTATGAGATATTAAAAAAGAACCACCTTAATTTTTCCGCAAATTATGCCAATCTGGGGGATGATCTTTTTAGTACAGTAGATTGGATAGGAGTGCCTAAATATTCAGGTTATGCAGTTGGTTATGGTCTGGAAACTATTATTGGTCCTATAGAAGTAAAGTATTCCTGGTCTCCGGAAAACTCAAAAGGTTTCACTTGGTTCAGCATAGGATTTTTGTTTTAATTTGTAATTTAACTCAATAAAAATTACGATATTTGTTGTAATGAAAACAAAATGGACAGGTTTATTAGAGTATCTTCAATTCCTTATCAAGAGAAATCCTGAGTGAAACTACCGAATTGAGGTAATTAGTCAATGAAAATTGAACTGATTATCTGTTCACACAATTCACATTTTTCGAATTATCTAATTTACAAATTATCTAATTGAAAAGCCATGCCATTATATCACAAACTCGGAAATTTTCCACACAAGAGACATACCCAATTCGAAAAACCCAACGGAGGTTTTTACTACGAACAATTATTTGGTACCGAAGGTTTTCACGGACATTCATCATTATCCTACCATATTCACAGACCTACGCAGGTTAAGGAAATTTTAAACTCTTATTCGGTTGAGCCAAAAATTGCAATCGGAAAAAATATAAAATCATTATTATTTAAAGGTTTTGAATTGAAACCTGAAAATGATTTTTTAGACAGCCGCAAAGCCATGTTGGTCAACAAAGACTGTATTGTTGGCCTGGCAGCGCCTAAAGAATCGCTTCGTAATTATTTCTACAAAAATGCCGATGCCGATGAAATGCTCTTTATCCATAAAGGAAAAGGAAAATTAAGAACCATGTTAGGAAACATTCCTTTTGAATATGGCGATTACTTAATTATTCCGAGAGGCATTATTTATCAAATAGAATTTGAAACAGAAGAAAACCGACTTTTTTACGTTGAATCCTACTCTCCTTTTTATACTCCAAAACGTTATAAAAACCAATCTGGGCAGCATTTAGAACATTCGCCTTTTTGCGAACGTGATTTTATTTTGCCAAACGAATTAGAGACACATGACGAAAAAGGCGATTTTTTAATTAAAATCAAAAAAGAAGGCATGATTCACGAAGTAGTTTATGCCACACATCCTTTTGACGTTGTGGGTTGGGACGGCTATAATTTTCCATACGGATTCTCGATTCATAATTTTGAGCCTATAACCGGGCGTGTTCACCAACCACCGCCGGTACACCAAACTTTCGAAACGGCTACTTTTGTCGTTTGTTCCTTCTGCCCGAGACTTTACGATTATCATCCGAAAGCGATTCCGGCACCTTATAATCACAGCAATATCGATTCAGACGAAGTGCTGTATTATGTTGATGGCGATTTTATGAGCCGTAATAATATCGAGCAGGGTCATATCACTTTACACCCTAAAGGTATTCCGCATGGTCCCGCACCAGGCGCAATGGAACGAAGCATTGGTCATAAAGAAACACAGGAATTGGCCGTTATGGTGGATACTTTCCGTCCGCTTATGGTCACGGAAGAAGCAATGGGATTAGACGATGGAAAATACTATAAATCGTGGACGGAGTAGTTATTAGATAATGTGTCAATTAGATAATTAGATAATGTTTGAAATCGCACAAATTAGTTAATTATAAAATAATTAATTTGTAGTTTTTAGATTACAATTAATATTTTTAGAAAAAAATTATCTCATTATCAAATTTTCTAATTAACTAATTCAAAAAATGACTTTCAACGAAAAATATAAAGACAACGCTCTTTTAATAAAAACATTCAATTTTGCATTAAATATAATTGACTATACAAGTGAATTACAAGATCAGAAAAAATTTGTAATTGCTAATCAACTATTAAAAAGTGGAACATCAATTGGCGCGAATTCAAAAGAATCTCAAAATGCAGAAAGCAAAGCCGATTTTATTCATAAATTAAAAATAGCAATTAAAGAAGCAGATGAAACAGAATATTGGTTGTTTTTATGTGATGCTCACCGAGAATATCCCAATTGCACACGCTTATTAAATGATCTTTCTGAAATTTTAAAAATTTTAAATAAAATAATATCAACATCAAAAATGAAATAACAATTAGATAATTTGTCAATGTGCCAATTAGAAAATTAATCTAATTAAGTTCATTTTAGGAATTATCTCATTATCTCATTCTCAAATTATCTCATTATGAAAGAAGTAAAATCAGTAGAATACGGATTAGAAAAAATCTTTGAAGGAGCACAGGATTTCCTTCCATTATTAGGAACCGATTACGTAGAGTTCTACGTAGGAAACGCAAAACAATCGGCACATTATTATAAAACTGCTTTCGGATATCAATCATTGGCTTACGCAGGATTAGAAACCGGAGTAAAAGACAAAGCTTCGTATGTTTTGAAACAGGATAAGATTAGAATTGTTTTGACCACGCCATTAACTCAGGACTCACCAATACACGCACATCTTCAAAAACATGGCGATGGTGTAAAAGTCGCTGCCCTTTGGGTTGAAGATGCCAGAAGCGCTTACGAGGAAACCATGAAACGCGGGGCGCGCTCGTTTATGGAGCCAACTGTAGAATCAGATGAATTTGGTGAAGTAGTCCGCTCCGGAATTTACACTTATGGAGAAACGGTTCATATCTTTGTAGAAAGAAAAAATTACAACGGTGTTTTTCTGCCTGGCTACAAAGAATGGAAATCAGATTACAATCCAGAGCCAACAGGATTGAAATATATTGACCACATGGTCGGAAATGTGGGTTGGAACGAAATGAATACCTGGGTAAAATTCTACGAGGAAGTAATGGGATTCGTGAATTTCCTTTCATTCGATGACAAACAAATCAATACGGAATATTCTGCTTTGATGAGCAAGGTAATGTCTAACGGAAACGGGAGGATTAAATTTCCAATCAATGAACCGGCCGAAGGGAAGAAAAAATCTCAAATCGAAGAATATCTGGATTTTTACGGCGGGCCCGGAATTCAGCACATTGCCATTGCCACCGATGACATCATTCAGACAGTATCCCAATTAAGAGCGCGTGGTGTTGAATTTTTATCTGCACCGCCTCATACTTATTATCAGGCAATTCCGGAAAGATTAGGAGTTCATATGGATATGATGAAAGAAAATTTAAACGAAATCGAAAAATTAGCCATTATGGTCGACGCCGATGAAGATGGTTATTTATTACAGATATTTACAAAACCTGTTCAGGACAGACCGACGCTTTTTTTCGAAATTATACAAAGAATGGGTGCAAAAGGGTTTGGTGCAGGGAACTTTAAAGCCCTTTTTGAGTCAATCGAAAGAGAACAGGCATTGAGAGGAACTTTGTAAAAACTATTTATTTTTGCATTATGTAGAAAAATTCTCTGTAAAACGATGATTTTTATGCAAATGTTATGTTAAACTGACTTTTTTCTATTTAATTTTTGAACTTACTGTATATCTTTGCACTCGCAAAAAGGAAGGGGTGGTTTCCTTCCTCATTGATATAAATTTTCATAATTTATAGTTTTTTGGTTAGTTAATAGCATAAAAACTCAGTCATCCTTGACTGAGTTTTTTTGTTTTGGTATATTTGGAATAAAATTTGCATTTACAGCTGATAAATTGCAAAACACTCTTATTATGAAAAAATTAGCCCTATTCATATTAATTCTTTCGACACTTAGTTTCGATACCTTTAAAGAAGATGCTTTCGATGTGGGAGAATATATTAAATTCAGGATACATTATGGAATTGTAAATGCCGGATACGCTACTTTAGAAGTTAAGGATGCCACCATAAATAATAAAAAGGTATTTCATGCGGTGGGTAAAGGGTATACAACTGGTATGTCAAAATTTTTCTTTAAAGTAGAAGATATATACGAAAGTTATTTTGATAAGGAAACAGGGGAACCTTACCGATATGTCCGAAAAATAAATGAAGGCGGGTATACCAAAAATCAGGAAGGTTTTTTTAACCAGAAAGAAAACAGAATTTTAGTTAAGGATTACAAACGTAAATCTGAAAAAACGATTGTTCTGACAGACAATGTTCAGGACATTTTATCTTCCTTTTATTATTTAAGAAATCATCCAAATATTGATAAATTAAAATCAGGTGAATCCATTTCTATTGATATGTTCTTTGATGAGGAAATAACAAAATTTAAGTTAAAATACATAGGCAAACAAGATATTACAACTAAATTTGGCACCGTTTCAACTTTGGTTTTTAAGCCGTTAGTGCAATCTGGAAGGGTGTTTAAGGAACAGGAAAGCGTAACGCTTTGGATATCTGCCGATGACAATAAAGTTCCTGTTCGTATAAAAGCTGATCTAGCCGTTGGCTCACTAAAAGCTGATATTGAGGAATATAAAGGATTAAAAAATCCATTTAAAGTAAAAAAATAATGAACACCACAGATAATTCTGAATCAATCCTGAAAGAAATTGATCTTAAATTTAAAGCTATAAATCAGAAAACGGATGTTCAGCTGGAAGGTTTGCTGTGGTCTAAACCCATAACATATTGGGATTATATTCAAACCGATGCACTTTTAAATCTTCAAATACAGCGAACTACACTTCCTGATGAAATGGTTTTTATTATGTATCATCAGGTAAATGAATTGATTTTTAAAATGATTTTGTGGGAAAT
>NZ_JBDTTP010000005.1:0-116128 GCF_039930565.1 Flavobacterium sp. | reverse complement strand
GATCAAAGTTACAAATATTTTATTTGTATCATTAAAGATGTTTTTTTCTGAGGAAAGAAAACATAGCACTTTCTAATCAAATATTCGAAAAATAAATTTAGTCATTTCGTCTTTCTTTAATCTCTGGCTGCTTAAAATATTTAGTTAATTCTAATGAATAAATCACACTTGTAATCTTCCACTTTCCATTTTTTTTGATAAGATTTAAATATTTACAACCCCAATTTGTCATTTTATCATCAACCCAGAAACTATAATCCATTGTTAATGAAGCAACTGTTCCGTCTTCTATGATTTTAATGTTATCAAATTTATCTTCAGCAGCCTGGTATTTAAACAAACCTCGTAAGAATCCTTTATAGGATCCTGAGAAATAATTACTCCCAACTCCATCCTTTCCTTTTAATTCAATCTCTCTGGCTTGGGTGCGATTTTTATAACCTGCACACCAAACAACATTCTCTTCATTAAACAGACTATAAAACATTATAGAATCTTTCTTTATAATACTTTCTGAATAAGCATCAATCATTGCTAATATTATTTTTTTATCATCGGTTTTTTGCTGCCCGTAAAAGGGAAATACCGCTAAAAATAATATTGACATCATTTTAAATTTTCTCATTTCTTTTTTGTTTTAAAATTTGAAATTTTATTACTGATGATTTTATATTCTATAGTAAGTCCATCATAACCATAAGCGTCGGCTTTCATTTCTTCAATTGCGGTATAACTAACCGGATGAACATTTCCGACTACAAGTGAAAGCTCCGCATGCAAAGCCTCTATGTATTTTGCTTTATCATCTTTGAGATTTGTTGAGTCTGAAATTTTGATAGTCAAAAAGAAACTGTTCATTTTTAATTCAGCTAAGGATTCTGAATTTATAAACCATAAATAATCCGGAATAAATGATACTGTAATTACTGTAACTTCAGGTTTTTTATTTAAGATTTGCTTAGTCAGGCTGCTAATAGTCTGTACTAACTGTTTTGCTAAAGCGGGGTTTTCGTTACCACTAACTTTAAGATGAATTGCTGGCATACTTCAAATATTTATTGATTATTGAAGTACAAAATTCAATCTAAATAAGCACTTATTTATTGATGTATGTTAAGAGTTTAATACGGCTCAAGGATTCTGGTTTTATTCCTAAATAAGATGCAATATGATATTGCGAAATTTGCTGTTCTATTCCTGGATAGGTTTTACAAAGCATCTCAAGTCTTTCTGCAGCTGAATTTTTTAAAAATGAAGTTTCACGCTTGCACTTTCTGATAAAGAAAATATCCGAGATGTATTTTGCTAATTTCAAAAAATGTATATCTTCGTCAATTAACATAGTAAAATGTTTATACGTTATAAAGGCAATCTCAGTATCTGCTAAAGCTTCAATATTGCAATTTGTTGGATCTTGGTTTAAATAACTTGTATAAGCAGTTACCACACTATTCTGAAGATAAAAATCATTATTAAATTCAACTCTGTCATTTTGAACATGAGACCTGAGTTTACCTGATATAACAAATCCTATAAAATCACAAACAGAACCCTCCTGTATCAGATATTCTTTTTTCTTTAACTTTTTAGTTTTAATCAGGCTTTTAAACTTTTCAAAATGATGTACTTCCAATCCAAGTTTGTCAATAAAAATATCTTTTAGAAATTCCATTGCTTTTTTAATTAAATAATTATTTCAAAGATAAAGATTATTAATCAGCCTAAATCTTTTGTTTTTTGAAAGAATTTAAAATTACAGAATAAAAAAAGCCTTCCGAATTGGAAGGCTTTTGTATAAATAAAAACAGCTTTTATTATTTAGCGTGTTTAGCATATTTAGTTTTGAACTTGTCAATACGTCCTGCTGTATCGATAAGTTTAGATTTACCAGTATAAAAAGGGTGAGATGTTCTTGAAATCTCCAATTTTACAACTGGATACTCAACTCCGTCAACTTCAATTGTTTCTCTTGTATCTGCAGTAGATTTAGTGATAAAAACTTCGTCATTTGACATGTCTTTAAATGCAACTAATCTGTAATTTTCCGGGTGGATTCCTTTTTTCATCTTTTCTTTTATTTATTGTTTAAAGTATTTTTTATTTTGAAGCTTTTTCATGGTTAGAAAAAGGTGTAAACAAACAATACTCTTTTTTGTTTAAAAACTTTTAATTATTTTGAGTTTGCAAATTTACAATTCTTTTTTAATATACAAATCTTTAGTACACTTTTTTTTAGTTAAATTCAAAAAGCTTTTTTATCTTCGAATATATTGGGAATTGCTATATTTGTGGATTAATTAAATATAACTTTATGGATGCAAAAATATCTCCTGCCAAGTCAGGAACGCTTTATGGCGTTTTGTTCGGTGTTATTATGATTTTAGAATTTGTGATCATGTATGTAATTGGCATGAAATCACTGGTAGACACAAGTGTTGGCACAATAGTAAATGTGGCAAATTATTTAGTTTTACCTATTTTATTCATCTTCTTAGGATGTAATCACTATAAAAAAAATATCAACAACGGATTCATATCTTTTTCTGAAAGTTTAAAAACAGGAGTCTCTATTACAGTTGTTGCGGGTTTAATATACGCATTATTTAGTGTTATTTTCAATTTTATATTTCCTGATTTTATAAATGAAATGCTGGAAATCACAAAAAGCCAAATGATCACTCAAAATCCAAATATAACTGACAAAGAATTAGAAATGGGGCTTGGAATGGTTAGAAAATTCATGAATCCATTTATTGTTTTCCCAGTAACTCTTGTGATGTACGCACTAATTGGCTTAATATATTCTCTAATTATTGGAGCGATCATTAAAAATGACAAACCATAAAGTCTATAATAAAAATTTAAATGAATTTATCTATACTTATACCACTTCTAAATGAAGAGGAATCACTGAAAGAACTCTATTCATGGATTATTGAAGTGATGCAATCCAACAATTACTCTTATGAAATCATTTTTGTGGATGATGGCAGTACAGATGATTCCTGGAATATTATTGAAACCTTTTCTAATGAGAATCCAAATGTAAAAGGGATTCGCTTTATGAAAAACTTTGGAAAATCGCAGGCATTGCACGCAGGTTTTGCCAAAGCCAAAGGTGATGTCATCATTACAATGGATGCCGATTTGCAGGACAGTCCGGATGAAATTCCGGGGTTGTATGAAATGATTACAACTCAAAAATTTGATCTGGTTTCAGGATGGAAAAAGAAACGTTACGACTCTGTTGTTGCAAAAAACCTTCCGTCTAAGTTATTTAATTGGGCTGCCAGAAAAACTTCCGGCGTTGAGTTGAATGATTTTAACTGCGGATTAAAAGCGTATAAAAATACGGTTGTAAAAAACATAGAAGTTTCAGGTGAAATGCACCGATACATTCCGGTCCTGGCAAAAAATGCCGGATTTGGTAAAATTGGTGAAAAAGTAGTCATTCACCAGGCTCGTAAATACGGTGAAACCAAATTTGGAATGGATCGTTTTATCAATGGTTTTCTTGATTTGATTACGATTTGGTTTTTGTCCCGATTTGGAAAAAGACCCATGCACTTATTTGGTTTGTTAGGTTCTATTATGTTTGTTATTGGCTTTCTGTTGGCTTTATATTTAGGTATCGACAAATTATTTATTCATAAGGCAAGTAGGTTAATAACTGAAAGACCACAATTTTATTTATCGATTACCTCCATGATAATTGGAACTCAGTTGTTTCTGGCAGGCTTTCTTGGCGAAATTATTTTGCGGACAAAAAACAATGAAGCCCGTTATAAAGTTTCCAAAGAGGTTAATTTTTAACGTAAAGTCCTAGCCCTGATGGAAACGGCATCCTTTTGTGCCGGGGTTCGGCATAAAAGATAAAGTGTACAGCAGGATTAGCTCCTGAAAAATTATTATCTTTAATTAAAACATTAAAAAGAAATTTTACATGAATATAAGTACTGACATACTAGATGCTGTAAACGAATGGCTAACGCCAACATTTGATAACGAAACCCAAGCAGCTGTTAAAGAATTAATGACCACTTCGCCAAAAGAACTGGAAGACAGTTTTTATAAAAACCTGGAATTTGGAACTGGCGGAATGCGTGGTGTTATGGGTATTGGAAACAATAGAATTAACAAATATACACTGGGAAAAAATACTCAGGGTTTATCTGACTATTTGCATGAAGTTTTTCCAAATGAATCATTAAAAGTGGTTATTGCTTACGATTGCCGCCATAATAGTAATACTTTAGCGAAAGTTGTTGCTGATGTTTTCTCGGCAAATGGAATTCAGGTTTACTTATTTTCAGATTTACGCCCAACTCCTGAATTGTCTTTTGCCCTTAAATATTTAGGCTGTCAATGCGGAATTGTACTTACGGCATCGCACAATCCACCGGAATATAACGGTTATAAAGTGTATTGGGAAGATGGCGGTCAAATTGTCCCACCAGAAGATGCTGCTATTATTAAGGTAATTGAAAGCCTGGATTATGCTAAAATTAAATTCAATGCCAACGAAAGCTTAATTCAGTATATCGACACGGAAATTGATAATGCCTTTATCAAATCGTCTATTGAAAACGCCAGTTTTAATACTCCGGCTGAATCCAAAGACAACTTACAGATCGTTTTTACTTCATTGCACGGAACATCCATAAAATCAATTCCGGAGACTTTAGCACAGGCAGGTTATAAAAACGTTCATATCGTACCGGAACAAGCAGAGCCGAATGGAGATTTCCCAACAGTAAAATCCCCAAACCCGGAAGAGCCGGAAGCTTTGACAATGGCTTTAGCTTTGGCAGACAAAACCGATTCGGATATCGTTGTAGGCACAGATCCTGACTGCGACCGTTTAGGTGTTGCTGTTAGAAACAATGAAGGTAAAATGATTCTGCTTAACGGAAATCAGACCATGATTCTGATGACTTCCTTCTTATTGAAACAATGGAAAAAAGCCGGAAAAATTAACGGAAAACAATTTGTAGGCTCTACTATTGTTTCAACTCCAATGATGATGGAATTAGCAACCAGCTACGGTGTTGAATGTAAGGTTGGTTTGACCGGTTTTAAATGGATTGCCAAAATGATTAAGGATTTTCCTGAACTTGAGTTTATTGGCGGAGGTGAGGAAAGTTTTGGTTTTATGGTTGGTGATGCTGTTAGAGATAAGGATGCTGTTGCTGCTACGTTACTAATATGTGAAGTTGCAGCTCAGGCGAAAGCTGCCGGAAGCTCTGTTTATAAAGAACTTTTACAGCTGTATGTCGAAAATGGTTTTTATAAAGAATATTTGGTTTCCTTAACCAAAAAAGGAATTGAAGGCTTACAGGAGATTAATCAAATGATGATTGATTTACGTAAAAATCCTTTGAAAGAAATCAACGGGCAACGTGTAATCATGGTTGAAGATTATCAATCCTCTGTTGCCTTGAACTTACTGACAGGCGAAGAATCTACTATGGATATGCCTAAATCAAATGTGTTGATTTACTATACAGAAGATGGTTCAAAAATTTGTGCAAGACCAAGCGGAACGGAACCAAAAATTAAATTCTACATCAGCGTAAATGCAGAATTGGATTCGGTTATGAATTTTGACACTGCAGAAAGTTTTTTAGATAAGAAAATACAAAATATCATTGCAGATATGCAATTGAATTAATAACAGATACAATATTTCTTTTATCAAACCCGACATTATTTAACAACTGTCGGGTTTTGATGGTAAAAAACCTCCTCAATGAGTACTTTCAAAAAAATAGTTCCTTTTATATACCCGTATAAAAAATATGCATTTTTAAACATATTTTTTAATGTTTTGTATGCGCTTTTTAGTACACTTTCGTTTGTGGCATTAATTCCAATGCTTCAGGTTTTATTTGACCAGACAAAGGCAAGAAAAATAAAACCGGTGTATCAGGGAATTTTAAAACTTCAGCAATATGGAGAAGATTATTTGAGCTATTACATAACAACTACAAAAGGCAATCATGATCCGGGCTACATTTTATCAATAATGGTTGCGATCATAATTTCAATTTTCTTATTAAAGAACCTGGCTGATTATTTAGCCATGTTTTTTATTACTTTTTTACGAAATGGCGTTTTAAAAGATATGAGAAATGCAATGTACAAGAAAACACTTGATCTGCCTTTGGCTTTTTATTCTGAAAAAAGAAAAGGAGATGTAATTTCAAGAATTTCTGCCGATGTAAATGAGGTACAAAATTCATTTTTAGCCGTACTGGAGCTTATCGTAAAAGAACCTTTAACCATAGTTTTCACTATAACTATGATGTTAATCCTTAGTGCCAAACTAACATTATTTGTTTTTATTTTTATTCCTATTTCAGGCTACATCATTTCATTGATTGGAAAACAGCTTAAAAAACAATCTACAAAAGCACAGGAAGAACAAGGTACTTTTTTATCTACTATAGAAGAAACTATTGGCGGATTAAAAGTAGTAAAAGGTTATAATTCTGAAAATTATTTCAACACTCTTTTCCAAAATTCAACAGAACGTTTTTTTAACTTATCAAATAGTATTGGTAATCGCCAGAACTTAGCTTCTCCAGCCAGTGAATTTATGGGAATTACTGTTATAGCCATTTTATTGTGGTATGGAGGACAAATGGTTTTAATCGACAAAACGCTAAGCGGCCCATCATTTATTGCCTATATGGGATTAGCTTATAATATCCTGACACCTGCAAAAGCAATCTCTAAAGCTTCATACGGAGTAAAAAGAGGAAATGCGGCTGCAGAACGTGTTTTGGAAATTCTGGAACAGGAAAACACGATCACATCAAAACCCAATGCTATTGAAAAAGCAACTTTTGATAACAATATTACCGTTCAGAACATTAACTTTAAATATGAAGATGAAACGGTTTTAAAAGATTTTTCTTTTCAGGTAAAAAAAGGACAAACTGTTGCGCTTGTAGGACAATCCGGAAGCGGAAAAAGCACGATAGCCAACTTACTAACCCGCTTTTATGATGTGAATGATGGAACAATTTCCATAGATGGGATAAACATCAAAGACATGAACCTGCAATCGCTTAGAGGATTGATGGGGCTGGTTACGCAAGACAGTATTCTGTTTAATGACACCATAAAAGCTAATATTTCGTTAGGAAAACTAGATGCTACTGATGATGAAATTATTGAAGCCCTTAAAATTGCCAATGCCTATGAATTTGTACAGGATTTGCCTTTAGGAATTTACACCAACATTGGCGACAGCGGAAACAAACTTTCGGGAGGACAAAAACAACGTTTATCAATTGCCCGTGCAGTCTTAAAAAACCCTCCAATCATGATTTTGGATGAAGCAACATCTGCGCTGGATACGGAAAGCGAAAAATTCGTTCAGGTTGCCTTAGAGAACATGATGCAAAACAGAACCTCAATCGTGATTGCGCACCGTCTTTCGACTATTCAAAAAGCAGATTTGATTGTAGTCATGCAAAAAGGAAAAATCGTCGAAAAAGGAACTCACGATGAACTTATCGCACATAACGGAACTTATAATAAGCTTGTAACCATGCAGTCTTTCGAATCTTAATTCAAGATTATTGATTGTTATAAAATTTTGAAAAATGTATCTTAACAATCCAAACATAAAACTGCCTGAAGATCCGGATACCATTGTTTGGAAATACCTGGATTTATCTAAATTTCTGGAGCTTTTGCTTTCCAAACAACTGTTTATGTCACGATCTGATAAGTTTGAGGACCAGTATGAAGGAACCTTTAGTGAACCTAGTTTTGAAGAAATTAAAAAACTTGCCGCTGACAATCCCGAATTTTTAAACTATTACAAAACACATCGAGAAAAAGTTGCCGTCAGCAGCTGGCACATCAATGAATATGAATCTTTTGCCATGTGGCAGATCTTTACCCAAAACAGCGAAGGATTGGCAATTCAGTCCACTATTGGGAGATTGCAAAAAGCCGTACAACCTGAAACTAATTTTGATCAGTATATTGGCGAGGTAAATTATATCGACTACAAAAAAGAGTATATTCCGTTTGATGATTTATTCTTTCCTTTTTTATTTAAGCGAAAAAGTTTTCAATATGAGCGTGAAGTCCGTATTATTACCGATACATCGAAAAGTGATCTAAAACTAAACGAAGGGCTAAAAATCAATGTAGATATTAATCAGTTGATTGAAAAAATATACATTCATCCAAAATCCGAAAACTGGTATAAAAAATTGGTGATTGAACTGGTAGAACGTTTAGGGTTTGGTATCGAGATCGAAAAATCAGATTTGGAAAGTGATATTTTGATCTAAAAAATTCATCAAAAACAAAAACCATCTGGAAATACTAATTTCAGATGGTTTTTATTTAAACAGCTCCAATTAATTTTGAGAACTTATCATATTGGTTTATAACTTTTAACTTCCCATTTTTTAGCGGCCAGATCGATATAATTGTAATGTAAAACATCATTTTTATCAAATTGCCCATTTTGGTTCGTATCTTCGATAGTTCTGAAATACAAGCGATTTTTGGACTCAATGACGTTCCAGTCTACCAATTCCTGAAAATCTTCTGAAATTTTAGTAAAATTTTCTCCACTGATATCACTTAAATATAAAGTTTTAATATCACCAGTATCAATTTTACCGTCTTTATTGGTATCTGAATCAGTCAAAGTATACACCATAACCTGGTTAAGTGTTTTATCTGCAAGTGCCTTTAAATAAGTAGCCGTTAAAATTAAAACCGGCTTATCGGATAAAGGACGAATAGAATCCGAATCTACTTTTTGGAATTTTAAATTCTGAAGATAACCTGTAATTTCGAATTCTCCTAAATTGGAAATTGTAAAACTTAAATCGTTTACACTTGAAGACCCATAACGCGCCTTACTTCCTCTTTCAAAAACCCTTAGATCCCCAACCGGATGAATTAAATAATCCGTTCCTGTCATTTGAATGGGTAAATCAGCGACTTCAATTTGTGTTGAATCAGACTTAGCTACAACATTTGTTTTATTTGAAGTATCATAAATTACTTTTGGCTTCTGAGCTTCCTCTTTACAACTCACTAATGTTGTGATGATTACTAAGGCTATATATTTTAAGGAATTTTTCATGTCTGCAAATTATTTTAGAATATCAAATATAGTATTTTTGATTGTATTATCTGTTTTTATTGAATTTTACCAGAGCGAAGATGTTTAGAAGCACGAGTCCAAAATAACCTAAAAAAATTATCCAGTATTTTTTATAGAGAGATACAATATGTTGAAATTGTCTTTCTCTCTCCCGCTCCAAAAAATATAATTTATTCTGTTCGTAATATCCACAAGAAAAATATTCTATTGATTCCAGATTAGCTGGCTTTGGCTTTGGCTTTGGCTTTGGACTTGATAAAACATAAATATCATCTTTACAATAAGCCCAAGTACTTACTTTTTCTTCATTCAGCATATTAATAACAGTAATAAATGTATTATAATTACTTTTTGAATCAAAATGAATTTTAGCGCCATTTATAGTATCATATTTTTTTATTAAATCCTTAATAAAAAATCTCAACTCCTTTAATTCTTTAGACTTGTCTTGTTTAAAATTAAAATTTTTATATTCTCTAATACTTTCAATCTTATAATTATCAAATTCTTCTTTGGTTGAAACTGAAATAGCTAGACATCCATAAACCTTAAATGCATCAATCTTATAAAAATAGCAAAGACAAAACAACGGAATAAAAATCAAAGAGATCATTCCAGGAACGTAAAAAATCTTTCTTTTACCCTTTTTAATCAAAATCTGGAATTCAGTTTTATATTAAAAACCCTTGTCGTCATATAATTAGGAATTGCATATTGGTTTTTTGAGTAAGCATCCCGAACCCATGTATTGGTTATCGCATTCTGATTATTAAAAAGATTGAAAATTTCTAATCCCAACGATAATTCCCTGAAGTTTTTGAGCCAATTATATTTTGCTATTTTAGTATTGCTATCAATGAAAACTTTGGCAAAACCAACATCAACGCGACGATAATCATTAAGCCTGTTTTGATATAAATAGGGATCCGAATAAGACGGTGAACCGCCTGGCAACCCTGTATTATAAACCAAATTTAAATATAATTTGACACTCGGAATATTGGGCATATAATCCTGGAACAACATAGCAAACTTGAGTCGCTGATCTGTTGGTCGTGCAATAAACCCTTTATCTTCATAATTTTCTTCTGTTTTCAGATATCCAAAACTAATCCAGGATTCCGTTCCCGGAACAAACTCACCATTGAGCCTGAAATCAAGACCTTTTGCATACGCTTTGGCATTGTTATCTGCAGCATAACGAATACGGACATTATCAATTGAATACACATTTACATCCGAAAGGGATTTATAGTATAACTCTGTGACCCATTTAAAAGGACGGTTCCACATTTTAAAATTATAATCATTACTCACTACAAAATGAACCGATTGTTGTGCTTTTACGTTTGGATTAACTACGCCATCAGCATCACGAAGTTCCCTGTAAAAAGGTGGCTGATAATACAACCCGCCCGAAATCCTGAAAACCATGTCCTTATCCCAATCCGGCTTTAAGGCAAATTGAGCTCTTGGACTAAAAACTATCTGATTATCTCCTTCTACACTTGCTCCCGAAACCTGCCAGCTTTGAAAACGAGCTCCAATAGTAGACCAAAATTGACTTGATCCTAATTCGGTTTTGTTATTCCATTGTGCGTATCCTGAAAATCTATTGATGTCATTAAAATTCACCGCTCTAATATTTTGATACGGCAAAAGCGGACCAGTGTAGGGTTCGTATGGCTGGTTATTTTTTGGCAAATCCAAAATTGGAGGATTAATTGAGAATCCGGCTGAATCAATAATCTCCCATTCTACTATTCTGTCCCGAATAGATTCTCTTGTGTATTTTAAACCGAATTCTAATTGACTATCATTCCATTCCTTAAAACCTTTTATTTCAATATTGGCAATCAGGGCATCTAAATCATTTCGTGCATGATTGAGCTGAGAACCAATTCCGCGTGTAAACTGAACATCATCAGGATTGATTGTTCCCTCTTCATTTACATTTGCTAGTCGATATTGAGCCAAAATATCAAAATGTTCCTGCTCAATAGTATGAAATATTGAACCGATTAATTTGAAGGTTAATGTTGAAGAAGGCTTATAAGTTGTTTTTAATGCACCAAAATAAGTATCATATTGATCTTTTTCCTGTCCTTCATAATATACCGCCAATGCCATTGGCTGATCTATTGTTCCAAACTTGGTTTCACGTGTCAAAGGCTGGTACAAATATTTATTTTGGGAGATATTACCAAGAAAACTGAGTTGCCATTTTTTAGATACATCATAATTAATATTGGTCTGAATATCCGCAAATACAGGTGTATAATTTGTTTTCGTATCCTGACTATCCACCAGCAAACTGTTATTTCGATAACGCACTCCTGTTACGGCTGACCATTTTTTATTTTTGGAAACCGCATCAACTGCTATACTTCCTCCTAATAAACTGGCTTCCAGAACCGCACAGAACTGAGTTGGTTTTCTGTAGGTAATATCCAACACAGAAGAGAGTTTATCACCAAATTTGGCCTGAAATCCTCCAGCTGAAAAATCCACATTCTGAACAAGATCCGTATTGGTAAAACTTAATCCTTCCTGTTGTCCTGATCGAATTAAAAACGGACGATACACCTCAATTTCATTAACATATACCAAATTCTCATCATAATTTCCTCCACGAACAGCATATTGTGTACTTAGTTCATTATTTGAATTAACGCCTGGTAAAGTTTTGAGTATATTCTCGATTCCAGCGTTTGCTCCGGGTATTTTTTTTATGGTAGCCTGATCAATTACAGTAATTCCCTGAACACGTTTTCTATTTTTTGAAGTAACAAAAACTTCTCCCATCTGCTCTTCTGAATTATTCATAACGGGATTAAAAACCAATAATTCATTGGGTTTCAAATTTACTGTTAATGTCATCATCTTTAATGAAATATGAGTAAAAAGCAAAACCGTTTTTTTATTTGAAGGTATAGTAATTTCAAAAAAACCATTACTATCTGATTGTTCCACCTTACTTCCTGCTGAAATATTTACATCTGTAACCGGACGATTCTGATCATCTAAAATCACTCCTTTAACGCGAGCATCCTGAGCTGTTGCAACATAACTGATACATGAAAAAAGAAAAACAAGTATTAACTTAAAATTATTCAAACGTTTAGGTTTTTATTTTTGTTGACTTCTAAAAAAATGAGTTTCAAAGATAGCAGAATTCCCAACATTATCGACTACTTCAATTTTTAAATCGTTGGCGCCTTCCAACAACAAACTATCTTCAAAATTGTGCGTAATTCTTTTTGTTTTATTATCATACTCAAACAAAATCCAGTTACCGTTTAAATACCCATTATATGATTTGATTCCTGACAAATTATCATTAATAATGAATTGAATTTTCTTAACATCACTTATCCATTTATCCTGAATAGGTTTAGTAATAGTAATAGTTGGTGCAGCAGTATCAGTAAACAATCCATATTGCCCCAATGTTTTGGATTTGATACTAAAAACATCATTTTTTCTTGTTGTAAAATTATAACTGACACTTTTTCCACTTATCCTTCCTATAAAAACCTTATCCCTTACTACCTCATTATAACTACTGTCCTGAATTGAGACAGTAAAATTAGAATGTACCGGAACAGTATCATCGTGAATATAAATCCTGTTATTTTTTACATCAAAATTCAGATTAAAATCTTCGTAAAAGGTTCCTGCAGGAAAAAATACCGACATATTATCTTTTTCAAAATTTGAATCTTTATCGTAACGGATAAAATATTTTGATATTACCGGTTCAGTCTTTACAATTGGCAGGACAGAATCGTATTCTATCGGAATTGTAACCGAATTTAAATTCCCATAATAATCGGAAACCTCAATTCGGTAATTGGATGCCAGATTTGGCTCAGCTGTAATTATTCCGCTTAACGAATCGGTTTTGATTATACTTAAGGCAAAGGGTGTTTTCATGAATAGTTTTTGAATGCGCTGTCCTGTTTTTTTATATTTTGAATAATCGATTAACGCATTGACATATCGCATTTCGTAAAACGAATAAGTATTGAATTGATAGTTGAAATTCTGATTTCCGTTAAAAAAAGTCGAAACATTAAAAACACCATTTTTATTAAACGAAACATCATCAAAATCTACCGTACTGATTCCGAAACCAATTTTTCCATTTGCTTTTACTTTACTGGCCAGATATGTTCCGTCTTTCTGCAGTGAAAGATTCAGTAACAAAGGCTGTTTCGACTGGTTGACAATTGTATTGTCAATTGGATAAACGTATAAACTGGAAATTGTTGGCTTTTTGGTATCTGTAAAATTCTTGTCAAACCCAAAAAACATTGGATTGATAATAAATTCTGTTTTGGAATCACGAAATTCAAAATGAAGATGCGGGCCTTCTGAAGCACCTGTGTTTCCTGTAAGAGCAATTACCTGGCCTTTGTTAACGATTAATTCATCTGGCTTAAGATACATTTCGATCTCAAAAGATTTTTCCTTGTAATGCGTTTTCTGAACATACTCCAGAATACTTCCAAGCGGAGTCTGCAAATGCCCATAAACTGAAGTATATCCGTTGGGATGCGTGATATAAATAGTTTTCCCGTTTCCAAAAGTGGATATTTTTATTCTCGATACATATCCATCTCCGACAGCATACACATTTAAACCTTCTTTTTGATTCGTTTTTAAATCAAAACCTGCATGAAAATGATTGGGCCTTAACTCACCAAAATTTCCGGACAGCTGCATAGGTATATCTAAAGGAGAACGAAAATAATCTTTTGGATAATTGGTTTGGGCAAAAATAAAATGACAAAAAAGTAAGGAATATATAGAAAATCTCATGAGTAACATTTTTGCTAAGGTAAAAAATAAGCACCTAAAAGCGAAGACAAACGTATAAAAATACAATTCGTTGAAATTCATTTATTTGTCTATTTTTAGTGCAAAAAAAGCGATAAAAAATTGCATTAATAAAAAGGAATACTAACTTTGTATGATTAAGTAATGAATAGGATTTATAATGAGTGTAATTGTCGAAATAATTGATACTCTTGAATATAAAGTCGAAAAGCTTTTTGTAAGAACGAAAGGTCTGGAGAAAAAAAATCAGGATTTACAGTCAGAACTAACCAAAGCTGCACAAATCATCCAGAAACAATATGCTGAGATAGAGGCTTTGAAAAAACAATACGACACACTTAAAATAGCCAATTCGTTGCTTGGCAGCGACAATAACAAGAGAGAGACAAAGCTTAAAATAAATTCATTAATTCGCGAAATTGATTACTGTATAGCGCAATTATCAGATTAGTAAAATGGACGGAAAGCTTAAAATCAAAATATCAGTGGCTGACAGAGTTTACCCGTTAACGGTAGAACCATCCCAGGAAGAAGGACTCAGAAGTGCTTCAAAAAAAATTGATGCTATGATTAAGCAATTCGAAGAAAATTATGCTGTTCGTGATAAACAGGATGTATTGGCCATGTGTGCCTTACAATTTGCATCTCAGGTTGAACAGAAACAAATCGATAACGCAATTGATGGCGAAGATACCATCGAAAGGATTAAAAGATTAAATTTGCTTTTAGATCAATATCTCGAAAATTAAACGTTCTTTACAAAAAACTAAGATACTGCCTACATTAGTTCACAATTGGTAAACTCAACACTAACAATTTAGAATGAGCAAATCATCACTACTAAAGCATGCCACGCTCCGGCGAGGAAACTTGAACAGTGAGTTAGCTCAAAACTTGTCTTTTCGAGTTTATTCAAGCAATTAATGTAGGCTTTTTTTATATATAAATTTTAACAAACATGGACATAATAACAATCATTATTTCAGGCATTATAGGTATTACAGCAGGTTTTGGAATAGCTAAAATTATTGAAAAAAGTAATATTTCTAATTTAATCAAAAACGCTAAAAAAGAAGCAGCATCTATTTTAAAAGACGCCAATTTAGAAGCTGAAAATATCAAAAAAGATAAAATTCTTCAGGCAAAGGAAAAATTTATTGAATTAAAATCAGAACACGAACAGGTTATTTTATCCAGAGACAAAAAAGTAGCTGAAGTTGAAAAGAGAATTAGAGATAAAGAATCTCAAATCTCTAATGAATTATCTAAAGCTAAAAAAGTAAATGACGATTTTGAAGCTAAAACACTTGAATATACTAATAAAATCGAAATTTTAGATAAAAAACAAGCTGAGGTAGAAAAATTACACAAAAGCCAGTTACAACAATTAGAAGTAATTTCAGGGCTTTCTGCAGAAGAAGCAAAAGAACAATTGGTTGAAGGCCTAAAAGCCGAAGCGAAAAGCAAAGCCATGTCACATATTCAGGAAACTATTGAAGAGGCTAAACTTACTGCGCAGCAAGAAGCAAAAAAAATTATAATCAATACTATTCAGCGTGTTGGAACGGAAGAAGCTGTTGAAAACTGCGTTTCAGTTTTCAATATTGAATCTGATGATGTCAAAGGAAGGATTATTGGTCGTGAAGGACGTAATATTAGAGCATTGGAAGCCGCAACAGGAGTAGAAATTATTGTTGATGATACACCGGAAGCTATTATCCTCTCTTGTTTTGATCCTGTTCGTAGAGAAATTGCACGTTTGGCTTTACACAAATTAGTAACTGACGGTCGTATTCACCCGGCAAGAATTGAAGAAGTAGTTGCTAAAACTGCGAAACAAATTGATGATGAAATTATAGAGGTAGGTAAACGAACTGTCATTGATTTAGGTATTCACGGATTACATCCTGAATTGATTAAAGTGGTTGGAAGAATGAAATACCGTTCTTCTTACGGACAAAATTTATTACAACACTCGAGAGAGGTTTCTAAACTTTGCGGAATCATGGCTGCCGAATTAGGCTTAAATGTAAAATTAGCTAAAAGAGCTGGTTTACTTCATGATATTGGTAAAGTTCCAGATGCCGAAAGTGATCTGCCGCATGCTTTATTAGGAATGCAATGGGCTGAAAAATATGGTGAAAAAGAAGAAGTTTGCAATGCTATTGGAGCCCACCATGATGAGATCGAAATGAAATCATTATTATCCCCAATCGTTCAGGTTTGTGATGCTATTTCAGGCGCAAGACCGGGTGCAAGACGCCAGGTTTTAGATTCTTACATTCAGCGTTTGAAAGATCTTGAAGAAGTTGCTTACGGATTTAGCGGAGTTAAAAATGCTTACGCCATTCAGGCAGGTAGAGAGCTTCGTGTAATTGTTGAAAGTGAAAAAGTTTCTGATGATAATGCTGCCAATCTTTCGTTTGAAATATCACAAAAGATCCAGACAGAAATGACCTATCCGGGTCAGGTAAAAGTAACGGTTATTAGAGAAACAAGAGCGGTAAATATTGCTAAATAATTTCTTCGAAATACTACATCAAAAAAAGCTTCTCATTTCTGAGAAGCTTTTTTTGATTTCATTTTTCAAAATTACAGAAAAATGAGCTTTTGTAACATTTATAATTTTATAGATTAATTTCAATAATATCTACTGATCAACATTAAAATCATTTCCTTGGGTGAAAATTATGCATCACTTCTTTCAGAAATCTTCTGTCCAAATGTACATAAATTTCTGTGGTAGTAATAGATTCATGACCCAGCATAAGTTGTATGGAACGTAAGTCGGCACCATTTTCAAGTAAATGAGTAGCAAAAGAATGCCGCAAAGTATGCGGACTGATGTTTTTATTTAAATTAATTTTTACAGCCAAATCCTTAATTATGGTAAAAATCATGGCGCGTGTTAGTTGATTTCCTCTGCGGTTTAAAAACAAAGTATCCTCGAAACCTTTTTTTATTTTTAAATGAACACGAACATCATTTTGATAAATTTGAATATATTTTTGAGTTAAACTACCAACAGGGACAAAACGTTCTTTGTTTCCTTTTCCGGTAATTTTAATAAATCCTTCTTCAAAAAACAAATCGGAGATTTTTAGTGTTACCAATTCCGAAACCCGGAGTCCACAGCCATATAAGGTTTCCAGCATGGCCCTGTTTCTTTCTCCTTCGTTTGAACTTAAATCAATGGCCGCTATCAAGGCATCAATTTCCGGAACGGATAAAATATCAGGCAATTTACGCCCCGTTCTGGGACTTTCGATTAATTCTAAAGGGTTATCGGTACGGTAATCTTCAAAAACAAGATAATTAAAAAAGCTTTTTAGTCCGGATATGATTCTCGCCTGAGATCTCGGATTTACTTCCTTAGAAACCGAATAAATAAACTGCTGAATAGTTTCATCCGTTATTTTTAATGGAGAAACTTCAATTTGATTTATTTCCAGAAACAAACATAAACGCTCAATATCAAACCCATAGTTTTCTATAGTATTCTTAGACAAACCACGTTCGATGCGTAAATACGATTGGTAATCTTTTATAAAAGTATTCCATTTCATATTTGCAAAGTAAAACATTTTAAGGCATAAAAAAACCTTCCGGTTAGGGAAGGTTTTAATATAAATTTAATTTACAAATTAGAATTTGTAAACAAGACCTAAAGTGATATCATCTAATCCTAAACCTAAGTTAAAAGTATTTCTTGATTCAGCACCGTCAACATCTGGTTTTTCAGTTTCATAACTTAAAACTCCAATAGCAGCTTCTAATGCGAAATGATCAGAAATAAAATAACTAACACCTGGTGCTAATACGATATTAAATCCGTTTAATTTGTCTTCAGTAACTCCGTCATCTTCTTTAGATGAAAGATAGTTAACTCCTAATTCTCCAAATACTGAAAAGTCAGAAGATGGAGTAGCATAATATCTACCGAATAGACCAGCTGAAATTGTATTAGTCTTAACGTCTTCTCCAATTCCATCATCCACAGTAGTTCCTTGAAAACCAATAGCACCACCTAAAACAATATTATCAGTTACAAAAAAGCCAACTTTTGGTGCAACAACAAATCCTGAAGTTTTCACATCTCCTTCTTTTATAGAAGAAAAACCAACAGATCCAGAAATAAATACATCTCCGTTAGCAAATCCTTTTCCTCCTGTAGAGTCTTGTGCATTTGCAAATCCAAATGCTAAAATAGCAACCGCTGATAAAACAATTTTTTTCATTTTTTTTAAATTAAATAAGTTAATTAGTAGAACAAATCTATGCCATAAAACGTCAATAAACCAAATTATATTGTAAAATAATTATTATATTTTGTTATAAATTATCCTGTTAAAACCATCAAAATGTTATTTTTCAAAGAATTAACCATTAAAAAATCACTAAAAACAGTTAGAAAAATTAAAATGATAAATTATTAATAATTTTCTTTCATTTGTAAAAAAATATAATATTTATCTTGTTATATTAGTATAAATGGAAATTTTGAAACTTCGAAAACAATAAATATAAAAAGCATGAGTTTTTATTTATATTATTTTGCAATAAATCAAATCTTAAAATTAACATTATGAAAAAAATACTTTTAGCTGTAGTTTTATTTGTTGCAGCATCAACAGCAAGTCAGGCACAATTAGTGAAATTTGGGATTAAAGCAGGGGTTAACTTTGCGAACCAGACAGGAGATGCCTTTGATGCTCCTGAAATTGACAAAGAAGGGATTACCAGCTACCATGCTGGTTTAGTTGCCGAAATCAAATTACTGGATAAATTTGCTATTCAGCCGGAACTTCTATACTCAACTCAAGGCGCAACATATAAGTATGCTGGTGAAGAATTTAAAAATGAATTAGGATACATCTCAATTCCTGTAATGGCAAAATTTTACTTAACAGACTCTTTTAGTCTTGAAGTAGGACCACAAGCTTCCTTCTTATTAAGCGAAAAAGACAACGTTGATTTTGAGGATGCTGAAACTTTTGAATTTGGTGTTAATGCAGGATTAGGATTTAAACTTACCGAGAACTTTTTTGTTCAGGGCCGTTATGGTTTAGGATTGACGGATGCTTCAAAAGATGCAGACGTTAAAAATTCAACAGTACAATTTTCTGTAGGATTCTTATTTTAAAAATATATCACATAGTTTTATAAAAACCGTTCTGTTAATTAGAACGGTTTTTTTATTTTTACGAAAATTATAATTATGAAAATTGCCATTATCAACGGTCCCAACTTGAATCTTTTAGGAAAAAGAGAACCTGAAGTTTACGGAAGTCAGACTTTTGAGGATTACTTTGAAAGATTGGAACATAAATTTCCTAATATTGAACTTTCCTATTATCAAAGTAATATCGAAGGTGAACTAATTGGAAAAATCCAGGAAGTTGGCTTTTCATTTGACGGAATTATTTTAAATGCCGGTGCTTACACTCATACTTCTATCGGTTTGGGTGATGCTATTAAAGCTATTACAACTCCGGTGATTGAAGTACATATTTCTAATACCTATGCCCGTGAAAGTTTCAGGCATCAGTCTTATCTTTCCGGAAATGCGAAAGGAGTCATTTTAGGCTTTGGACTAAAAAGCTATGAACTCGCGATTCAATCTTTTCTATAATTATTATTTAACATATTTTTAGATACTTAGGTTTTTACTTATTCTATTTTTGTGAGAGAAAAGACTTTCATGAAAAACTATACCTTACTTGCCTTTTTATTTTTTTCTATTGCTAACTTTGCTCAAATCAAAGGAACTATAACTGATGAAAAGGGAAATCCTCTTCCATTTGTATCGGTTTTTGAAGATAATACTTACCGCGGCACAACCTCTAATGAACAAGGTGATTACCAATTAAATGTAAAAGAAATTGGCAAAAACAAAATCGTTTTTCAATATCTGGGTTTTAAGACTCAAAAAATAAGCATTACTCCTGAAAACAAAACTCAACTTCTAAATGTAACCATGCAGGAGGAAAGTTTTACATTAAACGAAGTGGTGATTGATCCAAAAAACAATCCTGCCAATGCTATTATAAAAAGCGCTATTCGTAACAAAAAAGAAAATTCTGAAAAAACAGCACGATATACCGCCGACTTTTATTCAAAAGGAATGTTTAAAATTAAGGATTTACCTAAAAAAATCCTTGGCCAAAAAGTTGACCTTGGAGAAGATATGGCTTCAAATTTGGATTCTACTGGTTCAGGAATCTTATATTTGTCAGAAACCATTTCTAAACTTACCTTCGAAAAGCCAAACAAGTTAAAGGAAAAAATTATTGCCTCAAAAATATCAGGAAACAGTAACGGATTTAGCTACAATACAGCCAGTTTATCTACTTATGATTTTTATGAAAACACGATTGATTTTGATGTGAAAATTATTTCCCCAATTGCGGATAATGCCTTTAATTATTACAAATACCAACTCGAAAGTACTTTTACAGATGAACATAATCAACAAATCAATAAGATCAAAGTTATTCCAAAGCGCGATAAAGAGCCTGTTTTTGAAGGTTACATTTATATAGTAGACGACAGTTTTGCTATTTATGCAGTAGAATTAGATCTTAAAGGGTATCGAATGAAAAATGAATTTACCGAAATCATGACCTTAAAACAAAGTTTTACTTATAATCCTAAAAATAAAATTTGGGCAAAAAACACGCAATCGCTGTTCTTTAAAGCGGGTGGCTTCGGAATAAAATTTTCAGGTAACTTTAATTATATTTATTCGAATTATGAGTTTCCGCATTCGTTTGAAAAGAAAACTTTCGGCAATGAAATCGTTTCTTTTGAAGCCAATGCCAACAAAAAAGATAATGCTTTCTGGAATGAGATTCGCCCAATTCCGTTAACTATTGAAGAAAGCAACGATTATACTAAAAAGGACAGTTTGTTAACCATTAGAAAGTCTCAGAAATACCTTGATTCTGTAGACACAAAACATAACAAGTTTAAAGTTTGGGATATTTTAACGGGTTACGATTATAAAAATAGCTCTAAAAAATATTCCCTTGGATACGAAGGCTTATTAAATTTAGGTTCTCTAAGTTTTAATACCGTTCAGGGATTTAATTTTGATTCAGGATTTTCATTCAGAAAATGGAATGATGAAAATGGAAAAAGCACATCTGTAAAAACTACTTTTAATTATGGATTTTCAGATCAACGCTTTCGTGTTACCGGCGATTTCAGTCATCGCTTTAACAATATCAATTCTGCCACAATTTGGATTTCGGGCGGTACAAAAGTTGCGCAGTTTAATAGTGCTGAACCCATTACCAAATTTGTCAATTCTATTAGTTCTTTATTTTTTAAAGACAACTATATGAAACTGTACAATTTAGAATTTGCTCAGATCAACTATTCGCAAGATGTTGCCAACGGAATTAATTTAAATGCTAAAGCAGCTTACGAACAAAGAAAACCGCTTTTTAATACTACGGATTATTCTTTGTTTAAAAAAGATGATGTTTATTCATCGAATAATCCATTAGCTCCGTTTGATTTTATAACTTCAGCATTTGATCAGCATCACTTATTTAAAGCATCATTAAATGCCCGAATCAATTTCGGAAACAAATACATTTCAAGACCTGATGGAAGATTTAATATAAGAAATGAAAAATATCCAACCTTACTTTTAGCTTTTGAAAAAGCATTTGCTGTGAATGAGAAAAAATATGAGTTCGAAAGAATTGGCGCTTCTGTAATTTACGATTTATCATTATCTAACAAAGGGCTTTTAGGAATAAATCTAAAAGCCGGAAAGTTTTTTAATGCGGAGAATATTTCCTTTATAGACTACAGGCATTTTAACGGTAATCAAACCCACATTGGAACAAGTGACCGTTATTTGAATGTTTTTAACTTAATGCCTTACTATACTAACAGTACGAATGACAGTTATTTTGAAATGCATTCCGAATACAATGATACCGGATTTATTATGAATAAAATCCCGCTATTGAATTTATTAAAATCAACAATGAATTTAGGTTTTCACTCTCTTGCACTTCCAGACAGAAGACCTTATACAGAATTTACTGTTGGCTTGGACAATTTAGGTTTTGGAAAATTTAAGCTGTTCAGAGTAGATTATGTTCACTCGTATCAAAGCGGAATTCAACAGAATGGAGTTATTTTTGGTTTGAAAATTTTGAATGTATTGGATTAGACTACACATCTTTGTCACTTCGACGAAGGAGAAGTCACTGAGGGAGAGAAATTTTTAACTACTATTAATAATGTGAATTCCATCTTTCTAAGTAATCAAATATTTAACTAATACAAATTTTATGCTTAATCCGCAAAAAGGCTTTCATAGTTATATGTTTATATGTTAACCAATAAGAATCGTTCTACTTTTTATATTGGTGTGACTAATAATTTAAAAATTAGGCTCCAACAACATAAAGATAATTTAGAAATTGGAAATAAAACATATGCTTCAAAATACGGTATAGAATTTCTAATTTATTATGAAAAGTTTGTTTGGATTCAAGAAGCAATAGCTCGGGAAAAAGAAATAAAAAAATGGAGAAGAGATAAAAAACTATCTTTAGTTCAAGGATTTAACCCTCAATTTGAGTTTTTAAATTATCATTTTGAGTAAAAAAAAGAACCTATGCTCTCCCTCAGTGACTTCTCCTTCGTCGAAGTGACAAATATACTCAAAAACGTCAACTTACCTGAAAGTGCGTTAGGGATAGAAGCGTCATCCTTTTGCTTTTTTCTTTAAAAAGCAAAAGATACAGCGGATAGCCCGGCCGAAGGAAACGCCCAAATAAAAATCCGCTTGCTCTTAACGAATTAGCGGATTTTATTTTTAATGCTGGTAATGAAAACTTTAAACTCAATGATAATCATCCGGCTCTATATGAATCAAAACATTCCCCAATTGAGGAATTTTTTCCTTTAGAGTATCCTGCAGTTTGTGCGATAAATCATGACCTTCTTTTACAGAAATTTTTGCCGAAACAATGGCATGAAGATCAACATGGTATTTCATTCCGGCTTTACGGATGAAGCATTTTTCGGTTCCGAGAATCCCTTTTACTGTTAAGGCCTCGATACGTATTTCTTCTACCAAATCATCGTTTAGATGTTCATCCATGATTTCGCCAAGTGCAGGCCTGAAAATTTTATAACTATTGTATAAGATAAAAAAAGCAGCAAAAAGTGCGGCCCAGTCATCTGCAGATTCGTATCCTTTTCCCATAAAAAGCGCTATCGAAATTCCGACAAATGCTGCGACAGAAGTTATAGCATCACTGCGATGGTGCCAGGCATCAGCTGCCAATGCTGAACTATTGGTTTGTTTGCTTCGTTTCATTACCAAACGAAACGAATATTCTTTCCATATAATAATGGCTCCTAAAACATAAAGTGTCCAGGATTTAGGCAAATCGTGTGAAGTCTGGATATTAGCAATGCTTTCATACCCAATAATTGTGGCTGAAGTAATTAAAAACCCAACGACCAAAAAGGTAATTAATGGCTCTGCACGACCGTGACCATAAGGATGGTTTTCATCTGCCGGTTTATTCGAATATTTGATTCCGAACAAAACCAGACAGGACGAAAAGATATCCGTAGTCGATTCGATCGCATCAGCAATCAGGGCGTAAGAATTGCCAAAAAAACCTGCCAAGCCTTTTATAACGGCTAAGCAGGTGTTTCCGGCTATACTAAAATAAGTAGCTTTTATAGCTTTTTGTTCATTTGTCATTTGCCATTTGAGACTTTTATTCTCTCACGATTTTTGCTCCGATTGCTCTTAAACGCTCATCGATACGCTCGTATCCACGGTCAATTTGTTCAATATTTTGAATGGTACTTGTTCCTTTTGCTGAAAGAGCCGCAATTAATAATGAAATCCCGGCACGAATATCCGGAGATGACATTACTGTTGCTTTTAATTGAGATTCGAAATTATGTCCCATAACTACCGCTCTGTGCGGATCACACAACATGATTTTTGCTCCCATATCGATTAACTTGTCAACAAAAAACAAACGGCTTTCGAACATTTTCTGGTGAATTAAAACATCGCCCTTTGCCTGTGTTGCCACAACCAAAACGATACTCAACAAGTCAGGCGTAAATCCTGGCCATGGGGCATCTGCAATGGTTAAGATTGAGCCATCAATATCTGTTTTTACTTCGTACCCATTTGTATGAGCAGGAATGTAAATATCATCGCCCCTTTTTTCGATTATAATTCCTAATTTCCTGAATGTATTGGGGATCAAGCCTAGGTTTTCCCAGCTTACATTTTTGATTGTAATTTCGCTTTTTGTCATCGCTGCAAGACCAATCCACGATCCAATTTCGATCATATCAGGTAGGATTCTGTGCTCACATCCACCAAGGCTTTCAACACCTTCAATAGTCAATAAGTTGGAACCAACCCCGGTAATTTTGGCTCCCATCGAGTTCAACATCTTACACAACTGCTGTAAATAAGGTTCGCAGGCAGCGTTGTAAACTGTAGTTTGTCCTTTTGCTAAAACAGCAGCCATGACAATATTTGCTGTTCCGGTTACAGATGCTTCGTCAAGCAGCATATCGGTTCCCTGCAATCCTTCTGCCGGAGATTCTACTCCGTAAAAGTGATCTTCTCTGTTGTATCTGAATTTTGCTCCAAGGTTAATAAAACCTTCAAAGTGGGTATCTAATCTTCTACGTCCAATTTTATCTCCGCCTGGTTTTGGAATATATCCTTTTCCGAAACGAGCCAAAAGCGGTCCAACAATCATAATAGAACCACGTAATGCTCCACCCTCTTTTTTGAAGGCTTCGGTTTCTAAATAGCCAATATTTACCTCATCGGCCTGGAACGTAATCGAACCCGCTCCGTTGCGTTGAATCTTAACTCCTAAATTACCCAGCAAAGTGATTAATTTATTGATGTCAATAATATCGGGAATATTATTAATTGTTACTTTATCTCCTGTTAAAAGAACAGCACATAAAATTTGTAATGCTTCATTTTTTGCTCCTTGTGGCGTGATTTCGCCTTTTAAAGGAATTCCTCCTTCGATTTTAAATACTCCCATATTTCTATTTAGGTTCTGAGTTACTGAGGTTCTAAGTTTTCTAAGTTTTTTTGAGATTAACCTCAGTTAATTAGCAACTTAGCTGCTTAGCAACTTTATTTATTTCTGATTATTGTTTTTTTGAAAAGGCTTTGGTTTTCCGGGCACTTTGCTGTTTTTGTTACTTTGGATTTTCAATTGTCCGGGCGGAGTGATTTTATTTGACATACGTTTGTTAGTACGCAATAAATCAGTGGTGTTTAAAAGTTCTTCTGTGCTTTGCAATAAATTGATTTTACCGTCCGACAATTCGAACAAATGCTCAAAAATTACATCGTCTTTTACGGTATCCTTGTTCCAGCTTAAGTATGACTTTTTCATGTGGTTGGCAATTACCAATACCAATGCATTTTTCATTTCCCCATCCTCCCATTTATTGGCAACATCAATCATATATTTAATATTGTTACCGTAAAATCTGTATTTTGGGAAGTTTTGCGGATATTGTAAAACGTCAGGTTTTAACTGTAACACATCACGGGACGGAATTGGATAGGGAGATTCTACATGTAGCTTAAAATCAGACATGATAAAAAGCTGATCCCATAGTTTATGTTGAAAATCAGGCACATCACGCAAATGCGGATTTAGGCTTCCCATAACCTGAATAATGTATTTTGCGGCTTTATTGCGCGTTTCATCATCTTCGATAATGGTAGCCTGATCGATCAGTTTTTGCAAGTGACGACCATATTCAGGAATAAGTAAACGCTGCCTTTCAGAATTATATTCTAAGTTGAAAACAACGTCATTCGCGACTTCTTTTTTATATTTTTCGACCATAATTATAATGAAACTATACCTTCTATTGTAGAAACTTCTTTGTATTTGCTAATCACTTCGTCAGCACTATTCATTGTTACATCTATAGAAACACTGGTAAATTTACCGGTTTTAGATTTTGTTGTTTTGATAACCGCACCCATATTGTCAAAAGCTTTTTCGACCCGCTCGACATTATCACCTACTGAGGGCATTATAAATTTATATAAATATTCTGCTGGCCAGGTGTTTGAATTGTCTAACTCTACCTTTAGTCTTTCGTAAAATTCGGCGGTGGTTTTTTCTTTATCGTTCTCCATTCGTAATTAAAAATAAACGCAAATATACGGTTTTGATTTCAGATTTTTTATATTGGAAAAAGATATTATCCTGTAATTTTTTTGAGAAGTATTGCGCTAATTTTTAAAAATTAATTTCAAATTGAAATTCCTTGAAAATCGCATAATCACAAATCTTTTTTTAGGATTATTTTAATAATTCCAAAAACAAAAACATCCTTCCTTCCTAGGCCTGATTACTTCACTTTGTTTTTATTTTAATTGGAGTTCAGTGAACTTCGTTTGAGGCGGTATCCTTTTATGGCGGCTTTCGCCATAAAAGATAAAGCCGAAAGCAGGAACGCATACCTCCAAAATTGCGAAATCACTTGCTCAGGACAAAATATCTTTTCAAATACCAATAACTTTAGGTAAATTTGCGCTTTATTTTACGAAAGTGCAAAAAGAAATCATAGTTATCATTGGAGGTCCCGGAACCGGAAAATCTACTCTTTTAAACGAATTAGTCGCTCGTGGCTATTGCTGTTATCCTGAAATTTCACGACAAGTTACCCTCGAAGCGCAGCAGCGTGGTATTGACCAGTTGTTTCTGGAACAGCCTTTATTGTTTAGCGAAATGTTACTGCAAGGACGGATTAAACAGTTTGAAAATGCTCTTGAAGAACCTGATAATGTAGTTTTTATCGATCGCGGAATCCCTGATGTTGTGGCTTATATGGATTATATTGGTGATGAATATCCCGAGCATTTCACGAAGGCCTGCGGGGATTTTAAATATTCCAAAACTTTTATTTTACCTCCATGGGAAGAAATTTATGAAAGTGACACGGAGCGTTACGAGAATTTTGAACAGGCAGAAACGATTCAGAAACACCTTATCGAAACCTATAAAAAATACGGCTACGAGTTAATTGAAGTTCCTAAAGATACTGTAGAGAACAGAATTCTTTATATATTAGATAAAATTTAGGTATCTGTTTAAAGTTGTAAAACCAGAAACTGATTTCTAAATTTTTAACTTTAAAACCACATCAATGGCCGAAGCGCAGGAAATTCTTTTAAAATACTGGAAACACGACAGTTTCAGACCGTTGCAAAAAGAAATTATTGATTCGGTTTTAGAAGGTCGTGATACTTTTGCCCTGCTGCCGACTGGCGGCGGAAAATCAATTTGTTTTCAGGTACCGGCGATGATGCAGGAAGGAATTTGCTTAGTCATTTCGCCTTTGATTGCCCTGATGAAGGATCAGGTAGCAAATTTGCAAAAACGCGACATTAAAGCCATAGCTCTTACTGGCGGAATTCATACCGAAGAAATCATAGATTTGCTGGACAATTGCCAATTTGGAAATTATAAGTTCCTGTATCTTTCCCCTGAGCGTTTACAGTCTGACTGGATTCTGGAACGCATCAAAAATCTTCCTATTAATTTAATTGCTATTGATGAAGCTCATTGTGTTTCGCAATGGGGACATGACTTTCGTCCGGCTTATTTAAAAATTTCGGAACTTAAAAAATTCTTTCCAAAGATTCCGTTTTTAGCTTTGACTGCTACGGCAACTCCAAGGGTTATTGAAGATATTAAAACAGAAGTGGGACTAAAAGATCCTAATTTTTTTCAGCAGTCTTTTGAAAGAAAAAACATTGCCTACATGGTTTTTGAAGTTGAGGATAAACTATATCGTGTAGAGCAAATCCTGAAGAAAAATCCTCAGCCTTCTATTATATATGTACGGAACCGAAAATCCTGCCTTAATATGTCGACACAATTGCAATCGTTAGGATTTAAAGCGACTTATTATCACGGAGGACTTTCGTCTAAAGAAAAAGATAAAAACATGGAATTGTGGATGTCGGAACAAGCGCAGGTTATTGTAGCCACCAACGCGTTCGGAATGGGAATTGACAAAGACAATGTAAAAACGGTTATTCATACCCAGCTTCCTGAAAATATCGAAAATTATTATCAGGAATCAGGAAGAGCGGGCCGAAATGGTGAAAAAGCATTTTCGGTAGTCCTGACGAATTCTTCAGACAGTAACCAATCAGAACAGCAATTTTTGAGTATTTTGCCGGATAAAAAATTCCTGAATCTGATGTATGTCAAGCTTTGCAATTATTTTCAGATTGCTTATGGCGAAGGTTTAGACGATTCGTTTTCATTTAAACTGAATCACTTTTGCCAAAAGTATGATTTTCCAACCCTCAAAACATATAATGCTTTGCAGTTTTTGAATCAGCAGGGAATTATCACGATGTCTCAGGAATTCTCAGAAAAGATAACGATGCAGTTTTTGATTGAATCAAAAGAAGTGATTCGGTATATGAGTTTAAATCCGAATGATGAAGAAATCATTCTGGCGATTTTAAGGACTTATCCAGGAATTTACGAAATGAAAACGCCATTTAATATTTCATTAATTGCAAAAAAGTCAAATCATACCGAAGAGCAGGTTGCAGCTGTTTTAGAAAAGCTCAGTAAAAAAGAAATTATAGAATACAAATCTAAAAATAATGATGCTATCATTTTATTTAATGAAGTGCGGGAAGATGACAGAACTATAAACAGAGTTTCGAAATATTTAGAAAGGCAGAATCAGCTTAAAAAAGACCAGCTATTATCAGTCCTACACTATATTAAGGATAATAAAACCTGCAAGAACCGATTGATTTTAGATTATTTTGGAGAAGAAACTACTTCTAATTGCGGCATTTGCTCCTATTGCATTACACGAAGAGGAAAAATTACCGAAGCCGATTCGATTGCGGATAAAATTTTGCTTTTACTAAAAACCGTTGCTTTGAGTTCAAGAGAAATTCAGGTTCAGGTAAAATTAGATACGAAAGACGTAATTTTGGCCATTCAGGAATTATTAGAAAATAATTATATCACCATTCAGGCGAATAATAAATACACTTTAAAATTATAATGGAAAAGTTGAGAATTATATTTATGGGGACACCGGAATTTGCCGTTGGCATTCTGGATACCATCATTAAAAACAATTACGATGTTGTCGGCGTGATTACAGCTGCAGATAAACCGGCAGGACGCGGGCAAAAAATAAAATATTCTGCAGTAAAGGAATATGCACTGGCAAACAATCTTACTTTATTACAGCCAACCAACTTAAAAGATGAAAGCTTTTTATCCGAATTAAAAGCTTTGAATGCTAATTTGCAAATTGTAGTAGCCTTTAGAATGTTACCTAAAGTAGTTTGGGAAATGCCAGGTTTAGGAACTTTTAATCTTCACGCCTCATTATTACCGAATTATCGCGGTGCGGCACCAATCAACTGGGCCATTATTAATGGAGAAACTAAAACGGGTGTCACTACTTTTTTTATTGATGATAAAATTGATACAGGAGCTATGATTTTAAATTCTGAAATTAGCATAGAACCAGAAGAAAACGCTGGACAACTGCATGACAGATTAATGAATTTAGGAAGTAAAACTGTTATTGACACTTTAAAGGTTATTGAAAATGGAAATGTAACAACCACTATTCAGGAAGATAGTGCTGAAATTAAAACAGCTTATAAACTAAACAAGGAAAATTGTAAGATCGACTGGACAAAACCAGGATCAGAAATAAGCAATTTAATTCGTGGCTTAAGTCCATATCCTGCTGCATGGTGTTTTTTGAAAGATAAAAATGAAGAGCAAAATATCAAAATATATGAAGCTAAACTGATTTTGGAATCCCATTCATTCGAAATTGGAACCGTAATCAGCAGTAAAAAAGAAATTAAAATTGCTGTTCAGGATGGCTTTTTAGAACTTTTGAGCTTGCAGTTACCTGGTAAAAAGAGGATGCATATAGCAGAATTACTAAATGGAATGACTTTTTCAAATGTGGCAAAGGTCTATTAAAGTCAATGAAAACAGGGTTTTATACCTGTTTTTGGTGATAACCTACTAACCTTTATGAACAAAAGAAATAAGTTATTAACAATTTTTGCTAAATTTAAAGAAAAGACTTGCAAGGAACGGATTTCCTATTAAATTTGTGTATTAACAATTTTTTTTAACCAACAATTAATAACTAATTATTATGAACAAATCAGAATTAATCGATGCTATCGCTGCTGATGCAGGAATTACAAAAGCTGCGGCAAAATTAGCTTTAGAATCCTTTTTAGGAAATGTAGGTGCAACTTTGAAAAAAGGAGGAAGAGTATCATTAGTAGGTTTTGGATCTTGGTCAGTATCAGCAAGAGCTGCAAGAGACGGTAGAAACCCTCAAACAGGAAAAACTATCAAAATAGCTGCAAAAAATGTAGTAAAATTTAAAGCCGGAGCTGAATTAGAAGGTGCAGTGAACTAAGTAAGAAAGTTCTCTAACTTATAATATAATCAAAACCCTTCTTCATGGAGGGTTTTTTTATGCGGTTTTTCCGAATTATTTGGGTTTTTTAAAATTTTATGATTAAATTTAATAAAAATTGTAACCGTATGATTTCAGAAAAATTAAAAAAAGGACACCTGCTTATTGCCGAGCCTTCTATAATTGGAGATTTATCATTTAATAGATCGGTAATTTTATTAGCAGACCATAACAAAGAAGGATCAATAGGTTTTATCATTAATAAGCCATTAAAATATACTATTAATGACTTAATTCCTGAGATTGATGCCAGTTTCAAAATATACAACGGGGGACCTGTGGAGCAGGATAATCTTTATTTCATTCACAACATTCCTGAACTAATTCCAAATAGCGTAGAAATATCAAACGGGATTTATTGGGGAGGCGATTTTGAGTCAACCAAAGACTTGATTAATGATGGATCCATCAACAAAAACAACATCCGTTTTTTCTTAGGTTACACTGGTTGGGATGAGAATCAGCTTGAAAATGAAATGCAGGGAAACTCGTGGATTATTGCCGATAATAATTATAAAAATAAAATTATTGGAAAATCTACAACCCATTTTTGGAAAGAACAAATTATCGAATTGGGAGGTGATTACCTTATCTGGTCTAATGCACCTGAAAATCCATACCTGAATTAATTAATTTCAGATATGGATTCATTTAGCTTTTGCAACAGCAAATGAGCCAGATTGCTTGTAAACTGTTTTTTTCGGTATTTTGTTATGGGCTGTATACCTGTAATTACGTTGGTTATAAATAATTCATCAGCCTTTTGAAGATCGAATGTTGAAATTATCTGTTCAAAAACTTCCACATTTTCAATTTTTTTTGCCAAAGATAAAATTTGCTTGCGCATTACTCCATTTAAACATCCTTCTGAAACTGGTGGGGTAATTAATTTATTACCCAGAACCATAAACAAATTTCCCTGTAATACTTCTACAACATTTTTGGTGTCATTTAACAAAATACAGTTGTCAAGTCCATTTTCATCAGCAAAAACACTTCCGGTAATATTAATCAATTTGTTAGTCGTTTTAATTGACGATAACAATTGTTTTGAGATATAATAGTCTTTATATAAATCAACTTCGTATGAAGCAGTATTTAAAGGGTAATTAACGTTTTCAAGAGCTATCGCATGTATCAGATAGGAAACCTCATTCGTTTTTGGGAGATACAATCCGCCATCATTTCTAAAAACTGTTATTCTGGCTCTGGCCGATGCATCAATTCCATTATATTTGACCAGGCTTAAGATTTGTTCCTCCAGATATTCCATTGTGAAATTCATTGGAATCTCCATCCTAACTACACGCATTGAAGCCATTAATCTAAAATAATGATCTTCAAGAAACAATACTTTGCTGTTGATAATCTTGAATGTTTCAAAAACACCGTCTCCATATAAAAACGCACGATTTTGTGTTAATATATTATCGTTTTGTTCTACTAAATTTCCATTAAAATTGATCATAAAAAAACCCTGAATTTTTGTTCAGGGCAAATATAAGTTATAAAATAGACTTTTACTAAACCGAGCCTATTAGATGTTTTAAGTCTGAAATTTGATTTTCCCAAAGTTGTTTTGCTTCACCAACTTCTTCTTTTTCGGCAAAATCAATAACCATTAAGGAAACATCTTTAGTGAGTTCATCAACTAAAATATGTAGTTCGAAAAAATATTCAGTATCCTTGCTGCTGTCATCAACCCATTTGAATTTTACTTTTTCGCCAGTCTTTTTAGAAGCCAAACGTGCTTTTTCCTGAGAGTCATTCCAGATAAAAGTAAAAAATTCACCTCTTGAATTTACATTGTCCGCAAACCATTCAGACAAACCTGAAGGGGTTGATATATATTGATATAGAAGTTGTGGAGAAGAATTAATTGGAAACTCTATTTCGTAACGTATTTTTGAATCCATGTGTTGCTTTAAATTTTTTGGAAATATAAGAATATCTGTCTAAAAAAAGGTGTTTTTTAAAAATATTTTTTTTTCTTTAATTTATACTTGTTAGCGTAAATATAATTTTTATATTTGCACCCGCAATGAAGGCTCGGTTCCTTATGTATTATTGGCGAGGTAGCTCAGTTGGTTAGAGCGCAGGATTCATAACCCTGAGGTCACGGGTTCAACTCCCGTCCTCGCTACAAAAACAAACCCTTAAACATCAAATGTTTAAGGGTTTTTATTTGAAATATTCCTCACTTGAGCTCTATCTCAAGTGAGGAATATTATAAAACACATTTGTAAAGCATTATAAGTGTGAACAATAAAAAATAGACCTCAGCCATTTCTTTCTTAATAAAAGTACAAAACTACCCATAATAGGAGTATGATTGTGAAATATATTGAAAAAATACTAAAGAGTAATATTTAGGAGTAGTAAAAATACATACTTGAAAGCAAATTTACTACAACAGAACTTTGTATAATTAAGACTTAGTAATATGAAATAGTATAAGTAAAATTGTAGACTTCACTTTTTTATGAATACATGCATTTATTCTTTTTATTTCTTTTAAATAGAACTTACTTGATAGCAAAAGCCTAATATCAAAAGATATTAGGCTTTATTTTAACAAACTGCTATATAAGTAGCTCAAAACCAATAATACTATTTTAGTTTTTCAACCACAATCAAGAGCTTAATAAAATTAAACGATAAAAAAAGTATTTATGCTTTTATTTTCAACATTATATTCTCAATTCTAGAATTAGAAATCTCAGGATTGGCTCCAGGTGCTGCAGCTACTAATGCCCCAACTGCACAAGCTAAATCTAAAGATCTTTGAGGCAATTTATCCATAAGCAATGATGTAATTAAAGTCGCTAAAAATGAATCACCTGCTCCTACGGTATCAACAACTTCTACAGGATAACCGCCATTTTCATAAAGTTTTCCTTCCCACATTAACAAAGCTCCGTGTTTTCCTTTAGTCACACACATTGCATTGACCTTTGTTCTTTCTGAAATGAATTGCATATTATCTTCCAGACTTGTGAAAGGCGACTGCATGGCTGCCGCAATTTCCAGCAATTCCTCATCGTTAAACTTAATAAAATCAGCACAATGCATTAATTGTTCCAGAATTTCATAAGAATAATGAGGCTTTCTTAAATTGACATCAAACACCTTATAGGCTTTTGTTTTCAGCAGTTCTTCCAGCGACTCTCTTGATACTTTGTCCCTACAAACCAAACTTCCGTAAATTAAAACATCAGCATCAATAGCTAATTTTCTGGCTAAATCATTCAATTCAATTTTATCCCAAGCCGATGGATAACTGATTTCATAACTTGCCGAACCACGCTCGTTTAAGGTAACACTTACCAAACCTGTCGGAAAATCTTCTGACTTTACAATACTATCGGTTTCAAGTCCTAAGTTTTTTACCTGATTGATAATTGCTTCTCCATCTTCATCATTTCCTACACAGCTGATCATGGCCACTTCACAGCCTAATGTTTTCATACGCAGAGCTACATTTAGCGGAGCGCCGCCAATCTTTTTTTCATTGGCAAAAACATCCCAAAGCACCTCCCCGTAGGCCACTGCCTTAAGGGTTTTTCCGTTATTCATTCTAAAATTATTTTATATTAATGTTATTCGGGTTGTGTAACCTGAAGAGTGGTAAATACTGCATTTTGTCCTTCAGCGATTAATCCCCATTTATTTTTATCCCTTCCGTAAATACGATTTGTCAGGGCAACTTTTCCATTTATATATAGCACCACAACACTTCCTTCAGCAATTATTTCAATATCATATTTTGTATTCACTTGAAATTGAAATGGAATTCGGGTCACTTCCTGAGAAGCGGAGTTAAAACCTTTAATTTTTCCCTGAGCACTATCAAAAATTATTTTGTAATAGGCTCCGGCATCATTAGTATGAAAAACAAATCCTGCTGTACCGGAATTATTTGCCAAAGTAACTTCTGCTTTTATTTTGGCTTTTTTGCCAGTTGCTTTAAACGTTACCATTGCTTTTTCTGTACTTCCTGACAAAGTATAAGTTCCGTTATTTACTGTTGCATTTCCCGAAGTTACGTCAACTTCTGCACTTATGCTTTTCTTAGCAAACAAATCTGTTACCGATTTTGGAGAATTTGTTCCTAAAGTTCCATCAGTATTCTGAATCAATTCATGAATCACCATATTTCCTGCCCAATCTTTATTGCCAAGATCATTTTCTGGTGTTTTTCTGGCATTCCATCCAAAGACGTATCTTTTATTTCCATCAGAAGCTGTTTTTCCCGCATAAAAATATTCTCCGTCAATCATGTCATTTTGTGGCGTTGTCCACGGTCCATTGATGGATGATGCCATTTTATAATGTGTTCCTTTATTACCGCTCCAGTTTTCAGAAAAAACCAGATACCAATAATTCCCCATTTTAAAGATGTCGGCACATTCCATCATCAAGTAATTTTCCTGAGGAGTTGTTGTATAAATTGGTGATTGTACATCCCATTTTCCTGAAGCCGGATCAGCACTTGTAAAATGCAATAAAACTGCTTTTCTTCCCGGATCAGTCTGTGTACTAACCAACATTGAATATTTTTTCAATTCATCATTATAAAACACATGCGGATCTCTGAAGTCAAAATCGTAATAACCTGCCGGTGCCGTAATTTTAAACGAAGGCATTTTTGTCCAGTTTTTCAAATCCGGACTTGTGGCGCACAATACACTTTCTCTGGCGTTGGATTGCAAAAAAGCAGGTAAGCCATTGTGTCCTGTATAATAAAAATAATAGAGATTCCCGACTTTTACAACTGATCCTGTTCCAACTGCAAAATCTGGATCATTGGTCTGACCATAAGGAATCGTTTGCCCTTCATAAGTAAAGTGAGCCAAATCCGTACTTAAAAATTCATGGATATCATGAAATCCTTTTCCCGCCGGTTTATTTTGTGCATCATGGAGAAAGTAAATATGAAATTTTCCATTATCAAAAAAGGGCATTATATCTCCGGTATACCCCGCACTGTAATACGGATCGTTTGCTCCCATCCATTGAGAAGGCGGTGTAGGAAAAACACTTGTCATTTCAGAATTACCGCCTGAAATTGAACCTCCAACATATGCCTCGTCAGAACTGCATGAAACAAGTGACAAGAAAATGGAAGCTATCGTTATTATATTTTTATATTTCATTTTTGTTTATTCGAAAGGGTTAATCTTTAGCTAAATAATTGATGCTGTTTTGTGTCAAAAGCTTAATATTGGTTATAAACTCGTTGGCTTGACTTGGAACACCGCTGCTGTTGGTTTCGTTATACCAATCATAAGCTCCCATTGAAATCACGACTGCATTTTTATTGGCAGATGTATTTGGAAACTCTGCAATGGTAACTCTTCCGTCAAGATTATTGTCCCAGGCTTCACTTGCTAAATTAGTTCCACCTGTTTGGTTTCTCCAGCCTTCTCCGTTACCATATCCGCCCCACTCCGGTACAAACCACCATGCGGTATGATTTAGTCTGAAAGTTCCGCCTTGCAATAGATTCGCTTTTCCAGTTTCAAACGTGATTAACCCATCAAATATAGGATGGCTTTCATGCCCAACAAATGACATTCCCCAAGAATTTGCATCTACAAATCCGTTAGGAGGAAAATCTCCAAAAACGTTATTCGGCCCTTTTCCTGACGGTACAATTCCTAATGCATCTACATATTGAGAGGCAAAAGAAGTCAACAGTAAATTTCCACCGTTAGATCTGAAATTCTTTAAAGCTGTAGTAACTGCAGGTTTATAAGCAATTGCCGGTAAATTAGCAGCCGAATCAAAATGCCACCAAATCACATCAACATCGCTTAAATCAGCCCCGTTTTCAATACTGCTAAATGAAATGTATTTCGCTCCGTTAAAAGTTGAAAAGAACCAATCGGCTGCTGTAATTTCATCCATATTTGTAATTTCAGCTCTTGTAGCAGCTGTTCCTAAAAAAGCAACTACTAATCCTGTTACAGGAACACCGACATTAGCGGTATAATTAACACTTTTTCCATTAGATGTTACTGTAAAAGTTACTGCATTTGTAAAATCAATTGTCGCACCAGATGCTGGCGAAATAGAAACACCTTCTGTCAATTCAATAACTGGTTTTAAAGCTGTCAAATCAGTGCTTTCCGGTAAAGTCATGGTAATCGTTTTGCTCACATCGTTGATTGTTGCAGCAACTCCATTGATTTTAAAACTTTTAATCGGACTCAAAACAACAGCCGTTACCGTATAGTCTTTGTACAAATTACCGTTTACCACTCTAAATTTTACAGGATTTGTAAAATTAGCCGGCACTATTACATCTAAATTTGATGTTGCTCCTGCTTCGAGTACCATTTCAGGTTTTACCGCTGTAATATCTGATCCGTAAGGCATCGTGATATTAATTTTTCCCGTTTTCTGATCAATTTCTCCCGCCACTCCATTTATTTTAAAAGAAGTAACATTAGAAGGTGAATCGACATCAAAACCACCAGTCTCAAAATTGTTCTCGCAGGCAGTGATCATAAAAACCATTGCCAGTATCAAAGACACTTTGGTCCAATTTATATATATATATTTTTTCATATCAATATTTCTTAGAATAGATTAGTAACCCGGATTTTGTTTGTACAATCCCTGACTGAAATTAATTTGCTTCAACGGAATTGGGCAATATTCTTCTTTATTGGCATCAAAGAAGGCATCCTGATAATACGTACGTTTTGTTTTTTCTTTAGTGTAAAACGCATTCATTACCTCATCTGTCACTCCCCATCTTACTAAATCAAAGAAACGACTTCCTTCCATGGCTAATTCTAAACGACGTTCGAAACGCATAGCTTTACGGGCAAAATCCTGCGTCCAGTTGCAATTCACTCCGTCAACATACGTATTGATTTTAAAATTGTTTACATACGGAAGTCTTCCTGTACTTTGAGCAGCTCTTTCCCTGATTTGATTAATGAGTGGCAAAGCTTCTGCTTGTCTTCCCAGTTCAATCAAAGCTTCTGCACGCATTAAGATCACATCAGCATAGCGAATCTGGATTCTGTTTTTAGAATTCCCATAAAATGGATCAATATTTACTACACAGCTGCAGTTTGGCGCTACGTTTTCTTTTAACGAAGCAAAATAACCATATGTGCCAGGTGATCTTACCCAAGCTTCAACATATAAAAATTCAGGATCATATTTGTAAGGCAAACCAGGCATAGCAACCGTATGATACAATCTTGGATCAACCGTATTGGCATCAATATTTTTATAATCGAAATCCTGATCATTGTAGGTATCAAATTCAGGTAAACCATTAGCTCCTGTTTTAAAAGCATTCACTAAATTCTGACTTGGTTTATGAAAATCGCAACATCCCAAACCTTGTGGTGTTGACAGCACATCTGAAAAATTTAGCCTTCCGTATAAAGTTCCGTCATTGTCTGAAAATTGGATGGAGAAGATAGATTCTGCTCCGTTTTCAAAAGTTCCCGGCAAAAAGTTATTAGCAAAATCAGGCTCTAAACTTGCTTTTCCGATTACCTCATCAGTAGCCGTAATTACTTCCTGCAGATGCTGCTGATTAATTCCGGTAACGTTGAATTTTTCATCCTGCGTATACGCCTGATACAAACGTGTTTTGGCTAAATAAGCATAAGCTGCTTTTTGGGTGGCACGCCCTATCTGTGGCTGAACTTCCGGTAAATTATCGGCTGCAGCCTGAAAATCTTCTGCAATTTTATTCCACAGTTCTTCGTTAGAAAGTGCTTTGTTTGATATGGTTTTATAGTCTTCTACCGGAATACCTTCAGTGATATAAGGTACATCTCTGAACATAATTTTCAGCATGAAATAAAAATGACCTCTTAAAAAACGCATTTCGGCCATACGTCTTTTCTTAAGCGGATAATCAGCTTCTGAAATTTGCTCCAATGCTTTCAAAGCTTTGTTAGTCCTAGAAACTCCAACATAACTGATGTACCAAAAATTGTCAAGTTCACCAAAATCAGGTCTGATATTATTGGAAACCTCAAAAAAGTGAAAGTCCTGAATATCGTTGGTACCGCTTCCTCCTTTATAGGCATCATCTGAACGAACATTCCCAAATGGCCACAAACTGTAAGGTGAATCATAATGGTCGTTTCCTAATTGTGCATAAGCTGCATTCATAAACCCTTCAACTGACTGTGGTGTAACAATATCATCCTCAGACAATACTCCACGAGGGTTTTCTTCAAGAAAATCGGAGCAGGAACCAAAGATTCCCAATGCTACAAATCCTGCTATATATAGTATTTTTTTCATGTTTTTTGATTTAATCTTTATAAAGTAAAATTAATACCAGCCGTAAAAGTCGTAGGCTGTGGATATCCAAATCCTGCATTTTCAGGGTCTACACCAGTGAAACTTTTGGCATCAATAATCAATAAGTTTTGTCCGCTGATATATAATCTAAAGCTTTCTAAATTTATTTTTTTCAACAGCTCTTTTGGCAGACTGTATCCAAATTGTAAAACTCTAAGTTTAAGATAGTTTCCATTTTCTACATAATAAGTTGAAAATCTTGATTCTGCATTTCTATCTACAGTAGTTAATGCAGGTATTGTAGAATTTGGATTGTCCAAAGACCAGGCATTAAGCAAGCGGGTTCCTTTGTTTGAACCTACATCATCCACACTCCAGAAATCGGTCTGGTATTTGGTATTATTAATTACATCAACATCACTTGCTCCTTCCCAGAAAGTGGTGAAATCCCAATTTTTATAGCCTAATCCTAAATTAAATCCGTATGTCAATCCCGGATTTGGATTTCCTATCCACGTACGATCTTTATCTGTTATCGTTCCGTCTCCGTTTAAATCTTTGTAACGAATTCTTCCAAGGCCTTTTCCTTCCTGAATAGCTGAGTTGTCTACTTCGTCCTGATTTTTAAACAATCCATCTGTAACATAACCGTACATAGAGTTAATCGGACGTCCTAAAATATTATCATCTAATCCGTCTCCTCCATAATTATTTCTTACCTCATCTGGCAAATGTGTAATCTTGTTTTTGTTTGCCGAAATATTTCCAGAGATATCATATTTCAATCCAAATGACGTTTCATCTTGATATCCTAAAGTAACTTCCCATCCTTCATTTTCCATCGATGCTCCGTTTACCCAACGATTTCCACCTTCTGCTTTGACTGCTAAATATGGTGGTAATACTAGAATATCAGTTGCTTTCTTTTTATAATAATCAACAGAACCGCTTAATTTTTGTTTGAATAATCCAAAATCTAAACCTATATTGGTTTGAGTCGTGGTTTCCCATTTTAAATCATTGTTAGCAGTTTGAGTAGCTCTAAAGCCTGATGGCAACACTCCTTTTCCGTTTCCTGAAAAATCATAAGCGGTACCAAAAGAGGTTGCCCAAGTAGGGCTTCCGCCTGCATAATCTGCTATATAAAGAGAATAAATGGCGGTATTACTAATTTCCTGATTTCCTGTTTGCCCCCATCCTGCTCTTAATTTTAAATCTGAAATTACTGAGATATTGTCTTTAATGAAGTTTTCATTACTCATTCTCCATCCCGCAGAAACCGCTGGAAAAGTTCCGTATTTATTGTTTTTACCAAAGCGTGAAGAACCATCACGACGGATTGTCGCTGAAAGCAAATAACGATTATCAAATTCATAATCTGCTTTTCCGAAATAAGAAAGCAAAGAATATCCGGTTGATGTTCCGCTTGTAAACGATTCTCCAGTTCCTGCATCAGGATACATATAATCCGGAGTTTCGATCAAAAAATCATTTTTACGTAACGTTGTGTTTTCAAAAGTATCTTTGTTCATCTCAGTTCCTGCCAGCAGATTCAAATTGCTTTTCCCAAAATTCAAACTATAAATTGCCGTATTACTCCATGTCCATTTATCGCTCACCGATTGGTCTATTGTAACTGATGTCTGATCGTTTTGCAAATAACCAGATTGGTAACTTCTTTGTAGTGTACGTTTTTTAAAAAAACCATAATCAATACCAAAACTACTTTTGACATGCAGGTTTTTGATAATCTCTAAATCGGCATATACATTTCCGAAAAGACGCAAATAATTGTATTTATTATCCTTGTTATAAGCTAAAAGACGTGCCGGATTTTGCCTGTCATTCATTCCGCCCACTGGTCCACCCCAGCCTTTTCCGTCAACAGTATGCACTGGTATAATTGGCAGGGCACGAAGTGCAGGATCTAAAACTCCCGGGTCAGTAACTTCGTTGGTACGATTAAAACTGAAATTTTCTCCGATTACTAATTTACCGTCAAAATATTTATAAGAACCATTCATTCTGGCTGAAATTCTTTCGAAATCTGTTGTCTTTACAACACCTTCATTTCCATAATATCCCAATGAGAAAACATAGTTTCCTTTGTCTGAAGCATTCGAAACCGACAAATCATAAGAATTGGCAATACCTGTTTGCGATATGGCATCATACCAATCTGTGTTTGAAGCTTTAATTGTCTGATCAGCATCCAAATATTCAGGAACCAAAACTTTATTTAACTGAGGCTTATTATTGTTTACCGACCAGTCAAATTGGTAGCGTAAGTTATTATTGTTCGGATTCAACCCGTCATTGATATTGGCCTGCCACAACGCCTGACCAAACTGATTGGCATTCATAACATCAAGTTTTCGTGAATAATCAGAAAAAGAAGCATAGGTGCTGAAATTAATTCTCATTTTACCAGCTTTTCCTTTTTTGGTCGTAATAATGATAACTCCGTTTGAAGCGCGTGAACCATAAATACTGGCTGACGAAGCATCTTTTAAAACCTGAATGGTTTCAATATCATTTGGGTTTAATTCGTGCATTCCAGATTTAGTCGGCATTCCATCAATTACATAAAGTGGATCTGTGTTTTCAAAAGTTCCTACACCACGAATGACTACTTTTGTATTTCCTCCGCTTGGAGAACCGTCAGACGAAACTTTTACCCCCGCTACCCTTCCCTGCAGCGCTTTAATTGGATTGGGCTCCGGCTGTTTCATGACTTCTTTCATGTTTACAACGGCAACGGCTCCCGTAATATCTGTTTTCTTTTGTTTGGAATATCCGGTTACGACAACTTCATTTAATTGATTGTTGTCTACTTTTAAAGTTACATTAAGTGTTTTTTGTCCTTTAACAGAGATAGATTCTGGTGCGTATCCGATAAATGAAACGACAATTGTAGCATCCGGATTTATTTGCTGAAAAGAAAAGTTCCCATCAAAATCTGTTACTGTACTTATATTAGTTCCGGAAATAACTAAGGTTGCTCCCGGAAGAGGCATTCCGTCATCTGACGAAATTACTGTTCCTTTAATTCCGCCTTCCTGAGCTGCAATGAGCATTGGAAAGAAGAAAAATAGAAAATAAATAATTTTACTTTTCATTGTTAGTGTGGTTTAGATATTAGTGTTAGTATTAGTATTAGTTTGCATTCAATTGATTCATTATGATATTGCTCATCTCAAATCCCTCGTTCGAAGAAACCGATATAGAAGTAAAAGGCTGGTTTGTGAAAAAGATTTCGGTGATTACTTTTTCGCCATTGTTATAAAATATTTCAATAGATGTTTTGTCTAAAATGATTTTAAAAAGACCCTCTTTTTGGTTTCCATCTAAAGCTGCTTTGGTAATTGTTGAAGCAAATTTCTCTGAGAAATCATTTTTTCCTGCCTTCGAACGATCCAAAAACAAATAGTGTTCTGAATTATTGATTCCGAAAGTCAAAGATTCTCCGCCTGCATTTGAAAGTGCAAAAGTGTACGTGTCTTGTTTTAAATTTTTTAAATTAAAGTTGATAATGGCCTGTGTTAAATCGACATTTCCTGCTTCGGGAATTGAAAGTTTTCCTTTCCCTTTAAGGTTTTTTCCTTTAATACTTTTAGAAACATATTTGTTAATTTCTTTTACCGGATTAGAAATTAAACTATAGTCATTTCCTTTTTTTATTAACTCTATTTCACGTGCAATTGTCGTCGCGCTTCTCCAGGCATTAGTAGGTACATCTTGGGCATAATCCCAATTTGACATCCATCCGATGAATAATCTTCGCCCGTCTTCGCTCGGAACATTATTCCAGGTTACTCCTGCATAGTTGTCTTTTCCGTAATCGATCCAAACTGCTTTTTCCTTTTCTACTTTTTTAGCAAAATTAGAATCCATCGTAAACGTTTTTCCATCAAAATCTCCAATAAAATATTGCGTACCTGAACCGCCATTAGCTCCTCCCGGATTTAAACTCTGAATCAAAACCCATTTGGTTTCGTTAGTTCCTTTTACTTTTATTTCAAAGAAATCCGGACATTCCCAAACACCTCCGTGAGCACCGATATCTTTTCCAAAATCCGATAAATATTCCCAGTTTTTAAGATTTTTCGATTTGTAAAACTGTGATCTGTCCTGAGCAGCCAAAACCATTATCCATTGTTGATGCGTTTCATCCCAGGTCATTTTTGGATCACGGAAATCACGAATTCCAGGATTTTTGATGACAGGATTTCCTTCCTCAAATTTCTGCCATGTAAAACCATTGTCGTTCGAATACGCAATATCCTGCTGCTCAACATCAATTTTTTTTTCTTTCTCTTTTGTCATATCATGCAGCGTATAGATTGCCACAATTGGAGCTGTTTTTCCTGTACCCAAACCCGAAGTATTGTTTACATCGACTGCCGCACTTCCTGAAAAAATATATTTGTCTTTATCCGGATAAATCGCAATGGGCTGTTCTTCCCATTTGATTAAATCTTTACTTATGGCATGACCCCAATGCATTGGTCCCCATTTATTTCCATCAGGATAATATTGATAAAACAAATGATAATTTCCGTTAGCATAGAACATTCCGTTCGGGTCATTCATCCATCCTTTTTTTGGTGTAAAATGGAAATTTGGGCGGTACATTTTTTCTTCATCTGTATTTACAACCGAAACCTGAGTATTTTGTGCTGCAGCAGAAAATGGTTTACAGCCCGATATTGAAAACAGAAGAGCACTAAAGAATGCCAGCGGTAGATGTTTCATTGATTTCATGGTTTTTGATATTTTTTTTAGTTAGATTTTCGCTTAATACTTCTAAAGAAATTCCCTTGGTTTCCGGCATCATAAAAATGACAAACAGCAATTGAAGCACCATCATCAGTGTAAAAATTAAGAATACAACTTCAGGTCCGATTTCTGAAAATAACATCGGAATTAGTGACGGAATTATCGCTGCTAAAACCCAATGCACTGAACTTCCAAAAGCCTGTCCCGAGGCACGAATATGATTTGGGAAAATCTCTGAGATAAAAACCCAGATAACAGCTCCCTGACCAATGGCGTGAGAAGCAATAAATAAGAAAAGGAAAATGGGTACTGATAATCCTCCCCAATTGAAATAAAACGAAGCAGAGACCAATCCTAAGGAAATAATATATCCGACAGAACCAATGTACATCAACAACTTTCTTCCTAATTTGTCGATTAATGCTACACCGATTAAAGTAAATATAAGATTCGTAATTCCGATTCCGATGCTGCTCAATAAGGCGGTATTTTGTCCCAGACCTGCTTCTTCAAAAATTCTTGGCGCATAATATAAAAAGGCATTGATTCCCGAAAACTGATTGAAAAACGCAATTAAAAAAGCCAGCATTAAGGGGAAACGGTATTTTTTCATGAAGATATTTTCATGTCTGGTAACTCCATTTTCCCTGGAATCATCCATGATGTCTTTAAGATCAGCAGTCGGATCAATTTGAAACAGCACTTTACGAGCTTCTTCATCGCGATTTTTAGACAATAACCATCTTGGACTTTCCGGAATTGTAAGTATGAAAAGAATATAGATAATAGATGGGAAAGCCTGAACTCCAATCATCCAACGCCATGCATTTTCTCCGATATCTTTTAAAAAATAATTGGAGATAAAAGCAATTAAAATTCCAAGTACAATATTGAATTGGTACAAAGCTACTAATTGGCCTCGTTTATCTGCAGGGGCAATTTCAGAAACATAAGCAGGAGCAGCAATAGTTGAAGCACCAACACCTAAACCTCCAATAAACCGGAAAGCGGCAAATACAAACGGATCATTTGCAAAGGCAGCAACTACAGCTGAAATGAAATATAAAATCCCAATCCAGAACAGTGTTTTTTTACGACCTAACTTATTGGTTGGAATTCCTCCAAAAATAGCACCTACAACAGTTCCCCAAAGTGCCATTGCCATAACAACAGATCCATGAAAAGCATCAGATGAATGCCAGAGAAGCTGTAATTGTTTATCAGCTCCAGAAATAACTACGGTATCAAAACCGAATAGAAAACCTGCCAGTGCAGCAGTAACAGACCAAATCAATATCTTGTTCATTGTAGATGTATTAAAAACTTACTGCTAAGATATCCGCAAAAAAAACAACTTATTTTTAATGATGTTACAATTTAATCCTATAAATACTGAAGGTTTGATATTTAAACAACAAAACCTTTGTTTACAAGGCTTTACACAATTTAAAATTTATTTACGAAAACCGTGTAGTTTCGATTTTGTTACATTAGGTTCAAAATTGATACCTGATTAGTTTCTATTTTATACCAATCTTAATTGGATGATTTATATTCCTTTGGTGAAATTCCAAATTTATTCTTAAAAGATGTAGAAAAATAGTTTGGAGAAGAGAATCCAAGAGCGTATGCAATTTCAGAAATATTCATCTCATTTGACTTTAAAAGCTCCGCAGCCTTCTCCAATTTTACATTATTAATATGATCGCTGATATTAATTCCAATAATGGCTTTTACTTTTCGATACAACTGAACTCTGGAAACTCCAAGTTTATCGGCTAAATCTTCAACAGAGAATTGAGGATCTTCAACATTCTTCTTAATGATATCATTCATTTTGGCAATAAATGACTGTTCCTGGTTGCCAAATTTCAATTCCGGGTCAATACGGTAAATATTATTGGTATAATAATAACGTAATTTTTCTCTGTTAAAAAGCAGGCTCGCAATAGATTGCTTTAAAATAGCAAGGCTAAAAGGTTTGGTAAGATACTGATCAACACCACTCTGCAATCCTTTTAAAACAGATTCCTTGTTGCTTTGAGCCGTTAAAATAATAATTGGAATATGTGAGGAACGCAAATCCTTCTTCAGCTCTTTGCTAATTTCGTAACCATCTTTATCAACTAGATTAATGTCGCAAATGATGATATCCGGAACAATTTCCATTGCTTTTTCAATAGCGTCACTTCCGTCTGATGAATGAACAGCATATTCATTTGATAATTTAGCCTTTAAGAATGTAACCAAATCGATGTTATCTTCTATAACCAAAAGCGTATGCTTTTCTGAATCAGAAATTAAATTTACATCATTTAAATCAGATTCGATATCTAAATTATCTGTTATTAAATTTGGCGTTATATTTAGTTTTTCGGCTTTATTTACAATTTCAGAAGGCTGTAGATGACTGTTTCCTTTTAATAAAGTTATTACAAACTCACTTCCCTGTTTCGATTTTAATTCGATAGTGCCCTGATGCAGAAGTACAAATTCTTTTGAAAGATGAAGTCCTATTCCTGAACTGTTCTTATTATTATTTGAAGCTCTGAAAAAAGGATTAAATACGTTAGACAATTCATTTTCAGGTATTCCAATCCCGGAATCTTTAAAACTAATTTTAACCTCATTATCCTGATTTTCAATAATCGAAATAGTTATTCTCCCGTTATCAGGTGTAAACTTGAAAGCATTCGAAAGCAAGTTGAAATACACTTTATCCATCAAACCCCTATCTATAAACAATTCCAAATTTTTATTTTTACAAAACAGCTGAAAATCAATATTCCGGCGGACTGCTTCGCCATTGAAGTTGGTTATTACCTCATTTGTAAAATCATAGATTTTAGTATTTGAAGCCCTTAAAGTAAATTTTTGTTCTTCTATTTTTCTAAAATCAAGCAGCTGATTTATTAATCGCAGTAATCTGTTGGAATTTTTATGAATCAGTTTTACTTCATCAATAAGTGCAGTTCCCTTAATTTTCTCATTTTCAATTAAGGACTCCACATAACTCATGATCAAAGTTATAGGTGTTTTAAATTCATGGGAAAGACCTGTAAAGAAATTCAATTTAGCTTCATTGCTTTTCTCTGCAATTTTTGCCATTTCCTGAATTTCATTATTTTGATCAATTACGGTCTGATTAATCCTTTCGAGTTGTTTTTTCTTTCTTGAAATAGAAATTGTTGAATAAATACTGTAAATAGTCAGACTTAAAATGATTACTAAGAAAAAGCTCAGCAGCCTGACCAGATTATTCTGTGAGGCATATTCTGTTTCCTGAACCTTTATTGCTCCCTGCTGTGACTCAATAACAGTTTGCTGTTGATCAACCTTATCCATTTGGTTTTCGATAATCTCGGCATTATTATTATCAATAACAATCGTATTAAGTATGTTATTTTTAGAAATTGGTTCTTTATTGTAGATCTTCATAGCCAATTTCAAAGCTTCGTTTCCTCCTGTCGGATATAAAATGGTACCGTCTAAAACATCACTTTTTACCAATTCAATTCCGCCATTAACCGTATTGAGTCCATCAACTCCGAGAAATTTGATTTTCTTTTCTAAACCCAGAGTTTTTGCAGTTTCCCATGCACTTAGAGCCATGCGGTCGTTATGGGCAAAAATATATTCAATATCGGAATTCTGTAAAAGAATTATTTTTAGAAGAGCCTTAACCGACTCTCCTTCCCAATTTCCGTGAATAGTGTTTATTACTCTGAAAGGTTTGTTCTCCTTTATTATCTGATCAAATCCCAGACTCCGTTCATATGCAGGGGATGAGCCGCTTGCTCCGGTAATTTCGATGATTTTGCCCGAACCTTTACTGTGCGAAATAATATATCGGGCGGCAATTCTTCCAATTTCAATATTGTCTGCTCCTAAATAAGCAGTATAATTTTCGCCATCTATTTTTCGATCTACAACAAGAACCGGAATTCCTGCTTTTATGGATTTTTCTACTACTGCTGTTAAGGGCTTGGATTGAATTGGCGATACAATAATAACATCTACCTTATTAGAGATGAACCTTTCAATATCATCGATTTGTTTCTCGATATTATTATTGGCATCACTAATTTTTAAATCAATTTCAGGTCGCAGCGAAGCTTCAATCTTCATCGAACTGTTCATTTGTTTACGCCAATCATCAGTTGTCATAGCCTGAGAAAATCCAACTTTTATTTTATCGTCCTGTTTTTGTTTACAGGAAACAAAACTTAATGATGCTAATAAAAACATCAAAATATATTTTACAAATTGATACATGAAATTATAAGTTTATGTAAATAAATGATTTTCGAAAATATCTTCTTGAATCAATGACTTGTCAAAAATAATTAGGAAGGATTATTTTGTTCTGACAAATAAGAAGGATAAATAATTGTAAAGATAAAATTAAACTTTTATTTACTGAGTTTTAACTTTGAAAAATATGAAGATTATCATACTCCAACAACAAAATGCCAGTTACTAAATGTAAATCACTATTATTCGCTCTTCAAAATCAGAAATTGTAGAACTTTGAGTAAATAAGCTGAAGTGAGGAAAACAAGTGAGGAAAAGACAAAAAACGCCATAAATCTATTTTTCACAAAAAGAATAAGTGCCTTAAAATGAATCCATTACAAAATACAGATGACTAAATTTCAATTTTCATAACCCTGAGGTCACGGGTTCAACTCCCGTCCTCGCTACTTAAGCAGATAATGCTTAGCAGCTATCTCCTTTTTTTTTGGCAATAAAAATCTATAACACAAACAGTTAATGCTTGGTCATTTAAGTTCTATTTTTTTACTGCCCAAAATCTTTACTCTCGTAAAGACTAGTCAAAAACCTTAATTTACGGTGGTTTTATGACATTTTTCCAAAGTTCGATTTCTCTTTAGGGATTTCTGCGTTTTTCCTTTCTGCAGGCTTATTGCGATTTTTCGATATAAGATAAGAAAGTCTAGCATAATAGCCGCTCCTATCATCCATCTCGATGCCATTTTTCGCTAACAGAGCTATTGCCCAATTAACTGAAACCTTTCTATCCATAAAATTTTCATAATATTGCTTTTTTGTTTGTTTTTTGATGTTAATATCTTTGATAGTGCGCCATTCAATTCCAAAGAAATGTCTCCTGTTTGAAAACAACCTTAACAGGTGGAATTATATTAACAAGATAGTTGAATTCCATTATGATTATGATGCCTGTTTTGCAATGGCTAATTACGGTAAATCTGAATGATTATTGCAGGAACAAAATACTGCTCTTTCTGTTGAGTAAAAATTAAAAGAGCTGCCCGGCAAAACAGCTCTTTATAGTCTACAATTTCTATTACTAATTCAAAATTTAAAAAAAACACAAGTTTTTTCTTTTAAAGACTATTAAAATTAAAATAAAGAATTGCCGTTCTTAGATTGATAAAGCTCTATTTTGAAGGACTTTCATGAGTTTTAGGATGCATCACGACTTCTACTTTGTCAGCTTTTGGCAATACCTCGCCTGCGTATTTTTTAATGTCTTTTACAGAAATACTTTTGATTAAATTTTCATAAGCATCACTGCTAACAAATTTATCTCCTGTTTTTAAGTAATCTACAATCGTGTTCATCCAATAAGAATTTGATTTAATATTCTGCTGATTGCTTTTAATCAAATCTTCTTTTATGTCTGATAAATCTTTTTCTGGCACATCATTTTTCACAATACTATTAAGTTCGTCATATACAATCTGAAGGAGTTTACCATCTTTTTCGGGATTACAGTCAAAACTTACTGTCAAAGAAAAAACTGGTGTCGGATTTTTAGCTAATGAGATCTGAGTTTGAACACCATAACTTCCCCCCTCGTCTTCTCTGATTTTTTCCAAATAACGCTTATTCAATAATTGTGAAAGCATGTACGCCATGATTTGGTTCTTCTCTGAAAATACAGCGGTTTTGTTTTCAAGATGCACATATATACTTGTTTTAGGAACGCTCATTTCTCTAATCAGTTTTTCTTTAAAAAATCCTTTAGCCATTCCAGTTTTATGATCGATAAACTTTTCCTGAGTTTTATTTCCTGCTACATTCCCTAAATATTTATTGATTGCTTCAAGGTCACTTTCACCAATATTTCCAACAAAAACAAAAGTAAAATCAGCTGCGTTTGAAATACGCTGTTTGTAGATTTTAGAAGCTTCATCAAACTTTAGCTCTCCAAGATTTTCTTTGCTTAAAAGAAAAGTTCTTTTGCTGTGATTAGTATCTAACAAAGCAATTGTATCACCAAAAATTTTATTATTATTTTCATTTACATTTTCAAGTGCATTGCTGTAATAATCAATGATTCGCTTGTAGGCCTGATTTTCAAATCTTGGATTTTTAAAGTATAAATATGTCAGTTCTAAAAGTGTTTCTAAATCTTTTTTTACAGCACTTCCGCTAAAGCCTTCGTAATGTTCTCCAATAAAGGGACTCACTTTAACTGTTTTTCCTGAAAGCTGTTTTTGTAAATCGGTAACTTTAAAATCTCCTAATCCTGAATTTTTAGCTAAAACTGCTGCAATTTGCGACGATGGAAGATCTTGTTGTGGCAATAACGAAATTCCACCGGGACTAAAAGCTGAAAAAAGAATTTGATCCTGAGCCAAAGTGGTTGGATAGATAATTATTTTAGCCCCATTATCTAAAACATATCCTTTTGCTTCTTCGATTCCTTTAATTTCAAATTTTTTGGCAATTGGTTTTATCGTAAGTTTATCAGTAACCAAATCAGCATTTGTAACTGTTTCGGTATAAGGTTCTAACTTTTGTTCTTTTATTTTTTTAATTACCGTTGTATAATCAGTTTCTGTTGGATAGGTAATATTTTCTTTTTCTGGTCCTGAAACGGTCAAAACCTGATTTTTTTCTGTTTGAAATGCACGAAATACTTTATTGATTCCATTAACGTCTATTTTTGCCAAAGTCGTTTTTACAAATTCCACTTCGTCTTCTAAACTCATTACAGGCGAAGCTTCTAAAAAGTAGTTTTGCAATTGCGAAGCCCAGTTTTCGTTGCTAATTTTATCTTTGTTTTTTAACTGATTTTCATAACCTGTACGCATATTTTCTTTTACACGATCCAGTTCTTCTTTTGTAAAACCATTTTGAATTGCTCGCTCATATTCTGTATATGCCTGCTGAAAAGCTTCCAGCAATCGTCCGTTTTTAGGATTTACTGTTAAAGTAAAAAAGGAAGTCAAACGGGTTAAACCAGAATAACTTAAACCTGCACCCAACAAAGCCGTTTCATTGTTTACAGTATATTCTCTAAAACGATTATTCATCATTTGTAAAGTCAATTGTTCTGCAATACTATTTTCAAATGCTGCAAAATCCTCAACCAGCGGTTTATTCTTTTTAAAGTTTAATGAAATAGATGTTTTCTGAGCTTCTTTATCCAAAGCCAGTTTGTACAACAATTTATCGTTATCCGGAATTGCTTCATAAGTACGCTCTGCAGGATTGGAAGGCATTGGAATTGAACCCATTATTTTCATTACCTGCTGTTCTATTTTTGCAGGATCAATATCTCCAACAATAATTACAGCCTGATGATTGGGCAGATACCATTTTTTATAATAATCTCTTAATTGTTTGTATTTGAAATTGTCGATAAGATCCATATTGCCCAGAACATCTCTTTCTCCGTATTTTGAACCATTGTAAATGAACGGTTCTAACTGCGATCCAATTCTTAAATCGGCATTTCTTCTGGTGCGCCATTCTTCGTGAATTACTCCTCTTTCGGCATCAATTTCCGCATCCTTTAAAGATAAAAAACCAGACCAATCGTGTAAAACATATAAACAGGAATCTAATAAAACTGGATTTTTAACCGGTACATTACTTAAATTGTAAACCGTTTCATCATGTGCTGTATAAGCGTTAATGTCACGTCCAAAAGTAACGCCATGTTTTGCCAACATATTGATCATCGCTTTTCCTTTAAAATGCTCTGTTCCGTTAAAAGCCATGTGCTCTAAAAAGTGGGCCAGACCATTTTGATTGTCGTCTTCTAAAATTGCACCAACATTCTGTACAAAATAAAAATCGGCTCTTTCTTTTGGCCATTCGTTATGCAGAATAAAATAGTGCATTCCGTTGTTTAAAGTCCCATGAACAACGTCTTTCCGTAACGGAATTGTTGTTTTAAATTGCGCTGAAACCTGCGTTAAACCCAGCATTATAAAATACGCAAGAAATAATTTTATTTTCATTTTTTTGATAGTTAATGTTCTTTTTTGATTGATTTGTAAAGTTTGTTTTTGAAAAATAAATTTTACAAATAGTGTAAGAAGTCCCTTCTGTCGATTTGAAGACTTATGAAAAATCTTCAAATGACAGTCTTTTTTAACACATAGAACATAGTTTAAAGCTGCTGAAAAAGCCCTTTTCTCTTACATCAGTTCATAGAGATTTGGTATTTTTTTTGAGACTGGATTGTTATTTAATCTTTAAAGAAAAAACTATGTTTCTATGTGTTTCAATTATTTTATTAATTACATCCAGTTTGGGCGTGCTGAACCTTTTAAGTAAAAATCAAAATACTGCTGCATTTTATTGGTCCAGTCTCTTCTATTACCCGCCTGATCTAAAGTGTGTCCTTCTTTTTTGTAATTGACCAGCCAGGCTTGTTTTCCTAAACGCCGAAGTGCAAAAAACAAAGATTGTCCTTCCTGATACGGTACTGCACGATCACCATCGTTATGAAAAATAAGTGTTGGTGTTGTACTATTCTTAACCGAAAAAAGTGGCGAGTTTTTAATATACCCTTCTAAATTATCAAATAAAGAACTTCCCATACGGTATTGATCGACTTCATATTTAAACATCGTCGAAAGACCATTAGATCTCATAACAGGATAATTTGCTGTAAAATTACTTACTCCGGAACCCACAATTCCACAGCTAAAAACATCAGTTTTAGTAATAAGAAATGAGGTTTCGTAACCTCCAAAACTATGTCCCTGAATCCCAATTTTACCTTTTTCAGTGATTCCTTGCGCTATTAAGTACTCAACACCGCTGATGACATCATTATAAACACTGTTTCCCGGATCGCCATACGTATAATGCACATCCGGCTGAAAAACGATATAACCTCTGCTTACATACGACGGAATATTAATATTCGAAGTACTGGTTTCCGGCAATTGATATTGGTTTAACTCTTCGGTATGTTTTTCATAAAAATGAACTAGTACCGGATATGTTTTTTTAGGATCGTAATTCTCTGGAAGATACAGATTACCTTGATTTTCTTTTCCGTTAAAAGCTTTCCAGTTCACTAATTTTGAGGTTCCCCACGCATATTCTTTTTGCTGCGGATTAATATCTGTAAGTCGCAGTTGGGATCCAAAATTTGAGGTTGCCCACCAAAGATCATTAAAAACAGTATAGCTTTCTTTTGAAAATAAAACGCTTGAATTATCTTGTGAAGTGGCTTCTATTTTTACATCATAATCAGGATTGGCAAATACTTTGGTAACAGTATTATTGCTTAGTTTATAAATTCCTTTCGATTTATGTTCTACATCAAAACCTGTTAAGATTATTGTTTTTCTGTCTGTTAGATCTCCACCATAACTTACTCCATCCAATCTTAAAACCACTTTATTTTTTCTGCCATAACCCTGAGTAATACAATAAGGTGCTTTTTGATTCGTAAGATCAATAGCCCACATATCAAATTGGTCGTATATAACTACAGAATTTCCGTTGTTCAACCAGCCTGCTATTCCGAAAGCCGTATTAGAAGATTTCATATCTACATTATCATCAAAAACGGGAAAAGAAATTTGTGAACCTATGTTTTTAAACTGCATTGAACCGGCATCAAAAACCATCCATTCTTTTTGTTTTTCATCATACATAACAGCAAAACTTCCCTGCGGATTCCAGGATATACCGCCAAAAACTCCTGTTAGTACTTTTGTAGATTTTCCTGTAGCAGCATCAATCCAATAAATATCGTTACGCTCGTTAAAAGTCCAGTCTACTTCTACCGTATACGGTTTTTTATCGATAGCAAAAACACCTTTAAAATTACCGGATTCCGGAACCAGTAACTGATCAAACTCTCCGGCAGCAGCCAGTTTAATGCATTTTTTATTTTTGATATCGTAAAAATATTTCTGTTCACTTGGCAACGTTTTAGAATTCCTAAGCAATTCCTGTCTGCGTTCCATAGTACCCTGACCTGATTTCCATATTTCAATTTCTGATCTTGGGATCTGGGTAATTTCAGGACGGTTTTTGCCATTAAGCATTAACGAAATGAGATTCGTGTTTTCATTGAGTCCGTAAGCTACTTTTGAAATAGAATAATCAGGATCATCTATCGAAATAGCATCATAATTGAAAATGGGTTTCACTGAATTGGTTTTCAGGCTAAAATAATACAACATATTAAAACCTGAATTCTCATTGGTACGAAGTGTAAAACTGCCCCCATCTTCTTTTCCGTTCAATTGAAAATCTCCAAAATCTGTTGCTTTTCCGCTATAAACCGTTTGTTGTTTTCCACCTGGGATTCCGTATTTCAGGAATGCCTGATCTTTTTCTATCTGAAGATAAAAAATGAATTTGTTTTTTAAAAAACGAAATGACTTAATATTATTTACAAATGAACTGTCGTTGGTTTCTACATTATAACAAACCAAACGCTGTAGAAAAAAGGCTCCTTTTTCAGCTTCCGGTCGTGTATAATATAAAATATCTGTGTCTTCAAGAATCGTTGTATAATGCTTGCTTTTCCATACTCTTTTTAAACCTGATTTTAGGTTTTGCAAAAGCGTAGTATCCTTTTTAGTGTACTGAACCCAGTCTTTTTTTCCGATGAATTTCAGATCGCTCACATTGTCAAATACGAAACGTTTTCCCTTTGGAGCTCCCTGAACAATGATTTGCTTTTTGTTTTCTTTTTGTTCATCCTGAAAAACAGTGCTGTACGACATCCATTTTCCATTATAAGATAATGATTTACTGTTAATTCGTTGCCATGTTTGATACGCAGACTCATCAACAGCTTTTTTCTGTGCCGATAAACTGTGCATACTCAAACCGAGTATACACAGTATAATTGTTTTTTTCATAACGCTATTGGGTTTTGAAAATCTATTTTTCATTTTTTAAAGCATTAATAACTTCAGTAAGTTCATCTACCAACTGACCCGGATTTCCCGAAAAACCTTCTGATGTAAAGCGGATTTGACCGTTTTTGATCACTACTTTTCTCGGAATTCCGCTTGATTTAAAAATAGCGGCATATTTTGCAAATGATTCGTTATTGGTTCCTCCGCCTTTTTTAACTAAATCAAAATAAGTATCCAGTTTTAATTCTTTTTCTTTTAAGTAAGCCAATGCTTCTTTTTTATATCCCTCTTTGGTCTCCTGAGTGCTGATAAAATATACCTCAACTTGTTTGTCTTCTTTGAAGTTATTTACCAATTGCTGCATCGCCGGAAAGGCTTTTTTGCATGGTCCGCACCAGGTTGCCCAGAAATCAATTATGATAATTTTCCCGCTGTCTAAAACCAGTTGTTTTGGCTTTCCGTCTGCTGTCTCCACTTTAATTGCTGGTGCCGGAACAGGATTCATTAGAACGATTTTCTCTTGTGAATTGTTTTCTTTTTTTAACTTTTCTAAATAAGCGGGGAAATCAGTTTCTTTTTTCCCTTCTTTTAAATAAGCTTCTTTTAATTTATTTGTTGAATCTTCAGATAAAGCATTTACTCTTGCTGCATTTTTCAATACCTCAATAATTGGCTTGTTTAAAGTTTCCAACGCTCTTACATGAATATCGTTGATACTTGCTTTTTCATAACGTTTTTGAAAGGGTAGTAATTCAAAAGTTTCTAAAACTTCTTTATACTTTTTCAACATATCATACATGCGAATCTGGATCACTAACTCATTATTAAGCTGTGTTTTTGCATTTTCAGTTGCTTGATTTGGTGACCAGTAAATGCCCTGCATATAGGACAAATCATTTACTTTTTGCTGCATTTGTTTAATGACAGGAACCGCCATAGTTTCTATAACTGCGGGATCAACCACTTTTAAATACAATCCTTTAGAAATATTCTGATGATAAGCATCATTCAGGTTAGCAAAATTCATTGTTGGAATCATAGCCAAAATACTCTTGTAATCTGTGGTCTCAAAATAATAGCCAAATTGCGTTTTTACGATATTATCATAAAAATACTTTTGAGAATCAGGCACATCTACAGTATATGGAAAATCAGCTAAAAATTGCGTTATAACTTTATTTCTCTCTGCAGCATCTGCAATTGGCATAATTTTTTGATATGCTTTAAAACGTAAAAAGGCCCCTTTTGGAAATTGTTTCTGAATTACATTTTCTAGTGAATCTGCTTTTGTTTTGTCTTTTAGTTCGTTTAAATATATGTTGTGCACTTTTAGATAGACTTCCTCTGGCATTCCAGTTATTTTTTTTGTAAAATCTCCTAAAAAACGACTACCTAACTCCTGAAACTTTTCAGGTTTTTGCACCTTTAACACTTTAAAATAAGTGTCAAAAAACTCAGGAAACCTGTTTCCGTGATCGGACACTTCTTTTTTTAACCAATATTCAGTGGCATCTCCATTTATCGTGAAATCTTTAAAATAATCACCAAACTGGCCATTAAAATCCTTATTTCTAAAGGTTGCCCAAGCCAAATCGGCTCCTGGCATTTTCACTTTTGGTTCTTTAAAAACCACCAAAATGTATCCTGTGTCTTGTCCTGTATCTGTCAAAATACCATTATCTGTATTGCCATAGAACTTGAAAGCCATAAAAGCACAGTTTTTGGGAACGGTATATTCTACATTCCAGAAAGCGCCGTTTTTCTTCATTTTAAGATCTTCAATTTCCCATTTGTAATCATTAAAAACATACACGTAACCGTTTATATCTTTTATGTTTTCTAGTGGGCCACCTTTTGCATCATAAGTCATATTTAAAGCTGATCCCGGAATGGGCGTATCAGCCATTCCGGTTAATCTAAGCTTTGTTTCCTGACTTGTAACTTGTAAGGTAAAGGCGCAAAATGCCAATACCAGTAATTTGATATTTGATATTTTTTTTAACATTATATGTGTTTTATTTTCCCAGTTCAGGGTTTAAATCGATGTAATTTTGATTAATAGGGAATACATATCCAGCGCTGTTTGGTTCTAATGTATAGGTCTCCCCTTTAAAAACTCTGGTATATGTTTTTTTATAAACAGGATCCAGATTTAATCTGCGTTGGTCAAACCAACGGAATCCTCTTCCTATCAATTCTTTTTGTCTTTCTGTTAATGCCAGATTCAAAGCCTCTGTGCTGTTTGCTGCAGTGATTTGATAAGCTGAACCTGCACTGTACCTTTTAGCTCTTAAAATATTTAGATTATCAACTGCCTCTTGAGTTTTGTTAAGTCTTGCATTACATTCCGCAGCAATTAAATACATCTCTGGAACCGAAACTCCAATATTGATACCAGTTGTCGGACTATAATTTGCAATTCCAAAACCTCTACCTACAAAACCTGGTCTAAAGCTAGTTCCTGCCATGGTGTAATAATTGTAACGCAAATCATTACTTTCAAAACTGTTTAGTAAATCATTTGATAATGGAGCTCCTCTATAGCCAAATAATAAGGTTTTAGAAAATATGATTTCTGGATTTTTTGTTAAAGCTGGATAATTAAAACCTGTGGTAAATGTTTTTAAATCAATCAGACCCTTTTGTAGTTCAAGTGCTTTCTGTGCATTATCCAAACTCAATTGGTATTCTCCCATATAAAGATACGTTCTGGCTAATAAAGCATAAACTGCTGTTTTTGATGGTAAAACATTAAATTGAGGTACATTTTGAATATCATTAGCCAAGGCATTCTTTAAATCAGAAATAATTTGGTCGTACACTTCCCCAACTGTATTTCTTTCTAAAGAAGAAAATAAGAGTGGTTCCAATAATAGAGGCACCGCTTTTTCTGAATTATTAGTTGTAGGGTCAAATTGTGGCCCATAAGTGTTAACTAGCTGTAAATAAGCAAATGCTCTATGAACTAATGCTTCGGCATAAATTTCTTTTTTTTCTGCATCTGATCCGCTCTGGCTACTCATTACCCCGTCTATAATAGTATTACTGTAGTAAATACAGAGATACAAACCATTCCAGTCTGCATCGCTTTGAGAAGGATCATATATTATTTTTTGCCATGAATAACTATTAGCCCAAATTGTAGAAACTCCATTTTGGTATGCGATAGGAAATTCAGTATCAGCATTGGCAAATAAATGAATTCCTCCAAAAGAGCTCAATGTTGTGTAATTATTAGCCAAGCCTCTGTAATCAGCAGTATATTTTAATATTCTGTTGTTCCCAACCTGTTCTACTTCAACATAATCTCTACAAGAGTTTAATAAAAGTATTGGTAGGAAAATATATAGTGTGAACTTTAGAAATTTCATAAGTCTGTTTTTTAAAATTAAAAACTACAATTTAATTGTAAAGAGTAATTGCGTTGCGGTGCAAGCGTATTATAGTTATTAGTTGACAAGAATTGCGGATCAATACCTAAATCATTCTTAACCCACAATAATCCTAAATTTCTGGCTGCAAAATTGAAAGTCAAAGACTTTATAAAGGTTCTTTCTAAAAATTTAGAAGGAACGTTATAGCCTAAAGAAATTTGCTGCAGTCTAATATTGTCTGCAGGCAATACATTAATGTCTGCATTCTGAAAACGATTTACGCTATTAAAACTAACGTTGGATAAACCAGGAACATTTGTACTAGATTCGTCTCCAGCTACTTGCCAACGATCAGCAATAAGTACATCTTTGGCTACAGCACCATATTGTTGCCCCGGACCAACAGGATAATTTTGCAATACTGGATTTCTAAATACACTACCCATATAATAAGTAATCTGAACACCTAATGTAAAATTACTATAAGAGAAATTATTCATAAATCCTCCAAAATAAGGTGCAATAGTATTTCCCATATATTTTAGATCGTCTTTATCAATCATTTGAATCCCTTGAGTAGAGTTGATAATAGTACCATCTTTTTTAGCAACAGTCGATTGACCTGTAGCGTCCAGACCAGCCCACTTATAAGCATACAGGTAGCCTATACTTTGCCCCAGCATTGGATTTGACGCTAAATACTGATTTGTTGTAGTAAGTTTATAACGAGTATCTGTAACCTCATTGGTATTATACGATAAGTTGAAATTACTATTCCATTTAAAAGCTTTGTTTACAATAAGTCCGCCAATATTTAAATCCACACCGTGACCTTTAAGCAAAGCTGTATTGTAATTTAAATAAGACCAGCCATATGTTGGGTTATGTGGAACATTAGCTATAATATCATCTGATTTTTTATAATAAAAATCGACACTTCCGTTTAAACGATTGTTTAAAATAGAATAATCTAAACCGTAGTTAAGTGTTGCTGTTGTTTCCCATTTAATTTCAGGATTTTCTGCCACTGAAATATTGGCAGTTGGTAATTGGGTGTAAAAATCAGGTGTTGGCGACAAACCAATAATAGGACTCCTACTTCCAAAACCACCAACAGGTGAGGCTCCTGCTTTACCATACGTTACTCTGGCAGACAAATTGTTTAACCAGCTCACTTCTTTTAGAAAAAACTCTTTATTAATATCCCATTTACCACCTACAGACCATAGGGGTAAAGCCCTGTTTTTCCTAGAAGCTCCCACTAAATTAGTATCATCAAAACGAACACTTCCTGATACGTGATATCTATTCCTGTAATCGTAAGAGCCCAATCCATAATACGATAAAAAGCGCTGTCTGGCTTTGCTTATGTTATTATCTGAAGCCCCAATAATAGTCGACCATCCATAAACAGTAACATACTCTGTTGTAGGATTAATAGCTTTTCCTCCATTTGTATCTACATCATAACCATAAAAACTTTGGCCTGATCCTTCTCTGCGTTCTTCTCTAATTTCTGAACCTGCCAAGAAGTGTAAGGAATTATTTTCATTGAAATTCTTATTGACATTCATCTGAAAACGCATACTTTGAGAATCATTAGAAGTTGTCGTATTTTTCAAATAAGCTCCATAAGGAATCCCTGTTTTTAAAGTACTTGGATCGGTTGCCTCGTTAATTAAATTTCTAGTATAATAACTATCTGTTTCATTTAATGCTCTGCTTTTATTTCCAATGGAAGTGTACATACCAGAAGCTTCAAAATTTAACCAACTGTTTACTGTTGCGGTTAAATTAGCAGTTAATCTTAAATTTTCCCCTTTAGAAACTACATTAGAATAATTTAACTGATCTAAATAGTTGTAAGTCCAAGGCAAGTATCCTTTGTTTTCAAATCCTTGTGCTATTTCAGGTCTAAAAATAATATACCTATTAATTCCGTTTCCATTTTCATCTGCCAGCATATCATAAGGGCGCAATGCTGTTTGTGATACATTTGACAAGGCTTCATTAACAGTATTGTTTTCTTGAAAAGTACTAGAAACGTAATTTATTCCTGTATTTAATTTTAAAAAACTTTTAAGTTGAAAAGAGTTATTTAAATTGATATTATAAGATTGGGATTCATTTCCTCTAAAGGCTGCATCATCTTTGTTATACGCTAAAGATAAGTAATACGTGCTTTTATCAGTTCCCCCACTTACAGATAAATCATATTGTCTGGTTGCTGAATTTCTTAATAAATACTTATTAATTTGACCCAGATTGTCATTTTGTGCCAACTCCGTTAATAATTGATCTCTTTGTGCCATAGAAATGGTTCCTCTTTGTTGCTGAAATATAATTTCCTGAGCTGCACTTGGATTTTTGGCAAGACCAGAATTAATATCTTGGTTAAGATTGTCAGCAATAAATTCACCAGAAACTAAACTTTTTTCGTAATCGATGTATTGTGCACTATTCATGACACGCAATTTCCCTAAATCCATTTTTTCACCCATCGTAGTAGTGGTGCTAAAACTAACTACAGGATCTGTTTTTTTTCCTTTTTTTGTCGTTACAACAATTACTCCATTGGCAGCACGAGATCCCCATATAGAGGCTGCAGCAGCATCTTTTAAAACGGTAACACTTTCTATATCGTCCGGATTAAGAAAACTTAAAATGGAAGAACCAGATACGCTTCTTCTGCTAAATTTAAAATCCTCTTCAGACTGTGGAAAACCATCAATAACAACTAGCGGATTCCCACCGCCCATGTAATTATTAGTTCCCCTTACAGTAATACTACCTGTTCTAGGATCTACTTTTACGCCAGACATTTTTCCTTCTAGTCTTGAAGCTAAGTCAACTGTAGGAACTTCTGCTAGTTCTTTTGCGGTGATTACTTCAAAAGATCCTGTTACTCTTTCTTTAGGAAGACTAGTATATCCATTAGAACCCACAATCTCAACGCCAGTTAATTCCATTACATCTTGCGTTAATATCACTTTAATGAATTTTTGATTATTAACTGCAATTGTTTTTGATTTATATCCTAAATAATCAAAGCGCAACGAATCTGTAGCTGTTACTCTTATTCTATATTCTCCTTTTTCACGTGTAATATCCCAATTACCTGGATTACGTTTCAATAATACATTTACTCCAATTAATGGATTTCCAATTTTATCAGTGACAACTCCGGTAAGGTCGTATTCTTGCTGTTGTTGTTTTTTATCTTTCTTAATTACAATCTGTTTATCTATAATAGTATAAGTTAAGCCTGAATTAGACAAAGTAGCATTTAAGATTTCCTGAACTGTACCGTATCCATTTATATTTACTTTTTTAGAAGAAGAAAGTAAATCATCATTATAAAAAAATACGTAGTCACTCTTTTGCTGAATGGTAGTAAAAAGCGTTTGCAGTGAAGCTCCCTGTAATTTTACAGAGATTTCATTTTGTGCTTTCAAACCATTGGCATAAATAGTGGTTAATCCTAAATACAGAACTAAAATGGATACTCTCATAAATAAAATAAAAGTAAGGTTGATGATTTTTTTAGGCAATAGAAAGCCTTTATCATGATTATTATTCATAATTTTGTTTTAGTTATTTTAATAATTGCATCCGCAATTAAAAGTTTACATAGCCAAGAGATGTTCCAGCATCTTTTGGTTTTTTTTTGACTGGTTATATTTCTTTTATTCTAAATTTTATTTACATCATAGGCATCAATAAATTATAGTCATTAGCATTTAGTTAATAGTTATCTCTCTGGTTTCGGCATCATATACGAAATCAAAACCTGTGGTGGCTTCCAATGTTTTTACCACTTTATCTAAATCATCGTTCAGTTTAAAAGCACCTGAATAGGTTTCATTCTGATTTTTTGCTTTATTCATCACAAAAGTGACATTGTAATAACGTGTTAGTTTTTCTAATACCAGAGGCAGTTTTTCCTGGGAGAATTCATAATATCCTTTTCTCCACGAAAACAGAGGCTCTACATCCTGAACAATTATTTTAATGGTTTGGTTTTTTTTGTCCAAAGCCGCAAGCATTCCAGGTTTAAGAATACTTTGTAATGTATCATTGCTAAAGAATCCATTTTTAGCATAAGCAACTTTCACTTTACCGCGCAATAATGCTGTCGAAACTTTAGCATCAGTAGGATAGCAACTCACATTAAATAATGTTCCTAATACCCGAACACTATAATTATTGGCTGCTCTTACAAAAAAGGGTTTTGCTGCATTATGAGCCACATCAAAAATTCCTTCTCCTTCTAAAAATACTTCTCTGCTTTGAGTATTAAAGGCGGTTGGATAAATTAATTTAGAACCCGAATTCAGCCAGACTAAAGTTCCGTCTGCTAAACTCAGTTGTGCTCTTTTTCCATACGGAACTAAAACAGTGTTATATTGTGTTTCACCAGATTTATTTTGTTTGATCTGTTTATTATTAACATTAACTTTATTTCCTGATGCATCATAGGCAATAGTAGTGCTGTCACCAACAGTAATAGATTTCTGATCCGATAAAACCAATTTAACTGTCTTACTTTTTGCAAAAGAACTGTCTACTTTACTGTTTTTTACAAATTGCTCAATCGAGCTAATCGTAACGGATTGTTTTTCTTGCTTAACACTAAACAAAAAACCCAAGAAAATTAAAAATACTGCGGCTGCACTATAAGACCATACCAGAAGCTTTCTTTTTATGGTGCGTTTTTTTTCAGAAGCAATGCTTTCTGCAATTCTTGATTTTAAATCGGCTTTGTTTTCTTTTGGTAAAATTTTGAAATTTGGGTACAAAATATTTTTCTTTTAGATTCTCTATATCAGTAAGAGAAACAAAAAGCAAAAACATAGACAAAAAATTTAATCTTTTTTTAATCTTTTTTTAAAGTTTCTTTCGAAGTTCTTTTAAAGATCTGTAAATAAGAGTTCTGCAGGACTCTAAAGAAATCTCTAAGATGATAGAAATCTCTTCGTAAGATTGATCTTCACTAAACCTTAAATGCAAAGCATATCGTTGCTTTTTAGTTAGAGATGTTAAAGCTAAGGCAAGATTTGCATGCTTTGTAAAAGTGGTTTCACTAACAATAAGTTCGTCTTCTACAGATTCTGTTTTATAGTTATTTTCTGCAATAGAATCAAGACGTACTATTTTAGTTTGCAATTTTAACTTTTTGAAAATATTGCGCTGAAGTGATTTAAACAAGTACGATTTTATATTTACTTCGTCTGCAAGAGTTTTGCGATATCTATAAAGTTCTAAAAAAACATCATGTATGCCATCCTCTACCAAAACTTGATCATTTGTATATTGGATTCCAAAGGAAAAAAGCACATCACCATACTGATCATATAGTTTATGATAAGCCTGAGCGTCCCCATTTTTAATTTGATCCCACAGTCTGATATCGCTTATTTTATTTCCCATCCTCAAATAACCAGTCAACTAGTACTTTTGTATGCAAATCTAAATAATACATTGCTATCTATTTATTTATTTATATAAAAAAAAATGCAACAATTAAAAAATGCAATATCCTAAATAAACATCCTTTATTTCGAAACTTATAATAATAAATAACACTAAACTTTTCGTGTTTCAGAATTTTAGATAAAACCAATTAACAAGTTATAAATTAAAAGAAAACTATTGCATAAATTTAAATTCTAGAAATATTTACATTCCATAAAAACTTCAATTGCAATTCTATTTTCCAAATTATCCAGAATTTTAATTAAAAAACAGATGCTATAATCATTTATCTTTTTAATCAAACGCATTGCTAAATGTACGATTGCTATACATAAATAACATCTAAATTAAGAGAACCTTTTAGAGATGTTGAAAAAGCTATCAAAAGATTAAATAATGGCTTCAAAAATTCAAAGTCAATGTTCATACAAAAATAACTGTAACTATTAAACAGGAAATCTTAGTGTAATTTTTAAAAAAACGATTTAAACATTTTAATTGCTCAACATTAATACAGGGAAGTATCTTTTACTCCGGGGATTTGACTTCTAAAACAATACTTATTTTTCCTTTTCCTTTTTATTATAAATAATACCTTAACCAAAGTTTCACTAACATTGAAGATTTGAACATACGATAGTGGAAACAAATGTTGAATAAATCAAACCTCAAATCAGAATCCTTGCCAAATTGTAACCATTTGATTACTATCTACATAGTGGAGTAAATTATTATACAAAAATTACATTAAATTAATATTATAGTATGCATCCAAAAAGATAAATGAATATATGTGTCTGCCATTCTATTTATTATATCCTCACTACAAAAAATAAACCCCTGATCATGATAGCAGGGGTTTATGTTTTATTCCGAAATAAATTGTATTACATAGTTTTTAACTACACCATCATAGTCAAATTTTGCTAACGCTTTTCCTGATAAGGTCACTGCTTGTGTAACCGTAACTTTTACTTTCGAATTATTGGCAGAAGCTGATAATATAGGTATTGTAGTTGTACCAGATGGAATTTTATAAGTCTCCTGGTAACTATCATATCCTAAAATTCCATTTTGATCTGTAGATCTTACTGGAGTTGGAGAAAATTCTAATGCTTTTCCGTTAACCATAATTTTTACTGTCGGTACAACAGGAGGTGAAATCTTCTTGTCTTTTGAACTGAATCCCAAACCTGCCAGATTGAAGAGTTCTTCTGATTCAACACCTTCAGCTACTAAAAAAATAGCATGTTTTTTATCTAACTGGTCAACAAACTTTGAAACATCTGCAGTAAAATTAGTGATTTCCTGTTTAGCATTCTCAGGAACAATAATTTCTGCTATTTTTTTTCCTTTCCAGGCAGCATTATCCCACGGACCATCTAACCAAACATTAACTTTAAAGGATTTTGTTGTTTTTGGGGTTAGAAACAAGTTAAATTTTGTATTGTTTCCTTTTTTAGTCCCTTTGAAAGCTTTTAAGCCATCCTTATCCTTTTTAAGTCCTCCAAAACCAAAATATTTGTATCCAATAATATGGCCATTTTTAACTTTAGTAATAGGCATATGGTTATCCCAAATATCCCATGAATCCTGTTGGATGCTATTGTCAGAAAGATAACTTGCATAACCTGCAGAATAATATTGATAAGGATCAAGCCCATAAATATGAAATCCTTCCGAAGTCACTTCTGCCCCTTTATATTGTTTACCCTGACTATCTTTTGCTGTCCATGTTGTATCAGGGCTATATGGGTCATATCCTGTAATTAAAACAGTACCTCCTTCTGATACAGGTTTATCATCCCAGGTAACCTTAACTGGTGCTACCATTGCCTGGCGTGCGTAACCAAATCCTCTTGGAGGCCTGTGATAAAAAACATACCACTGCCCGTTAATCTCCTGAATACTGCCATGTGTGTTATGACCTGCATTAGTTGTTTCAATTGCGGTACCGTCCTGATTCAATACCGGAGCACGGGAATCAACTAAAACTCCGCCACTTTTCCAAGGGCCTAATGGTGAGTCGCCTATTACATAACGCAAAGTAGAATTTGAACTGCTTACACCATATTCTGGTCCTGAATACCCACTGTAAATCGACACATACTTATTTCCCACTTTACGGATAGAAGATGCTTCAAAAAAATTGAACGTTCCTAAATCTTCACCTGGATATATTTTAGGAAATTCAGTTCCTTCAGGATCACGGGTTACTCCATATCTGGAGCTGGCGGGTAAAAAGCGTTCAATTATTTTCGTTCCTGGTCTCAGTGAATACATGGTATTCTGATCTAATTCTGCTGCTGATGATTTTTGAAAACCCCAATACCCATAAACCCTGAACCCAATTTCGTAGTCGGGATCTTTTGGATCGGTAATATACTGAACATAAATAGCAGGATCAAAACCTAAAATGCTGCCCGGTACTGTACGCTTTCCGTCAGCAGTTAAATTTATCGGCTTAAAAGGTCCGTCAGGCCGGCTTCCTTTGGCCACCATTGCTTCTCTGTTTTGTCCCCGACTGTGCGGATATAAATAATATTCTTTTTTTCCGTCTTTTCTTTTTACCTCAACAAGGTCAGGGGCATACATGACATCCCATTTTCCATCCACTTCATAAGTAAAAGCAGGGCCTTCATCGCGCCAACTGGACAGATTTCCCACAGGTGCTGACCAGATTCGTATATCTGCGCCACAATAGCTAGTATTACGCACATCATGAGATCCAATAATGTAGGCCCGGTATTTTCCCGGATTATCAGGATCATCAAAAACCCGGGGTTCACCATCGGGTAAGTGTTCCCATAAAGGCAGATAAGGATTCCCTATTGCGTGATGTACAAATTTATTATCTGATTTGTCATTTGAATTCAGATTATTTTGTCCCTTAACATTTGTTCCGGAGAGTAATAACCCCAATGTGCATACTAAAATTTTACTTGTTTTTATCATCATTTTTATAATTATTATTTTTTATGATTGCTGTTTAGATTACTAATACTTCTTATCACGTCTTACAACAGTAATAATTAAATTTTACTGTATTTTAAATAAATTGAAGTTTTATCCTAATATGATTTCCAAAAATTTTAAAATATTTGCATGATACCTTACATTAATGGATAATTAAATTTTAAGGCGTTAGACAAAAATAAACAAAAAGACAAAAAAGCAACCGATTGTGTTATTTTTTTTATTATGTTTAAAAAAATTCATATTATAATAAATAAAATTAAAATCTAAAATAATGCAACCGATTGTTTTGTATATGCTTTTTAAATATATTTGTTTTTATATGGATTAAAAAATAAGTTAATAATAGTGGTATTCATAAATAATTCTGAAATAAATAACAATTCTTCTCATCAAAAAGATATTTTATAAATAAAATAGCATTCAATGTAGAAATACTTATAACCAATGACAAAAAAAACTTTCATACTATTAATTTTCTTATCATTATTTCAAGTGAATCAGATTGTAGCTCAAACTGGCTACACAGGAGCTTTAATTCCACCAGAAATAGACAACCCTGAATTATTAGGCATAAACAAAGAACCTTATCATGCCACATTAATGCCATATGCCAATCTTAAAGAAGCCCTGAAGGCCAATCGACATGCTTCATCATTTTGTGCAAGTCTTAACGGGCAATGGAAATTTAACTGGGTACCAACTCCGGAAAAGCGACCTGTTGATTTCTACAAATCGGATTTTGATGTTTCCGGATGGAAAGAAATCCCTGTGCCTTCTAACTGGGAAGTTCATGGTTATGGCACACCTTTTTACAGGAACTTAGGATATACGATTAAAAAAGATTATCCGCGTGTAATGAGTGAACCAGAGAAATGGTATACATCTTATGTTGAAAGAAATCCGGTGGGGAGCTATCGCAGGGAATTTACTATTCCTGCAGAATGGTCAGGCCGTCGTAATTTCATAACTTTTGATGGTGTTGACAGTGCTTTCTTTTTGTGGGTAAACGGTCAAAAAGTTGGTTTTAGTGTAAATAGTCGAAATGCTGCAGAGTTTGATCTTACCAAATATCTGAAACCCGGCAAAAATATGATTGCTGTAGAGGTATACCAATACAGCTCAGGCACATGGCTCGAAGATCAGGATATGTGGCGTCTGCACGGAATTTTCAGAAATGTAACACTATGGAGCGCTCCACAAGTACATATCCGTGATTTTTTTGTAAAAACGGAGCTGGACAACGAATATAAGGATGCAACATTGAATGTATCCGCTAAAATTAAAAATTACAGTGACAAAACTGCTAAAGCGCAAACATTCACAGCAACACTTTATGACAAAGAAGGCAAGGAAATAGCTAAAGGAATTGCAATGGGTACTGCACTTAAAGCTAATAAGGAAGAATCACTTAATGTAAAAATCAAAGTGTTGAATCCATTAAAATGGACTGCTGAAACTCCTCATCTATATACCGTTGTATTGACAAATTCTGAGGGTGAAATAGTGTCATCAAAAATAGGATTTCGCAAAGTAGAAATCAACGGTCGTGTTTTTATGGTAAATGGTGTACCTATCAAACTGAAAGGTGTAAACCGCCATGAACACTGGTCAGACGTTGGGCATGCGGTTACAGAAGAACAGATGATACGCGATTTGGAAGTTATTAAACAAGGAAATTGTAATCACATCCGTACCAGCCATTATTCAAATGATCCTCGTTGGTATGAGTTGTGTGACGAATGGGGAATCTGGTTAGTTGCTGAAGCGAATATGGAATATCATGGTTATGATAAAAGGTTTGATGAAGAACCAACTATAAAAGCAGCTATTATTGATCGTAATGTGGCTAATGTTGAAAATTTTAAAAATCATCCCTCTGTAATTATTTGGTCACTTGGAAATGAAGGCGGTGGAATCAGCACAAATCTTAAAGCCGCAATGGCTGAAGTTAAGGCAATTGACTCTACACGATTTGTTCATTATGAAAGATTTGGCAGCGGCAAAAACAATCCTGCAGACTTAGATGGACGCATGTATGGAAGTGCAGCCGAGTATGTTGATATGGCGAAAAATTGGGGTCTGACTAAACCACTTTATATCTGTGAATTTGTTCATGCTATGTTCAACTCTATGGGATCTCTTGATGAATACTCTAAGGCATTTGACAACAATCCTGAAATTTTGGGAGGTGCTATTTGGGAATTCCAGGATCAGGCATTATGGAACAAGCGTGATCCTAATCATCCTATTTTAGCTTATGGAGGCGGCTTTGGAGAAAAGCCAAATGATCACTATTTTATTCACAAAGGAGTAATTTCTTATGACCGTGCAACAGCAGGAAACAATGTAAAGCCACATTATCCCGAAATGAAAAAAGCATTTCAATGGATTGATACCGAACTTACTGATCCCGTTAACGGCAGTATTAAAATTAAAAACAAATACCAGTTTATTTCTCTGGATGGTTTTGATGCTACCTGGAGCCTGACCGAAAACGGACAAGAAATTGGAAACGGAAAATTTAAAATTCGCCCTACTTGGGGTAAAGGAATTTTTACAGCTAACATCCCTTACAAAATAGAGCATCCTAAAGCAGATTCGGAATACTATTTAAGAATTTCATATAAGCAAAAGGAAAAAACACTTTGGGCTGAAAAAGATTTTGAAGTAGCGACTGAGCAATTTAAAGTTCCCGTGAATACACTGCCCCTGGATGAAATAAAAATCACACAGACAGTTAAACTGGTTCAAAATCCTGAATCGGCTATTATTTCAGGAAAAGATTTTTCTGTAAGTTTTGATAAGAAAACAGGCTTTATGAGTCAGTTAAATAAAAATGGAATTAATCTTCTAACAACGGATGGTTCACCTAAATTACATTTATGGCGGGCGTCGCACCGTAATGACGATGATTGGGCTTATCAGCAATGGGAAAAGTACGGAGTAACTACACTTCAATATAAAGTAGTTGATTTTAAAATAGAAATTATTGATAAATATTCCATCCGGATTACTTCTACAACAAAAGCAGATGGTAAAGAAGGTTTTGGCGTTTATCATACTGCAACCTATTTAATTAATGGTGATGGATCAATTAAGGTAGATAATGATGTTAAATTTGTTGGTTTCCGTATTAATTTGGCCCGAATTGGGGTACGAATGTTATTAGACAAAAAACTGGATCGCATGTCATTCTTTGGTCGGGGACCATTCGAAAATTATTCAGATCGCAAAAGTTCAGCCGAAGTTGGTATTCATGAATTAGGAGTAAATGAACAATATGAATATGAAAAACCGATGGAACGTGGCAATCATGAAGATGTCAGTTGGGCGAAACTAAGTGGCAGGGAAATGCCTTCTTTTATGGTAAAAGCAGATGAAAAACTAATGCAGGCAGCAGTACTTCCTCATACTGATGAACAAATGCATCCTGTAGAATACAAAATTGATTTGCCTCCAAGTACTTCAACTGTATTCTGCGTATCAACTAAAACATTAGGTGTTGGGTCAGCCAGCTGTGGTCCAAAACCACTCGAAAAATATCAGGTTTTTGCTGTGCCTACATCATTTACTTATACTATTAATATATTTTGATAATTAATTTAATTATGAGATGATAAAAAAACAGCCGATTGTAATAATTTTTATTTACAATCTGCTGTTTTTTTGGCTTAAATATGATAAAAATTGCAAGACATAAAACAGAAAAAGAAAATATGGAGATATTAAAAATAGGTTTGTAGAAGTACGATTCTTGACAACAGTAATTGACAAATAAGTATTAATTTTTATTTCATAACATAATTAATACTATTATCTTTAAAATTCTTTACTAACTATAATATTTCAGTAAACGAATGATCCTGATTTGTTAATTAAGGCTATAAATAATCTGACTATTAAATAAAGAATTAACTAACAAGATTTTCTATAAACTAATATGCTTGAAAACTTCCCATTTTATCTTGGTCTTTTAATACTTATTTTATTGCTGATTATGCTGGCTAATAAAATAAAAGTGGCTTATCCTATATTATTGGTACTCGCCGGATTAGTTATAAGCTTTATTCCCGGGGTACCTATAATTAATATCCAGCCTGAACTCATCTTTTTTATTTTTTTGCCCCCATTATTATATGAAGCAGCCTGGACAGTTTCCTGGAAAGAAATGTGGAAATGGCGTCGAATTATTACAAGCTTTGCTTTTGTAGTAGTTTTTTTATCAGCACTTTCTGTAGCGTTAGTTGCTAATTATTTAATCCCAGGATTTTCATTAGCATTAGGTTTTGTACTGGGCGGGATAGTTTCACCCCCGGACGCAGTAAGTGCGGGCGCAATTTTGAAATTTGTTAAAGTTCCAAAGGGTATTTCCTCCATATTAGAAGGTGAAAGTTTATTGAACGACGCCTCTTCTTTGATCATTTTCAGATTTGCCATGATTGCTGTTGCAACGGAGCAATTTCTATTTTATAAAGCGGCATCAAGTTTTGGCTGGATGATTATTGGCGGTGTAGCAATAGGATTATTAATTGGATGGCTTTTTATGAAAGCACATAGATATTTGCCAACTGACGCCAATATGGATATCGTTTTAACACTTCTAACTCCGTATATTATTTATCTGGCTGCTGAAGAAGCGCACAGTTCAGGTGTATTGGCAGTAGTAAGCGGTGGATTGCTTCTGTCTAATAACAGACATCGTTTTCTTAACAGCAGATCCCGACTGCATGGAATAAATGTTTGGGAAAGTTTTTGTTTTATTTTAAACGGATTAGTTTTTATGCTGATCGGATTAGATTTACCCCAAATTACTAAAGGTCTTGAAGAGGTTAATATCAGTATTTCAAGTGCAATTGGTTATGGTATAGTAATAACATTGGTTTTAATGGTGAGCAGAATGTTATCTTCCTATGGTGCTTTAGTTATTACATTTATAGTACGTAAATTTATTACTGTTGCTGATAGAGCCCCTGGTATAAAAACACCTTTTATACTGGGTTGGACAGGAATGCGTGGTGTGGTTTCACTCGCAGCAGCCTTATCAATACCTGTTTATTTGAATAATGGTAATGGATTTCCGCAACGTAATCTTATTTTGTTTATCACTTTTGTTGTTATTCTCCTGACATTATTAATTCAAGGCTTAACTTTGCCATATTTTATAAAAAAAATAGATTTTAAAACTACAGATGATAAATTGACTAAAGATGAAATTTATCATAATATTCAACAGGAATTAGCTCAATATGCCATACATTATTTAAAAACAAATTATAATGGCGAGATTGAAAACAACCCTTCCTTACAGCATCTTATTCAGAAATGGGAACAGCATACTAATATAAATGAGGATGAATCAATTGGAAATGACCTTAAACCTATCTATCTGGACTTATTACACAAACAAAGAGAATGGCTCATAAATAAAAACAGGCAGGATCAAACCCTGGATGAATCTATAATACGAAGACAAATGCATTATTTAGATATTGAGGAAGAAAAATTGCGATATATTTAGAATACTATCTTAATAATGAATTACTTACAGATAAAGCAATATAAGTCCAGTAATGTTAATAAAAAATATGGCTTTTTTTTCTTTAAAAATTATTAACTTGTTTTATTATTAAAAATAAATTAAAATTACTTGGTTGTAAAAAAATAAACTATGCGAGTATCAGTTATCAGAAAAAATATAAAATTTATCCCTGATTCAAAAAGAGTTGTTGCACGATTTTTTGTGAATGGTGATGAAAGGACCCAACAAATGGTGGCGCGCATTATGATGCTTGATGAAAAACAAGTATTAGAAACCCTGGAGCAGACACTTCGGGAGTTTGCAAGGCGCCATAGAAATATTTCGTCCATATTTTTTAAACATTGCGAAAAAATCAGACCTGTAATAGAAGCAATGCAGATTAATTATGAAGCAATATCGCTTGATCGAAAAATGCTTATAGGAGCTTATTGCACAATGGAATATGCTATAGAATCTGCCGCTATTTTCAATCCTTCAATTGTGGAAGATTTTGATCAGTCCGGTCTGGAAATGGGTGAAAAAAGAGTTATTATTTCCTTTAGGGCAACCGGTGAGGGACATATATCGTCAATTGTTTTCAGAAGAGGTATTCTTGACAAAGATAACAACCTTCAGATTATGAAAATTGGTCATCATATTGATAAGGCTGAAATTATGCACAAATCGTTTTTTAACAAAGAACGATTCTTAATGAAATTGTCTGAAATGCATACACAGGACAAGTACATTACACAAATTATGCAGGATTTGCCGGATGAATTTGAATATGAAGTTTTAAAGAATATTGTAAATACTGGTTTAAGCGACCCTGCTATTCGGGAAGAAAGAAGAATAGCCCTTAATGAAATACTCTGGTTGGCAAAATCATTTTATGATTTAGAATTCAAACATGATTCTGATATTACGGAACGCGTTATATTCCCAATTTCCGATTCTGAAAGCCGTGGTATCGAAGATGCGCGTTTTGTCCGCTTTGTTGATGACGATGGTTCTACCCGTGTTATGGCAACTTATACAGCCTATAATGGGCATACCATATTGCCGAAACTTATTTCTACTGAAGATTTTTACACCTTTAGAGTTATGCCTTTACATGGTACCGGGGCTCAGAATAAAAACCTGGCTTTATTTCCAAGAAAAATAAAAGGTAAATATGCCATGCTTGCCCGAATAGATGGTGTTAATAATTATATTATGTATTCTGACAGGGTTACACAATGGAATACTCCTATTCGACTTCAGGAACCACGTTACACATGGGAAATTACACAAATTGGAAATTGTGGTTCGCCACTCTGGACAGCAGAAGGGTGGCTTGTTATTACCCATGGTGTAGGAACAATGAGACGCTATTGTATAGGTGCTTCATTATTTGATCTTGATGATCCTTCTAAGGAAATTGGAAGACTTAGTGAGCCTCTGCTTTCACCATTGGAAGATGAGCGTGAAGGATATGTTCCAAATGTAGTTTATTCATGCGGTGCAATTATTCATAACAATAGTCTTATATTACCTTATGCGGTATCTGACTATTCCTCTACTTATGCAGTAGTTGATATGATTGAACTGTTAGATGCTTTGAAGAAAAGTAAATAATGACTACTATTTGATTCTAAGAATTAACCAAATATCTCAATTATTTTTAGGCTCGGTTTTTGTCTTAAAGAATATATGACCAATTAATAATGGAATTATGAAAACTTTAAAATATTTATTGATAGTAATAGTATTGCTGTCTTTTACTCCTTCACATGCTCAGCTTTCTGTAAATGTAAATGTTGGAAGCCCGCCAGCATGGGGACCAGCTGGTTATGATGATGTTCGTTATTATTATTTACCCGATCTTGAAACGTATTATGATGTCAGAACATCTAATTATGTGTACATCAATAACGGAACATGGATAAGAAGACGATCATTACCTACTGTTTACAGAAATTATGATCTTTATAACGAATACAAGGTAGTATTGACAGATTATAGAGGAGACAGACCTTATGATCATTTCAAAACCCATAAAGTAAAATATGGAAAAGGCTATAAAGGGAAACCTCAAAAAACTATTGGACCAAAACCTGGCAAAGGAAATGGTGGACCAAAGCACAATGATCATCATGGAAATGACAAAGAGCATGGACATAGCAAAGGAAAAGGGAAACATTAATTAAAAAAGGCTTTATAAGCCTCTTTTTTTATTAAATTAAACTCAAATTTTATTTCTCTATTTTTTAATATTAGGAATTTTTTCTATCAAATTTTTCCAATAACGTTTGGGCATATGCTGAACATGAAGCTTCATGTTTTTTCTTGACTCGATGTTCACACTGCTAAAATAACGCCGCCATAGATTTTGGAAAAATTCCTCATCTTCATCAAATATTTCAGCTAAAAACTTGGAAGAATTCAAATGGGAATCAAACTGAAGCTGAACCGTTGAAAGGTTCTGAAGATCATAATAAACTCCATATTTTCGTTTTGCATCATAAATCAGCCACCTCTGATCTGCATAACGTCTTTTAAAATGTTTTTCGATAAGGGGCAATACATTACAATCAGGCTCAACAATAGCATAATACAAATCATCTTTAGTGAGTTTGAAACGCACAAATGCTTTCATTCTATGACTTTCTTTTGTAGTTAAATTAGATGCTTTTATAATATCTAATACGATACTATTACCATAATCCTGCTCTATATTTACTGCACTCGAAAATACATATTGTATATATTGAAATAATAATTCTTCTATCTGATCTAATTCTGATAAAAAGGCACAATAAACACCTTCAAACCCATTTTTTGAAAGGTGAATCTTTAGTCCGTTTAAAACCCGTGTTGCTTTTGCATCATCTGTTGTTACCGTGTGCTTGCTGGAAAAAAGCAAACCTCCGGAAACTTCATTTTTGGCAAAAACAACATCATGCAGCTTATATTCGTAAATCTCGAATACGGCTGTAAGGAAACCTTCATAGGTTCCGTCATATATTACCTGTGTCATCTTAATTAAAATAAAGCCAGTTGGTTGGAGAAATCATTTTTATATTTACTCTTTTGAGTATTTAAAATATGATCCTTGATTTGAGTTGAAGTTAAATCTTTTTGCAATTGAAAAGGAGTTGCAAAAGCTAAAAAATATCTCGCACGACTATATGAAATGCCGAGTTTTTGTAAATCCTGAGCCTGCAATTTTTTAAATTGTCTTGCCGCTACAATCTTTTTGGCACTTAGAAATCCTATTCCCGGAATACGTTTAATAAGTTCCAGATCGGCTTTGTTGACATCGACGGGAAATTGATGGAGGTTTCGCAAAGCCCAGCCTAATTTGGGATCTATATCCAAATCAAGATTAGGCTGATCAAATCCAACAATTTCATTCACATTAAAGCCGTAAAAACGAATCAGCCAATCTGCCTGATACAAACGATTTTCGCGAATCATAGGCACTGGAGTTCCTATTGCCGGAAGCCGGTGATCATAACTTATGGGTACATAACCTGAATAATATACACGTCTCATGTTCATCTTTTCATAAAAATAATTGGCCATTCCCAAAATTTCCATATCATTTTCTTTCGTTGCGCCAATAACCATTTGTGTACTTTGTCCGGCTGGGGCAAAAAGTGGTGTTTTATAATTGAGCTTCTTTTCTTCTTTATATTCAATAATCTCATTTTTAAGATATTCCATCGGTTTAATTACATCGCGATGATTTTTATCAGGTGCCAGCAATTTTAAGCTTTGTTCTGTTGGCATTTCGACATTCACACTTAAACGATCTGCATACATACCGGCCTGTTTGAGTAATTCATCACTCGCACCGGGAATAGCCTTAAGATGTATGTAACCATTGAAGTTTTCTTCCAAACGCAATTTCTTCGCAATTCTGACTAACCTTTCCATTGTAAAATCAGCATTATCAAAAATACCGGAACTCAAAAACAATCCCTCAATATAATTCCTGCGATAAAAACCAATTGTGAGGTCAACGACTTCCTGTACCGTAAAGGCAGCGCGTTTTACATCATTGCTTTTTCTGCTTACACAATAAGCGCAGTCAAAAATACAATGGTTCGTAAGTAATATTTTTAACAGCGAAACACAACGTCCATCTTCTGTAAAAGCATGACATATTCCATATCCTGATGAATCACCAATTCCTTTATTTTTATTCTCACGTTTACTTTGACCTGACGCACATGAGACATCATATTTTGCAGCATCTGCCAATATTGTCAGCTTCTCCATTACTCTTTCATTTACCATTTTGACTTTTTTTACTTTAAAAACTGAAATTCATTTCTCTCAAAATTAATAATTTAGACACAATCCATAACAAATTCATTGTTACAAATTGTATCATTTTTCAGTATTGATTTTTTTGTAGTAAATATATTATTTAAACATATCAGACTATTTTAAAAAAATATTCCAATAAATCTAAAAGACCTATTGGAATATTTTTTAGGAATTGTATGTACATTATGACCATGGATCAAGCACAACTTTTACACAGCCGTCTTCTCTTTTTTTGAAAATATCATAAGCATGCGAAATTTTTGATAATGGCAATCTGTGGGTAATTATATCATCCAGTTTTACTTTACCCTGAATGACATATTCTAAAAGCTTGTCAATATGTTTGTGTGCAGGAGCCTGTCCCCCTTTTAAAATTATCCCTTTATCAAAAAATTGACCTAAAGGGAAATTATCGTAATTTACAGGATAAACACCCAAAACAGAAACAATACCACTTCTTCTCACAGCACTCATACAGGCTTCTAATACCTTTGTTGAACCTTTTTCAAAATTAACGGTAGCTTTAACACGATCAGTAAAACTTCTATCCGGTTCAAAACCCACTGCATCAATGCAAACGTCTGCTCCACGCCCATTGGTTAATGACCTGATATGCTGTATAACATCTTTAGCATCATCTTCCCAAAGTATAGTTGTGGCACCCGTAGTGGCTTTGGCCTTATCCAGCCTGTATTGTAATGTATCTACAATAATGACTTGTTCAGCTCCTCGCAGCCAGGCACTTTTTGCCGCCATCAAACCAACTGGTCCGGAACCGAATATTGCTACTGTTTCACCTCCTTTTACTTCTCCCCAATCCACTCCTGTATAACCGGTAGGGAAAATATCGGTAAGAAAAAGAACTTGTTCATCTGTTAAATCATCCGGAACTACTCTTGGGCCGTAATTAGCATAAGGAACACGAACATATTGTGATTGTCCTCCGTCATACCCTCCATACAAATCCGTGTAACCAAAAAGAGCTCCTCCTTTCTCTGTCAAAATCCCTCCTTCTGGTCCATAATGTTCCGGATTACTATGTTCGCAGTTTCCGGGAACATCGTGGTTGCAGAAAAAACAATTCCCGCAGGCAATAGGAAAAGGTACAACAACACGATCCCCTCTTTTTAAATTCGTAACTGCAGACCCGGTTTCTTCAACAATTCCCATAAATTCATGTCCCAAAACCATAGGTCTAGCCTGAGGAAAACCACCAGAATAAATGTGAAGATCTGAACCACAAATGGCAGTAGAAGTGACTTTTAAAATAATATCATCTTTTTCTATTAGTTTAGGATCTTCAACCGTATCGTATTTAATGGATCCAGGGCCGTGTATAACTGCTGCTTTCATGTGTTTAATTTTAAAATTAGTAAAATCTAATTAACTAATATAAAAGCAGTTGGAATTATATTTTTCTTTTAAATACTTACATAAAAGGCACAATGGCAATCATATAAAATTTGTCAATAAAATTGTAAGTATCTCATATTTGTCATTAGTAGCTTTGAAATCAATAAATTACATTATCACTTCATTTTAAATTTCTATAAATTTTCATATATGGACAATTCAACTATTTTAAAAAGTTCCAGTATAACCTCAGGCGATAATGTTTCTTTTTGGATTGATACTACGCCTATAATTTCCTTTAATAAACCTAATCAGGATATTCAGACTGAAGTATTAATTATTGGCGGCGGGATCGCTGGACTTACTACAGCTTATAAATTACTAAAAGCGGGAAAAAAAGTGATTTTAGTAGAAGATGGTTTTATAGGCAGTGGCGAAACAGGACGTACAACTGCACATTTAACCTGCGCACTTGATGACCGTTATTATTTTTTGGAAGATACATTTGGAGAGGAAACAATAAAATTGGCAGCACAAAGTCATGCAGCAGCAATTGATGAAATTGAAAAAATTGGTATTAATTTAAATATCAATTGTTCATTTAAAAGAGTAAATGGCTATTTATTTCTTCATCCAACTGACAAAGAAGAAAATCTGGATAAAGAATTCCATGCTACGCAAAAAGCCGGACTGCGAACCACTCTGCTAAAAGGAATTCCGGCACTGGCAAACTGCGAAAAGCGGCGTTGTGTGGCTTTTAGCAATCAGGCACAGTTTCATGTATTAGATTATCTTAAAGGACTTGCAGATGCCATTATTTTGCTTGGCGGTACAATTTATACGGAAGCTCATGCAACAGCTATTACGAAAAAAGGCGCAAAAGTAAATGGTTATACTTTTTCTGCAGATCATATTGTGGTGGCAACCAATACGCCTATTAATGACACCTTAACAATGCATACCAAACAACATGCTTACAGAACCTATGTGATTGCAGGGAAAATTCCAAAAGGAAAACTTCCTTATTCACTTTGGTGGGATACTGGAGATCAGGAATCTAAATGGTTTTCCCAACCTTATCATTATGTTCGCCTGGAAAATTATGATGACAAATACGATTTGCTGATTGCCGGAGGTGAAGATCACAAAACCGGTCAGGCAGATGAAGAAAATATATTGGAGTCAGAACGATATGAGCGATTAGAGGCATGGACCCGAAATTATTTTCCTATGTTGGATGACATCTCCTACAGATGGTCAGGCCAAGTAATGGAACCATTAGATTCTTTAGGCTCTATGGGGAAAAATCCTGGCGATGACAACATTTATATTATTACAGGAGATTCAGGTAATGGCATGACACATACCACAATTGGTGCCATGATTATTTGTGATAGTATAATGGGAATTAAAAACAAAGGGAAGATTTGTATAGTCCTTCAAGAATAACCCTTAAAACAGCTGTCGATTTCGTTAAGGAAGCAGGTAATATGGCTTCACAATACTTAGATTGGATAAATGAATCTGATTTAAAAAACACTGCAGATCTGCCAGCAGGAGAAGGCGGAGTACTTTCTTCCGGACTGAAAAAAATTGCAGTTTATCGTGATTATGACAATACCTTAAAAGCTTTTTCTGCTGTGTGTCCGCATTTGGGCTGTATCGTGCAATGGAATGCTGATGAAAAATCGTTTGACTGCCCTTGTCATGGTTCCCGATTTGATACAGAAGGAATTGTCATTAACGGTCCTTCAGCAACAGATTTACATAAGATTCATATTAAATAAAAGAGATGAAAGCTATTATACTTTTGGCCACCCTTAAAAATAAAGGACGTTCTAATACTGAAACGCTTGCAGCATTTCTTGGAGAATATCTTACCAAACAAAATATTGATTTTGAAATAATAAAACTCGCCAACCATAACATAATTCCGGGAACATATACACACATGGACATAAAAGATGATTGGCCCAAGATCTATAATAAAATTCTTGAAGCAGAAATTTTATTATTTGCAACACCAATCTGGTGGAATAACCATTCATCAGAACTTCAAAAATGCATCGAAAGACTAGATGAAGTTTATGATATTATCCTTGCCGGGAAAGATTCTCCGCTTGATGGAAAAATTGGTGGAGTAATAGTAACAGGGGATTCAGACGGAGTAGAACATATTACCGGAAATATCGCTAATTTCTTCTGTAGTATTGGTGTTACGGTTCCTCCTTATACATCTCTTGGTGTTATTTGGGAAGGTCATGCGAAGGATTCCAAAAAAACTAAAGCGCAGCTTCTCAAATATTACCGTGCTAATTATGCTGAGGATGCAGAAGCAATGTCCGGGTCTTTAAAGAAGGCGATTAAACAATAACTTAAAAACTGATAAATAAGTGTACTTCCTTGTTGCAATTATGTTTCATGCTGATACTAATGTTGTTGTCAATTTTGACAATTATGTTTTACATTGATAACCTGGAAGTACATTTTTTTTATAATAACTTTAAACATCATTGTATGAACTTTGATATTCTTTTACAAATCGTTATCTCTTCTATAGCGGCAACATCACTTATGACGCTTTTTAGTTATGTTGTTTCTGCAAGTGCCCGAGAATTATATAAAGAGCCAGTACTGCTTACTTATATATTAACTTTTTTAGGTATTGAAGCAGCAATGCCGGTTAAAATCATTTTAGCCTGGTTACTGCACTATCTTATTGGATTAGCATTTGTTGTGGCGTATCATTATCTATGGGTTTATGATGTCCTTGAAATGTCTTGCCCTGTGGCTTTTCTATTGGGATCAATAAGTGGCATTATAGGAATTTTGGGCTGGATTGTTATGTTTACACTATCTTCAAAGAAACCCAATATCGATTTTCAAGGATACTATTTGCAGCTTTTTGTGGCTCATGTTATTTTTGGAATTGCAGCATTTGCTGTGTACAAAATTTTTATCTGATCTATCACACATGTATTTTATATCTATCCGTTAATTTTATAAAAATGAGCAAAAATACTATAATCTAATGGCTTATAAAGAAGCTATTTTTAACCTATAAATTTAATTTTGGCATTATGAAAAATGATTAAACGAAAAAAAATCCTCTTACTCAATATATGCAGCCTCCTTATGATGAAAAAAAGCAGAACCTTCCGGGATATAAAGTATTCATCAATATAAAACCTGACCACGAAGAAAATTCATATGTAGGATCAGGAAAATTAAAAGGACGAAAAGCAATCATTACCAGTAGCTATCCTACTATTTAATAATTAAAAACAATAAAAAATAAACATTATGGAAACAATATCAACAGCTCAGACCAAAAATCAAAATTCAATCTTGCCAAAGATTAAAAAAAATGTATCAACATTAGAAAGAATCGCAATGATTACCAGTGGCGGCTATCTTTTATACAAAGGGTTATCACAGGAAAACAAAAGTGTTACAAAAATTGGCAGTGGCGGGGCAATGCTGTTGCGAGGTATTTCAGGATACTGCCCAGTCTACGATGCGGTTGATCATCTTAAAAATGACAAGTCATCAAATGTAAATATTCGTGTAAATAGTTTCATTGAAAAGCCGATAAATGAAGTTTATAATTTCTGGCGTGATTTTGAAAACCTGCCAAAGTTCATGACACATCTTGAATCTGTTAGACCCCTGAGTTATACTACTTCAAAATGGACTGCAAAAGGTCCCGCGGGAATTGGAAAACTCAGCTGGAAAGCAGAAATAATCAAAGATGAAAAAGACAGACTTATCAGCTGGAATTCGTTGCCGGATTCATTAATAAAAAATGCTGGAAAAGTTGTTTTCAGACCCAGCGGAAACGGAACAGAAATAATTGTCACAATCTCTTACCATGCACCTCTTGGAGTAGCAGGAGAAAGTGCGGCAAAATTGCTAAATCCGTATTTCGAAAAATTAGTAAGAGAAGATCTGATCAATTTTAAAACATACCTGGAGTCTCTTTAAGCAAATAATATGCATAAAAAAGCCTGTAATTTTTAAACAATTACAGGCTTTTTTATGCACACATGAATTGACTCTCTGGAGTATCAGATGTAGATGTTGTATGAAGCATTATGGCTATTAAAATAAATTTTTCATGATATTCAATTTTAATTTAATAATTTGATTATTAGATAAATACATCTATAATATTTATCGTAAATACAAATTTTGGAAACAAATTGAACTTTTTTTTATACATTATTAAACTTTGTTTTACATGATTACCACATAAACGCTTATTAATTTTTTAATTCTAAAAGAGTTTATACCTTTGGTTTAACTCATTTAAATAATTATGAATTTCCCAGAAAAAAATAATCCTCCAAAAAAAGCACAAAATTTTCCGGTTGTTGGTATTGGTGCTTCCGCAGGAGGTTTAGATGCTTTTAAAAAAATGCTTACAGCAATTCCTGAAGACTCAGAAATGGCCTATGTTGTTGTTCAGCATTTATCCCCTGATTATCCAAGCAATCTGCCTGAAATATTAGCTCAACATACTATATTACCTGTTCATGAAATTATTAATGATATCAATCTCGCTCCTAATCATGTCTATATTATTCCAGAAAACACTCTTGTAATTACACATGATGGGGTTTTAAAACTTAAACAGAGAACACGCAGCGAAAGACGAAACAACAGTATAGACATATTCTTTGAATCCCTTGCCGAAGTTCATAAAACCTTTGCCATTGGCATTATACTCTCAGGAACTGCTTTTGATGGCACAGCAGGACTTAAAAAAATTAAGGAATTAGGAGGGGCTACTATTGCACAAGATCCTGAAACTGCAGCCTTTAAAGGGATGCCACAAAATGCAATTGAAGCTGAGGTGATAGATTATATAGTAGCTCCTGAAAACATCCCTTCAAGATTATTGGAAATACAAAAGAGCTACATAACCAATTATGCTTACACAGAAGAGGAACATATACCAAAAAATGAAGAAGGTATTATCTTTCAAATTATTAATCTTATTTTTTTAAGAACTGGCAATGATTTTCGAAATTATAAACAGCCCACCATAAGAAGGCGCATTGCCAGAAGAATGGTTATTCTTAGAAAAGATACAATTGAGGATTACTATAATTTTCTTAACAATGATAAAAATGAACAGGATTCATTGTTTAATGATTTGCTGATTCCTGTAACGTATTTTTTTAGGGATGAGAAATCTTTTGAAAGTTTACCTAAAATTGTTTTTCCATTAATACTACAAAATATCAGCAATAACACACTTAGAATCTGGGTGGCAGGCTGTGCAACAGGCGAAGAGGCTTATTCTTTGGCTATTTCAATCCATGAATATTTAACACAAACAAATAATAAGGATATCAAAGTGCAGATTTTCGCATCTGATATTTCCGAAAAATGCATTACAAAAGCCAGGGCAGCCATTTATTCACATCAGGATGTACAGCAAATATCTGAAGAACGATTGCGTAATTACTTTACAAGAAGAGATGGGCATTATCATATCAATAAAATAATTCGTGATATGTGCATCTTTGCAGTGCATAATTTTATCAAAGATTCTCCTTTTGCAAAAATTGATTTAGTTACCTGCCGAAATGTACTCATTTATTTCAACCAGCTTTTGCAAAATAAAGTTTTAACTGCTTTTCATTATTCATTAAAGGAAAAAGGTTTATTGTTTTTAGGAAAATCAGAAACGGCAACCAATGCTCAAAATTTATTTGAAAACATAGGAAAACAGGAAAAAATTTATATTCGGAAATTTGCACCTGGACGGTATCTCCCGGAAGCATTTAAACGTCCTCAAATCGACTTGAATAAAGTTAAACCTGAAGAAATAAAAAATACTCCGCAAACTGATTTCAGAAAAATAGCCTCTGACATTTTATTTTCTGACTATACTCCTGCAAGTGTAATAATAAATGAACATCTTGAGATTGTTCATTTTCATGGAGATACCAGTCCTTTTTTATCACCATCACCAGGAAAACCAAATTTTGATATTTTAAAAATGGCGCGTGAAGGTATTAGTTTTGAATTACGTAATGCTATTATAAAAGTAAAGAATGAAAAAGTAACTATTCAAAAAAACAATATTAAGGTTAAAAACAAGTCTTATCTTGCTTCTTTTGAAATACTTCCACTTCAGCATGATAATGAATATCTTATGGTACTTTTTTACAAAAAAGAGATACCAGATGCTGTTGAAAATAGTTTGAATATAGAAAATTCAGATCAAAAACGAAATAATGAACTTGAAAAAGAAATTTCCCAAATGCGGGAAGATATTAAAAGGGTAACAGAAGAACAACAAACAGTTTTTGAAGAATTGCAGACTACCAATGAAGAACTGTTAAGCAGTAGTGAAGAACTTCAGGCTCTAAACGAAGAATTAGAAACTTCTACCGAGGAACTCCAATCTAATAATGAAGAATTGATGTGTGTAAATGATGAACTTATGGATCGTCAGGAACAGCTAATATCAACCCGTAATTATTCTGAATCAATTATACAAACAATTCGTGAGCCATTATTAATTATTGATAAGGGGTTTATAATCAGGAGTGCTAATCCTGCATTTTATAAATATTTTAATACAACTGAGAATGAAACAGTAGGCTTTAGCTTTTTTGAGATTGGCAAATGTCAATGGAATGTTCCTGAATTCAGACAAAAAATATATAATATAACGCAGGATAAGATCATCCTCGAGGATTTCAAAGTAGATACTGTTTGTACTGATATTGGAAAAAAAATAATGATGGTAAATGCACGTCCTATACTTAATTCTAAGCCTGAAGGCATGATTCTTTTAGCTCTCGAAGATATTACAGATTTAGTAAGCGCAAATGAATTACTGACAGCTAAAAATTCCGAATTGCAAAAATACAATGAGCAGTTAGAAACTTTTACTTCTGCGGCAAGTCATGATTTACAGGAACCTCTTCGCAAAATTCACATGTTTTCAAAAATTATTTTTGAAAATGAAAAAAATTTAAGCGAAACAGGAAAACACCATCTTGAACGTGTTTTGTTTTCTGCGACCAATATGAGCCAGTTAATTACTGATCTGATTAACTATTCGAGAATTAACTTTATAGAGAAGGAATATAAAAAAACAGATATGAATTTGCTGTTAAAAAAGACTCTTGCCGATTTGAAAGATACAATTAATGAAAAAAATGCTGCTGTATCAGTTGGCTCATTTCCTCAATTAAATGTCATTCCTTACCAAATGCAACAATTATTTACAAATTTGATAATGAATTCCATAAAATATGCAAAAGATGGCGTTGCTCCTGAAATAAAAATTGAAACGATTGAGGCTACAAAACATGAAATTGATGAAATTGGAGAAAAACAGGAAATGAATTATGTGAAAATTTCTGTTGCCGATAATGGTATTGGGTTTGGTAAGGATTATGAAAAACGAATTTTTGATCCTTTTTACAGATTGCATAACAATGACCAATATAGTGGGAGTGGCCTGGGTCTTACACTGGTAAAGAAAATAGTTGCCAATCATAAAGGATTTATAAAGGCTTCCAGTAAACTAAATCTGGGTACCAAAATGTTTATTTATATTCCATTGTAATAATTTTTGGTATCAATTATAATGATACCCGATTTTTTAATATTCTTTAATTGTCTTTTTCCTTCTCCTGTACTGGAATATGTTTTCTATTGCCTCTTTGATTTAAAAAGGATTGTAAACAGCCTTTTCTTGATGAAATTACTATACTTCTGAAAACAGTAAAAAAGATTTTATTTTTTCTGAAGACAAATAATATTGGGTTCAATCCAGCAATTGAACCAAAGATTTTAACTGGATAATTTTAACTCAGAAAACTATTTTAAGTTATTTTAGATCGGCCTCATTATATTTTATAAAGTACGGGTCAAGTGTCATTTATGCCTTTGGAGCTACAGATAAAGAATATTGTTTAACAGATATTTAATTTAAGAATTTTAATTTTTATATAATTTTACCAAAAGCTCACACAATTCCCTTATTTAGACTAATGAATACTGGAATACTATATCCAAAATATTGTTATAAAATGTGTTTAAAAAACTAAGAATATAATAGCATTTTAAACAATAAAAAATATATTTGTGTAAACTGGTATTTGGTATATTTATTTATAGAAACATAATTGTATGGATTATGAAAAATTTATTTTCTGCCTCGAAGGAGTTCGGGATGTAGATATTGTTTCAGTTACAGATGTGGTAAAAAGTTTAGAGGAAATTGCTCTCGATCAGGGTATTGCCAGTATTTATAAAAGCTGTGATACCATTGAAGGATTAGAAGAAAGCCTGAATGCCTTGCTTTACGATGATCATAATTTTAAGGATTATGAAATTATTTACTTCGTCATGCCCGGTGAGCCGAATAATATATGTCTTCATGATTATTATTACAGCCTTGAAGAAATAGCAGAACTTTTTGAAGGGAGGATGAAAGGAAAAGTGATTCATTTTGCCAATAAAAAAATATTGGATTTAAATCATGAAGAAGCACAATATTTTTTGGATATTACAGGTGCCCGTGCCATTTTAGGTTACGGATCATCGTATAATAAAATAGCAAGTTCCAGTACGATAGATAAGGCTTTTTTTAGTTTATACCAGGAAAATGATAATCTTGCTGAGGTTGTAGAAGAGTTATACCAGAAACATTATGCGCTTTGTAAACTATTGGATTTTAGAATGTATTATTAAAATCATAAAGCAAAAAAAAGGAGAATATTCGATATTGAATATTCTCCTTTTTAATATTATATTTTAAGAGGTAAATTAGTTAATCAGCACTTTGGCTGTTTTTTCACCTTCAGCTGATTTTGATTTAACCACATAAAGACCTGTATTTAAATCAAAACTTGTATCTGATCCTGTTGTGAATGATTTGACCAAAACACCACTGATTCCGTAAACATCAACTTTTGTGTCTGATTTTACATCGGATACAAAAACCAGTTTTCCATTAGAGAAAACATTTGAAGAGGCATCAGCCTGAAAGTCATCAACACCAAGTAAGGTCGTTGTTACATTAGCACCTGTAACTTCGATTTTATAGATATTACTAGAGGTTGTATCTCCATAGATATAAATTTTACCCACCGCAGCCTGAACAGCAGAGATCGTTGCTGTGAAAGTAACTAAATCTCCAAATCCTCCAGAATTAGATGTACCAGAACCAAGAAGAGCAACCCCATTAGTACATAAAACGTTACGTACAGTACCATTACTGCCTGTTTTAAACCAAACTTTTACAGTGCAAGCTCCATCAACATTAAAATAAAGGTAACGTTGTGTTGGCAAAACATTCCCAGCAGAACCTCCGCCACCTCCATTTAACTGGAAACGGTTAGCTCCTGTATATGATGCTCCACCAGTAACAGCTGAAAAATCTCCGGTTGATGCATTAACTGCTCCAAAATTTGTAATAGCTGTTGATGCAGGAGCATTTGAATATAAACCTAATTTATCTATTACCGCATCAGTGGATGCTCCAATAGTACCAACACCGCCTGCTGTTACTGGCCATGCAGCGGTAACAGCACCATCATTTACACTTGAAGTACTATTGCCAAAATCCCAAACTGTAGTTTGAGCATTTATTGAAATTGCTGAAAAAAGCAAAATTGAAGTTAAATAAAGTAATTTTCTTTTCATAATTAATTTTTATAGGTTAATAATTACACATGTAATCGATTGTCTAAATTAAGGATTTTTTTTATTTAAATAAAATTTTATCTTGTCTTTTTATACATCTTTAAAAGTTTTGAGTGATTTTAACTAAAAACCATAGTTTTATAATAATAAAAGCGGGTTTTTGGAAAACCAAAAACCCGCTTTAAATTAAACGTTAAGCCAAATTATTAATTCGTGATAACTTTTACAGCCTTCTGACCATCTTCAGCTTTAATTAAAACAATCCAAACTCCATTTTGAAATTCAAAATCAACATCTTGAGTCGTTTTGAATGTTTTAACCTTAGATCCTGTTATAGTATAAATAGCTACAGCAGTTTCTGATTTAACATTTGAAATGGCAATTCTATTTTTGTATCCAATAACCTTAACCGCAGAAGTTGGCGTATTATCTTTTACACCTAAACTTTCATTAGCAATTAATTGTGGTAACGGATCCCATCCATCACTTCCTTTTGTAAAATTTAAAGTTGTAATAGCAGTACCATCTGTAAGTGTTGCTGTTGCTGGCTTAGTAGCCCAAGCTGCACGAGCTGATGAATTATCTGCTCCTGAATTTTCGATAGTTCCGTATTCATACATTTTAGCAGACTGCCCACTTAATGAATCATTCCATCCCAATGGAACAATTAAAGACTGACCAGCATTAGCAGTGAAATTAGTCGTTTCTATAGTCGTTTTGAAAAAAACAACTTCACTGGTTGTTGCTGCCCAAGGGCGACCAAAATAACCAGGTTTAGAGCGATATACTGAGGCCGTTTCTGTACCCGGTATTGCCGAAGTAACCTTACACTCATACATTAAATAACCTCTTCCTGATGCTTGTTGAGGAGCCGTAATATAAGACTGATCTCCACTATCATCACTTGTGTTCATGGCTAAGTCTGATTTATAAAAAACAGCATTCATTCCGCCGAAAATATAATCAGTACCTCCCATCATTACACCTTTGTAAACCACAACTCTTGTACCAGTACCTCCGTAAAAAGAATCCTGACGACCTACAACTCTACATTTATTCAATACAACTTTATCTATATTGTTCAGAATAGAAATTGCAGCTGCTCTTTCAACAAAACTTTTTCTTTGTACTTCTGTATCACCATAAGTAGTTGAACGCTGTCCTTTACTTCCTGTAGTCCACATTACTACAACATCTTCAGATTCTTTTTTAGAAACATACTGATTAAATGAGTTTTCAAAAATAATATCATTAGCCTCAAAACCATTTGCCCCCACTACAACTGTAGCATTCCAATAAGAACCATTTGTTGTTCCAGATCCTTTATTCTCATAGGATAAATAACCATTTTCTTTGTTTACTTTTAAAACATCTTCATGCCACTTTTGATCAGATGACATACTGTAATAATTGTAACCGTGACCATAATAAGAAGTAACTCTTACTGCTCCTGCATCAATATCAACTCCTTTATTTAATAAATTAATGTTTGGAGTTGCAGCAGCATTTTTCAACGTTACATTTGCCTGGCTAATGACCAGCATTTCTTCATAATTACCCGGATCAATCATAATTGTTACACGATCTGTAGCTGTACGCGTCATTTTTGTTACAGCATTCAGAGCAGCGTTAATTGTTTTATATGTCTTATCTGTACCAACAGTAAGAATTGGCGAATAAGCTGTGTTACCAGTTGAAGCCGGCGCTACAAAATCAAGTGTTTTAGAAGTTGCAGCATTAGTAACTTTTAAATTAGACGTCAAAGTCATTACCACTACATTACTATCTAACCCGCTGTATGAAATACTATAAGTTCCATTACGTAACGCTATTCCTGAAACAGAATTAAAATTATACACATACCCACTTTCGTTTAGGTTTGTAAATGTCAATTTTAAATTACTAATCTGAGTAGCATCCAAACCTGTTGTATTAATGGTTATTGGATATGTTGGTTTTGCGGTAAATGCTACATTCGCACTTGTAGTTCCTGTAATTGTAATTGTATTGGCTAATATCTCAAAATCATTTACGTTTTGACCTGAAATAGTATATTCTGTATTTGGTTCTAAATCTACAGTATAAGTACCATTAGCTGTATTGATCACTGGTGCAGGTACATAAATTTTATTAGCAGAAGCCGGAGCAGTATATTTTAAAATTAAATTTGAAATAGTAGTCCCCAAGCCTGTAATTGCACCACTAACTGTATACAATTGTACTTTTTCAATTACAACATCATGGGTTGTAGTCGTTTTTAATACTTGTAACGAACTTCCATTATTAATAAGATATCCATTTGCATTAGACAAACTCAGATTATACATATATCCCGCCGGCAATTTTACCGTATAAGAACCTGAAGCAATTGTTGCTGCAAAAGCCTTACCTGCAGAATTTGTAAACAAAACATTATATCCATTAGGAATTCCACTGGCTTGTGCCACATCTAAAGTTCCTGTAAGATTAACATAATCTGCATCCTTTCTATAAATTCTATAATAGCTAGGCTTATCTTTAGTATCAAAAATATGATACGTTCCCGATTTTTTAGCTACAAATTTAAGTTCAGTTATAGTGGAAGAAAGTGCGACTTGATCGGTTTGTTCAGCAGGATTTCCAACATATTCAAAATTAACAACTCCACCTGCATCTGTCTTGGCAACAACCGTAACTTCATCATCTGCGCTTAATGTTAAGCTCATGTATCTTCCTACAGCTGCTCCACCATTAACATACACTCTACCTTGATAGTCAGTTGTTCCCGAATAATTTTCATCGAAACGGGTAAGATTTGTATTAAGGGTTCTTAATCTGTCATTTGATCCTCCTACCCAGCTCAATACTCCTGCTGAAAAAGAAGGCAAAACATTTCCATTACTCCCTACGACAACAGAAGGTAAATACCAACCATTAATAGCTGACTGAGTTAGTTTATTGTTATACAAAGTAACATCAAGCTGTGTTGCACCAAAATCCCAAACATCAGTTTTACCATTTGAGGTAATTACTTCTGCTGCATTTTCAACACTCATACCATGAATATAAATTTCTGCTGTTGGGTTAGCAGCACTAACTAATTTTGCATTGACAATTCCTTTAGCTCCTGTATAAGAAAAACTAAATGGTTGTGCATCAGTTAAACCATTATTTTGTGCTCTAATGGTACCTAAAAGATTATTTGATTCATCTCTAAATTCTAAAAGAGCATCCGGAGATCCGTACGTACATGCAATAACGGTAATAGTAGCATTACCTGCTAACGCTACATCAAATGAATTTCCTGCATAGAAAACACCACCGTGTGCAGCATCGTGATAACCAAACTTAACAGCGTCAGTAACCGTATTACTTTTTATGGTAACCATGCCATCATTGGTAACATAGGTATTATATCGCAGAGATGTATAAGCTGTCTGTGGAATTTCTGAACCGTTTGCAAAATTATAGGTGTAGGTTTTTCCGAATTCCGGCGCAGCAACAATACTATTATCCTTAATCGTAATTGCGTAGGTTTTTGGATCAGCCGCACTATTGGTATAAGTAACTGTCATTACATCGCCATTAACACTCACTGAAGCAATATCTCCTGTTAAAACAGATGTAAAACCAGACAACGCACTTCCATTCAAGTTTATTCGTACTGATGCTTTTTCGTTAGTAGCACTAATTACAGTACCAGCACTAACGCTAACGATAGCATTAGATACAGCATCAATTCCTGATTGAAGATTAATAGTAGTTCCATTTATAGCAATAGTACCTGTTTTTTGCACATAAGAACTTAATGAAACAGGATAAGGTACGGGAGACACCTCAATGTATGGTAAATAATTGGTTGGTCCTACGCTTTCAAGCGTAACCGTACCGGCAGTTCCCACGTATAAAATATTAACATAAGTTGGGGCTCCATTACTAAAAGTTGTTCCAGTATTATTATTAACCGTCGTTACATCAAAAGCACCAGTTGCACTTGTAGCTTTTATAGTACCGCCTGAAAACTGATCAGTTGCAACCCTAATATAACTATTTCCTGCAACCTTAAGTGTAATCTTGTTTCCTGCTTTGAATGCAATACCATGCTGAGCTCCATTTAAGCTATAAGCATTACAACATCCAGCCTCAATTTTAAACAATCCCAGTTCGTAAGTATTTCCCGGATATGTACTTGAAATAATACTCTGATCTCTTAAATCAAAAGAATAAGCAATATTTTTCTCAGGAGAAGTAAAATCTTTACCAAGCTGAGACGGTATAACTTCAATTTTTGGAAGATAAATATCATTGCCAGTTCCTACTACAGCCTTAAAGTTTAAGACAGCCGCAACACCTGAATATACAAAATCATACGTATCTACTTTATCATTGACTACTGTAGTCACCTGAGTTCCAAGATTTGCAGATGTAGAAGAAGTTCCGGTAAGTTTTAAACCGGAATATTGAGAACCAAGAAATCGAATCGTACAACTTCCTGGAACTGAAATATTAATTTCCTGGTTCAATTTCAAATCCAAACCATAGCCACTCGGACTATTGTTATGCCATGTATAGGCACCTCCCAAAGTCAGTTTACCATCTGTACTCTGCTTGGCAGCAATGATGGTTCCGTCTGTAAAATCATAAGTAATTGAATTCGTAATCTGGCCCCGTACAACGGATCCAAACAGAATCAATACTAAAAAAAATAGATAATTTTTCTTCATAGTTAATGTGTTAAATGGTTAAAGTTTAGTTTGTAAAAAAAGTTAATGGTCATTATTTAATACGTTAGTTTTGATGATTACCCAACGAATTATTTTATTGTTAAATTCTAATATTATCATCAATATTTAAAGCTCAAAAGCACCCAAATCAGGTAATGTGCCATTAAATGGCAAGCCAACATCGACCCCTTTGTTGATCATATCACTATCAGCTTTTAAGTGAAAGAAAGTAACATCCGGTAAACTGCCATCTGCTTTTCTCGCTCCTAATAACTGGGAATAATCAATACTGGTAAAATCGTCTGTAGTGACTGTTATTCCGTTTTGCCAGCTGTTATTAGTTACATCGACAACATCAGCAAGCGCAGTTCCGAAAGCTCCCAGAACATTACTGTTTTTAATAATCAGTTTTGCTAACGGATTTGTACTGCTAAAAGAATAATTTTTTCCATTATCATAAGCGGAACAGTTATAGATCGTAACTTCTCCTCTATTGCTATTATGATCAAAACCATCCGCTACATTTCCTGCTGCTATACAATTGGTATATTTAGCATTATGTTTTAGTAATTTATCGTCACTCCCTCCGGTTTTAAATCCGTTTCCGTCTCCGACTCCTTTGATTCCTGTTTTAAGATAACCGTTTTTTACAGCCCAACAATTCTGATAAGTAGTCGAAATATTATCTGTATCTCTTAAATACCCATCCCAGCCATCATCTAAATTTTGCCATGCTCTGCAACCTATAAATTTATTACCTGTTCCTGCATTTAATTTACAGGCAAATCCATCAGCATTTTCTAAAGTTGCATCGGCATTAAAATAAGAATCGCAATTCAGAATCGTATTATTGGCAGCACCGTTGTCTAATTGTAATCCGGAATCAGAGCATTCTGAGAATGTCATAAATTCAATTACATTATTACTTCCTTTCACCTGCATTCCATTATCTCCTGCTTTATAAATATCAATTCCTTTTATGTGCCAATAATTACCTGTTAATACTATTCCCTGATTAGCTGAACTTTCAGGCATTGCAGAAAAATCTAGTTTTGGTCTTACTGCTCCGTCTTTTGCCTTAAGCGTTATCAGTTTATCTGAAGTTCCGGATGCAGCTAATGTAATTTTTGAAGTGAGAGCATACGTACCTCCGTTCAAAAGAATAGTTTCACCTGCTTTTACTTTGGCAAGAGCTGTACTTAATTCTGTAACATTGGAAACCTCATAACCAACAGGATTAACTGAAAAACTGGTTATATTAATTATTTTTGTAGCTGAAACAGTACTTTTATCCTTTGCAGTTGCAGTAATAGTAACGGTTCCATTTTTCTTTGCAGTTATAAGACCTGTTGGAGATATTTCAGCAATTGCAGCGTCAGAAACTTTCCATGATACTGTTTTATCAGTTGCATTTTCAGGTGTTATTTTTGCTGTCATCTGTCCATTTACACCTGATGCAATATCAGTTCCCTGTATTTCAATCACTTGAACCAATATAGCTGAAACCTCTGTGTTTCCATCATCATTTTGGCAGGCAATCAAGACAAATAAAGCTATCAGGCTTAAAATATTTTTTGCTTTCATTTTATTTAATAATTATTGTATTAAATATTTAGGTAATTTTTAGTAAAAAAGGCATGCAAAAATGTTTTAAATTCAGCATGCCTTTATAATTAAAAATTGTTTTATCAGCTTATTTAATCCAACGCTGATCTCCTATATTGTTATCAATCAGGTTTTGATTCTGAACTGTGAAGTCACCAGAAATTGCATTAACAAATTGAGGATCTAATGCCGTTCCGGAAACATCCGATTTTAATGGAAGCACTGGATTTGCAAAATTTAGATTAGGTGTGTTGTAATAATTGTTTTTTACAAACACAGGACTATCCGTAGTGGACTGGTTGGCGTATCTCGCTACCGTTTCTGCAAATATTGAATTGCGTACAGCAAGGTTATGTTTTACGAAACGAACATAGAATATTTGAGAGCCACTTGCAGCAATCGTATTGGTCACACCATATAATGTACAATTTTCAATTGATATGTCTGATGTAACGGTACCAAATGTTGTAGCACTATCTTCTCTTATAAAGGCACTTCCACCAGCAACACATTTATTAAATGTACTTTGTCTTAGAATAATCTCATCTGCAAAAGCAGCTCTAAAATCAATAAATGATCCTGTTCCAGCTGTTCCTACATTAGTAATAACAGAATTTTCTACAATTATCGATTCAATTTTAGCAGCTATACCGCTTCCAGCTCCAATAAATGTACGATCGTAATCATTAATTGTACAACCACTAATTAAAAGCTTACCATAATCAGCACTAGCAGAATATCGTATTACATCTACTTTATTGCCAGCATCTCCTTTTAAATCTAAATCAATTAAACTAACATCGCCACTATTTGGAGTAATAGAAAAAGTAAGTTTTAATTTAGGCTTATCAAAATCTCTTAATCCTCTAATAGTAACAGGCTTAGTCAATATTAGGGTTATTACTTGTGAAGTATAGTCACCAGGCTTTAATATTAATACTGAGCCGGTTGGCGCATTAGCTACTACAGTGGCTAAATTATCTTCAGGACCTACCTCAATACCATCAGAAATATCAATACCGGTTTTGATTACCCTTGAACCTCTTCTTGAAGTATTGTTATATAAATCTGCAGTATATATAGTCTGTGAAGTTAATCCGGTAATTGTTGCTATTCCACTTACTTTTTCTTCAGCTGTGATAGTATGTGTTACTGTTTTTAATGGATCACTATTTTTAAGTACCAACTCTGTAACATTACTATTAGGAACCCATCTTAAAGTAACATCTTTTGATAAAATATCCCCATCTTGTACAGCAAGGAAGAGTTGCTCTGATAAAGTAGTAGCCGTAACAACAGACCATTTAGAATCGCTTTTACCTGTATTGCTTACCGATTTTACCCTGATAGAATAAACAGTTTCTCCTTCTAAAGCTACCTGAATTGGCAATTCGGCAGCATTTACGTTAATCGTTTTAAAAATAGTTTTAAATTCCGGATCACCGGCTGCAATTTCTACTGTATAATGATCAGCGTCTTCACTTACTGTCCAATCCAGTTCAACTTTAGTCTGATTCCTGATCCTGGCTGTAATCCCTATTGGCGAAAGTTCTCTGCTTGCACCAATATCTTCTATCACACCTTCACTGTAATTTTCACAGCCTGAAACTATGAACAGTAGCAATAAAGTGGCAATTAATCCTTTTAATATATATTTTGTCTTCATAAACAATAACTTATAATTTATTATTAATTTCTCAATCAAATATTAATATTCTAATAATTGATTAGCTGTCCGTTACTTGCATCAATAAGTTTCTGCCAAATTGGCCAATATTGTCTAGCATCAGGATTAACCCCTAATTTATAAAGCGAATTTATTTTATCGTCTTTTAAAACATTCCATCCGCTTAATCCTTTATCATCGACTAAAAGAGTATAATCAGCACCTGGATTTTGAGTTTCTCCTTTGTTTAAACCATATACAATTAGAGTTTCATTATCTGCTGCATATTTATAATAGACATCAACTGGCACATTTGCATAATCTCCTGTACGCTGTTGTAATTGAAACAATTTTGCCTTAGCTTCATCTAAATTTTTTTTTAATAAATTCCAACGAATAAGAGATTGTTTTCTTTCCATTTCTCCTGTTAGTTCATATTTATTTTCATCAATAATTGCCTTCAGCATACTTGGTTTGTCAACAAAAGCATTTACATAATCGTCTACCTTTACAGCATGGTCTGCAGGTGCAAATGCTCTTCTTCGTATATCTTTCAAATAAGGAGCTGCTGCAGCAGGGCCTTCAATTTCATTTGCAGCTTCTGCAGCAATTAAAAGCACTTCTGCATAACGCATATATACCTTATTTACACCGTCATCATCTTTATTGTTAACGATACGGTTCATCCACTCAAAACGATATTTTCCAAAATACCATTCGTTTATAACACCTAATTCCTGTTTAGATTTTCCATTTACAGGTTTGCTCCAGAAGTAAGGAACACAAGTAACTTCTCTACGGGTATCTTTTTGATCATAATCATAAAAAACAGTTGGTAAAGGCCCTGCACTACCACCAATATTAGGTCCACCAGTCTGATACTGATCTATATTATTATGTACAACAGCAAAACTGATTAACATTTTTCCTCTTCCTGCAGAAAAAGGGATTTCCCAAAGAGATTCTCCTCCGGCTGTTAAAACTTCTTTATTAATATTTCTCCAAAAAGCTTCAAATGAAGGATTTAAGCTGGCTTTTCCACTTTCTATAACATCACGTGATTCTTGTAATGCCAAAGCGTACATGTTTGCTACTGAAAGATCAGGATCATTACTTCTTCTAACTCCATCAGGATATTGTTGATATCCGCTGGCTACTAATGCCAAACGGGCACGAAATCCTTTTATAAAGGCTTTGTTAATTTGCTCAACACTAGTTGTTTTAGTAGTTTCATTTGGCCATGGAACCAAAGTAGCCGCTTCACCTAAATCCTGAATAATCTGTTTGTAAATTATGTCACGATTAGTTCTTGGTAAATATAATGTTTGCGTAGTAACTGGTTCAAAACGAGCAGGAACATCCCCATGTGATTTCATTAAATCAGAATAAAATATAGCACGAAGCGTTAATGCTTCTCCTAATAAAGTGCCAAGTTCTGATCCTGCAACAGGTTTACCATACTTACGCAATCCACGAATACATAAATTCGCTCTTTCTATTCCTCTGTACATTGATGTCCAGGGATTACCACCTCCGGCACCTGCAGTTTCAGCAACATCCATTTGTGAGTTTGTTGACTTTGCGTCATAATTAACTAAAGCTGGTTTGTCATTAGCTGCAGTTTCTCCGGAATTATACCATTCTGTATCAGTATTCATTCCGTAAAAAGGAAGAAATCGTCCTCTGTAAGAATTGGTATCCCCAAATGATAATTTTATTCCGTTTACAGCATCTCTCGCTAATTCAGGTGTAGAAAAAATTAATGATTCATCTAGAGTTGATTGTGGAGGAGCATCCAGATAATCGTCTGAAAAATCCTGACAAGAGCTAAAAAGACCTGCTATAACCAATCCTGCTATTATTATTTTATATTTCATTTTGCTATTTTTAAATTAAAAATTAAGGTTTACACCAAAAATCAATTGTCTGCTACGCGGATATGCAGAATAATCCACACCTGGCGTTAAAGGAGTTCTTCGTCTGGTAGAAACCTCAGGATCAGGACCAGAATAATTAGTAAGAACAAAAACATTATTAGCTGTAAAATAAAACCTTAATTTAGAAACACCTAATTTAGATACAAGAGCCTGCGGAGAAGTATACCCCAGGGTAAGCGTGTTAAGTCTTAAAAAAGAACCATCTTCAACAGCCCAGTCACTAAAAACGAAACGGCTCATATAAGGAGACCACATAGTTGTATTGGTATTCAGAGCTGTCAGTGCAGCTGAATCAGTAACCAATGCACCTGTAGCTGAATCAATATTAGTCCATCTGCTTCCATCTGCCACTTGTGAACTTAAGTTTCTATATTGCCCTTGTGGTGTAGAAGTAGTAAACTCTACCTTATTTGCGTTATAAACATCATTTCCAACACTAAAATTAAATGCAGCTGAAAGATCAAAACCATAAGCATTGGCATTTAATACAAAACCTCCTGTATATTTTGGATTTGCATTACCAATGATAGTTTTATCCTCAACTGTTACTTTACCATCCCCATTAAGATCTTTTAATTTCATATCTCCAGGCTGTGCATCGCCTACAATTTCAGAATCATCAGCAATACCGGCTTTCAGAACATATTCACCTCCTACATAATCAAAGTCAGAAACTTCATAACGTCCATCACTTTTAAACCCGTTCATCAATCCGATTGGAGAACCAACTTTAACTGCAAAATCATTACTTGTGCCCGAAGAAGAAGAAGTCCAATCTGTATTTATATAAAAATCACTCAAACTTCCCAGAGAATTAATTCGGTTTTTATTTACTCCTATATTAAAGGAGAAATTCAATCCATAATCCTTCTTTTCAATTGCTGCAATATTTAATGTGGCTTCGAAACCTGTATTTTGAGTCTCTCCCATATTTCTATACTGAGTAGAATAACCAGTACCACTAACAGGGAAATTGATCAAAAGATCTTTGGTTACATTTTTATACATTTCAAGGGAACCATTAATTCTTCCTTTGAAAAAATCAAAATCCAGACCGGCATTTTGTGTTACTGTAGTCTCCCATTTTAAATCGGGATTAGCAAGAATACCTGATGGAGCCCAATAATTACCCTGACCGTTTATCCAGGTCGAATTGTTTGCCTCAAAACTTTGAGCAGTCTGACCGGTTGGTATGTTATTATTACCCGCTTCACCATAACTTAATCTGACTTTAAGCGAATTTACCCAGGAAACATCTTTTAAGAAACTCTCTTCAGAAATTTTCCAGGCAACAGCTGCTGCAGGAAAGTATCCCCACTTATTATCACCTAAAAATTTACTTGAACCATCAGCACGATAAGTAGCCGTAAAAAGATAACGATCTTTATAGTCATAATTTAAACGACCGAAAAAAGAAAGTAATTTATCATCCGGAAAATAATAATTATCTACTATTCTAGGCGAACCTTGTGAAGTCAGATGAATTGACTTATCTAAGTCAAAGAAATTAGGCAAACCCTCAACAGTAGTATTTACATCATTTCTGCGGGAGTCTATCATCTCTTCACCGGCAAGTATTTTCAAATCATGGTTTTTACCCAGTATCTTTTTAAAATCATAGTTTAGAGTATTTGCATTTCTAAAACGATAATCTTTACGATCAGTCATTACAAGTGTAGGCGCTCCTCTGTTTTCAATTGCAGGCGTATTACGCGAATAAAAAGTAGAACGACCGTAAAAACGATAATCCAGATAATTATAGTTATCTAATCCTAAATCAGTTTTAAGCTGTAGATTCTCAATTATTTTCCAGGAAAAGCTTCCTAACATATTGTAATTTTTTCTTTGTTGCTGACGGTCGCTGTCCGCAACAGCAATAAAAGGATTAACGAGATAACTGGAATTAGCTTCCTCTGTGTCATTCGTAGTTAAACCCGGCATTGGAATTGGGGAGTATCCTACAACATGCTTTAAACGCGAGTCTGCAGGATTATCATTTACTTCATTATTTCCTCCTCCATTAATATCCGTATCCGAATAACGCATTGTAAAGGAAAGATCAATTTTGTCGCTGGCCTTATTATTCACAGCAAATGACAGGTTATCTCTTTTGTAATTAGAGCCAATCATAATCGCTTTTTCATCGTAATGTGCATAATTAAAATTGAAATTAATTTTTTCAGATCCGCCGCGTATTCCTAAATCACGGCTTTGTACTTCACCTGTACGACCATAAATTTGTTTTTGCCAATTATTTCCTTTTAATCCCTGGTACAAATCATAATCCTGCCATTTTCCAAAATACTCTTCATAAGAGTCAGCATTATCATCCTTAAGTAAGGAATACTCATATTGCCATTTTACAAAATCTTCAGGTGATTGTGCGTCAATTTCATTAGCCAGGGTTTTCATACCATAAAAAGTATTGAAATTAACTTGTAATTTTCCGTCTTTACCTTTTTTGGTCGTTACAATAATAACACCGTTTGCTCCTCTTGAACCGTAAATAGCAGTAGAAGAGGCATCTTTTAATACTGTCGTGCTTTCAATATCGGAAGATGATATATCACTAAGACTGTTTACAGGAAATCCATCAACAATTATTAAAGGAGAACTATCTTGTGTTAACGAACCGCCACCACGAATCCTAATTTTAATTTCTGAATCCGGAGAACCTTCTGAAGAAGTTACATTTACACCCGCTAAACGACCTGTTAAAGCCTCAGCAACACTTGCGACTGGATTTTTTCTCAAATCATTTCCAGATAAGGTTGCTACTGCTCCTGTGAGATCAGACTTTTTAACAGTACCATATCCTACTACAACAACTTCATTTAACGTATTTGATTCATCCGCTAAGGAAACGTCAATTTTATTTTTTCCTGCTGCAGCAACTTCTTTTGTTTTAAACCCAATATATGAAAAAACTACTGTTGCTTTAGGATTAGATAGCTTTAATTTATATTTTCCATCAAAATCAGTAGAAACACCATTTTTAGTACCTTTTTCTAATACATTTACACCAGGCAGGGTCAAGCCTGAAGCATCTTTTACGACACCCTCCAGTGTTACACCTTGCGCACTTACCTGATTGCTTGATAGCAAACACAATAAGATAACAAATGCAAAACAACAATTTGCTCCTTTATTAAGTAAATCTTTAAAATTCATAGTCTCCTGTTTAGTTATTATTAATTGTTTAGTAAGTTTAATATTTATAAAATTGTTGCTTAATTACATTTTTTATCTAAAAATTATACAAAATGAGTAGTTTTAAATTTTAATTTTAAATTTTAAATTCGTTCAAAACCCTTGTAAATGCTCATATAATATATTCAATAGTGTATAAAAAATACACATGTAATCGATTACACAAACATAAAAAAAAATTCTATATAAAAAATAAATTTCCCAAAAAATTCATAAAATAAATTATTAATTAAAAATAATCACCTCTTTTTATATCACATTCTTAATTTTTATTATAAAAAAACGCTAAATATTATTTTGTTTTTTAAATTATAACGTATAGAGCTATAAAAATCAATCGATTACATAGTTTTTCTTCACTTTATTTAATAGTTGTCCTATTTAAATAAATGCAATCCCTGCTGTATTTAACAAATAATTATGAAATGTAGTTTTAATAATGCAATCAAAAAAATATTTCCTTGTATTTTTTCAGAAGCATTTAATTTACAATCATTTAATAGTATTCAGGGTCAATTTAATTCTATTGAAATTCATTAAATTACTCTAAATAAGATATTTAGTATTGAAAAAAATACATTAAATAGAATAAAATCTAAGCATAATTAATTACTGCTAAGTAATAAAGATTAATTCTGAAAGTTATTTAACAAAATTATTCCAGAATAAAACAAACCACTAATTATAAAACTTTAGTTATTACTCTCTTATAAAGCACATGAAAAATAAAATTCCTAATTTTGTACTTCTACTTACGTAATTTTAATGATGAAAGTTTTATAAATTAATAAATATCATATTATGAAAAAATCAATAGCAATTGCAGTATCAATAATTACATTATTATTCGGTGCAAATTTTATTCAGGCAAATACATCCAAAATAAAAACAACTACAATTGAAGATTTTAATTCAGGTGAGTTACAAGGTGTGTATGATGCGTATTTTACGGTAAAAGATGCTCTTATTAAAAGTGACAGCAAATTAACTTCGGCAAAAGCCAAAGATTTACTGACGGCGATTTCTGCTGTAAAAATAGACAAACTAAAAAGTAACGAACAAACTGTGTGGAAGAAAGTCATGAAAAAACTGAATGCCGATGCAAAAAGCATTTCTGCTACGACAGATCTTAAAAAACAACGTGATACTTTTAAATCCCTTTCAAAGAACACTTATGATTTAATGAAAGTTTTAAAATCTGAACAAATTGTGTATAAACAATATTGCCCAATGGCAGATGCTGATTGGTTAAGCAAAGAAAAAGCAGTTAAGAATCCGTATTATGGCTCTTCGATGTTAACCTGCGGAAATGTTGTAGAAACTATCAAATAATATGACATTATACATCAAGAACATGGTGTGTGGCCGATGTAAAATGGTTGTGAAGTCTGAATTTGAAAAACTCGGACTTCAGACTATTTCTGTCGAATTAGGTGAGGTTGAACTCAAATACAGTTTATCTGAAGATCAAAAAAAGGAACTTTTAACTCATCTTCATGCTTTAGGCTTTGACTTAATAGATGATAAAAAAAGTAAAACTATTGAGAGAATAAAAACCCTTATTATTGATTTGGTGCATCATAAAAATAACGAACTCAAAACCAACTTATCTGATTATCTGTCAGACAACATTAATCAGGATTATAATGCACTAAGTAATCTTTTTTCAGAAATTGAAAACACTACTATTGAAAAATATTTTATCAGCCAAAAAATAGAAAAGGTAAAAGAGCTGCTTATTTATAATGAACTTTCTTTAAGTGAAATCGCCGATATGATGAATTATAGCAATGTGGCGCATTTGAGTAATCAGTTTAAAAAGACAACAGGCTTCACCCCTACTTATTTCAAACAATTGAAGGATAAAAAACGTATTCAGATCGAGAATTTGTAAAACAATTATTTTCCTGTTATAGCAAAAAATCTATTTCTAATAAAGTCGCAGTACCTCAAAGTTCGATTATTAGAGTCTCTTGTGACTTCGCGAGATTCTATACCCATTAAATTGTTTTCTCCAAAATAAAAACTTAACTTTTGTAAATCTTACAAATCATACCCAAAATTATACAACCCCAAGTAAACGTTACTTCGGAAATTTGCATTGTAATACTTTAAAAGATAAAACAATGACTCATCAATATACTATTTCAGGAATGTCGTGCGATGGCTGTCGAAAAAAAGTCGAAAAAACTTTGAATTCGATGGAAGGAATTCAGGCTGAAGTAACTCTAAATCCTCCATTGGCAACCATTACAATGGAGAAACATATTCCCACAGAAAAATTTCAGGAAGCTTTAACTCAAACAGGAAATTATACTATTGAGATGACTTCTTCTAAAAAGGCTGCTGATGCAACAGTTAAATCATGTTGTTCAATTCAAAAAAACGAAAATCATACTGAACATGAGCACAAAAAAGAGTCAACTGGAATGCATCATCATACAACAACTGGTATTTTTTATTGTCCGATGCACTGTGAAGGAGATAAAACGTATGACAAACCAGGAGATTGTCCGGTTTGCGGAATGGATTTGATTCCTCAAGTTATCCTAAACAATGTGAAATACACCTGCCCAATGCATCCTGAAATTATTTCAAATGAACTTGGCGATTGCCCCATTTGCGGTATGGATTTAGTCCCATCGCAACCTTCTGAAACTGACGAAAACAAAACATATACTGATTTATTAAAAAAAATGAAGATTGCAGTATTATTTACGCTGCCAATCTTTATTATTTCAATGTCGGAAATGATTCCGGACAATCCGCTTTATAAAATAATGTGTGTTGAAAATTGGAATTGGGTTCAATTCTTATTTTCAATTCCAGTACTTTTTTATGCAGGCTGGATGTTTTTTGTCCGTGCCTGGAAATCGATTGTGAGCTGGAATTTAAACATGTTTACACTTATCGGAATCGGAACCAGCGTTGCTTTTTTATTCAGTATTGCCGGAATGTTTTTTCCTGATATTTTCCCGGCAGAATTCAAATCGCATCATGAAACGATTCATTTGTATTTTGAAGCTGCAACAGTAATCATAACTTTGGTTTTGCTTGGACAATTATTAGAAGCCAAAGCACACGGGCAAACGAACGGAGCAATAAAACAATTATTGAAATTGGCTCCAACAGAAGCCACCTTGACAGCAAACGGAAATGACAAAGTGATTTCTATCCACGATATAAAAAAAGGAGATTTATTGCGTGTCAAACCAGGCGAAAAAATTCCGGTTGATGGAAAAATCACTACCGGAGAAAGCAATATAGATGAGTCTATGATTACCGGAGAACCAATTCCGGCAGATAAAAAAGTGGGAGATGCTGTAATTTCAGGCACAATAAACGGAACAAAATCCTTTGTTATGATTGCCGAAAAAGTAGGTTCAGAAACCATGCTTTCACAAATTATTCAAATGGTAAATGATGCGAGCCGTTCGAGAGCCCCAATTCAGAAATTAGCCGATAAAGTGGCTAAATATTTTGTTCCAACAGTCTTTATAATTTCTATTTTGACTTTTATTGTCTGGGCGAAATTTGGTCCAGAACCAGCGTACGTTTACGGATTCATTAATTCTATTGCGGTTTTAATCATTGCCTGCCCCTGCGCTTTAGGATTGGCAACTCCAATGTCGGTTATGGTTGGAGTGGGCAAAGGAGCGCAACTCGGTATCTTAATTAAAAATGCTGAAGCTTTAGAAAATATGAACAAAATCGATGTGCTGATCACTGATAAAACCGGAACTATTACAGAAGGAAAACCCTCTGTAGAGCAAATTTATGCGATCAATAACGATACTGATTCTTTGCTTCAAAGTATTGCTTCACTAAACCAATACAGCGAGCATCCTTTGGCTCAAGCCGTTGTTACTTTCGCTAAAGCTAAAAATATTGCTTTAACAGAAATTCCAGATTTTGAAGCAATTGCCGGAAAAGGAGTTTTAGGAACTGTAAATACGAAAAAAACAGCACTTGGAAATAAAAAACTGATGCTTGAGGTTAATGCCTTGATTTCTGATGATATTGAAAATAAAATAACAGCAGAACAAAGCTTAGGTAAAACCGTTTCGTATATCGCAATCAATCAGATAGTTTTGGGTTACGTTACCATTACTGATGCGATAAAAGAAAACAGCGCCCAGGCAATAAAAGAATTAATTGACCAGGGCGTTGAAGTTATTATGTTAACTGGTGATAATGCCAACACAGCAAAAGCAGTTGCTGCAAATTTACATCTGAGTTCGTTCAAAGCCGATTATCTACCCCAGGACAAACTAAAAGAAATTCAGCGTTTGCAGGCCCAAGGCAAAATTGTGGCGATGGCTGGCGATGGAATTAACGATGCACCCGCTTTAGCACAAGCAAATATTGGAATTGCTATGGGAACCGGCACTGATGTTGCGATTGAAAGCTCTAAAATAACATTGGTAAAAGGAGATTTAAACGGAATCGTTAAGGCTAAAGAACTCAGCCACGCCGTAATGTCAAACATCAAACAAAACTTATTTTTCGCTTTCATATATAATGTTTTAGGTATACCCATTGCAGCAGGAATTTTATATCCATTTTTCGGAATTTTGCTTTCGCCGATGTTAGCAGCTTTAGCGATGAGCTTGAGTTCTGTATCGGTAATCGTAAATGCATTGCGTTTGCGAAATTTAAAACTTTAAATCTTATGAAACTCAATTATATAGTTTTAACCTTCTTTGTTGCAATAACAATGAAGGCACAGAAGATTGTACGTTACGATTTATACATGCGCGATACAATTGTCAATTTTTCCGGAAAAGAAAAACATGCATTTGCCGTAAATGGTCAGATTCCGATGCCAACTTTAACCTTTACAGAAGGAGATATTGCGGAAATTTATGTTCACAACGAATTAAAAGAAAGCACCTCTCTTCATTGGCACGGATTATTTTTACCAAACAAACAAGATGGTGTTCCGTATTTAACTCAAATGCCAATTAAACCCGCAACAACACACAAATATACTTTTCCAATTATCCAGAACGGAACCTATTGGTATCACAGCCATTCGGGTCTGCAGGAACAAATTGGTCTTTACGGACTCTTTATCATCAATAAAAAGAATGGGGATTCGACTTTTAGGAAAGGAATTGACGATTTGCCAACAATCCCCATAATTTTAAGCGAATGGACGGATTTAAAACCGGAAAACATTCAACGTATGCTGCACAATGCCAATGATTGGTTTGCCATAAAAAAGGGAACTACTCAAAGTTATGCCGAAGCCATTAAACAAAAACATTTTACAACAAAAGTCACTAACGAATGGAAGCGTATGAATGCCATGGATGTGAGCGATGTGTATTATGAGAAGTTTTTAATTAATGGGAAAAATGAACATCAGCTTTCGCAGTTTAAGCCGGGGGAAAAAGTCAGGCTTCGCATTGCAAACGGCGGTGCATCAAGCTACTTCTGGCTGACTTACGGAGGTGAAAAAATAACAGTTGTTGCTAGCGACGGAAACGATGTTGAACCTGTAGAAGTCGACCGTTTGATCATTGCCGTTTCTGAGACATATGACATTGTAGTTACAATTCCTGAAGAGAATAAATCCTTTGCTTTTTTGGCTACAGCCGAAGACAGAACCGGATCGGCTTCTTTGTTTTTGGGCACTGGTACCAAACAGCCTGTCACTACTCTTTCGAAATTAAAATATTTTGAAGGTATGAAGATGATGAACAGCATGATGAAAATGAATGGCAAAATGAACGATATGGGCATGAATATGTCATTGAATAAAATGGACATGAATGCAGTAATGTATCCTGAAATGACCGGTGAAAATGAAAATTCTAACACCATAAATCATTTGGAACATAAAATGGAAGAAATGACAATGGAAAATGACACTATCGAATCAGCCGATATTGTTACTTTAAATTACGGAATGCTGAAATCGCCCACAAAAACAAATCTTCCAAAAGAGGCGAATGTAAAAGAAATGCATTTCGAATTGTCGGGAAATATGAATCGCTACGTCTGGAGTTTAGACAACAAGGTGATTTCTGAAACAGATAAAATCTTAATCAAAAAAGGAGAAAACGTCAGGATTGTATTGTATAACGGATCGATGATGCGCCACCCGATGCATTTACACGGACACGATTTCAGAATTTTAAATGAACATGGTGATTATTCTCCTCTCAAAAATGTGATTGATATTATGCCAATGGAAACCGATACGATCGAATTTCAGGCAAATGCTGACGGCGACTGGTTTTTTCATTGTCATATATTGTATCATATGATGGCAGGAATGGGACGTATTTTTAGCTATGAAAATTCTGCACCAAATCCACTAATTCATGATCCGAAAATGGCATATAAAATGCTAAAAATGGATGATCGTATGTTTCATTTTATGGGAGAAAATGATTTTGCATCAAACGGAAATGACGGAGAAGCCATGTACAGCAACACGCGCTGGAGTATTGGAACAGAATGGAGATTGGGTTATAATGACATGCACGGTTATGAAACGGAAACCCATATTGGCCGTTACATCGGAAAAAATCAATGGTTGATGCCTTTTATTGGTTTTGACTGGCGCTACAGAAAAATGGGAATGGAAGAACAGGAACAAAATATTTTTGGGCAATCGAATACCAAAGACAATCGTTCGGTTTTAAGCGCCGGTATTGAATATACTTTACCTATGCTCATAAAAGCCCATGTTGAAGTTTATACGGATGGAAATATGAGAATGCAATTTGAAAGAAAAGACATTCCGCTTGCAAGGCGTTTACGAATGAATTTGATGTGGAATACAGATAAGGAATATAGTGCAGGTTTAAAATATATTGTCGCCAGAAACTTAGGAATTACGACACATTATGATAGTGATATGGGGATTGGATTTGGAGTAAATTTGAATTATTGATTATTTTATGAAGCTTATAGATTATTACTAAAAGTGCGCAAAAAAAACAGATTTTAGTATCAAATAAATTATATCTTAGTTTTCTAAAAAACATATCGATAATAATAGTTATTAGCAAAATATGTGCGGATATGGTTACCGACTCAATATTAAAAAAGTAAAAGACAAATGGGTTGTTGATACGATAGAAGATGCATGGATTGTATAATTTAGATATATTTTACCTTTATAAAACAAACCAAATAACTATGACATTAGAAGATTTAAAAAAAAAAATTTAACAATCCGATTACGGCCTGAACTAACTTTATTTTTTGAGGTAAACGAAGAACTTGGATTCGAAAATTATTCTCAGGGTTTAAAGCTGGTGTGAAGATCTTGGTTTTTTAGGTAATCTAATGCCTTTTCTTAAACCAATCGTTCTGGTTCTATGTATGTTTTATGGGATGGTGGAAAAAACAAATCGTTAAGTGAATTACCTGTATTGATTTTTGGCGATGAAGGCGGCTACCATGTTACTGCAAAAAACGTAACAGAATTGATACAGCTGCTTACTTTTGACTCAGAAATTTCTGTTGATCACGAGGAGGTTTATTTCCATAAAGATGAAGAAGATTACCAAGAGAGTGAAGGATTATAAGAATACATAAAATGGCTTAAAGCAAACTTCAACCTTGATTCTGTAAAAGGAGAAAAAGATACTACAGCAATTATTGAAGCTGCACAGCAGGAATACAAAGAAAATTTTGATCTCTGGGTTTCTCAATATTATTCTGAAGAATATAAATCTGAATAAATAGAAATAAAAAAAACATCAGTTCAAAATTTGCCTGAACAGATGTTTTTTACTTAAATTATATTAAAGGGTAAGTACAATTTTACCAACAGTTCTTCCGGTTTCTAATTGTAAATGTGCTTTTTCCATTTCATAGAATGAAAATGTTTCCGAAACATGCGATTTGATTATTCCCTTTTGCATCAAACCGGCTAAGGTATCCATATCTTTTCCTGAAGACTCCACTAGCATTGAAATTAAATCAACATTTTTATTTTTAGCTTTTTCTGCAAATTCAGGAGCAATTGTGCCTAATATATAAATTATTTTTCCTCCCGGTTTTACAATGTCGATTGAGCGATTATTGATTTCATCAGAAATTGAATTTAAAACCAGATCTGCATCTGAAACTTCATTTTCAAAATTAGTTGTAGTGTAATCAATATGTTTATCGGCTCCATTTTGCAAAACAAAAGCTGCATTTTTTGCTGATGAAGTGCCAATTACATACGCTTTAAAATGTTTCGCAATTTGTGTTGCATAATGCCCTACTCCGCCCGAAGCTCCATGAATTAAAACTTTATCGCCTTCTTTTATTTTTCCATTTGTAACCAAAGCCTGCCACGCTGTAAGCAAAGCAAGAGTTCCGGCTGCAGCTTCTTCATGAGAAATGTTTTCTGGTTTTAAAGTAAGATGTGAAGCCGGAACTGCCACATATTCTGCGTACGCTTTTCCTTTTCCGGGAAAATTTACCATTCCAAATACTTCATCGTTTAGATTAAAATCAGTCACATTTTTTCCTGATTCTACAATTGTTCCTGATAAATCCCAACCTAAAATAACAGGACGCTGTTGTTCAAAAAACATATTAATCATTCCTTCTGATGATCTGGTTTTGTAATCAACAGGATTAATACTCAGGGCACTTACTTTTACCAATACTTCATTATCGTCAATTTCCGGTTTCGAAATATCGACATATCTTAAGTTGGATGCTTTTCCTGGTTCATTCAATAGTATTGCTTTCATAATATTTATTTTAAATTAAAGTACAAAAGTATTATATTAGTATCTTTACCACAAGTATGCACTTTCTTGTAACCTACATACTAAAAGTATACTAATATTGATAATCAATTATTTAAAATTAAAAAAATGGCAAAAAATAATTTTATTGATAGTTGCACAGACGTAGTTTGCTCTGTAGACTATGCTTTTAAAAGAATTGGCGGCAAGTACAAAGGAAGGATTTTATGGAATTTAAGTAATAAAAAAATCCTCCGTTATGGCGAATTACGAAAAACATTAATGGATATAACACCAAAAATGTTAACCCAGACATTAAGGGAATTGGAAGAAGATGAATTGGTTTCAAGAAAAGTATATCATGAAGTGCCTCCAAAAGTAGAATATTCATTAACTGATATTGGCAAAGAACTTATCCCCTTTATTAATCATTTGAAAGAATGGGGTGATAAGCAGCGGGCAAAAGTAAAAGCTTAAATTTAAAACTGATAATGTTACTGGCAGATAGTAATCTTTTATCTTAAAAAGCAAGCCGATTTACATTGGCATTACTTTTGAAATGATAAAAATCAACTTATAATTAAACTATGTACGGGATTTTTACTCTTCTACTACTTGTTTTGCCATTAATTTTCCAAATTTTATTTGGATTAAAATCTTCCATTTATACAATAAAATTAAGCCTTTCTAAAGTGTGCCTTTTTAGTATTATATTGCAAGTTATCATTTCATATCTGGTTTATAATTCTGTATTACAAGACTTAAAAAACACTTATAATGGAGAACCCAGATGTGGAATGCCTATGGTTGCTATAGTAACATTTGAACTGTTTCTTATTATCCTTTTATTCGCAATAATAGTAATACAATATTTAATTAAGGTATATTATAAACGTAAGATTAAATAATAAAGCGAGAAAAAAAAATTATTACGAAAGCTAACGTTAATTTTTACAAATTCTCATCTATTAAAAGACTTTATATCGCTGTTAAAAATAATATCTTCCACAAAAGATCAAGAAAACTGCTTCTTTGTTTATTTTAGTCTGACGCTCCATTCGAAATCCATTTCTGATACCTGAATTCCTTTTTCGTCAGTTCCTATAGATTTCATCCAGAAGGTTTGCCCCTCTCCTGTTGCTATTGTTTGCTGAATTGCTTCGGTAATTAAATGTCCGTCGTTGCAGACAAATGTAATTCTTCCGGTTGCTTTTTTGGTAAAGTTTCCTTTATTGTTGGCAACGAGCATAGAAATCTTTCTCCCGTTTTCCTGAATTTGAGAGATTACCAAAGCTCCGGTAGTTAGTTCGGCTGCCATAGCCTGAACAGCAAAATACATCGAGTTAAACGGATTTTGATTAATCCACCTATGTTTTACACTTACGGTACAACTGTCTTTGTTAATTGCTTTTACCCGAACGCCGCAAATATATGCTGATGGTAATTTGAATAATACAAATTTATTGAGTTTGGAAACTGAAACTGCCATGTGATTCTTTTTTATGTAAAAATACAAAAAAACTATGCACGCACAGTAAATTGCAATTTATTTTCTAAAATAACAATGAATACAGTATCTAACAGATTATATTGTGCTATTTTATTACTAAGTACATTTATATATTTGTTAAAAATTTGTTAATATTTGGTACTATGTAAAACAAGATACTGTCTTTTAGCCATATATTTGCATAAGAAATTACTATATGCTTTTAATCATCAAAAAATTAACACCACTCATCATGGAAAACACAACAGAAAAAAATACAGCAACATTTACGCATTTAAGTACATTGAGTCAATATTTTATTCCGTTTGGAAATTATATTTTTCCAATTCTAATCTGGACGAGTCAAAAAGACAAATCAGAATTTGTAAATCACCACGGGAAACAGACATTGAATTTTCAATTAAGCCTTTTGCTTTACACTTTGATTTTAGCCTTAATTGCAATTCCGATTTTTATTACTGTCTTTTTACAGAATCTTCCAATGGAAGCCGTTTTTAACAATGAGGATTTTGAAATCAGAAATTTCAACTTTGAAGGAAACATTGGATTATTAAGTATTGGGGCAACAGCTGTATTACTTTTTGGAGTTTTAAAAGTAGTGGAATTCTTTTTAGTGATTTACGCTTCTATAAAAACATCTAACGGAGAATTGTACAAATATCCTTTGACGATTCCTTTTATAAAGTAGTTCATTAAAGATTAAAAGTTATCATAAATACTGGAGCCCTAGCCCTGATAGCAGCGACATCCTTTTGTGGCGGGGTTCGCCATAAAAGATAAAGCGGATAGCAGGAAACAGCTCCTGAAAAATCAATCATCATCAATCAAAAAACGAATTGTTCAATCTAAAAAAAACAAAATGAAATTATGAACATTGAAAACACAAAAGCACAGATGCGCAAAGGTGTTCTTGAGTTTTGCATCTTATCTGTATTAAAAGAAAAAGACGCTTACACCTCTGAAATATTAGACACTTTGAAAAACGCAAAATTACTCGTTGTCGAGGGAACGGTTTATCCGCTATTAACCCGGCTGAAAAATGACGGTTTGCTTAATTATCGCTGGGAAGAATCAACCTCAGGACCACCACGTAAATATTACGGGTTAACCGAAATAGGACAAACATTTTTAAATGAATTAAACGGTACCTGGACAGAATTATCAGACGCCGTAAAACTAATCACCAATCAAAATCAATAAGTCATGAACAAAACAGTAAATATTAACTTAGGCGGTATGTTTTTTCACATCGATGAAGATGCATATTTAAAATTGACACGCTATTTTGACGCCATAAAAAGATCATTGAATAGCTCATCCGGACAAGATGAAATTATTAAAGACATTGAAATGCGTGTTTCTGAATTATTAAACGAGAAACAAAAAAGCGAAAAACATGTTGTGGGACTGAAAGATGTTGATGAAGTGATTGCAGTAATGGGACAACCTGAAGATTACATCCTTGAAGATGAAGAAAAATCAAACCAATCCTATGCTAATACTGGTACCAGAAAAAATAAAAAATTATATCGCGATAAGGAAAACGGTATGATTGGAGGTGTTGCCACCGGTTTGGGACATTATTTTGGAGTAGATGCTGTATGGATAAAAATTGTATTCCTAGTATTTGTTTTTGCTGGATTTGGGACTGGTATTCTTGCTTACTTTGTACTATGGGTAGTAACTCCGGAAGCCATTACAACATCTGAAAAACTTGAAATGACCGGTGAGCCGGTCACTATTTCAAACATTGAAAAAAAGGTTCGTGAGGAAATTGAATCATTATCAGATAAATTTAAAAATGCTGATTATGATGCAATGGGAAACCACGTAAGGTCAGGGGCAGAAAAAATAAGTAGTTCCTTTGGAGACTTTATCATGACCGTTTTTAAAATCTTTGCTAAGTTTTTAGGTGTTATTTTAATTATTGGAGGAATTACAGTGTTGTTCTTTTTACTAGTTGGCGTATTTACTTTAGGAACCAATGTTTTTATTGATTTTCCATGGCAAAACTTTATTGAAGCAGGAAACTTTACAGAATATCCTATCTGGTCATTTGGTTTGTTAATGTTCTTTGCTGTGGGAATACCATTTTTCTTTATGACGCTTTTAGGCTTCAAATTGTTGGCACCGAACATGAAATCAATTGGAAACATAGCAAAATATACTTTGTTGGCCATTTGGATTATAGCTATTGCAATTGCCATTAGCATTGGAATTAAGCAAGCCACTGAAGTTTCTTATGACAACAAAATGGTTGAGAAAAAAGCCATTGCTATTCAGCCAACAGATACCCTTTTTGTAAAATTCAAATACAATAATTATTTTGCTAAAGGCCTTGACCGCCACAGAGAGTTTGAATTTGTTCAGGACTCTGTCAACAATCAGTTGATTTACTCTACAAATGTACGTTTGCGTGTTTTGCATACTGATGAAAAAGCACCTTACATTCAAATAGAAAAGAGCGCCAGAGGAAATTCATTTACTTCCGCAAAAAAAAGAGCAGAAAAAATAAATTATAACGTTGAAATTAGGGGAAATCAATTAATTTTGGATAATTATTTTCTTACAGACGTAAAAAACAAATACAGAGGTCAGGAAGTTGAGGTATATTTGTACTTACCAGAAGGACAATTATTTAAACCGGATACATCTGTTGAGGATTATGACGATTCTGATGATAATTTTTTCAACTTACACTTTAGTGGAAATTATAACTACAAAGTAGAAGGTTCAAAAATTAAATGCCTTAATTGTCCGGCGGATGAAAATGACTTTGAAGATGTAGAGGAAGAAAATAGTATTGACAATGATACAGTAAAAGAAGTTTCAATTAAAATAAACGGCAAAGAGGTTCTTAACGGAAAAAAAAGTTCAGGACGTTTGACCACAGATAAAAACGGAGTCATAATCAAAATCAATTAACCATGATCAAAATAATCATTCACATTACAAAATTCATTATTGCTACAATTACTGCATTACTGTTCGCATCCTGTAATTTTAACATGAATTCAATTGAAGGAAGCGGAAATATCACAACTGAAAAAAGGATTGTTGAGGGAGATTTTAAAAATGTTTCCGTAAGCAATGCTATTGACGTGGTTATTGAACAATCTGATGCTACCGAAATTATTGTTGAAGCTGATGATAATTTACAGAAAGAAATTACAACAAAAGTGGAGAACGGTACGCTGATAATTTCATGCAAATACAGCTCATTTAACGACGTTACCAAAAAAGTAACGGTAAAAATGCCTGTTGTTGAAAAACTGGAAGCTTCAAGTGCCTCTTCCATCAATAGCAAAAAGGTAATTTTGGGAGAGAAAATTGATTTAGAATCATCAAGCGCTTCAACAATCAATATAAATACAGAATCTGATTCTGTTATATGCAGCGCAAGCAGCGGAAGTACCATAAACGTAGAAGGAAAAGCTTTAAAATTAAAAATAGATGCTTCAAGCGGAAGTACTATTGATGCCAAAAAATTAATAGCGAATGATATTGATGCTGATGCTTCAAGCGGAGCGTCTATAAGCATTCACCCAAAAGTAAGCTTAAAAGCGGAAGCCAATAGCGGAGCGAGTATCAATTATGAAGGATCACCAAAAACTCTGGAGCAAAAATCAAATTCAGGAGGAAGTATAAATAACGGATAACTTTACTCTGATTCTTAAAATATAAAAAAATCATCCCTAAAAAGTGGATGATTTTTTTATATTTGTCAAAACTCAAATCTAAAATTAATGAAAAAGAATACAGCCTTACTACTATTATTACTTTTTACAACATTGACATTTGCCCAGAAAAGAGAAAAAATAAAGGGAACAAAAATCGTTACCACGTCTGTAAAGGAAGTGGGGGATTTTGATGCTATTGAAGCTGAAGACAATTTGGAAATATATCTGGAACGTGGAGAAAAAAATGAAATCAAAATCGAAGCAGATGATAACCTGCATGATATCGTGGGGATGGATTTGAGAGAAAGAGTCCTCAGGTTATACACCTCAAAAGAATCTACTATTTTTAAAAAGCTGACTGTTCATATAACATATACTAAATCACTTACGAAAGTGACAGCCAAAAATGAGTCAAAAATTTATGCTATTCAGGAATTGTTACTGGATGACATCACTTTTAACAGTGTGGATTTTTCGAAATTGTTTTTGAATGTCAATGCTAAGAAATTCACTCTGATTGCTGATGACAAGTCAAAATCGGAGATTAACCTAAAAGCTGATGAAGCCAGTTTGCAATTAAGTAAAAATGCTTCTGTAAAATCATTAGTCTCGTCAATTAAATTCAAATGTGATTTGTATCAAAAATCGTCAGCAACTCTTGAGGGAATAGCTGAAAAAGCCACAATTCGTCTGGATAATAATTCTAATTTCATCGGAACAAAATTGAATTTAAAAGAAGCAAATGTTACTGCTGAAAGTTATGCCACCGGAAGTATTTTATCAGAAACATCAATTTCATTAGCAATTGGAGATAAAGCGGAAATTTCACTTTTAGGAAAACCAAAAATAGAATTGACCCGTTTTAGTGAAGAAGCTAAATTGATTAAGAAGATAAAATAGTAGTTTCAAGTTTCAGGTTTAATTTGTTTCAAGTTGTTGGAATTAAAAAAACAAAAAGTCCCAATCGAACTGATTGGGACTTTTTGTTTTTAAGTATTCACATTTAAGAGAACTTCAAACCTGAAACAAAGAAAACTTGAAACTTTTCTTATTCTTTTGCAGCCAAATAACGTTCAGCATCCAAAGCAGCCATACATCCGGTGCCTGCAGCAGTTATTGCCTGACGGTACACATGATCAGCAGCATCTCCAGCTACAAAAACACCTTCTACATTAGTTTTTGAGGTACCAGGAACATTAATAATATATCCTGTTTCATCAAGTGTTATATAATCTTTAAAAATATCAGTGTTTGGTTTGTGCCCTATTGCAACGAAAAATCCTGTTGCAGGAATTTCAATAACTTCAGCTGTCGTTTTGTTTAAAGCTTTAATGGCATGAACAACATTTCCATCACCTAAAACCTCAACTGTATCATGATTTAATAAAATCTTAATATTTTCGGTTTTACGAACGCGCTCTTCCATGATTTTAGAAGCTCTGAATTTTTCGCTTCTTACTAACATCGTAACTTTTTTACACAATTTTGATAGGTAATGTGCTTCTTCACAAGCAGAATCCCCTGCTCCAACAATTACCACTTCCTGATTACGGTAAAAGAATCCGTCACAAACTGCACAGGCAGAAACCCCACCACCCATTTGCAAATAATGTTGTTCTGATGGCAATCCTAAATATTTTGCAGTAGCACCAGTAGAAATAATAACCGTTTCACAGTGCA